>DBPZ01000021.1 GCA_002305655.1 Lentisphaeria bacterium UBA1407 | reverse complement strand
TTGACAAACATCGTCAATCTTCCGGACTCACAACCCATTTGGTAATCCGGATGATTCTTGATGACTCCAATCGATTGGGAAGCCATTTCCCCATACCTATTTGCGCCTGTAGGGGCGAAAGATCTTTCGCCCATCACTCCACGTCAAAAACCAAATTCCCCCAACCCCGCCAGAAAAAGGTATGTCACATGGTTTTTGGGTACGAAACCGGTGATTTTTGATTCTCGCCAACCAAGGGGTATGTCGCGCCCTTACAGGGCTTTCGGATGATGGGGGAACCTCGAACCCAGGGCGGCGCACACCTGCGGCGTGCTTGCCCTGGGCTGATATATCGCGCCCCTTGCGGGGCTTGGTCCAATCCCGCCAGAAAAAGGCATGTCACATGGTTTTTGAGTACGAAAGTGAGAAAAAAATCGACGCGAATTTTGTGTCGTCCTCATCAGGAAAAATGACAGTTGCCTCCCCATGTGACCAGCACGCAATCCAAGAGGAATTTTTGTTTTGTTCGGTTTGCTATTCAGGCGGCATGTCACATTGTTTTTGAGTACGAAACCGGTGATTTTTGATTCTCGGCCGCCAAGGGGTATGTCGCGCCCTTGCAGGGCTGGATCCAGTCCCTCAAGTTGTCATGGCATCAATGGCTTATTTTAAGTTTATACCTCGAAGAGGATTGATCTTGTCTTGTTTGTCAATGGGAGTCTTGTTTTGTATCCTTCGGCGTAACGGATAGCGCATTCTCGACCACGATAGGCATCTTCGCGAAGCATGGTTTGAGCCATTCCGTCATTGACATTTTGGCAAACGTGCTTCCGGACCGCTTCAAGCTTTTCTTCGATGACATCCTCGATATCAACGTAAATGTCAGGGATAAATCGTGTTGTTTGAGTACCGATATAGGCCTCGAAATAATAGAATTCCGCAGGGACGCCCCAGCGTTTGTATGCCTTGAGTGCAAGTTCGCCCGTGGCGGAGTGGTCGGGATGCCAGTCCGAGGGCCAATGAGTGAATACAGCCCTTGGCTTGATTTCCTGCAAAAGCTTCAGCGCCTTGCCGATCACTTCGTTGTCCGCAACCAAATCACCGTCCAGAACATCGAGGTAATGGATCGTACCGCCTGTGATGGCAAGGGCTTCTTGATGTTCCTTCATGCGCATGTTCCGGGTTTCCTCGTGGGTCTGGTGCCGAACACCACGTTCGCCACGAGTGGAGCACACAATGTGAACATCGAACTTGCCGCGCATTTTCAAAAGCAAGCCGCCGACATTGTAGGTGTCGTCATCGGGATGAGCGACAAAAAATACGACTGATTCCATCTTGATTCTCCTGGTTATTTTGCACGGTTATTGGGGAGGCGTAAACACGATGTCCTGCCCGTCAATCTGGTAGATGTGGATATAGTCAACCTGGTAGATCCCCTGGTCTTTCGTAAAGAATTCACTGGGCGACTTGGGCCAGAACGGTTGTGTTTCGTCTGGCTGGTTGCGATTGTTCTTGAATCCGACCGCGAATGAGGAGAAGATGCTTTGGTAGTTGTTCATTCCGTCGATATCGAGATCATACCGTCCTTCGATCATTCCTGGCTTGTAGGTGAAGTGCGGTTTCCCATCAAATGTGAACGTCATTTCGTATTCGGTCCAAAGCAGTCCATAGGTATGGAATTGGTCATTGAGCGTAGTTCCTTCCTTCGAGTAGAATTTTCTGTCTCCTCCCTTAAGTCCCCAAAGGCTGCGGTGCTGCATACCTGTTTGATATCCCGCCGATGTAGGCCAGAGGTGCAAGGTTGGTTCTGCCCAGGCTGCATTTCCGTAGCTTTCGTTGACATCGATCTCCTGTGTGAATTGTCCTGAGTTTCTGGACGTGGAGTCGGATGTCGTCCACAACGCGGTCCAAAGTCCTCCTCCGTGTGGAATTCTGACGCTTGCTTCCAGATATCCGTACTTGAATTTCATCTTTTCATGGGTTATGATCATTCCTCCATAGTATGCTTTTTCATCGAATGACGCTTGCATTTTCATAATGCCGTTTTGGATGGTTATGTTGTTTGGGCTCCTGAATGAAGTCTTATTGTTCCAGCCTGGCGAACTGCTCCTGCTTCCGCCAACTATGGTCCAGACGTTCTGGTTGATGTCATCGATGCTGTTGCCATCGAAGTTTTCCAGGAATACGGGTCTGTAGAAGGTCGTTGCCGAGTGTTTTTTGACGGCTTGCTTGTAGTCGCCATCCAGATTGTCCTTGGCGGTGAAGTTGTGGTTGGCAGGTGCATTTTCCAGGATGATCGACAGCTCCGCGATCGCGGTGGCAAGGGCGTGAATGCTGCCGCCATTCACAAGGCAACGAGAACCCTCAAAACGAATCCTGAATTCGTCATGACGCAAGTCGCTTGACGAAATCGTATTCAAAGGAGTGTTGCCAACGACGATTTCCGCATTGAATTCCGACTTGTCGTCGTCACGAACAAAAGGTACCATTGCGCCCGCAAGCAGCTTGATCGCTTCCTGGAGAGCTTCGATTTGCATCGTGGCGATGTAGCTGAAGTTGTACTCGGGGGCGACGATGCGGGTCGCAGGACCAATGGCAACGCCGCCGATCGATAAGGTCTTGGGCTTTGGAATCGGACGGGGTAGAGCCGTCTGGCGAATGTTCAGTTGATTCAATTTCAGCGGAGCATCAGAGGCGATTTGAAGCGATCCGGAGGCTTTTGCCTCGAAGCTGAACTCCAGAGTTTCCCAGGCGTCTTTAGCTGGCTTCAGAGCTTGACGTGACAGTGTCGTTCCGGCAGCCGAAACAGTAAGGTTGGCCGCCTCCGCCTTGTACATGAGTCGAACATGGTAGGCATTGCCCGGTGCGACAGTATAGGAATCCGTTCTCAAGAAGGCGTTTGACGGGATGATGAATGGCGTGTTGGGAGAGAGATTTTTGGGTGCTCCGTCCGGGAAATCGACCACATGAGCGTCATAGAGCGCATAGAGCGTGATGTCGCCCCTTGGCACTGTCGCGTGCGGTGTACGAATGACGTTGCCATCATCAGTGCGCTTGATTTCATACCAACCCTTGAATTCAGCGCCATCGATCGGTTTTGGTTTTGGCAATGGTTTTGCGATGTAGGCATCGGCGAGTGGCTGAATTGCGCCGTTGTTGTTCAGGAAGATGTTTTTGGCTGCCAAGTTGCTGTTTTTTGTGAGCGCTGGATCTGGCTTTTCTACTTCAGCGACGATAAGGTCGTCTAGGTGCGTGATGACGTCAATGGTCTGGCGCTCTTGCGTGTAGAGGAGGAAAATAAGAATCGGTGAATCAATGACGGTTTTGTCGGTCTTGAAGAAGAAGCCGATATTGTGCCATTGATTATCGACCTTGAGATTGGTGGCGAAGAGTCCCCTTGATTTGCCGCCTGGAACACCGATGCCATCCAAGTTCGAACCACGCGCCTGGAAGGAGATGGCGATGTCTTTTTGGCATTCGACCTTGTATCTGACCTCAACCATGTAATAGGTATCGGGCTTGAGGAGGAAAGGCGCGTTGGCACCATCTGCAATGGCGGGGGCGACGTTTTCGTTGCCGTGGTTCGAGTTCTGGTTGAGGTAGATGAGTCCCAGTTCATCATCCTGCTTGTAGCGTCCGGTTCCCTTTGGAGTGTAAATGCTGCCAGGGCGATTGAAGCGGTTGACGAAGGCGTTTTTATATGAGGCGTAGTATTCGTCGATGCCATCGGCGCAGGCTTCGAAGGAATTTTTGAAGTCCCTGTCCTTCCAGGCTTCGAATGGGATTTCGAAGTTGAGGTTGGGATCTTTGAGTGCTTCGCCTTGTGGAAGCGGATCGCCGGTTTTCAGGTCAACGGTCCAGCTTCGACCATTGGCATGAAACTGGATTGGGCGGGCATATGCTTGTAAAACCAGGATTAACAACAAGACAAGCAAACTATGGATTCGGCGAAAATTCCCCATAAGTTTTCCTCCTGTAATATGATTCCGTGCAATTTGAGGCGATGCGCAACATTGTAATTTGCAAATAGTTTGCTCCATGATAGTCGTTTAGTCAAGCCAAGTCGAAAAAAAGACTTCGTTTACCACCGACAAGCGATTTTGAAGCGGATGAAATCTAGGTAGGAGCACCCGGGGTGCCCGTACTTGAGGGCGCGACGGGGTTTGATGGTATATTCTTGGAGAAAATTGGCATTTGAAAGCAGGGGAGGTTAACTTCTTATTTTCACAATTTTCGATACCTTGGGTGAGCTTATGAAAAAATCTTTGATTGTTGTTTTGTTGTTGCTTGGCGGCATATCTGTCAAATGTCAAACTGATTGGCCATTGGTGTGGGATTTTGACGGATCGCTTCAGGATCGTGGAGGGCGTTCCACCTTTCATTCGTTGCGTGAGGTCAAGTTTGCCCAATCGGAGGGGCGGCATACTCTTCGGGTTACGCCTGACGATTCGTTTTCGCTGAATGAGGATCCAAGCTATCGGATGAAGCCCGGGTTCAAGTTTGCGCTTAAGGTCAAACTCCATAGGCCTAATCGGCAGGGCAATTCAACCCTCCTTAGCAAAGGTTACAATTGGGATACAGGAGGCTTCTTCCTCAGGGTCGATCCACCAGACGAAGGCGGAAAACTAAGTTTGTTTACCAATTTCGATGGCAGCCCAGAGCCACGCGTTTCGTCTTCAAAGGCATTCTCGTTCGGTCAATGGCATGATGTGGAGGGCGGTTGGGACGGCGAACATGTGTGGCTGTCGGTCGATGGCGCGATGTCAAAAGTCACCAAGAAAGGCGCTCCGATAGTCAATTTCTCGCCATTGAAAATCGGGACGTTCGATGGGGAACTTGATTATCTTGCCTTTGGCGGGGACAGCACCATTGTCGATGTCTTGGCTGGAAAGCAATTCCAGGACGCAGACGGCAAGGATGCCAAGATGAGCTACACCGACGCCTTGAAGGCGCGCTCGTACCTCAATAACGAGCCGGATCTGCAATTGGCGCCAGGATTGCGAATCGGATGCACAGTGCGCTTCGATCAATTGCCTACAGGCGAAAATACCATCTTGGCCAAAGATCGGGAATACTTGCTCAGGTACGACTTTTACAAGGGACGAGGCTATTTCAGGATCTACATTTTCCTGGCGGGTTCCTGGGAACCCTCCGTGAGCATTCAACATGATGCCGAGATTGGCAAGGACTATCGGATCGTCGCAGCCTGGGATGGGTACAGCAGCCATATCCAGGTGAACGGGATGGCTGAAATCAAGGCGAAACGAGGCTTTAGCGAACCGACTTCCTCGCGGTTGACCATCGGGAGCTTTCCAGGAACCTTGCGCGACCTGACAATCGAGAACCCGAAATATCCCTTGCCAATGCTTGAGGAGTTGTCCATCCAAGACCTGTTTCCCCGTGCCGGGCAAACAGTGACAATCACCGGCGAACTGAAGAATTACGGCCGTCCCTTGCAGGATTGCGTTGTGGTTGCCAGCTCGCTGAGAGGCTCGACCGTCGAACCGAAGACCATGGTCATCGGCGATTTGACAGGCGATAAGCCCGTCGCCTTGTCCTGGAAGGTTCGTGCCGACCAGGCGAAGTCGGAACGTATTTTCTTTCAGATTCGTTCCGGCGAGCGTGGGATCGGTCGATTCAACAAGGTCGTTCCTTTTGCGCCAGAAAAGGATTTGGATCGATCTTCTGTTGCCTGGAATCCCGTGGTCAAGGCGACAAAAACCTACTATGTCGATGGCATCGAAGGCGATAATCAACGGGATGGATTGACGCCCAATACCGCATGGCGCGACTTCACCAACATCAATGGGAAAACCCTTCAGGCGGGCGAAAGGCTGCTGATTCGCCGAGGCTCCGTCATCAACCAGGAGCTGATCCTCTCCGCCAATGGCGAGCCTGACAACTATGCGGAGATTGCCGCCTACGGCATCGGGGCGCGTCCGACCATCAGGCGCAACCGCCATATCAACGATCGTTGCGCACTCATCACCAACCCCGAGTACCTGGTGATCCGGGATTTGATCGTGTGCAACGCAGGCAAGGGACTCAACGTGGAATATGTTCGGAAGATCGGGCATGGATTGCTTATTGAGAACTGCCTGGCTCATCACATCGAGGGAATCTACAGGTTCAATTCCCATGGGATTCCCGAATGGCGTGACCAAAGGGGCGCTCCGCACGGCTCATCAGGCGGAATTACCATTACAGGAAGCCGTCCGTGCGATGCCACGATCCGGGATTGCGAGACATACCAGTGCTCAGTCGGTTGGCGAGCAAGCGGAGAAAGAATCTACCTGGACAGGATATATTGCCATGACAACTTCGCGCACAACACTTCGCCGCACCCGGTTTTGTCTGACGCCCATAATTCGATGCTGGTCAATTGCATTTTCGAGGCGGCGGGATGGAATGCCTCCGCAGGCACGATGGGCATCATGCTTGGCAACAACAACAGCCTGATCATTCGAAATTGCCATTTCACGGACATGCGAGATTCTGGTTCGGGAGACGCAGGCGGCATCGATTTCGAATGCGGAGGGGAAGCAAATCTCATCCACCAATGCACGTTCAAAAACAATGCGGGAGCCGCCATCGAAGTGCTGGGATTGATCTCGCCGCAAGCGAAAAATGTCGAAATCGCAGAATGCAGATTCGCAGGAAACAACTATTCGAAAAAACTCGGTCCCTCGGAAATCTTTGTCTGGGGAAATAGTACGGACAGAAATGTGCTGTGCTCAAATGGCTTGATCCGAGACAATGGATATGTCCTGCACCCGGGAGTCTCGTTTTTCGTCAATAACGCAAAGCCGACCATCAAGGACTGGACGCTCCAGAACAATCGCCAGTTCGATGATTTCGAGCAATTGGACAAGGCAATGCCATTCAATAATCCGCCGATGCCAAATGCCGGAGACGAAATCTGGACAACAAAGCGGAAAGTTGCGTTGGCAGGTACGGTCGAGGATGATGGACGCCCCGCAAAGACAACACTGTCATGCGCATGGGAACAACTGGAAGGGCCTGGAAACGTTGCCTTCGACGAGCCGACCAAGGCGGCAACGACGGCTACCTTCCCGAGTATCGGCGACTATCGACTGATGCTGAAGGCGGATGACGGTCAACTCTGGCGCTCTTCGAGGACTGCCATCCATATCTTGCCCGAGGGAGCAACCGTCGCAAAGGCGTGGTCCTTCGCCAGAAACCTGGACAAGGAAGGCTGGACCGACCACGACCTGGGAACCGTCAAGGAAATCTTCAAGGCCGCAAGGCCGATCGAAAGCACGTTCGCAAACCCAGTCAATCTGGTCTGCGGAGACTACTATGTCATCGCAATCAAAGACTCGAAAGATGCAAGAATCCTTTCGCCGGACAACCTGGACGTAAAGGCAAATGCAATGACAATCAAGTTCCAGAACATGACCAATTCAAAGCAGATGAGACTGGAAATTACCGATGATGGAACAAGCTGGACGTCAGTTGAGTTTGACGTCAAGCCACACGATCTCGACGATTCGACCTATCGGGTCAACCTGCCGCAAACATCAACCATCAGGCAAATGCGGCTGAATTTCTCAGACGGGAAAACTCCAGTCACAGGCACCTGCAGGATCGACTACATCTGGCTCGGAATATGGAATTGAATGTGCTCAAGGCTTGATGAACGGCACGAGCATGACGTAGTTGAGTACCAACTGTTCGCCGTCCAATGACTTTTCGTTCGAGAACGTAATCGGTGTCGAAGGGGCTTTGGCGGTGAAGACGATGTGGTTGAGGTTGGTGCGAGCCACGCCGTCGTTGTGTGCGTAGCGTCCTTTCGAACGCCTGTCAATGTGAATCCATGAGAGTTCCGGGATGATCTCTGCATTAGGTCCAAGATCCACGGTGATTCCGTACTGTCGAGGATTGTGCTTCTTGTCCTTGATGTCGTTGTAGTCCGCTGTTACGAACTGGAAGCAATAGGTTTTTCCAGGGATGAGATTCTTTGCGATTTGCGTCAGCGTGCTGGTTGTCTCGGGAGTTTTCGTAAATACGGCGAAGGTATCTCCGACTCCGTTGTTGCCGCCCCAGCGGTTTTGGCTTGCATGGGCGTACTGGGCTATGGAATCCGCCCTGACATCGCCCTGTGGCGTCCAGGGATCAAGGGTTTTCTCGAAGTCGCCGTTACTGATATGTCCTGGTATGTAGGATAAGCCATATTGATCCGAAAGCATCGTTGTGTTTCCTTCGACGCAATAGTGCCTGAGCAGCATGAACGACCAGCGATGCAATTCATGGTCCCCGTAGTAGCTTCCCCAGTAGCCTGTGGTTCCAAGACCTTCGAAGGCAGGATGGTTGGCGACTAGATTGAGCTGCATGTCAAGGTAGTATTTGTAGTCAACAGCAGGGTGGTGTTGCAGGGAAAGGATTGGAATTTGGTTGAAGTTGCCGAAGATGATACCTGTGTTTTGCATTGCCGCCGGTGCGAATTCCTTGAGTTTTTGGATTGTGTCGACGGCGTATGTATCGAGGTAGTCCCGTGCAACTTGTTCTGATTCCCTGGTACGGCAGTAGATTTCGAAGAGGAGTTTGGATTTGCCTTTGGTGAAATTGACTGTAGAAGCGATGTAGTCGTGGGCGAGTCCTGGCGTTACAGGTTTTCCGTAGCACCACGAGTAGATCAGCTTGTCTTTCGGGTTTTTGTAGGCTTTTAGTCCTTTGATGTATCGGCCAAGCATTTCGACGCTTGAGAATGATTGTTCATCGCAAGTGACGCCATCGTAGGTATCTCCGTTGAGTGCCTTTGCGTTGTTGAGTCTGTTGGTCAGGTCTTCGTCATCGACAAGTTTTGTTGACATTTGGTTGGCAAGCCAGTAGTAGCCACTTTCCTTGAACCATTTTCTGTGGATTTCCGGGATCGATCCGCCGTTTTGCGTTGTGACCGCCTGATGCGCGTATTTTTTCTGGAATTCCCAGTCGTAAGGTGTGTTTTCCTTGACGAAGCTGTTGGCTCCTGGGCAATAGTTGAAGATTTCCGCGATTTGTCGAACGATGACTTGTCCTCCATCGGTCGGATTATCGATTTCGATGGTGTGTTTTCCCGCGAGGAGGTTTCTGAACGTTTCAAACCTTGGTGTATCTGGATTGATGATCGTGAGTTTTCCATCCAGCGTGACGGTCGGTTTGTCGATATTCTTGATTGCGACAAAGATCCATCCGTCCCTTGTTGTTGTGAATTCGTATGATTTCTGTGTTGCTTGTGTTTTTTCGTTTAGGATTTCCGTGACCAAATTGTTGAGCTTTTTATGATTTGCCGGGATTTCCTGGGGTAATTCGCGGATTGTTATGCAGTGTTGTTCTTGCAGTTCAACAGTTCCTGTTGGCTTGTGGATGATTTCTACCTTGAGGTCTGCGTCTCCCAATGGCACCTTTGCGAGGTCAAGTGTATTGAGGTTTTTTTGCAAGGGAATTTGTGCTGGCGGCTGATTGCCAATGGTGTATTGGAGGATGTAGTTTGCATAATTGGAGGAGATATTGCCGTCGTTGTCCTTGAGGATACCGAAAAACCTGAATGTCAATTTGGGGTCATGGCTTGGGATTTTGTTGAGCAGGGGCGTCCAGGGGACGAGCCTGGGTATGGAGATTTCATGTGAGGTTGCTGAACGTGGTGTTTCAGCCAGAGCCTTTGGGCTGATCGCTTCCAACTTAATGTCGGCGACTTGGAATTCACCTTGGTAATTGACGGCGAATATGGCGCATCCGTAGTGTCCGTCCGAGGATTTCATCGCCTGGAATTGGGCTTCCATGCGAGTCCAATCCTGATCCTTGGCGACGTTTCTGATGCCGCCTTCCTCAAACCAGCCCGTGTTGTGAACGATGATTCCATAGTGGTTGCAGCTGAAACCGGTAGTCTTGACCCAAGCCGACATCTTGTACGTTTCTCCAGGAACCAGCCTCAAGGAAAATTGCCTGACACTGGTCTCGGGGCGAGTCTCGCCATCCGCTCCCTTCAGGCGAATCGTCGGCAACCCGCCAGGGCCGTCAGAGGTGTTGTAGACAACATTCTCGGGGCGGGTGGATGACCAAAATACCGGAAAATCTGCCTGGTCAGCCTCCAAACGACCGTTCAATAGAATGTTTTCACCAGGGTTGACTTCGGCAAACAAGAGACAAGTCGACAAGAGAAGGAATAATGATTGGATTTTCATGTTGAACTCGTTTTTTGTTTAAGGATATTAAAGACTCATATAGTTCGATGATGTCAAAAACTTACTATGTTTTTTAGCCAATGCAACCAAGCAACGCCAGAATATTTGCGAAAAGTAATGGTGTAATGGTATAGTAGTCAAGTCTCAAAAGTTCCATGGAATCACAAAAAATCTAGGAGGTTAGGCCATGAATCGTATCGTTATCTACTCGTTGTTATGCTGTTTTTGTGTTTGTTTTGGACAGGGAGTCATTCGTTCGTTTGAGCTGGGCGACTTGCGTGTGATTGCGGTTCAGGAAAAAGCAAACAACATGCCAAACTCATTGTTTTCGCGTACGGCTCCGATGGAGGAGATTGAGAAGCTCTCGCCAGGCGGGTCGTCGCCAGCATCGATCAGCATGTTTGTGATTTGTCGAGGCGATGATATATCGGTATTCGACACAGGAACAAATGCGTTGGCACTTCGTTCGGGATTGTCCAAAGCTGGCATTGATGTTTCAGATGTCAAGCAGGTTTTCATCACCCACATGCACTTCGACCATATCGGCGGTTTGCTTGAAGGCGGAAAGCCAGCTTTCCCGAAGGCGAAAATCTACATTGCCAAGCCGGAGATGGAGTATTGGCTGAAGGAAAAGCCCGAAATGAAAGCGATCGCAGACCAATATGGTGCTCGTCTTGAGCTGTTTGAGTATGGCAAGGCGTTGCCTTCTGGGGTTGTTGGACGCGATGCATCTGGACACACGCCAGGCCATACGGTGTTCGAACTAAAAGAATTCTTTGTGGTCGGAGATATCATCCACGCAGGGGCAATCCAGCTCAAGCGACCTGATTTTTCGCTGGCCTATGACGTCGATCCCGAAAAGGCGGCGGCGACTCGTCGTCGCATCCTGGAACTGGCTGCGGCGGATGGTCGTCCCATTGCGTCGATGCATCTTCCATTTCCTGGCCTTGGAGTCGTCAGCCGCGATGGGGCAGGTGGCTTTGTTTTTCGTGCCCTTGATGGGAAATAGCGGTTTATTCGATGCGTCTGACTCTGAGGTCTTGCAGGACTGCGGAGTCCTTGCCGCCTCCGCAGCAATACGAAAGGATCAGACCGTTGCTTGCGAAGAGCATTGAGATGTAGCAGTAGCCGTGATCCGGCTCTTTTTCCAGAAGGCGATGTCTGGTCCAGGTCTTTGCTTCGTCGCTGCTTCTTGCGATGACCAGGGGCGTGCGATTCCAACTTCCTTCCTGGGGAACGATTCCATGCTTGGGATTGAGATCCGACCAGACGGCGACAAGCTCCTTGGTCCAAGGATTCCGCTTGATGGAAAGCGGAGATTCCATCGAGAGAAACTCTGGCGCAGGCTGGGCAGCCGACCATGAGTCGCCGCCGTCATGCGAAAAAGCCTTCCATTGACTGCCGGAATTCGTGCGGAACCAAGCCATTACAGAACCGTCCGAAAGCTCGACGACGCCCGGTTCCCTGAGACCCGAGGTCAAATCCTGGGGCGGATAGCAACACTGCTTGGACTCGCGCCAAGTGAGACCCTGGTCGTCGGAGATGAGGAAATAGGTTTCCGAGCGCTGATGGCTGGAGTAGGGGCTGGTGCTGCCGGGCTTGAAAGGTGTCAGGTGGTGGATCGCAATGGGGTAAATCAGGCGCCCGGTGGACAGTTGAATGAGACGGTCGTTGTTGCCGACGATGTAAATCGGCGGGTACTTCGTCATGTCCTCGGGCTTGGTCCAGGTAAGCCCCTCGTCGTCGGAGAACGAAATGTATGGACGGCAGTCGATGATTCCCGGATCATTGGGCTGCTTGTCCAACAAGCCCCTGTCCTTGATGGATTTTTCAAGAAAAACCAAGGCGATCCGGCCATTTTGCAGGCGCAAAAGCGACACGCTCATCACATTTTGCGCCCGGTTTTTGATGACGACCCTCCAATCTGACCAAGTCTTCCCGCCATCGCTTGAGGTGATGGCGACCAAATCCGCATGCGCCTCGTCGCTCCAACTGGTGGAGTTGTACCTGGTGTAGATGAACAGGATGCGACCATCCTGGAGCTGGACCATCGAGCCTTCAGAATTTCTCGGATTCCCTTCCGAATGGAAAATGTTGGTGATGAAATCGGTCATTGCATGCCTCCTTGATAACGTTGAGTTCCATAAAAATAGGGCGATGAATAAGGTAGCCTTGATTGAGAGAAGGTCAATTTCCAAGCCGTTTTAGGAAAACCACGAATGGACACGAATAAACACCAATGATTTTGGGGTTGGCGCATCCCTAGTCGGACAGGGTCTGACGGGTCTGACGGGTCGGACGGGGTCTGATGGGTCATTTAGCATTCAGTGTTCTTTAGCTTGCAAATTCATAAAGAAGGGGGCATACTATGTGGACTTTCACATTCATAATTTGCTTGCATATGAAACTGTATTCCTTCGATATGTTCGATACTTTGGTAGTCCGCTCTTGCGGATTGCCAGACCGTGTTTTTTACTTGATGGCGCAGAACTTTTGGCCCGATGAACCCGACCTCCGGAGCAATTTTGTCCGGTGGCGAAAGGCTAGCGAAGCCGAAGCGGTCAGGAGATTGGGCGGTTGGCAGAAAGTCAGGTTCGAAGACATCTACCAATCGTCCATTCCCTTTGAAAGAGAGTTGCCGTCCGTCTCAACCCTGATGGAGTTGGAGAAAAACCTAGAATACAATGTCATCAAGCCGGTCGCTGCCATGGTGCGAATCATTCGCCAGATCCAGAACGCGGGGCATCAGGTCTGTATCATTTCCGATATGTACCATTCGCTGAATTTCCTCAAGGGCATCCTGGTCGAAAATGAAGTGATTGCGCCTGAAATCCAAGTCTTCGTCTCATGCGAATACGGCGAATTAAAGGGAAATGCAAGGCTGTACAACGTTGTCCGAGACGCCTTGAACCCAGATAGCTGGATCCATTTCGGCGACAATCCACTGGGCGATATCAAACAAGCCAAGTTGGCAGGCATCGAAGCAAGGCTTGTGGAACATCCGTACTCAAATGTCGAACAGAAGCTGAATGAGCGTTCACGGGAAACCGACAATGTCGTCCCCTCAATCCTAGCGGGTATAATGCGAGCGGCAAGGCTACAAGTTGACAATGCCCCCTCGGATGCCGAACAACTAGGCATTGCCGAAGCACTCCTCAATCGCAAAATGCAAGTCTGCAATACGCCCTATGCAACGCTCTGCGGCAACTTTGCAGCGGAAATCCTATGGTGACTTTGAAGATGCCCTGCCTTGATGGCTTGATGGCAAATCATCATGTCAAAGTGCTAAGCGATTCAGAGAAACACTTGCGTTTGTATCTTGAAGTTGCCATTTAACATCAAATGAATCCCGCGTGGCAAGTGCCACCAACATGTGCGACAGCGAGGCTACACACATAGGAGGATGAAAGTTTCTCTCTAACAAAACCTTTCAGAGTTAGTACGGAGCCGTAACTGCGTCGCCGAGAGGCGGGGTGGGGAGCAACGGTGAAGGAAAGACCAGACCCCAGGATGACGAACGCGATTCGGCCGGGTGTATGCGGCGAGCCTGCATGTTTAAGGCGAAGCCCATATTCATGTGGAGTAAAAGCCTGCCGGAGAGCAGGAAGAAGCATGTTGAGATTGCCAAGTGAAGGAAAGGTACTGAAAACTGTGGCAATGCTGCATCAGGTGCTTGGCGGGAGTATGGTCGGAAGTGTGTGTAAGCTTAAGTTGTGAGACCCTACCCGGCGTGAGACGGGGCAGGGAGTCAGAGCCTCCATAGTAGTCTTGAAGCCTCTTAACGGAGGTGGAGCGAAGGGAGGTAGGAAATCGGATGTGTGAAAATCAGGAGCAAGGATGGAACATCCAATCAAAGTGGAATCATTCCTAGACAGTTGGAAGAGACTGCGGAGGGCAACACACCCACCCCGGAGTCAAACCTTGTGCCTGGTCGGAACGCATGTTGGTAGCCTTGGCAAGCGGGGTTAAAGGAGGCAGCGTCCTTCTTTCGTGCAAGTAAACTTCTCTCACTATTCGAGGTAGATTTGCAAGAGTACCAATCCCCGAGAGGGGCAACCCGGTGACCGGAGAGCCGGATGCGGGAAATCCGCACGTCCGGTTCGGAGGGAGGGGTGGCGCGCAAGCGCCATCCCTACCCCTATGTCTTTAGCGTACCAAATTCAAGTATAGAGGTTCTCCCAATGGTTAGGTGGGTGGGCTGAAGACCTATTTGCACTCGAAATCTATCGTGGATTTTTGGAAATTTTCAACAAAATCGGGTGCATTTTCTTAGGACATATTCACTTTACTTGGAACGAAAAAATTAACGCGGTTTGACATTGTTACGAATTATGCTAACATTTTGATACGCCTGACGAAAGGGCAGCAAACTCGATTGGAGAGCATCTAGTACTTAGTTGAATTAATTCG
>DBPZ01000084.1 GCA_002305655.1 Lentisphaeria bacterium UBA1407 | reverse complement strand
GGCTTTTAGCCTGGGGCGGGAAAACCACTCGAAGACTGTGCCTTGTAAAGGCACTACAATCATAAGGCGTCAACTGCTTTTTTTAGGATTATTGGAAAAAATCCTGAAAGGACTATAGACTATATCCAAAATTTCGAATTGTTGCTGAAACTTTCTTTAAGGGGATAACCATGCGTAAGCTTCTTGTTTTGATATTTGCCGGTTTTTTGCTGTTTGGCGAGAAGGTTGGTGTGCGTCCGTACGAGATGGATTGGGCTGGGCGAGTTGAGGACGAGTTTCCGGTAGTCGTCGATTTCGAGGCTGATGAAGAGTGGACGGTTGAAGTCCAGGACAGCGTTGCCACGTTCACGCGGAGCCGGGAACAGCAACTGTATGGAAAGTATGTCGGCAAGTTGACCTATCGCGGCACGGGCGGGTGGCCCGAGATCATCATTCGTCCTCCGAAGCCGATTGAGGTCAGGAACGATTTCGACTTGCTTGGGTGCTGGATCTACGGCAATTTCCCTGGTTGGGGAGTCAGGGACAAGGTCTTCCATGCCAATATAACGGCATTGTTCCAGGCTGGCGATGAGGAGTTTTCGCTGAGCCTGTCGAACGGAAATTGGCCAGAGTGGTTTCATGTGCTGGTGAAGCCTAGCCCTGAGCAGCAAAGGATGATGGCAGGCAAAAAAGTATGGTTCACGGGGTTCAAGGTGACTAACGGGCGAGATACATATGATCGTCACCTGTATTTCGACAGCTTGTCGCTATCCAAGGAAACGTGGGAACCGCTGACGTTTAAGCCGCGTCCATTGCGAGGAATCGATATGTTCCCGGGGCAGGACTGCGGAGCAAACCGTGGACCGGGAAGACTCCCGTTCCCGACGCGCCCCGAAACGATCCTGCCGGACAGTGCGGCGGCAGGGTCGGTCAACTCCGTCAAGGCTAGCGGAAAGGCGTTTGAGTTGACCTATGAAGGCAAGGACGGGCGGCTGGTGTATCGCTACGAGCCGAAATCGGGACGCTGGAGTGACGTCACGGCGGTCTGGAAGGATGGAAAGGAGCTTGAACCGTTGGTGGATGGTGGGGCCAGGCTGGCGGATCAGCCAGACGGAGAGCAGGAAACAGCAGAGCATCTTGGTACGACATTGATTGGCGACAAGGTGGTGACACGCTGGAAGCTGGGCTGGGATGGCGAGTCCGCCGAGGTCGAATACACGATGTCGATCAAGGGCAAGACCTTGGTTTTGGACACGAAGTCCCTTGGAGGGAAAATTGGCAAGGTCGTG
Source organism: Lentisphaeria bacterium UBA1407 (assembly GCA_002305655.1). Lineage (GTDB taxonomy): Bacteria > Verrucomicrobiota > Lentisphaeria > Oligosphaerales > Oligosphaeraceae > UBA1407. The sequence goes on along the minus strand of DBPZ01000084.1, from coordinate 41,658 downwards.
TATGGCGGTATCCGTGGCTTGTCGAATCCTCGTACTCAATTGGTTCCGTACTACACGTTGCATCCAGGTCGTCCCGGCGTGATCTTGTCAGGTACCATTGAATCTCCCGTAATGTATTCAGGTCATACGTGTTGGTACTTGTCCAACGCCAGCGGGCTTTTTGGCCGTTGCGAAGTGTTGGATGGGATTGGCTATGCCAATGGAGGGACGACGTACAATCCCAAGACGAACGGATTGCGAAACGATTGCTACGAACGCTTTTTCGTGACGATCGGACCGTCCTTTGCGGAGCATTTGCCGAATATACCGAATCCTCCGACTCCCTATCGCGAGAAGATTGCGGACAGGATCTGGAAGGAACACGGCGCAAATCAGGACAGGAACCGCGACAAGGCGTATTGGCGCAGGATGTGGCGGTACGGCTTGCATTCGATGATGGTGATGGATCATGAGGTCGGATGGCGTGACGGGGGCGAAAGCTTTACGTTCCGCACGCAAGGTGCCCCGAAAAAGGGCGGTGACGAAGGCTTCCGGGACTATGCGAGGTACATGATTGACGAACTGGGATATATGTACGGACCCTATAATAACTTCACGGACTTCGCAACCGTCAATGGATTCTGGCGAAAGGATATCGTGGCGCGTACGACAAACAAGGATTTCCAACGGGCATGGTACAGATGCTATGCGCCAAAACCACAGTATGCCGTCGAGTACTGCGATGAATTGACGCCAATCATCCAGAAGAAATTCAACTTCAATGCAATCTACTGCGATGTCCATACCTGCGTCGCACCTTGGTGGAGAACCGACTACGATGAACGAGTGCCAGGAGCGGGAACCTTCGCGGCGACGTTCTATGCCTTCGGCGAACTCCTCCTGAAGCAAAAATCCTCCGTTGACGGTCCCGTCTATTCGGAAGGCGCATTCCATTACCTCTATGCTGGCTTGACGGATGGAAACTACGCGCAAGACCTGGGGTATCGCTTGGCGATCAATCCCTGGCTGGTGGACTTTGAATTGCGGAAAATCCACGATTTGGAATGCGGGTTCGGAGTCGGCAAGTACAGGATGATCTACGGTACTTCGGAGCGCGACTACGGTTGTCCGGAGGACGATGACGACGCGGTGGATCGTTTCCTCTCGGTCTCGATGGCGATGGGACACCAAGGGTACTTTGCGGGACGCGGCGGCAAATTCCAGCGTGCCTTGCGCAGCTACTACCTGTTCCAGCAGATTCAGGGGCGTTACCTTCGTTCCAGCGTCGATATGATCCACTATGCCGGCGAGGACGGAAAATTGTGGACTACGGATCAAGCGCTTATGAATGGCGCATTGCAGATGTCCCAGCCCGTGACCCGGTACAAGAACGGAACCTATGTGGCGACCAATGGCAATGTGGGCAAGCGAATGAGGACGACTGTTGGCGGGCGCAAGATCGACTTGCCCGTCAACGGAATTCAAGCGTGGACCGAGGATGGAGCCATCAAGGTCTTCATGGGGGACCGCAATGGGACCAAGGTTGACTACTGCGCCTCGCCGGCGTACATCTACATCGATGGCCGTGGACAGGCGTTCCAGAGGATGGAAAAGGCGGCTTCCAGCGGCTGCGCAATCCTAAGGAAGACCGAAGACGGGAAGCACGAGCTGATTCCAGTGGACAAGGTGGAAAGCGGATTTGCCGTGCTGGCTTCATCGGCGCGAGCCTTGGATTTCGATTTGAAGGACCTTGGGCCCGCCGAGATCCGTCGTGCCCGCGGATTGACCTACGTCATGCCGGTGAAGGATGCCTTTAGCTACGTGCTTGAACCTGCCAAAACGCCGCCAAAACAAGACCTGAGCAGTCCCAGGGATTGCGTGTTCCCAGGCGAGAAGGTGGTCGTTACGGATGCCGATGGAAAAGCCTACGAGGTTGCGATCCCACAGGATGCCAAGCCTGGAGACAGGATCTGGAAGAGCTTCGACGGGCAATGGATCGATTTCACGGTGGTCAATCTTGTCTCCGTGGTTGATTTCAGTTGCGACAACGAAAGCGTGACATTTGTTCTTCAGGGGAAGAGCGATTTGCCTGGTGACTTGAAGGCGAGTTTCAACGGGGTGGAAAAGGTTGTGAAGCTTGATGGCGACCGTTGCGGAAGTGTGTCGTTCAATGTCGAGTTAAAAGGCGATGTTGCGATCCGTCGATTGGACTTGGTCTTGGAATGTCCTTCGATCAACATGCTTCAGCGCGATTGGTTTGTGCTTGAGGAGCATTTTTTGAAGCGGGTTTATTTGGGGCCTTTGACCCAGCCTTCCGGCACGGGCATGTGCTATCGGAATCAAGACGAGCGTCAATCGATGGTCGGCACTGGTGCAAACGTTCGTCCTATTGGGAAGCATGTATGCGGAACCGTTGCCAAGCAGGCGATATTCGTGCATCCTCCGTACATTGGCGGGGTTGGGTATGCTTTCATGACGTTCCCCGTGGCGGTGCCCAAGCGGCCGGCGACCGAGTTCAGGGCGATGGTCGGCAAGGCGAATTGTCGCATCAAGGGAGATGGCGTCCTGTTCAAGGCCAATGTGATTGACGATGGCAAGGCCACTGAAATCGGTTCGGTTTTGGTCAAGGAGTTCGAGTGGAAGCCTTTGGTTGGCGACCTGAGTCCATGGGCTGGGAAGGACATCGTGCTGAAGCTGATTAGCGATGTTGGCCCCGACGACAATTCGGAGGCGGATTGGTCTGTTTGGGCTGAAATGTTTATCGAAGGCAGGGATGAGGAATTGACTCGTAGGATTAGCAGGTTGTCGGCGGCCTTTGATGTTGAGATACCTGACGACCATGTTGCTGGTTTGAGTCGCGATCAGTTGCGTGGTGCGGTTCGTGGTTGGCTATGCTATCAGGGAATTGGTGTGAACTGCAGTTCTTCGATGCCCAGTTACGGCAGGCTGAACCAAGTTGATTTCGGCCTTTTGAAGCCTGCTGGCGGCAACGAGCCTGAACGCATATGGTCTCCTGAGCAACGGATTGAACTGAACCGAAAGGCCTTGGGCAAGCTTGACATGGTTAACCGCTTCGAATGGCTCAATCCGATGAACGATTGCTTCAAGATCCAGCGGTTTAGGATTCTGCTGGAACTGGCCGATGGACGAAAGGTCAGCTCCAAGATCGCAACCGCAGTCATTACGTCCGTGCCGACTTGGCGCTATGCCGAGGGAATTTCTCCGGCGCCTGGAGAGAACATCGTGGTGCCTATTGAATTCTGACGTTGTCGTCGGCGAGGTTTTGATGTTCTGCGAGGGCTTTTGTGTAGATTGAGTACGGTTCAAGGAAATTTGCGCATGACCAGGCTATGGTCGAGACGATCATCAAGGGGACTAGAATGACGTATCCTCCCGTGACTTCCGCGATTAGGATCACGCCTGTCAACGGTGCCCGCATGACGGCAGTGAAGACTCCGCACATTCCGATTATGACGAGATTTGCGATGGGGAGCTGCACTAGTCCCGTCATGTTGGCGGCATTGGCGAAGGCATATCCTGTGCAGGCTCCTATGAACATCGATGGTGCGAACATGCCGCCGTCGCCTCCTGATTCGATCGTCAGCGTTGAGGCGAATGACTTGGTGAAGATGCTGATGGCGGCGATGGCCATTGGGAGAAGGGCGCCCAGCGGGAGCCAAGCCCATCGCGAGTTGGCTTTCAGAAGCCCCTGGGCATCATCGGCAATCAGCAGTTCGATCACTTTATAGCCCGACCCCCTGAGCGCAGGGAAGAGCGCCAGCAATATGCAGAGGATGGAGCCGCCAACAAAAAGACGGTGGACTGGCTTGGGGAATCGACTGTCAAGCTGGTAGTCGATGGCGTAAGTCGATTTGATGCTGAAAACCCCCACGAGTGCGCATACGATGGCGCACAGGACGATGCTGGGGATTTCCTGCGGAAGCCAGTGGGTGCTTAGGTTGCTGAAGAACTGATGGTTGCCGATGACGATCCTGGAGGTGACCGAGGCAATGGCGCTGGACAGAAGAATTGGAACCAGGGCTGAAACCGAAAATTCAGGTAGGAGCACTTCGACAACAAACAAGACTCCTCCAATGGGGCTGTTGAAGATGGCGGAGATGCCTGCCGCCGCGCCGCATCCTATAAGAAGGCTCCGCCGCCGATTCACCCTGAAAAACCTGGCGATGTTGGAGCCGATTGCGGCACCCGTCAAGACGCTGGGAGCCTCCAAGCCAGCCGAGCCGCCGAGGCCAACAGAGAAGGCGCTGGACAAGATGTGGTTGAATGTCTCGATGGCGGGAATCCTGCTCTGCTTCTTCCTCAGGGCAAGAATTAATGGGGCGAGACTCTTGGCATAACGAGGTCCTCCGAGCTTTTTCTGGATCAAAAACGAGATGGCAATACCCGCAAAGGGAAAGGCAAACCAGGCGAAGTTGCCGGCGATATCGCCAAGACGGTCGCAGCTCCATTGGGATACGTGTCCTAGGAAATCGACAAGCTTGTGGAGGAGTATGGCGGCAAGCCCGGACACGAAGCCGATGAGGATGGCGATGACCAGGAAGAACAATCTGGAGTCGGAGTGTCGCTGCCAACGCTGGCCGAGCCAGAACATAATGCGCAAATATCGATCTTTCATTAACTTTGAGTATCTAGGAATCGGGAGAAAAACACAGGAACATGGGAAGAATGCACAAATTAACAAAATGGTATGCAAACACGAAAAGTCAAGTGATTTGCGTGGCTAAATACTAAAATGGGGATGCTTTTTTGCTATGGCGAATGAAGGGATGATTGGGCTTTTGTTTTGCTCGAAAAATCATCGGTTTCGTACTCAAACGGCATGTGACATGCCTCTTGGATTCGGAGTTGGAGGATGTTGGGGGTGGGGCTGGGATCTATGGGACGAATGAGACAAATGGGACCCATGCGACTGGTGCCTGGGACTTGGGACGTTGACGTTGGGTTTTGTGGGGCTTTGGTTTCTGGGACTGGGACGGGCGGGGGCGGACGGGGCATGCAGGGCAGATAAATCTGCCCAACCACAGAACAAGACGGCTTTAGGTACGGTCACCCGGGGTGGTTTGGGGCACCCGGGGTGGCGTTCGGGGCGCCCGGGGTGGTCGGTGGTACCTTGGGTGGTAGGTACGGACACCCGGGGTGCTCGTACTCAAGCGATGTCGCCGCTCAAGCGGCTAAAGATGGCGCTGGTCTAGTCTGATAGGTCGGACGGGTCGGGCGCTTGGGGCTTTGTCTCGTTGGTTATCGTTAAGGGGGCGTTGCGACGGCTGATTTCTTGCGAGTGCGTCAAACAAGCTATATATTTAAAAAATTTTTTAAAAATGTCGCGACTTGAGATGCGGCACATATCGATACAAATGGAGTTAATTGACGATGAGTTATGCACGAGAATGCATTGGCAGGATAGCTGGATACGTACCTGGGGAGCAGCCCCAGGATCGCAAGTACGTCAAGTTGAACACGAATGAGAATCCGTATCCGCCGTCTCCTGCGGTTGGCGCCGCGTTGCGGGAGTTTGACTGGACACGACTGCGCCTGTATCCCGAACCAAGCGCCTTGATGGTCCGCAAGGCGGTGGGAGATGTGTATGGTTTCGAACCCGATTGGGTCATTTGCGGCAATGGATCCGATGATTTGCTGACGATTGCGATGAGGACATTTGTCGATCAGGGCGCCGTCCTTGCTTATTCCGAGCCCAGCTATTCCTTGTATCCTGTCTTGGCGGATTTGCAAGGTGCCGGCCATCGTGCGGTGGCGTTGGACGATAGCTTCCAATTGCCTGGAAATGCGGCGGAACTGGCTGGCGATGCTCCGCTGTTCATCGTCGCAAATCCGAATGCCCCGACCGGGAACCTGCTGGACAAGGCGACGCTTCGCAAGATCGCATCCGAGTTCAAGGGCGTACTTTGGATTGACGAGGCCTACGTGGATTTTGCCGATGAATCGTGCCTTGAGTTGTGCAAGGAGTTCAAGAATGTGGTCGTGTCGCGCACGCTTTCGAAGAGCTTTTCATTGGCGGGATTGCGTTTGGGGTATGCAGTTGCTTCTCCGGAGTTGATTTTCGAGATGAACAAGGTCAAGGATTCGTACAACATCGACATGCTGACCCAGGTGTTGGGCACTGCGGCGTTGCGTGACGTTGCATACATGGGAGAGAATGCAAAGCGGATCCGTGCGACTCGCGAGGCGACGATTGCGTCGTTGAAGCGGTTGGGCTGCGAGATCGAGCCGTCGGCGTCGAATTTCATTTTTGCACGTCCTCCGAAGGCTGCCGAGGATTTGTTTCATCGCTTGAAGGCTCGTGGTTATTTGGTTCGCTACTTCAAGTTGCCTCGGGTTAGCGACTATTTGCGGATTACTGTTGGCACGAGCGAAGACATGGAATCGTTTGTGCGTGTATTTGGCGAGTTGCTGGACGAGTGATAGGGAGTATTAGGCGATGGGATTGTCGTACCACAAGGTAACAGGCGAATTGATGGGCGAGGGCAAGTCCCCGCGTCCACCGAAGCGGTCTGATTTCAAGCGTGTGCTGCGTGCGTTTCTCTATTCATTGAACGGGATACGGAATGCGCTTCGCAACGAGGCTGCGTTTCGTCAGGAAGTCGCGATGGGGATCGTGCTGATCCCACTGTCGATCTTGCTTCCCTTTGAGTTGACTCAGCGTTTGCTTTTAAATGGGCTTTGGCTTATTTTGTTGTCTGTTGAGTTGTTGAATTCTGCGATTGAGGCTGTTGTTGACTTGGCGAGTCCCGAGTACCATGAATTGGCGAAGCGTGCGAAGGACATGGGCTCGGCGGCTGTGTTGATGGTCTTGACGGCTCTTGGCGTGACATGGTTTTTCTCATTGTGTCCTCTTGTGATAGATTGGCTGGGGAAATAACATGGAAGAGATCTTTGTGCAATTGAGCTGGAACCCCGGATATCTGTATCTTGTTCGCGACAAGAAGGAGGTTCCGATCCCAAAGGGATGGGATTTTTTGCCAAGTGGCGACAGTGGGCTGACCCGTCGCGTGAAGTCTCATGGCAAGTATTGGGTGCAGGTACGTTTTTACCGGAACCATCCCCAGGCCATGGGGGTCTGGGCGCCTGCGGATGTGATTGCGAGCGAGCGTCAGGCGCTTGAGGAGGAGCGTTCGACGAAGGCCTATCAAAAGAAGCTTGATGCGGGGCGGCAATATCGGGCCAAAAAGCAAGCCGACTACGTGGAGGAATTTAAACGTGCCGTGGTCGAGTTCCTGGATTTTGCTCCCCGTTGGCAATACTTGGCGGAGGAGTTGGCGGTTTTGGTTGCTGAGCATTCGACTCCTGTTGGCAGTGGGACGGTGGCTCGGACATCGACGATTCCGATTGAGCAGCGTGCGGAAGCTGCGGTGATTGCGTGGATGAGGCATCAGACGACCAATTACGACCGTAGATACATAGATCGGTTTGCGGGTGAGCGTCACGATGTGCGTCGCGAGTTGGCTGAAGAGGCCCGTGCGATCTTGAAGGAATATCGCCGTGACTATGATGTCAAGTTGTCTCGTTGCCCGTTGGCGAAGGCGATAGCGAGGCATCGAAAGGCAAAAGAAAAGAGCAGTTCGGCGGCAGCCGTCGAAGACAAGCCGAAGAAGGGTGTGTCTCGTGGCGGCAAGCGAGAGAATTTTTTTGAGGAATGAGGGTTTACTTTGCCCCTTTGCAAGGGTACACGGAGAGTTTTCAGCGTCTTGCGCATCGTCAGGTCATAGGCGGTTGCGCTGAGTACTATCGTCCGTTTATTCGTTTGGAGCGCGGCGAATTTCGGCGTCGCGACTTGGCTGAATTGAGCGATGGCGACTTGGATTCCGTTCCTCAGGCATTGACTCGGAGTTACGATGAGGCGTTCCGGATTTCGGAGTTGGTTTCGTCTCACGGGTTTCGCCGTTTGGACTTGAATTTCGGTTGTCCTTTTCCGAAGGTTGTATCTGGCGGGTACGGGAGCGGGATATTGGGGAATGCCGATGCTGTTCGCGACGTTTTGCGCGTGGTGGAGGCGTTTCCCGACTTGTCCTATTCCGTGAAGTTGCGACTTGGCCAGTCCAGCGTCGATGAATCGAAGTCATTGATTCCGTTGTTGAACGATACTCGTTTGTGCCAGGTTGTGATGAATCCCCGGTTGGGTCGCCAAGGTTTCGGTGGCGAGGCGGATTGGGCTGCATACGAGGCGTTCGCAGGTCAAATCAGGCATGACATGATTGCCAACGGCGATATGTTGACCAAGGATGACGCCTCTCGATTTTCGGCGGTCATGATTGGTCGCGGCTTGCTTGGAAATCCATTGTTGGGGGTGGAATTGAGCGAAGGGGTGGCGATCGAAGGCGGAAAACGGATCGAATTGCTTCGGATGTACCATCGCGCCATGGTGGCCAACCTGGGTGGAATCGAGCAACCGTTGCAGAAATTGAAGACGGTTTGGGACTATTTCCTGCCTGATGCAAAGGGCCGTTTGCGGAAAGCCGTGGTCAAGAGCCGTACGCTTGATGAGTACTTGGGCTGCGTCGAAGCGCTGTTTGATTCTTTGGGTTCCGAGTGGGCGAACTGTGCTTCTAGATATTGAAGAAGTGTTTTCGGTAGTACCTGAGTTCCTCGATCGATTCCTTGATGTCCGCCAATGCGAGGTGCGCTTCCTTTTTTGAGAATCCGGGCATGATTTGCGGTTTCCAGAGGTCGGCGAGGATTTTGATCGTTGAGACGTCCAGGTTTCTGTAGTGCAGGTAGTCGTGCAGTTTCGGCATGTACCTGAAGATGAATCGCCTGTCCTGGCAGATTGAGTTTCCGCAGATGGGGGAGGTCTTTTCGGGGACGTACTTGCGGATGAAGTCCAGGGTCAATTTTTCGGCTTCGGCTTCGGTTGTTCCGTTTGCTTTGCAACGGTCGAGGAGTCCGGACTGGGTATGGTGTGTTTGGCACCACTCGCTCATTTGGTCGAGGATTTCCTGCGGTTGCCTGACGGCGACGACTGGTCCTTCGGCGATGATGTCGAGCTGGTCGTCGGTGATGATCGTCGCTATCTCTAGGATTCTGTCATGGTCGGGATTGAGTCCCGTCATTTCCATGTCGATCCAGATCAGGTTTTTTTCGTTTTGCATTTATAGGCTCCGTTTGCTTGGTGACGAATCGCGGGTAACTTATCGTTGTAAAGCGGAGGATGCAAGCGATTTTGCCAGAAAAAATCATTTTTAGGCAGGAGCAATCGGCAGGATTGGTGCTACATTTTGTTGGTGGAAATGACAGAGGGATCGAGATTGTTTTTGGCGTTGGATCAACTCCCTGGGTTTTGTGATGGAAAAGAACATTGGGCGCATAAATGTCAATGCGATCGGCCGCTTGCGCGAAGCGATTCTCGGGGGCGACCAGAAGGCGTGCTTTCTTGAGCGCGAGGAGTTGTTGCACCGTCATTCAGGCGAGACGATGTCGCTGCCGCATCACGAATGGTACGTGCATGAGTTCGAGTTGTTGTGCGATGGGTTGTCCTGTCCCTGCGACGATGAAAATCCGTTTGCAGGAAAGTTTGTCGAGGGGCGTTGGGAGCATCCGTTCGGGTTTAGTCGAGTTCCCGGCGGATTGTGGTCCAATGGCCATATCACCCACGACTGGCCTCGGATTTTGACGAAGGGGCTTATGGATTTCGTGGTCGAGACATCCTCGGCATCTGAGCAATTAGGGACTTCACAAGCGGCGTACTTTGCGACTTGTACCCGTCGTTGCGTCGATGCTGTTGCCCGCTTTGCCGGTCGATTTGCCGATGCTGCCAAGGCATCGGGCAAGATTTTTGCTTCCTCGTCCTTGCGGATTGTTCCGTATTATTCTGCGTACGATTTTTTCTCGGCGTTGCAATCGATGTGGTTTTGGCAGTTTGTGACCAGCGGGATTTGCGGTGCGCGTGATTTTGCCTTGGGTCGTTTGGATGAGTACTTGTTTCCCTATTACGTAAATGACCTCCATGACAATCTTTTGACGAAGGATGAAGCGATTGAGCTATTGGCGATGTTCTTCCTGAAGACCAATGAATTGGCAGGCACGGGGACTGATGATTACCAGTCGAAGCCGACGCCGTGCCAGGCTACGAAGCAATATGTCACCTTGCGTGGCGACAAGTTCAATGTTGTGACTGAAATGATTGTTGAAGCGCAACGCCTGTGCGGCTTGACGCAACCCACGCTGAATTTCCGGATGTCCAAGGGCGACAGCGATGCGTCGTGGAACTTGGTTGGCCGAGCCGCTGCGATGCCGACGATTCCGAATATTTTCAACAGTGATGTGATCACCAGCGCCCTGGTTCGGGCAGGCATTCCATCCGAGGTGGCCGATGGGTTTGATTTCACGGCGTGCAATCGGGTGAACTTGCCGCAACAGCTCTACAATCGGATGGATCGGATCGACCATTTCAACGATTGCGTCCGCTGGATGATGGAGGGCTTGCACACGCTGGAAGCCCCATCGAGCATGGATGACGTCATGGCGGCAATCGGCAAGGTCGCCGAAAACAAGATGCGCGAGTTTGCGGTTGCGACAAGCAGGACCTTCACCGACGCATTGAGCTTCTCGCTGGATTCGCTTGCCGTAGCGCGTTGCGTTGCAGCGTGCAAGGACATTTCACAAGGCGGCGCCGACTTGTATCGGTGGCAGCATCATATCTTCGTGGGAATCGCGACGATGGGAGACAGCCTGACCGCAATCGACCAATTGGTCTTCCGCGAAAAACGATTCCCGTACAAGGAATTCCTGGCTATCGTCGAAGCGGACTTCGATGGGCATGAAGCGCTGAGGCAGGAGATCCTGACCAAGGTGCCCAAGTACGGAAATGATGACGACGAGGCGGACCGATGGGCAGTCGCGGTGGCGACTTGCCTGCTGGATGCGATGGAAAAAATGGGGCGGCAGGAAGGGTACATCATGGTCGCATCGTTGTATTCGCTAAGCCAACATCATCGGTTCGGGCGCGGACTCGGAGCCACCCCCGATGGACGAAAGGCGGGAATGCCCCTGAGCGAAAACATGTCGCCGACCTACGGGCGGGATCGTTTGGGTGTCACTGCCGTGATGAAAAGCGTCGCGAAGCTGCCCTTGGCACGAACCGTTTGCGGAGGGCTGAACATTAAGTTTACGCAACGGCTTCGACCCGAGGAACTGAAGAATTTGGCGCGTGGATTCTTTGCGCAAGGCGGATTGCACGTGGGATTTACATTGGTTACACGGGAAGAGCTGGAAGATGCACGGATCAATCCGGAAAAGTATCGGACATTGATGGTAAGGAAATTCGGTTTCAGCGAATACTATGTGGCGCTGAGTCCGGAATACCAACAGGAGATCATCGATAGGACCTGAAATATCACACCCACACAAAAATCAGTGTGGGTGTGATTTTTTCATCGTTTTTCTCAGACGAGGAATCTCATCATCCTGAGGGCTTCGAAATAGTCGTCTGTGACGAATTGGATCGTTGTCGAGTCGATTTGCTTGGCTCCTGGGTAGAAGCCGCTTCTGTAGGCTCGTTGGTGCTCCTTGTATTTTGCGACGATATCAAAGGTTTTCGGGAGTTCGAGCCTGCAGTCGTCGAGGTTTCCTTGAAGTGCGAGCATGACTCGTTGGCCGATCAGTTCGCAGGCGGTTTTAGGATGGATCGAGATGGTTGCGTTTCCTGTTCCCTTGTTTGTTGAAACGGTTTGGATGGCGGGGACCAGCTTTTTTGCGAATTGGCAGAGGTCGTCGTCGCCACTGACGAATGCGATGGGGACGTTGCAGTATGCTGCAGTGTATGCGTTGATCAGGAATTCGCTTCCTTGGATTCCATTGATGGTCAGGTTGGCGACGCCTGAGTCCATGGTATGTGAAAGTGGATTTCCCGGGACTGTTGCGGCGGAATGGTATCCTGTGAAGACGACGGCGTCGAAGGATGAATCGAGTCCGAACATCATGCAGAACGGGTGTCCCGACCATCCCCTGACCAACCTCGTCGGTTGCGGGAGTTCTGTTGGGATGATGTTTCGTGCGCTGTCATGGGCGTCCTTGACGAGGACGTCATCGGCTCCGGCATCGAAGGCTGCTTGCGCTGCGGCAGCGACTTCCCGTGTCATTTGCTTTTTGAAGTAGTCGCCCACGTCGGAGTTGAGATTCGTTTCATTCCATGCGACGATGCCTGTTGTACCTTCGATGTCGGAACTGATGAAGACTTTCATTATCCTATGTCCTGTTTATGCTTTGAGTTCTTTCTTGTTGTCGGAGATTTTCCTGATTGCCTTGAGTAGGAGTTCCGCGTTGTTCTTCTCGTACATTTTCCAATGCAGCATGTTGAATGTCCTGTCGTGCACGTGCTCAGCGACCGGGCATCCTCCCTTTGGCATGACGTATTGATCCGGCGTGAGGTTGAAGAGCATGTGCGAGTAGACTGGACCGTATGTCCTTCCTGTCGGCGCTCCTTCCGCGGCGAGTGCCGCTTGGATCTTGCCGGTTGGGATGTTGTCCCATTCCGGTCCATCGAATACATAGCAGAAGGCATAGTATCCTTGCCTTGACGCCAATCTTCCCCGTGCCTGGACTCGGACGCCCGGGATGTCAGCGATTCCTTCCTCGACGATTTTCGCGAATTGGTCGTATCGTTCCAGGAGTTCATCGAGTCCCTTGAGTTGGTCCGAGAGGATTTTCGCCGTCATGGCGAGTCCCCTGAAGTTATGGCATTCCAGTCCTTGCGGCGGTGGGGTTCCCGCCTGTCCTTGCTTGTCATACCTTGAATATCCGATGTGCTTGACCCTGTAGAGTTTTTCCGCCAGGTCCGGATTGCTTGTGATGCAGATTCCGGCTTCTCCTGCGGCGAGGGTCTTTGATTGCTGGAAGGAGTAAGAGCCGATGTCTCCCCAGGCGCCTGCCCCCTTGCCCATCCACTTGCCGCCTTGCATGTGTGCGCAATCTTCCAGTATTTGGAGATTGTATTTCGATGCGATAGCCGTGAGTTTCGTCAGGTCTGCCATTGATCCGTAGAGGTGTACGGGAATGATGGCCTTTGTTTTCGGGGTGATCGCTTCTTCCGCCTTTTGGCAATCGATGGCGAAGGTATCCTTGTCGATGTCAACGAATACAGGGGTTGCTCCGATGTAGCGGACCGCCATGATTGTCGCGATCCATGTGAGTGCCGGTACTAGGACTTCGTCTCCCGGCTTGACTCCCATTGCGATCAGTGCCGCCTGGAGCGTGACGGTTCCGTTCATCATGAAGATGCCGTATTTTGCTCCGTTGTATGCTGCGAATTCGTTTTCGAAATCCTGTTCCGCCTTGCTGTTGAAAGACCACGCCCTGGAAAGATACAACTGCTTCAGGCTTTCCGCGGTTTCCTCCGAAACAGGTGGCCAAGGCAAATCTTTGAATTCGCCTTCCGGTATGGCGCGCTGTCCGCCATTGATTGCCAATACTGACATAATTGACCTCCCTTAGATTTGTTTGGGGATGATGAAGCTATTAGAACAACAATTGTAATGGAAAGGGAAACTTGCTAGCCTTGACTAGTAACAACATTAAGCGGCCATGAGGGTTTTTCAAGGTAAGGAATGGTGCTTTGCTGTTCTTTTTTCCCAGAAAAACCAACAGAAAACCAAGGCAAAAAATGGCTCGAGGGCGTGGAGGCGGTGAAAGTGTCCTTGATTTTCGGGGATCAGCGTGAAAATTTCTTTGTGAAATGTTGTTTTTTCCCGATATTGAATTACTGTTATAGGGTTATTTTATAAAGTAATGGAAATTATCGTTAACCTATAAGGAAATGAACATGTCAACGATGAAGCGATTTTTTGCCTTGATGATTTTGGTTGTGGTTGCGTTGTCCTGCGTATCCTGCTCGACACTTCAGCCGATAAGTGCGAATGTCAAAAACGAGAAGTATCGGTTTGGCACGTACAGCGCTGACATTGAGACAACGATGTTTTTCCTGGACAAGGCAGTCAGAAATGCATGCAAGCGCGCTCGTCTGGTGAAGCGCGTCCATGATTTCCGCGGCAACGCCTGCTTCTACAAGTACTACGATGTCAATCAAATCGAAGTCGAAATCACCTTGAAGGAACTTAAGGACGGTTCCGGAATCAAGGTCAAGATCCGCATCGGGAAGATGGGCGACAAGGAATCGAGCCAGAAATTGCTTCTTGCGATTGATGACGACCTGCGGTTGCTGATGTCGAATCCCGCGCAATAATCCAACAGTGCAGATTTGAAAAATCAAGGATCGTCTCCCGCCGAGTTGGGAGGCGATCCTTTTTTTCTTGGTGTGAGCGTGTTGTTTTTCAGGACAGTCCGCCTGATATTTCGAGCACGGTTCCTGTGATGTATGCTGCTTGCTTGGAGGCTAGGAAGAGGATTGCTTCGGCGACTTCCTGTGGTTTCCCGAATCGTTTTAGCGGGACTGATTTCTTGTATTGGTCCAGTTGTTCGGGTGGGAGCTTGGCGATGAAGTCGGTGTCGATAAAGCCTGGCGAGATGCAATTTGCAGTTATGTTTCGTCTGGCGACTTCCTTTGCGAGGGACTTTGTCATGGCCACGAGTCCTGCCTTTGAAGCTGCGTAGTTTGCCTGTCCTTCGAGTCCGATTCGTCCTGAAGGCGAGGTGACATTGACGATTCGTCCATATCTGTTTGGGAGCATTCTCTGCACTCCGATCTTGGTCATGTTGAAGGCTCCGTAGAGGTTGACTTGGAGCACGTTGTTCCATGCGTCTTCGGTCATCATCGGGAGGATGGCGTCCTGTCGGATTCCTGCGGAGTTGACGAGTATGTCGAGGCGATCGAATTGATGGTCGAAATCCTTGAAGAATTCCTCCGTGTCATTATAGCTTGCGACATTGAGCTTTTTGAGGGTGAGTTTTTCCGCGAGTGGTCCCAGGGATTGCCTGAATTCCTCTGCGGCCTGGTCGTTGGAGGAGTAGATTGCGACGACGCTTGCCTTGGCCTTAAGCAATTCCTTGACGGTTGCGGCGCCGATTCCCCTTGAGCCACCTGTCACGATGGCGACTTGGTTTTCGAAGTTGAAGGAGATCATTTTTTGTTGTCCTGTTGTGAAAGTAGGTTGTCTATGAGTTCCAGGTCGCTGTTTTTCCTGTAGTTGAAAACAATCAGCCTGATAAGGTTTTTATCATTTTGCACGTTAATTCCTGCCTTGTACCTGTAGCATAGCCTTCCGATTTCCTCGAATTGACCTAGGCAGAACAGTTTTTTCCTGTTCCATATGATAGAGGTATCATCTTTTGGCATCCATTTTGGCGCTGGGAGCAGCTTTGATCGATTGAGGAAATCTGCGCACCATTTTGCCGGGGTGTTGTTTCTGGTTATGTAGTCTGCCATTGAGAAGTGCCAGATGAAAAGTCTTCTAAGCCGCCATTCGAAAGCGAGGAGTTTTTGTCCGGCGAGGAGTGACGTCGAGGCAAGCTTGAATCGGTTGTCCAGCGTGAAATTGACATCGAGGAAGCTCCACGGCGCCGGTTTGTCGTAGAACTCCTGGAAAGACCTGGCGATGTTTTGGAGGCAGATTGCCGGGATTTCGCGTCTGTTCTTCGGGAAATGTATTCTGAAGAACGCAAAAGGCTCACCTTGGTTTTCCGGGACGACATACGCTGTCGCCAGGGCTGTGCCGTCCGCCATCTTGTAGAGGTGTGCAGTCCATTGCCTTGGGATGTCCTTGATTTCCTCGGAGGCTGCAGCGGCGTCGTTGATGACCTTGATGAATGCGATCACTCGTTTTCTGAAAGTCTCTGTCTCTTGTTTTGAGTTTGGCCTTGTCCAGTCGATCTCGAGCCGTGGTCCTGTATCGTCCTCGAGCACGA
Source organism: Lentisphaeria bacterium UBA1407 (assembly GCA_002305655.1). Lineage (GTDB taxonomy): Bacteria > Verrucomicrobiota > Lentisphaeria > Oligosphaerales > Oligosphaeraceae > UBA1407. The sequence continues at coordinate 25,848 of DBPZ01000084.1, read as the reverse complement.
TTCTTGAGACTCCCTTGACAAGTTGGTTTGAAGCCAGTTCCCAGTATTTCGGGATTCTGAAGGCTATTCCGTTCCATGCGAAGATGGTCTGGTCGCCGGGGATATTGTCAAGGAGCAGTGATTCGTTCATGTCGTTGGGTTTATGGTTGAGGAATGGACGCTCAGGGTCGTGAGCGATTGGAATTGCGTTTGTATGCCTGCGCTGATTCGTTCCTGGAGTTCGGGTGGGACGATTGCGTAGATTGTGGGACCGCTTCCCGAGACATGTGCGCAGGTGGCGCCCATGGTGAGGAATGCTTCTCGGATCAATGCCAGCAACGGGAATTTGTCCAGGATGGCGTGTTCAAGGTCATTTTGGGCGAGCTTTGCGATTGCTGCCGGGTCTGTTGACTCCATTTGCTTGACGATGTCCTCAAGGGATGGGGCGGCGTGCTGGATCTTGCAGTGCTCGAAGGCCCATTTTGCGGTGATTGGGAAGCCTGGCGCCGCGATGACAAGATGGAGCTTTGCCGTGAGCGTGAGTGGCTTGAGTTCGGTTCCGATGCCTGTTCCCAGCGCCGGTCTTGGATTCAGGAAGAATGGGACGTCCGCCCCGATGGCGGAGGCGATGCCGTGCAAAGCCGAGACGTCTAGCGGATGCCCATGGATGGCGTTGAGTTGCAATAGTGTCGCAGCGGCGTCTGAACTGCCACCGCCAAGACCGGCGGCGATGGGGATCCGTTTCTCGATCAGGATTCTATGGGCTGGAGGCATGCCTGCCTTGAGGCAGAATTCACGTGTTGCCTTTGCGCAAAGGTTTGAGCCGTCCCTAGGTACGTCAGGATGGTCGCAGTATATTTCGATTCCTGGCTTGTCCTGCTTCCTGACGATGACGGTGTCGTTCCAATCCACGATGGGCAGGAAGATGTTTTCCAAGTCGTGGTAGCCATCCTGTCGCTTTCCGACGACTTTCAGGAACAGATTGATTTTCGCGCAGGTATTCATTATGGAATGCAAGTTGGTTTTGATTGCGAATTCAGTATCATACTATAATGCCAATCCTTGCTTTATACTCATAAGAGCAACATAAAATCTTTTTGCGAGACTCTTGGATTTGAGCGTTCAGAAGTCTTTGCGAGTTCAATTTTGATGCAACGGCACCCATCAAAACTGCAGTAAGGCAACAGGTGAAACCTTGACACGACGAGCGAAAACCATTGAAAGATTTTTTTGATTTTTCCGCTTGCATAAACAATCTCAGCGTGTACTATGGAGCAAGCACTGTTTTTTCAATTTAAAAATATGGATTTCTCAATGTGGGTTTAGTACAAAGGCAAGGAGACTACATGAAAAAGTTAGTGTGGATTTGTACATTTTGCATTCTTGTCTGTCAGGCGTTTTGCCAGGAAGCGCCGAAGGTCAGTCCGGAACCGGAATTGCTTCCCGAGAAGCCCGTTGAAATTATTTGGCCTGACGAGAAGCAACCGGGCACTTGGGAGCCAGGATTCACTGTTGATTTCGAGTTTAGGCAGCGGTATCTTGACAAAGGCAAGGTTGTCAATAGTGACAGCAACTTGCTGGGGCGATTGGGGCTTTCCATAGGCGGTTTCCGTTTTGGCTTCTGGGTAACCCAGGACATGACGGATTTTCATCAGGAATATCCGAAGAGCTATGATCGTCGCGACGCTTCCTTTGGCGACTTTCAGGATCCCCATGATCCTACCGGGGGGAAGATCAGGACCTCTGATGGTTCGCTGGTTGCTCTGGCGGATATCGAGGTTACGTTTGGATGTGGAAATTATGAGGTTCCAGGCATACCTTTTCAACCTCTTCAAAAAAATGTCCTGTATGATGTAGTAAACATAAAGTCTTGGAATTTGATGTATCCTCAAAATGATAGCTTGACATTCGATACAACGGGATGGAAGGCAGGATATGATGATACTGGCGACTTTCTATTGATCGATGGCAATAAGTACTACTCAGACGATTTCATCGCTACCAATGAACATGAGACGATACGTCAATGCTATGCGTCTCCTGCCCCTGTGGGTGCTGGCGGCCAGGCGCCTGCCAAGCAGGGCGCGACACGTGGTCGGCAGGATGTTCCCGCACGAGGCACACGCTACGAGGCCCAGCAACAAGCTGCGATGGACGCCAGGCACAAGGGCGTTGACAAGAATGACGTGGAAGAAGTTCGCTATGAGTTTGGTTACGGATATACCTTCAATGAGATCGCGTACATCAACTCGTTGACCGTTGACCTGAATTTCATTTACTACGACTATCCGTCACGTTCCCTGTATGACAGCCAGCGCGAACTTGCTCTGACGTTGAGCACGGGGCCGTTTCCGATGAGCTACTTGGATCTTCGCCCCGGATTCACGGTTGCCTGGGACTACAAGAACGAGCGCTTCTGGGCGTCCGTCTTCGTCTCCCACATTGAGAAGTTCCCGAAGATCTCGGATCGTCTTCGCTGGACGAACAAGTTCGAGCTGTTCTGGGCGAACACAAGCTACAATGCGTGGGACAACAACGTGAAGAAGAATGCGTTGAACGCACTGGTTTGGACGATGTCCCTGGATTACTACGTGGTTCGCTGGTTTAGCTTCGGTCCCTACGCCCAGGCGGGCTTCGCGCTGGATCACGATATCCGCGAGCACTGGAAGCACGACGATACCAAGCGCACGCCGGGATGCAATGACCGAATCAATCTGATGGCGGGCTTGAGAATGTCCTTCCACTTCTGAGGATAAACTGAAAAACCGATGTGGTTTCGAATCGTCGCCGAATGTCGAAAGCGCAATTTGGCGGCGATTCTTTTATTATCAAGGTGCTTACCACCACACAAAAGGCATGACAATGGCAGACACGGCATCGATATTGACGATCAAGGAGCGTGCTCGTCAATTGTGCCTTCGTGTACGTCGCGAAGTCGATGGGGGCTTGGGCGGGTTGTATATCAGCCGTCGTCGCGGATTCGGGCTTGAGTTCGAGGAGTTGCGCGAGTACGAGATTGGCGATGACGCACGTTATTTGCATTGGCCGACGACGTTGAGCCAAGGGCGTCCCTATGCCAAGCGGTATCGCGAGGACACGAAGCTTGACATGATGCTGTGTGTCGATTGTTCTGGTTCGATGCATCGTTTGAAAGGGATTTGGGAACGGGGCGTTGAGGCGTGCGCGATGTTGTCCTGTTGCGCCGTCTATGGCGGCGATGGAATCGGCTTGCTGATGGGGAGCGATGTTCGGGAGTCTTACGTTCCGATTGGTTTTGGCGATCGTCATTGGTATCGCTTGGTTCGTCAATTGTTGGGTTGCGAGGTATCTGGAATTCAGACAGATTTGTGCGGTTTGCTTCGTGACGCCAATGCTGTGTTGCGTCGCGGGTCTCGCGTCGTCGTTGTCAGTGATTTTCTTGCTGGTGTAGAGTGGGAGGACGAGGTTCGTCGTCTATCTCGTCGTCATCAGCTTGTCTTGTGCCAGGTCAGGATTGATCGCTATGAGGAGTTGCCAGGCATGGGTTGGGTTGAGGTTTCTGATGCGGAGGATGGTGGTCGCGTATTGGTTGATTGGTCTAGTGTTGGCGGGCGTTCTCGTCGCGCCTCCGATCGTGCCGATGCGCTCGATCGCGTTTCTCGCTTGTGCGGGGAGCTTGGCGGCGTCCATTTGGTCCTTGACGGGACGCGTCGAATCGACGAGGTTCTGCAAGAGGCATTTTCGAAGAGCGGGAAGGGCAATAGGCCTGCAAAGACAAAACGAAGTTAATGTGGAGCCTTGCAAGGCGACGTATGGGTGCTGACGTACTTTTCGCCAGTAACCTGTCCCTGATCAAGTCATGCTAAAAGGCAGTTCGTGCGAGGTTATTGTTTGAAAATCATGCAAGCAGGATGTATTTTTATAATTTTCCGAAATCTCGCCATATAAATATAATTAGAGTACACTTTTAGGGGATGCGATATGCGGCCTGCCTGCCTGCTGATGTTTATTCTTTTTTTGAGCCTGCCTTGCCTGGGAGATTGGGTGCTTTCAGGGAAATGCCTGGACGTTGCGATCGAGTCGAAAACCGGTCGCATCCAAGTTACAGACAAGCGTGACGGACATGTGTGGGTGCAGGGCGGCGAAGAACTGAAGCAAGGGGGCGTCGTCGGATTGAAGCCCGTCAAGTGGGGAGATTGGGCCAGCTTGATTGCAGAGGGGAACGCCTTTGACTTGACGCCGGCGATGACGTCCCGGGACAGCGTGAAGGTGGACGATGCCGCCGACCTGTCAGGCAAGGCGTATTTGGGCTGGAGTGCATCGGGCTTGATGTTCCAAGTGGATGTTCAGGACGATGCTTTTTTCCCAGCTGCCGTTGACGAACAGACCTGGTGGGAACATGACAGCGTTGAGTTTTGGCTTGATGGCAATCAATACGCCATTCGTCCAACTGTCGGCAAGAGTCCAGTTTGGCATGCTGAAGACGTCGAGGCCGAGAGCGAGCGGACGGCAAGCGGATATCGGGTTCGTGTGCAGTTTCCATTGTCGTGCGAACTCGGCAAGTCGATTCGGTTTGCCGTTGGCTTGAATGACCGCGATGGTGCGGATACTGGTCGTGCAGGTCAGTTGTACTATCCGACCAGTTGGGTTCATTCTCGCCCCGAGTCGTTTGTCCGGTTGGTTCTTTGCGGGAGCGACGGCGTTGTTGTCGAGAAGGCGTCAGACAGCGATTTGATTCGCGAGTTTAAGCTTTGGGACGGCGATGTTGTTGGCGCGAGCTGGAAGGAGCATGTGCACGGCAGTGAAATGGTTCGTCATGTAAGCTGCTGGATCGAGGGAGACGACGAGTTGCATTTTTCGGAATCGTTGCCGAGCCTTTTTGAACGCGGTGCTCCGATGTCCACGAGTCTTTTGGCCCGTCGCGGCTTTGAGTTGCGGGGACCGCGTGCCGAGTTGATGATGGCTGATTATTCGAATGGTCACTTGTACGGCTTGAACGATCCGAAGCAGAAGCGTGTGAACTACGAGTGCTTCGGGACATTGGACATTCCCGCCGTCGGCGTGATTGACGGTCCTGCCGGGCGAGGGTATTCGTTGTTTGTGAAGGACAGTGACGATGCGACCATCCGGATGATGTCCTACGATTCAGGTACGGCAGATTACAGGCGCGTGCCGTCCTTGGTCTGGTTGCCGAGTGTGGGGAAGGTTTTCGGCAAGGGAAGCCGCGAGTACTTTTTCCATTTTGTGACGTCGGGGGGATATGTTGCGTTGGCGAAGCGTTGGCGCGAGGCGTTCAAGGACATGGGGTATGTGGTGACGCTGCGCGAGAAGGCAAAGCGCAATCCCGATATCCGCAAGCTGATGGGAGCGGCTGACATCTGGGGTTCGAATGGACTTGCATTCGCAAAGGAAGCACGGGCGGAGGGCATCGAAAAACTGCTGGTGAACGGCCAAATCCCGGCGGAAGCCATGGAGGAAGTGAAGAAGCTGGGATACCTGATCGGACGATATGACAACTACACCGACGTCTTGCAGCGGAAGGAAAACGAACCCGTCGGCAGCGCGAGAGGGCAGATTCCCGAGGATTGCGTCCAATTGGAAAACGGCGAGCGCAAGACAGCGTGGTTGACGTTTGACAAGAAAACCCAGTTCATGAAGCGCTGTCCCGCATTGTGGGTTCCGACAGCGCGAATCACGATTCCGCGTGACCTGAAGACCTATCCGTACAATACGCGTTTCATCGACGTGACGACGGCTGAATCCCTGTACGAGTGCTACGATCCCCTGCATCCGCTGGACAGGACCGCCAAACGCAAGTGCGGCGAGGATTTGCTGAAGTACGTATCTTCGGAATTGGGGCTTGTCGCAGGCGGCGAGCATGGCCGCTGGTGGTGCGTTCCGTACTTGGATTACCTGGAGGGGATGATGTCAGGCGGATATACGTCCTGGCCTGCTGGGCATTTGATCCGTCCCAAGACCAAGGATCACAATCCCTGGGATGAAGCTCATAACTACGACATGTCAGATCCCGAAACGGGCTTCAACCGATACATGAAATACGGCTTGGGAGCGTACCATCGCGCCCCGATTTGGGAACTCGTCTTCCATGATTGCATCGCTACGACCTGGTATTGGGGGGACTCGACGGATTACCTGTACCAGGCAGCGCCGGAGACAATCGAGCGGAAAGTCGCCTTCAACGTCTTGTACGGAACGATGCCGATGTACTGGATCCAGACCCTGTGGGAGAAGGAACGGGATCGTTTCCTCGCAACGTATTTTCCTGCGTCCAAGATGCACGAAACCGTCGGCATGCACGAAATGCTCAAGCATGAATTCCTCAGCGACGACCGTTGCATCCAAACGACGACGTTTGCAGACGGGACGACAGCCGTGGTCAATCTCGATGACAAGCCGCGCTCCGTGGATTTCCAAGGGCGTCGCTACGAGTTGGCGGCCAGTGGATTTATCGTTTCAGGTCCGACGTTGCGGATGAGCCGAGTGGTCTTTGGAAATGGCGTGAAGACGACGATCAGTGCTGATGGTTTCGAGTATTCCAGCGAGTTTGGATCCGAGTTGTCACAGTCTTTGGGATCGGTACTCGTGCGTCGCATCGGTGACAACGAGGCCGAGGTCCGCTTGAGTGGTACGAGCAGGGCGATTGAAGCGCCGTGGCTGTTCGATGTGCCTGAGGGCGAATTGTTGGCCTATGGGATTGGAGCTGACGGCTTGCGCAATCGTCAGGTAAGCTTCGATTTGTCCGGCGGGGCATTGCGTTTTGCCGAGGCCGGTCGTTACGTTGTGTTGTGGGGCAAGGCCAGCAAGAAGCCGGATTTTCGGATTGCGGTTGATTCCGTCGAGCCTTCAGGGGTTTGGGAATCGAATGTCGGTGGCAAGGTGACGGTATCTGTGTCGAATGTTGGGTTGCGTTCCTGCGGGGGTGACGTGAAGGCGTACCTGGGTCAGGCGAAAAAAGAATATTGCGTCGGCAAGGCGTCCTTGCGGAATTTGGCGAGTGGCGAGAAGCGGCAGGTGACGCTGGAGATTGACACGTCGCGTTTGGCTGGCAAGTGCCGGTTGTTGCTGGTGGTGGAAGGAGACAGGGATGACTTGTATGATGGGGACAACAGATGCGAGATCCTTTGCGATGTAATGGTTGACCTGGAGAAAAGTCGCGTCCGGCACATGTTCAAAGTGTACACGGGAGATGTGGATCGTAGCCTTGAGCCGATGTCGCTTCCCTTGGATTTCTCTGATTTGGCAAGGCATGGAGCGGGAAAGCTTCTGGTTGAGAACATCCACTTGCTCCGCCGTGGCGACGATGGGGCTTGGCAGACCTGCGAATTCTACCAGTTCGATCCCGATCCTGATTTCGATGGGAAGAAACATTTGAAGGGCACGCTTGAGTTTTCGTTTGACGCGCCCGCTAAGACCGAGGTCGAGTTCATGGTTGTTGCCCGTCAAGGGGGCAAGGCTGGGATGAAGCAGGTGGGATCCGGTCTTCAGGTTCAGGCGGATCTTGGTGAAATGCGTTACGACGGCGAGACGTATTCCGTGGTGTTCAGGGAAGGGACTTTGGTTGACATGATGCCTGGTCGTCGCTATGGCGGCGGCGTTGATTTCCTTACGAGCCTTGTTGTTTCGTCCCAGGCGAGCGGCTGGTCTGTTGAGGAGGAGGCCGTGATCGAGCGGTTTGAGGTGTTGCGTTCCGGTCCCGCATTGGTGGAGTTGGTCGTCGAGAAGACGTTGCGTCCTGGTGTCAGGTACGAGAAGCATTACCTGATGTATCCTGGTCGGCTGGTTGTGACGGCTGACCTTGACAAGCCTTGCGGAGGATTGTATTCCCGCGGCTTCTATTGTGTTGACGGGGAGTTTTTGCATGACAAGGGGAAGGGCGGCAAGATGGGGCTTGCGAATCAAGCCGCCGGCTTGTACGGGACGAACCCCGAGCCCAAGTGGTATGCCTTGCGTGGCGATGGCTGGAGCAAGTTGTGCGCCGCGACGACGGACGATTTTACGAACATCTCATTCTGGGATTCCGGCGGCGCCTCCCGAGGGCAGATTGGCTTTACAAGCGATAAGCATCGCGGTTTGCGATACACCTACTTTATCTATGGCAGCGAGCCTGATTTTTCCTTTGCGTCCCGCGACTATTCTCGCGCGAAGCATCCCGCTCGCTTTGTTGAGTGATTGCCTGATATGTGAAACAAGACAGGATGGAATAACCATGAGCAATGACGAGAGTGCGTCGGAAGTCCCCGTTCTTCATATACGTTGCCAGCTGGAAGGCCAGCCACCGATCGAACGGAAGATTACCGAGTTCCCATGCAGGATCGGACGTTCGCAAAATTGCGACATCGTAATTTCGGACAGTTCGATTTCGAGCTTGCATGCCCTGATATCGAAGAATGAGGACGGCGATTTGATCCTTGAGGACCAATGGAGCACGAATGGAATCTACATGCATTTCCAGCGTGTCAGGCAGGTCAAGCTTGAGGGGACGATGCATTTGGTGATGGGACGCGTTTCGATCGACCTGTCCTGGTTCCCGGCCGGTGGTTCCGGAAGCCAGGCCAGCAGTAGTGACACGGTTGGCGTTGCGCCTATGCCGAGGCAACGGATGACATTGCCGGTCGATCCGCTGGAAGGAAGCCCTGCGGCGACGATTTCGCGGATTTCCGGTTCGGGGCAAGGCGGGATTGTCTGCCCCCATTGCTGGTATCGGTTTGACGTGGACGAATTCCTGTTCGTATCCCGTCACCAGAGCCTGTTGGGCGACCCTGTTTTGGGCGATGACGCTCCGTTGCGGTTCTTGCCGTCCCGCTTCACTCCCGAGGGCAATGCCATCGATGCGGCGGGGATGAGCTGCCCCGACATGGCCTGTCCGCGTTGCCATTTGCGAATCCCGCAGGCAGCCAGCGAAATGCCTCCCTTGTTCCTGTCGATCGTCGGGGCGACAGCAAGCGGGAAGTCCTACTTCCTGACCAGCATGACCTGGCAATTGCGCAACACGCTTTCCAGCAATTTCGCCATGTCCTTTACGGACACCGATGCCGTCAACAACCAAATCCTCAACGATTTCGAGGAAACCGTGTTCCTGCAGTCCGATCCGAACGAACTTGTATCACTTCGGAAAACCGAATTGCAAGGCGACTTGTACAATCAGGTGTTGCTGGACAACATGCTGATCAACCTGCCCAAGCCGTTCATGTTCACGGTCACCCCGGCCGAGCACCATCCTCGGTACAAGCAGGTGCTGGAAAGCATGAGCCGTACGCTGGTGCTCTACGACAATGCAGGCGAGCATTTCGAACCAGGAATGGATTCGGTCGACAATCCAACGACGCAACACCTCCTCCATTCCGATACGATTTTCTTCCTTTTCGACCCGACCAAGGACGTGAGATTCCGCAAGCGCCTGTCAGGCAGCGACGATCCGCAATTGGCGGCCAGCGCAAGAGTCCAAAGGCAGGAAATCATCCTGACCGAAATGATCAACCGAATCAAGAAATACACGGGATTGAGAAGCGGAAGAAAATGCGCCAAGACACTCCTGTTCCTGGTTTCCAAGTGTGATGTTTGGAAGCACCTTTTGGATTTCCCGATTCCTGAGGAACCCTGGATGTGGGACGGGGACTACAACACCTGTGTGCTTGATGTGGATACGATCAAAAACGTGTCCTTCAGTGTTCGGTACCTATTGATGCAAATCTGCCCCGAGGTGGTTTCGACTGCGGAATCGTTTGCCGGCGAGGTCCTGTACTTGCCGAACAGCGCATTGGGTCACAGCCCGGAGTTGAACGAGGAAACCGGAATGATCGGAATCCGTCCTGTCGATGTGGATCCGTTCTGGGTCACTGTTCCGATGCTGTACTTCTTCTACGAGCGTGGATTCATTCCTCCAGTGCCTTCGCACAGGCGTGAGCGTCATCCCGAGACGCCGTCGGAATGCAAGTTGTCCGGCGACGTATTCTTTATAATGTTGCCTGGCTTGAAAAAGCCTTTGCAGATTCCCACATCTTTTTCCGGTTTCCAGTTGCGTTGTCCTGGCACGGACATGTGGTTTACGGTTCCCGAGATGCCTGGTGGCGGTTCTGGCGATGCCTAATCTGGAATGAGGAGAGTTTGGCGATGGCACACGAATTGGTCTATACATCAGCGGAGCGGGGGCTGCGTCCAGGGACGCGTGGCTTTTGCACGGTTGCCCATACCCGTGGAATGGCGCCTGCGACGATGCGGATGCTTGAGTCCTTGAGCGCCTACCGGAGTTTGTATGGCGCCCAGGAAGCGGCGTCGCTAGCCGAGCCTGTTGTGTGGTCGCATTATCGCGTCAGCCTTATGGGGCGCAGCCAAAACGTGTTGTCTCGCGTCAGTCCCACCGGCGTTGACCATACCAATCGTTCGAACAAGTTGGCTCATCATCTGCTGATATCGAGCCAGGAGCGTCCTGTTGGCGGTCCGTTGTGGCTGTGTGCTCAACCAGGCGTGTTCTTGGAGGAATGGAACGAGGAGCCCCATTTGATCGAGGAGCCGAAGGTCTTGCCTTCTGGCGACGAGGAATCGTACATTGCGACGTCTTGGGCTTCGTTGACAGGCGATGCCGGCCATGCCGGCACGTTGGCTTCGTTATTTCATGCCCGTGATGACATGATCGTGGTTTTGGTGTACGAGGCTGGCGTTGAGATGGCACCGTTATTGCGTGAGGCAATGGCGTTGCTTGCGCCTGACGAACGTTGGCTTGTGACGTACAACACGTATTTTACCAGCTTGCCTGCAGGAATGACCTGCGCCTGGCGTTGCTGCGTGGCGGACAGCGATGCATGCAGGGAAGCCAAGCGAAACCCAAAGGCGACCGTGATAGACTTGACAGGAACGCTTCCGGAACCGAATGGAAACGATTCCTACGTCAAGCGAGCACGCGAGGGCGGAGCGCCAATCGTGGTGAAAACACAGGAATCGCAGAACAAGTCAAAATTCAAGTTGATGCAGAACCGTGAAATCAACCAATTGAACCTGAAGCCTCGCAAGCTTTGACCGTGAGTTGAAACCTAGGAACACCTACCCGGGGTACGATAAATGACACCAGAACAGCAGCTCATACAGCAAATCATACAACTTATCAACAGCAGCCAACTGGAGCGAAATCCGCTCCTGGAGGATTATGCAGAACAGTTCTCGGAAATGTGCCGTCTGGCCAATGACAGATTGCTCCGTTGCGCAGATTACCTGGACAAGGGAATGAGATCGGAGGCAATCCACGAGGCGCAGACGCAACCTGATCTGTTCCACTTGAGCGAACTTCTCGCAAGCGATGGATTGAGAAAATGGAAAAACATCTGCATTGACCTGGAACTGGCCAGGTTCCAGCCTCTGAACGAATCGATCTTGACACGGTTGCGTTCCGAAATGAAACTGGAAGAAGACTTGAGCCCGCTGCTGAAGGAATATCGACGCTGCGTCTATCAGGCCGACCATCCCGGCTGCATCCGGATCCTGCGCCAATTGCGTGAAAAGGATCCTGAAAACCAGTCTTGGAAGACGAATTTGGAGCCATTGGAGGAAGCGGCGTTGGGTGAATGGATTGAGCAGGCTGAGGAAGCGTTGTCCGCGATGGATCTGCGATGGCTGAAGTCGATCTTCAACGAATTGAATCATCCGCAGCGCGTCGTTGCTGCTCCTGAATCGTTGATGAAGCGCTTGCGTGTCGCGTTGATGTCGGAGCGTTCGGGCGATTTGCTACTGGAAGGCGAGAAGCTTCTTGGCATTGTCCGCGACTTGATGTCAAAGGAGGATGCTGTTGAGCTTGAGGCTCAATTGGAGAAGTGCGATAAGCTGATGGAAGACGAGGCGTTTTTGCGTCGTCCTCCCGAATGGGACAAGACATTGGTTTCCGCTCGCGAGTTGCTTGAGACTTTGGGTCGTCGCCGTGCGAAGCAGGTTGACTTCAACCAGGCGATGTCCGGGATGCGCGATTTGCTCGAGGGAGGTTCCTTTGGCGAGATGGAGCTTCGTCACGAGTGGGAGCGCTTGGAGGCTTGGGAGATGCCGATACCTGAGTTGTTGCGTCGTCAAGTCGAGGAGACTCTTGGTGCTATGCGTTCTCGCCGTCTTCGCAGGGCGAAAATGATTGCTTACGGGACTGCATGCGGCATCATCTTGGCTGTTTTGGTTGCATTTGGTGTTCTTTGGTGGCACAATCGGAATGTTCTTCGGGCGCGTCGTCTTGCGGAGATGGAGGCTTTGTACGACGGCAAGAGGATTGATGAATTGGAGAACTACCTGAAGCTGGTTGAGGAGAGCGATCCGGTGTTTTTCAAGTCGCCTGCCGTTCGGACCTTGAATGACAAGTTGCTTGCGAACAAGGAGACGTTCAGGAAGATGGCGTTGGAGTACGCCAATCGTCGGACTTACCTTGAAGGTATCCGCAAGAACGGCTACGGAGCAGGGCGCGAGCAAATCGAGCGTTTGCTTCGTGAGGCTGACGAGAATGCGACGTCTCGCGAGGAGAAGGATTGGCTGAGTTCCTGGCGCAATGGCTGGAGGGCTTGGGAGAGTCGTCAAGTCGCCAGTGCGGATGGTGTGTTGGCTCGTGCGATTCGGCAGGTTGACACGTCGCTCGTGGAATTGAGAGGGGTTGATTTGGTTGGCGAGCGCAAGAAGCTTGAGGCATTGCGGGACATTTGCCAGAAGGCTCAAGTGGTCGATGAGCGTGCCAGCCAGGAAGTCCGTAAGCGCTTTGCCGAAACCAAGGAGAAACTCGATGCGCGTTGGCTTGATTTCGAGACGCGGGAACGGGAAGCGAATGAAAAGGCGTTGGCTGACGAGAAAGCCGCTGCGGAAAGGAAGGCGAAACTTGTCGCGTTGAGGCGTGATATTCCCAGGGCATTGCCGGATTTGACCCGTTACGGGCAATTGTTGGGCGAGTTCCTGGAGGTTGGCGCGGGCGAGCCTGAGTACAGTGGCTACAAGGCGACGTACGATCGTATCGGGATGTACTCGAAGGCGGCGATGCTGTCCAAGTTCGTGCTTGTGAACCTGTCTCCTGGCGGCGAGTCGTCCCGTCAAATCAGCGAGTTCTTGGCTGGCGAAGCCGGGTTGCCTGATTCGGTATGGAGGGCGGATTTGTCCCGCGCATCGGAATTGATGTCCGAGACTGTAGGGCTTCGCCGCAAGGTCATGGGCTTGATGAGCGGCAATCGGAATGAGTTGCGTGTATACAAGTTCCGTTTTCGTAGGAAAGGCACGGAGACCTGGACTGAGCTTTACTCGCCTGAGCCAATCTTGGAGAAGACGCAGGACGGCGTGACCCAGTATTGGGGGCAGGTCTATTGGTGCGAAAAAGATGACAAGCGGATGTCGCTTTTGCATACCAGCAGGGTGTTCGCTGACAAGCTGACAACTGAGTTGTTCGAGTTCGAGCGTCGTGTCAGCCCTGAGGACAATCTTGCAGCTCATACGGTGTACTTGCGCAAGCTGATTGCCGAGGCAAACGAGGCTAGCGCGATGGATATCCATCTGCTGAAAGCCCTGGGAGAACTGAGGACTTCCGAGGAAATCGATACAATCCCTGCGGCGTGGCTGGCAAAACGACTCGTTCATTTCCTGTACGAAAACTGCCATGCGGAATTGCCTGAAACGACCTATTGGGTGGATTTTGCCAAGGAGATCGATACCAACGTACCGTGGATCAACAAGAATCATCCTGAAACAAGGTTGGCAAGCGAAAAGGTCGCCGCATTCTGGGTGAAAATGCCGGATTTCGAGCCGATTATCCGTCGTTTGGAAGCCAATCGTGCCTTGCTATGCGCGAGTTTGAGCTTTGGTGTTCAATGCGTCGGTTCCATCCAGCCTTCCGGTGATTCGGGTGGAATGAAGCTGGTTTCGTGTATCACGTCACGACCAGATGAATTGTGGGTATTGCAGGCATCTGCCGTGAATGTGTTGCCTCAATTCAAGGTGTTGAGCACGATAGGCGATTCGATTGACGCCGAGTCGCTGAAGCGTGATTGCTTTGTCGGGATGCCTGTGTTTGCCCCTGCTCGCGGTCGCGAATCTTCTAAGGTATTGCGCAATGCGTGTCCGGAGGAAAGCCTTCGCAAGCGGGTTGAGTTCCCTCAGTCATGGCCAGTCAATGCACGATAAGTGGAGGTGCCCATGAAGCGAGGCGGCGAAAATCTGATTGGTCTTGACATTGGCAGTTTGAGTGTTAAGGCAAGCGTATTTCAAGGGCGTGGCTCCTCGGCTCGCCTAGTTGGATTCGAGAGTTTCGATATTTCCGACGAAGGGATCTTGAACGATAGCGAGTTGTATCGTGGAATTGTCGATTGGCTGAATTCGAAGCAAATTTCAAATGGAACCGTTTGTGTTGGGATTCCTCAGTACCAAACGACGATGCAGGTGACGGATTTTCCGGCAGTCAAGCCTGCTCGATTGCGTGAGCTTGTGTCGATGGAGACCCGTCAGCTTGGCGGCTTTACGGACGAGTCGTTTGTGCACGGCTACGTGTCGATGGCTAGTGGCCATGGTCGCGAGAATCCCGTATTGATCGGCTTGTGCCGTGAGCAGGCATTGCGCGACACCCTGTCGTCCTTGGCTGGATCTGGGTTGCGTGTTGGTGACATTTCCATGAGTGGCCTTGCATTGGCCAATGCATATTTCAACTTGCATCCTGGCAGTTTGTCCATTGATTCTCCTGTATTGCTTCTAGAGCTTGGTCATTTGAATTCCTTTGCGGTTGTCGTCTGTGGCGGTCAGGTTTTGTTCATGGGGTCATTGATGTTCCGCGGTGAGCAATTCGATCGGTTTCATGACGATGACTTGCGTGATACGAGCAGTCAATCTCCGCTGTATCGTGCTGCGAGCATGCTTGATTCGGAGATTCAGAACGTTGTTGAGCATTGGCGTAGCCAGGAGCTCGAGCCGTTGTCCAAGACTCCGGTCGGCAAGGTGTATTTGTCAGGCGGCGCCAGTATGCAGCGTGGCTTGTGCCAATGGCTTGAGGAAGCCTTCGAGAGCAAGATGGAATTGTTGGGGCCCGAGGTCGATGGGGTTGTCCGTCCTGATTTGACTATTGCGTACGGTCTTGGCTTGGAGAGCGCTGGTTGCAGTACGTTGCCGTTGTCTCTATTGCCTGAAGACGAGAAGGAATTGCGTCATCGGATCAGTCGTTTCCCGTATGCCGTAGCTGCAGCCGTTGTGTTGGTGTTGTCTTTGTTTCTGGTTGAAGTGTTGGTCTGGAATTGGACAGGGAATGCGCTTGGGAAACTTTCCAGGTACGATGTCCGCTTGTCTGAGAGCGAGGGGCTGATCCGTCAGATTGAAGAAAGCCTATCGGCGATTTCGGCTCACGAGCTGCGCTTGGCTCCTTTGGTTGAAGGCGCGAATCGTGGTGGTCGCGCCTTGTCGGCGCTTGAATCTCTTGGCAATGCCTGCAAGGATGGAATCTGGATCCATTACCTTGCGGAGTCGTCCAGCTATCGCGATTGGGCTGAGACGGATGCCAAAAAGCCGGAGGATACGCAACAAGAGGCACGTACGAGGGGAGGGCGAAGCAACAGGCGGAACCGAAATCTGTTCGGCGGAGAAGCCCCAAAGGTCGCCGATCGAAAAGATGACGAGCAAGAGGAATTCCCGTTTTTGGTCAAGGCAAGCGATATCGAAGTTTCAGGTTCCTTTGTCTGTGCCGGCTATGCCGCGATGAAGGACAGGAAGAGCTTTTCGGATACGAAGCGCCGCATCGGCGATCTGGCGAAGGTTTTGAGCGAAGGCGAGCCGTTCAGCCATGTGGACACCATGGAGGAATTGGGTAGCGGACATCGGCCGGAATTGGCGCAGCCGTGGACGGATTTCCTGCGTCGCCTGGGTGGTCAACAATTCATGCCCTTCATGTTGCGCTTGCCGTACCGGACGCCTGAAATCGATCCTGTTGTGTTGAGCCAGCTGCGCAGTGGTTCCAAGAAGTGATTGAGGGGAGCTAGGATCAATCCTTGGCCTTGAGTTGCGGGGCGATCAGTTCGAGTTTGATTTCGGACTCTTCTGTTTTCTCGCTATTTTCGTGTTCATGGACATGCCCGGAGACTTGCTGGTCCCTAGGAAGCGATTCGGGCAATTCAATGACCATTCCCTCGGAACCGTAATACTGGTTATGGAGGTCGTTGACGACCTTCAAGAGATCCTGTGCCAAGAAATCCTGTGATTCGTAGCCGAGGAAAGTTGCCGTTATCTCTTTGCCGTCGTCGCCTTTGATGGTGTATTGACGCTTTCCGTTGATGGCAATGCTAGGCCCTTCATAATCCGTATCACTGATCAATTGAGCCTGCGGAATTTTGGTGATTTCCGTTATGGTGATGCGGAATTCCGATGGTTTCGTGTCCACTAGCTCGTAGAGTATGTTCCTCAATTTTGTTTGCTTGTAGTGGAGGTAGGCGTCAATCTTGATTTTCGCATGCTCGTAGCCCAGGATTTCGACGCCGTCTGTCCCCTGTTCAGTTTCCTCAAGACCATGGTCGTGATCGTGCGGTTGGCGAAGTGCTCTCACCTTGACAATGATTACGCCGACAAAGATGACGAGAAGCAGGGCAGGAATGAAGGACAATCTAGCGACAAGCTTGCGCCGGCGAGCCCTTTCCGCCTCCCATTTGGCCTGGACGGTTGCCACGTCATACTTGATGTCATCCTTGGGAAACAAGGATTCCGAATGTTGTTTGTTGTTGTCTTTAGTATCCATGTCAACGCATAAGGGCATTGTTGTAAATTCAATCTGAAAAAAGAAATTTACAGCGAATACGATGTTTTTCAAGTAGCATGTAAGCCTGTTTCTTTCTAATGAGGCGATTCCTTTGGTCAGGAATAGCCGTCGGGTGACAATTCACTTGCCGCCCGGTGGCGAGATTGGAGGATGCTGGGACTGGGACAGGTCGGACGGGGCGGACGGGCATTCATCATTCCACCATATGACATGCCCCTTGGTAGCTGGATTGGAGAAAACGATTTTTGTCATGACAAAAAAAGCTCCCGTTTCGTTGAGTAACGGGAGCTAAAAGTGGGGTGCATGACCGGGCTCGAACCGGCGACCTCCTGGGCCACAACCAGGCGCTCTAACCAACTGAGCTACAAGCACCATCAAGAAATCTTACGAAAGCAACATTAATATGGCATGGGAAAACGGATTTTCAAGCTAAGGGATAGAATTTGTCGGAAAAAGTGGATTTGGCTGGAAACTAACTTGACTGATAAAGGCCTGAAGGCTTGAAAAAGCGCATTTGCGTATGAAATTTGATGTGTTGTACTTTTTGTAATATGTCTTAGGATAGTTGAATCGATGAAAAATGGAGCTGCATTGGTGAAAGAAGATCCGACTCGTGTCGAGCGTGGTTTCCTGGTTGGAGTGTATTCAAAGGCTGAGGAATTGAATGTCGTCCGTGAACTGTTGCAGGAATTGGGCGAGTTGACGGACACTCTTGGTTTGGAGACGGTGGGTTCGGAATTGGTACGGATCCGCGAACCCAATCCAAGGTTGCTGATTGGCAAAGGCAAGGCTGAGGAAATCGCAAGGCTTGCTGAGGAGGCCGGTGCGGATGTGATCATCTTCGATGAGTTCCTGTCTCCGTCCCAGCAGCGCAATTGGGAGGAAATGTCGAACTTGGCCGTGATTGACCGTCAGGAAGTGATCTTGGACATATTTGCGTCTAATGCTAGGACGAGCGAGGCGACTTTGCAGGTTCAATTGGCGAAGGCGAACTACGATTTGCCGAGATTGAAGCGTCGCTGGACGCACTTGCACCGTCAGGCCGGGACAACGGGTGGAATGGGTGCCAGGGGCGAAGGCGAGCAGCAGCTTGAGCTTGACTCCCGTGCGGTTCGCAGAAATATCGCGAAGTTGCAGCGTCAGCTGGATGATGTTCGTCAGCATCGCGAGGTTCAGCGTGCCCGTCGCATGCGCAAGCCATTTCCTGTTGCGGCGATCGTTGGATACACGAATGCGGGCAAGTCGTCCTTGCTGAATGCATTGACGGATGCCGGGGTTTTGGTGGAAGACAAGTTGTTCGCCACGCTGGATCCTACGGTCAGGCGCCTGAAACTGCCCGGCGGACAGGACATCCTGCTGACGGATACCGTAGGATTCATCCGAAAACTGCCGCATACCCTGATCGAGGCCTTCAAGTCAACGCTGGAGGAAACCGTGATAGCGGATTTCATCATCGAGGTCGCAGACGCCTCGACGCCTGGGTTGGACGATCGGCACGTTACGACCATGGACGTGCTGAAGCAAATCGGGGTGGCGGAGAAGCCGACGCTGATGGTTCTGAATAAGATGGACTTGGTTGACGATCCCGTCGAAGTGAATCGATTGCGCGGTCGCTATCCCGACAGCGTATTTGTGTCTGCCCGTCGCGGCGACGGTTTGGATGATCTTGCTCGTCTGATGGCAGGCATGCTGGATGCCGAATCCCGCGAATACTCGTTGTTCATACCCCACAGTCGCCACGACATTGTATCGAAGGTTCGTCTTGGGTGTTCGATTATCGACGAGCGTCACGAGGCCGACGGGGTGTATTTGGTGGTCATGGCTCCTCGCAGCCAGTGGTCGTTTGTGGAGTCGTGGCGTCGCACAGAAGTTGTTTGAGCGTTATTGTCCTGCAAGCCAGTCGATATCGTCAAGTGTATTGGAGGTCTCGATGACTCGTCATGTTTTATTGCTGTTCGTCTTTCTTGGAACCTTTTTGTATTGTGGCGAGAACATGTTCAAGAATCCAGCGATGGAATACTTCGTGTCGAACCGTGTTCCGTTGCATTGGGGTTTTGAGCCTGGCCGTTCGAAGGCTTATTGCGAGCAATATACGCAGGATGCCCATTCAGGCAAGAGCTGCTTGAAGATTGTGAATCCATCTCCCTTCCAAGCCCATGTGTTTGGCTCATTGGTTCAGCGCATTGATGGCGTCAAGCCTGGCGAAACGTACACGATATCGTTTTATGCGAAATCGAAGTCGCCCGGCGTCGTGTGGTTTGGCGGCGGCGCCGCATGGCGGGTTCGTTTTCCGTTGAAGTTGGACGGGGAGGAGTGGACCCGTGTGACGGGCACGTTTGTCGCCGAGGAACGTGATATTCCATTTGTGTTCCGGCTTAACACGGATTCGCAGACAGATCAGTTGTTGGTTGACGATTTCAAGATGGAATTGGGAGGAGAGGCGACTGCGTTCGAGTGGGTGGCGCCCCTTGAGCCCGGTCAGTCTAGGTTGATTTTGAAGCCCTTTGTGCCTGGAGTGAATCTCTTGGGCAATCCATCCTTTGAGAAGGTGTCCTCGGTTCGTCCCCAGAATTGGTTTTGGGACAAGCGCAACACGGATTCGACATTTGAGTTGCTCAATGAAGATGCCGCCGACGGCTCGGTTGCGATTCGCCTGACCAACAAGACCCCTGGTGGTCCTCATGTCTATGGCTGGTTCGGGCATCAGGGAAGCATAGCCGTAGGGCCATTGACCAAGTACACCTTCGCCATGACCGTGAGGACAAAGGAGGAAGGCCGTGGATGGTTTGGAGGAGGAAAGGATTGGAAGAGGCGGCAGTTCATTCCAAATACGCATGGTGAATGGCAACGGGTTACGAACACGTTCGTGACCGAGGCGGACGAAACGGAGTTCCCTTTTATGCTGATCCTGGAATACCCGTGCAGTCAATTGGACATCGACAACGCGCAATTCGTCGAAGGCGACTTGTGCGAGTTCGATTGGGACAGGGAGCGGGGCGAGAATGTGATTCAGTTCAAGTTGTTTCCTCCTGAACGTTTTCCGTACCATAGCTCATTTATGACGCCGTATTGGGATGCCGCGAAGTATCCTCCACAGGATTGGCTGTTTGCGAAAGACGAGCTTGAGTTCAACGGTTTTATCGGTTTACGCGATGGCATTGCCGATGCCGAGGCTTTCGTGGAGGTTCTCGATGCAAAGTCCGGGAATGTATTGTCGTCATGCCGGCGTTCTTTGCCCCTTGACAAGGATCGCGCCTGGACTGTCCTAGCGGGTTTTCATCCTGGCAAGACGACCGCCGATCGGATTTTGGTTCGCGGTGTATTGTCAAGTGGCGGGAAGGAGTTGAACCGTTACGAACGTTCCTTTGGCTTGGTGACTTCTGATCGGATACTTGCTCGTGCGGCGTCCTTGCAGTCGCGCCTTCAGGCATTGTCGAAGGTGATCGAAGGGATGAAGGATTTGCCACGTCCCTCGATGCTTCGGTTGTCGTTGACCGTGACGGAGCGCTTCCTTGGATACATCGAAGGCGATTTGGCGACTGGTCAGCTGAATCGTGCGTGGTTTACCCTTGACAAACTGGAAGATATTCTTACTGAGTACGAGGCAGAGGCGGAAGCGATCAAGGCAGGTCGAAAGCCAATGCCCCCTGCCGTCCCGGTTTACCAAACCAGCCCGATTACCTTGGATAAATCCTCGAATCTGGCGACGGTGAAGATGCCGGACGGGACATTGCATGAAAACTACCCTGTGTTTTTCACGGGTTACGGGCACTTTACGACGGTGCGCAGGGATGTTGAACGTTTTCCCGACTACGGGATGAATTTCTTCCAAATCGAGCAAGGACCCTGGGATGTGTTACGCGACGAGCATACGGTTGACGTGTCGTCCTTCGAGGGGATTGTCGAGATCGGCAAGCGCGCCGCTGCATCGAACGTGAAGATGAATTTGCTGTTGAGTCCCCATTATTTTCCTGATTGGGCCGTGAAGAAGAATCCTGAGTTGGCGAAGTGCAAGGCTGGGGTATTGCGGATGTGCCTGCATTCCGCCGAGGGTCGTGGGGTTGTGGAGAAATACTTGCGTGCGGTTATACCGCTGGTGAAGGATTTGCCAGCATTGCATTCGTTTTGTTTGACGAATGAGCCGACAAGCCGTGATTTGACGGGATGCCCGCTGGTTCCCGGCCTGTGGCGCGAGTGGCTGAAGTCGAAGCATGGAACCATCGGGGTTTTGAACGAGCGTTGGTTGTCCAAGTACGGATCCTTTGACGAGATTCCGGTTCCTAGCCCGTTTCCGAGCATCCAGCAGATTCCTTTGTCCTACGATTTCATCCTGTTCAACCAGGAAGCCCTGGCAGATTTCCATGCCTGGATGGCTGATGTAATCCACGATATGGCGCCAAATGTCCCCGTGCATTCGAAGATCATGATGGGCGCCCATTTCCGTCGCGAGGTAAATGGTTTCTGGAGCGTTTCGCCCGAGTTGTTCAGCAGGTTTTCTCAGTTCCATGGGAATGACAACACGGTCAACGAGCATTCCCGCGGCATTTACAAGAGTGGATGGCAAGCGTTCATGGGCTACGATTTCCAACGTTCCTTCAAGGACATGCCCGTGTTCAATTCCGAAAACCATATCATTCCGGATCGCTGCTTCACCGACCTGTCACCGGAAAATACGTATATGGCGCTGATGCAAGGCGCGATCCATGGGATGAGTTCGACCACGATTTGGGTATGGGAACGCACCAATCAGCATACTTCGGATTTGGCGGGAAGCATTTTGCATCGCCCGAAGCACGTGATGGCGGCATCCAAGGCGGCGATGGATCTGATGCGCCTGGCGCCAGAGGTGACCGCGCTCCAGCAACGGAAGCCCAAAGTCGCCATCGTCTGGTCCATCGCATCAATCCTGTTCAATGAAGACAAGCATTTGCCGGTCATGAACCGTATCTGGGAAACAACGGAATTCCTCGATCAGCCGACGGGGTTCCTGACAGAGCGCTCTCTGGCGCAAATCGCCAAGTCGGGGAAGTTTCCCGACCGCCTGTCGGATGTAAAGGTCGTAATCTGCCCTGGCGTGGTGAATCTGCCTGACGATGCCTTGGCGGGATTGGCAACCTTGGAGAAACTCGGTTGCCGGAAACTGGTTTTCGGGAGCGGAACCGTTTTTGACGAGTACAATCGGCAGAGGGAAGTGCCAAGTGGAGATACCGTGATTGCCTTGCCGGATGACATGGATGCCCGGTTACAGGTGATTGGCGAGCAGTTGCGTGGTTGCGGCTTGACGAGCCGCGCCAGATTTTTAGATGGTTCAGGCAAGCCGATCTTCGGCGTCCAGGTAGGTTCCGCCGAGGTTGACGGGGCGGTAGTTGTCAACGTATGCAATCAGTTGCGCGAGCCAGCCAAGGGATTCCTGGAACTGGATGGAAAGCCATTGACGGCTTCAAGGGATTTGATTGATGGAGCGGAATGCGGGCGTGAATTAGTCATCAAGCCGTTGCAAGTGATGTATTTGCGTCCTGTAAAATAAGGAGTCGACAGAATGAAGCGTAAGTTGCGAATGGGTATGGTCGGTGGCGGACCTGGTGCGTTTATTGGTGACGTTCATCGTCGAGCAGCACGGATCAATGGGGATATTGACTTGGTTGCAGGCGTATTCAGTTCGAATTGGGAACGGAATCGCGAAAAGGCATCGGAGTTGTTTATTCCCGAAAATCGTTGCTACAGGTCGTGGCAGGAGTTATTCGAAGGAGAATCCGCATTGCCGGAGGACGAGCGGATGGATTTCGTGTCGATCGTGACTCCAAATGCGTTGCATTTTCCGGTTTCGGATGCTGCGTTGGCGGCGGATTTCCATGTCATGTGCGAGAAGCCGATGACCATGAACGTTTCCGAGGCGTTGAGGTTGCGCGATCGCGTTGAGTCAAGCGGGAAGCTGTTTGGATTGATGCACAATTACTCTGCGTATCCGATGGTTCGGCAAATGCGCCAGATGGTACGAGATGGACTGCTCGGTGATATCTTGAAGGTTTCAGCGGAATACATACTGGGATGGTTGTCGAAGCCCTATTTCAACAAGCAATCGACGTGGCGTGTCGATCCCAAGTTGTCCGGCGGGTCTTTGTGCATGGCTGATGTGGGTACGCATGCCCAGCATTTGATTCATTTTGTGACGGGCATGGAGATGACGGAACTCAACGCTGACTTGACATGCTTTGTCGAGGGGCGCGAGATAGACGACGACGGCGTTGTTCTGGTCCATTACGACAATGGTGCTCGCGGGATCATTTCGTGCTCGTTGGTTTCGACTGGCGAGGAGAACAACTTCAGCCTTCGGATTTACGGCAACGAAGGCGGGTTGGAGTGGCATCAGCAGTCCCCCGAGGAATTGATCTATATGACAAACGACCAGCCCAAGAGGGTGATTCGCCGCAATTGGGCAGGAGCGTGCCAGGAATCTCGTGATCTTTCCAGATTGCCTGCAGGTCATCCTGAAGGCTTCCTGGAGGCATTTGCGAATGTATATCGAGCATTTGCGGATGCAATCCACGATACGATCAAGGGGAACGTCCCCACCCAGGAATATCCTGGGGTTCAGGACGGAATCTCCGAAATGGTCTTCCTGGAAACACTGCTGAAAAATGCCGCTTCCAAGGAAAAGTGGACTGCAGTGCCGAAAGTCGAGGATTTGCGGGAATGCAAATAACAATGGGCTGCTGCAGCCGTTTCTTTTTCTGAGCCATCTGATGTTTTCCAGCCCCGTTGCTAAAGCAGGCAACGGCTTTTGATCAAGGAGTCAAGACATATGATGAGAAAAACTTGTTCGATACTGGTTCTTGCTATGTCTGCAATTAGCGCCCAGCCCATACAATGGTCTCATGGCGCGTGGGATCAAGACGGTGCACCAGCTGGCAAGCTGCTCAGTGAAAACAACGGTTACTGGGGTGACAGCGTGTTGACCGGAGTGGAGTATCGCTACCTTAGCGAACCGACTAATCCGCCTGACATACTCCGCGGAGACAGCAACACCTTTGGCCGTCGGCTGCTGGATGGACGCTTTGGTGGCGACTGGCATGTGCCGGTCGGTCAAAACAACGGTCCCCTGCTGGTTCTTTTCGACTTCAAGCGCCCTTGTCTTTTTACCGAAGTCAACCTCTATGCCTTCCGCAGTGGTCCCCATCATTTCACGCTGGAGGTCGCGGACGATCCGGACAATGGTCCATGGCGCAGAGTCTATGCCAAGCCGCTTGACGAGAAGGACAGTAGCGTGTTCTACCGTGCCAAGATGCCAGCCGATTGCCGTGGGCGTTACCTCAAGCTAAGCTTTAAAGGTAAGGGCATTACTTGGCTGGATGAGGTCATTGTCTGGGGCGATGGGGAGGTTTCGGACGACTATCCGGAACAAATCCGTCCAGTCCACGTTCCAGACTTAGCGGAAGGTCAACGCTATTCCTTGCCTGGAATCCTATCGAGTGCCTATAGCCTGGATGACTTTGCGGCTTGGCAGAAGAATTTAGGCGTTCACCAAGCTCTTCCTGTGTTGTGGGCTGCCTCCGCTACTTCCCAACCGACAGCGCCAGTCTTGCCGGCAGTAGAAGCAATCAATGCGCCGTTGGCGATGACCTTGGCTCAGAACGAGACCGAAAGTTGCTATCTTACACTGACAAATCCTGCCAATCACGCAGCTCGGGTTACCTTGTCAGCCGATGCTCCATCGGGTGCAGGTCTGCTATTGGCTCTTCTCGGCGGCGGCGTACTGCCCGCCGATCGCCCCAAGCGTCCCTTGACCAATGAAGAGCAGCTGCGCCTTTTTATCACTGGCGACTTGCCTCCTGACGCCGAACCTGAAGGCGATATGCAGGTACTGCCTTTTTTTGAGCCGGGACAGCAGCTGGGTCGCAGCTTGATAAAGCGTTACCTGGCTAATGCAGAAGCCCTTATTGATTTCCCCGCAGTAGTCTTGCCCCCTGGCGGCAGTCTGGTCGTCATGCTTCGGGTCACTAGTGCTGAGGCAGTTCCTGGAACCTACATGGCTCAGTTGCGAGCTGTTGCAGATGATGGTCGCCTCAGCGTCATGCCCTTGGAGCTATCCGTAGTGTCGCTGAAATTGCCTATGCCGGACATTTGGCTACGGGCTTGGGGTGTTGGAACCAATCAATTCCCCTTTGAAAGCCTGGAACGGGTTCAGAAGGACGTGGAAACGGTCCGCAAGCTTGGCGCGACGGTTTGGAACGGCTTCCCAAAACCTGGCAGCAAGGCGGAATTTTTCGCCAAGACCGGACTTTGCCAGCACTATCTCATGATGCGACCGAGTAAATATATTGATCTCGGCTATTGCGGAAAGATCAAAGTCGAGGATCTCAGTGACAAAGAACGCATGGAGATCGCCGAGGAATCGCGCCGAATGGTTGCTGAAGCGAAAGGTTTTGGTCTCAGCCATGAACAATGGTTCGTGGAGTTATGGGACGACCCGGTGAGAACAACGCACGGCTTTATGGCGAGTTGGCTCGCATTATCAAGGGTGCCGATCCCGCCATCCGCATTTTTATGAATCCGCTATTCTGGCGGCCAGGTTTCCCACCTCAAGAACTCATTCATGATCATCTCAAGGATTTCTATAATGAGCTTGTTGATATTTCGGTGCCCATCACCGACCTTGTTGGAGATAACCTCACAACGCGAGAATTATGGAGCAAGCCCCGAATGGTTCAAGCGCACTACCTCCATCCTGCTCGACGAGCGGGTCGCGGCATGTCCTGGAAATCTTTCCGGCATGGTTTTAACGGCTGGGGGTACTACTGCTACTATTCGCCTCAGGGAAATGCCTGGGACATCAAGACCTGGACCGGCCTTGGCTATAGCTACCAGATGGTTTTTCCAGGACCTAAAGGTCCGATTATCACGCCGATCTACGAAACGATGCGTGAAGGCTGGGAAGACTACCGCCTGCTTTATGCCCTTCGATCTGCCGGTCACCAGCAACTCCTGGAGGAATTGCTGACAGCTTCCCGTCAAAGCCAGGTGGATTGGCAGGACTTGCGCAACCGAGCCCTCGAGGCCTTTAAATGATGCCTGATGTAAATCCCGGAAACTATGGCAGGACGCCAAGACATGGGTAATCGCTAGCCCAACTTCCCCGGAAGTCG
>DBPZ01000075.1:20028-26330 GCA_002305655.1 Lentisphaeria bacterium UBA1407 | reverse complement strand
CTGCTTTCCTATGGGATGGCTGTGCATAATAATTATAAAAAGTCTGTTAATAATTATATATGGGGGGCAAAAAGCAATCCCTTCCAAAGCCTATGCTCAAAATCTTTTTTATCTGTTACACCAAATAAAGATACATAGCATGGGTACTTGCATTTGGCTCTAGTTTTATAGTGGTTAATAAAATATGTTTTTCCACTTCCCCATGCGCCATTAATAAAAAAAGCAAAGCTAGGTTTATTTCTAGCCAGATAGGTATCTAAAGGTTTACGAATTTCTTTGTAATCATCGTTTTCATCGTTATCGTCACAAAGTTCTTTCTTGTTTCTAGGCAAGAAATTTAGTAATTTTGCACATAGGCACTTAATGCGCTGAATACAAAAGCTAAAGCTGTCTTTAAAGATTTTATTCATTTTCTTGAGAGAATTGAGCTTGTTCTAAAACAGATACGGAAATAAGCTATCGCTGCCGTCACTTTTTACAAATGCTTCGCGATGGATTTCTTCTCAGTTTTTAAGATCAGCCATTTTGATGTTTTTTTCGTCAAAAGGCGAACCTTCACCACTCAAAGTAGTATTTCCAAGATGAATTTCACCTGATGTTGTCTTCTGTGCATGTAGCAATGACTGTGAGTTTCGGGAGAAGATGGTTAATTAACAGATGATCATGGATAAATGGTAAGAAAACTTAGTGCTTCACGATATATTCCATGCTCCCCCTTGAGTAGTGCGGATGACTCGACCCATTGGGGGTTCCGATTTGCAGATTATGTCTCGCCCTTTCAGGGCTCCCAATTATATTGCTTGCCTACCCAGGGCGGCGCACGCCTGCGGCGTACTTGCCCTGGGCTAGTATGTGGCGCCCCGTTGGGGCTTACTATTGCGCTTGCTTTTTATCTTGGGTAGTATGTAGCACTCCGCTGGGGCTTACGATTGCGCTTGTTTTTTATGCAGAGAGGTGCGAAAGGTGTTGCAACAATCAGGTAAAAAAAACAAAAGCCGCAACTCGATGAGCTACGGCTTTTGGAATGGTACCCGGGAGAGGAATCGAACCTCCGACCAAAAGTTTAGGAAACTTCTGCTCTATCCACTGAGCTACCCAGGCAATAAATTGAGATTTAATATAGCCCATGCGAACGAATCGTCAATGAATAGGAATGAAAATTCTGGAAATGAAGGCATTTGATTTCAAGTGGCGATAAAGTATATTTCATGTTCAAAAGCATCGCAAGAGAACTGAAATTGGTGTCGGGCTGCGAAAAGGAAATCCTTCGGGAACTGCTGGAGCTTTTCGTATTGCCGAAATATCGGCGCATCGGCGCAGGGCGTCGCATTTGACAATGGAATAGGAAATGGACAAATCATTGTGGAGCTGAATCGATGGGTGAAGTAAAGCTAAATCAACTGTCGAAGCGATTTGGCGGGGTTGCGGCGTTAAGCGACGTAAGCCTGTCGTTTCGGTCTGGAGAGATCCACGCAGTCGTCGGCGAGAATGGAGCCGGCAAGTCAACGGTGATGAAAATCCTTGGCGGGATTTTGCAGGCGGATTCCGGCACGATCGAGATTGATGGCCAGCTTGTCGAGATTCCAAATGTTCTCCGTGCTCGGGAACTTGGGATTTCAATCGTGTGCCAGGAATTGAATTTGATGCCCGACTTGACGGTTGCCGAGAATATCTTTCTTGGATGCTTGCCGACGAAGTACGGGGTTGTCAATCGCCGCGAGATGGAACGTCGCGGAGCGGAGTTGCTGAAGTCGATGGGCGTTGACATTCCGGTAACGAGCTTGGCGGGCGAGTTGTCGGTTGCCTGCCAGCAGATGGTCTCGATTGCAAATGCCCTGGCGATCGGCGGCGACATTGTGATTTTGGACGAGCCGACAGCTGCCTTGAACACTCGCGAAGTGGAGACGCTGTATGGGATTGTGCGAGATTTGAAGCGTCAGGGGAAGACGGTGATCTATGTCTCTCATCGCATGAAGGAGATCTTCGACTTGTCGGATCGCATCAGCGTCTTGCGCGATGGCCGTTATGTTGCGACGGTTGAGACGAGTGCGAGCAGCGAGGACGAGGTCGTGTCGCTGATGGTTGGTCGGGCAGTCACGACTCATCGCGCTTCTGTTTCTGGTCGTGGCGACGAGGTTGTGATGTCGGTTTCCGGCTTGTCTTGCGCTGGTTTTTACGAAGACATATCGTTTGAGTTGCATCGCGGCGAGGTTTTGGGCTTTGCCGGCTTGATGGGCTGCGGGAAGGACGAGCTGGTGAAGAGTTTGTTTGGCCTATACCGTCCTGATTCCGGGGTTGTGAGCTTGGATGGCCAGGTGATTTTGGACGTTGAGGGTGGTGTTGACAAGCTTTCATGTCCGCGTTCCGCAATCGAGTTGGGGATTGGATATGTTACGGAAGACCGCAAGGGATCCGGGATTTTTGCGGCGATGGACGTATTGGACAATGTCCTTGGCGGATCTTGTCGCCTGAACAAGTTTGGCTTGCTTGACGACGAGAAGGAAGCTGCTTTGTTGACCGAATATACCGAGAGCTTGGATATCAAATACACGAGCCGCGACCAGGCGATATCGTCCTTGTCCGGCGGGAATCAGCAGAAGTGCATGTTGGCTCGTGCGCTGGCGACTCAAAGCGAGCGCGTGTTGATCTTGATGGAGCCGACTCGCGGAATTGACGTTGGCGCGAAGTCGGAGATCTACGGTTTGCTTGAGGAGTTGTCGAAGAAGGGCATGTCGATTTTGGTCGTGTCATCTGAGTTGTCGGAGTTGTTATCGACCTGTCATCGGTTATGTGTTGTGTTCCAGGGTCGGATGACCGGCTTGTTGGATCAGGCTGATTTTGACGAGGAGCTTGTGATGTCTTGTGCTACTGGTCAGCGTGAGTTTTACTCTGGAGCTAGCAAGGGGTGATGGCAATGGAAAAGCGAAATGAAATCAATCGTCGTGAGCGCTTTCGCCGCTTGGCGGAGACGCATGGGATATACGTCATCTTTGTGATTGTGGCGTGTGTGTTTTGCATCTTCGAACCACGGGTTCTCCATCCGTCCCAGCTGCTGGAATTGGTTGACCGCACCTCATGGGTGGCTGTCGGCGCGGCGGGGATGACCTTTGCGATTTGTTCCGGAGGGTTTGACCTGTCGGTGCCCGGCTTGATGGCGTTGGGCGCGAGTTTGCTGACGGGCTTTTTGGTCAAGTCTGGTTTTTCGTTGGGCTTGTCTTTGTTTTTGATGTTTTTGTGCGTAGGGTTGTTGGGCTTGTTGAATGGCTTGCTGATTACACGCTTGAAGCTGCAGCCATTTATCGCGACGCTGGCGACCTGCCTATGTTTTCATGGAATCACGCAGGTATATACGGGGAACACCGGGACGACGTTGAGTTCTGAGCAGTATGCGGCATTGAGTTATTTGGGCCGTGGCTTTGTGTTCGGCATTCCCGTAAAGGTTCTGGTTGTCCTTGTCGTCTATGGTTTTATGCTATGGTTGTACCACAAGACCTCCTTTGGCGTCAAGGTTCGCGCCGTAGGCTCGAATGAGCAGGCGGCGCGGACGGCGGGCGTCAACGTGGAGTTCACGTTGAATTGGGTTTACGTGACGACTGCGCTGATGTCCGGATTGGCGGCGGTTCTGTATGTTGCGACCATGGGATCGTCATCGCCTCGTGCCGGCGACAATTTCGACCTGGATTGCATCACTGCCGTCGTATTGGGTGGTTCGTCGCTGTCTGGCGGTCGCGGTCGCTTGACCGGGACATTGGTTGGAGCCTTGTTTGTGTCGTTTGTCAAGATGTGCTTGAATTTGCTGAGTGCTCCTGAGGCTGTGCGTGCGATGGTCACTGGGCTGGTATTGATTTTGGCGTTGTCATTTGGGAGTTTGACCTCTACGGCGATGAATCGAGGAGGGGCAACGAAATGAAAGCTTGGATAAAATCTCATTTGATTGTACCTGCGTTGTTGTTGTTTTGGGGCGTGTTGCTGATCAGCAATCCCGCGTTTCGAAATGCCACGGTGTATTCCGGGATATTGCGCGAAGGCTCGATGTACGCCGTATGCGGAATCGGAATGACCTTTGCGATCATTACCGGCGGCCTTGACTTGTCAATCGCCTCTCAAATTGCCTTGGGGTCCGTCGTTTTCACGAAGGTCGTCGGATTGATTTGCCCCGGCATTCCGGCGGTTGGCTTGATTGCTGCCAGCCTTCTGGTTCTGGTTTTGGGTTCTTTGATGGGTTTGTGCAATGGGCTGCTGGTCACCCGACTTCGGCTACCCCCATTCATAGCGACGTTGGCGACGATGAACTTGTACCGAGGATTGGCCCAATGGGTCAGCGACAAGCCGATAACATTGGTGTCGTTGGGGGAAGGTTATGCGAGGTTTACGAATTTCGCGACTGCCGAATTCATCGGCATTCCGCTGTTTTTTCCAGTGATGATCGTACTGGGAATTTTGGGGACGGTGTTGTTGCGGAAGACCAGCTTTGGGCGTCATGTGCTGGAGTTGGGCAATTCTCGTAGCGCGTCTCGCTTGGCCGGCGTTGATTTGCCGCGTACGGAGACGATGGTCTATGTGTTGACGGGATTGTTCACGGGCTTGACGTCATTGATGATGACGGCGAATCTTGGATCCTCGAACTACGGCGTGCCTACGGGAACTGAGTTCACGGTGATTTCTGCCGTCGTGCTTGGAGGGACTGCGTTGGCCGGCGGCTCGGGGAGCATATTCAACACGATCGTCGCGTCGATCTTCCTGGCGACGATATCGACTGCATTGACGACGTACGGGGTTGGGAACAACGTGTACGGGATTTTCCGTGGTGCGATTTTGGTTGTCGCGTTTTCGTTGTATACCTTGCGTGGGTATGTGGCGAAGTCGGCGTCGAATGCTCGTATTGCGCGAATTGTTGGCGGGATATCCTGCGGGGTATTGCTGGTTGCCGTCATTATATTGGGGATTGTCCGTGGCGGCGGGGCTGTATCTGGCGACGACCGTCCTGTTTTTGGCTGGTCCGTGTACGACTTGGCAAATCCGTTCTTTATCCCGATGGACGAAGGCGTTCGTGAGGGCTGCGAGGCGGCGGGAGTACGGTTGTTGCCCACCCATGACCAGAAGGGCGACGCGAACGAGATGGTGACCGGAATCAGCGCCTTGATCGCACAGGGAATCGATGCGCTGCTTGTTTCGCCATGCAGCCCTGAGTCGATGGGCGCGATCATGTCGATGGCGAAGAAGGCTTCGATACCTGTCGTTGTCTTGGATATCGGCACCGGGGGTGCGAAGGTTGACGCGTTTTTGCGTTCGGACATGTTTGGTGGCGGGGTCTTGGCGGGGCAATACTTCCTTGAGACGATGGAATCAGGGAAATATCCCCAGATTACGAGCAAGAATGTAGCGATCATCAAATGCGAGACGTCTGCGACGTATGCGATTACTCGCGGCGAGGGCTTCAAGTCGGCCGTGGTTCCTGGTGGCTACAAGGTTGTCGAGGAGCAACACGGGAATTCCAGCAAGAACGAAGCTTACTCGATCATGAAGGACTACCTTGTCAAGCACCGCGGCGATTTGGCGGCGGTATTTTGCGAGAACGACGAGATGGCGCTGGGCGCGTTGGCCGCTGTCGAGGCAAGCGGCTATGGCGGCAAGGTGCTGATCTATGGCTTTGACGGGAATGCCGACGCAAAGGCTGCGATCAAGGAAGGAAAGCTGGCCGGAACCGTAGCGCAGGATTCGTACAAGATTGGACGGATGGGAGCCGAAATCGGGGCAAAGTTGCAGAAGTCCGAACCGATTGAGGCTAGCGAACGCGATGCTGACGGGAACAAGGTGTTCCTGGTGCCTGTGTCGATGGTCAAGCAAGAGGACAAGTAAGCTTGTTAGCACCAGCGAGAAACTTCTAATTAACGAAGAGGATACGCAAAGTTTTTGGTGGATAATTCGATAACAGTTTTAAGTACGGGCACCCAGGGTTCTCGTACTCAGGCGATGTCACTGGTCAAGAGGCTGAAAATGGCGCGTTCCTAGTCGGACGGGGTCTGACAAGCGGACAATTCATTCATAATTCAGCATTCATAATTCAGGCCGTTGGTTTTCGCAGAAGATGTGGGAATTTTGCCGCATGGCATCCCCTTGTCGGGTCAGGTGGAGGTCAGGGAACTCCAAGCCAAACTTTTATTTCGTACTCAAATAGGTGTGGGGAAATGGCCTGCTAATCGATTGAAGTCATCAAGAATCATCTGGATTACCTAATGGGTTGTGAGTTTGGATGATTGCCGATGTTTGTCGATGATTGTGCATGATTCTTGCTTGAAATT
>DBPZ01000075.1:0-20021 GCA_002305655.1 Lentisphaeria bacterium UBA1407 | reverse complement strand
AAGGCTTTAGCCCACCCAACCGTAAGGGGGCCTCCGCCCCTTAATGTAGTGCGCGCGAGGAGGTTGAAGAAATTGGGGGTGGGCGGCAGAGCGAGTTGGTGGCGGTAGAGCGGGTCCGACTGGGTCCGACTGGGTCCGACTGGGTCCGACTGGTCCGACGGGTCCGACGGGATCGGCCGGGGTCCGACCGGGTCCGACTGGGTCATACAGGGCAGATAAATCTGCCCTGCCACGGAACAAGACGGGGTTAGGTACGGGTACCCGTGCTCGCACCTGAGCTGATCCATCCATTATCGCTGATGATCACGGGAATTTATTTGCGTAGTCGTCTTTGAGCTGGTTGATCTTTGCGATTAGGTCATCCAGGGATTTTTTCGACGGGATTGTTCCGTTTGCGTGTTGTTTTTTAGCTTGGAAGTAGCTTTTGCTCAGGTCTTGGACAGTGTTGTTCAGTTCTTCGAAGTCCTTGCCGCCGTCGATCTTGACGATATTGTCCGGCAGGACGAGCAGTTGGTAGAGGTCTCCGAATGTCTGCTTGACTTTTTCGAGATGCATTTCGGCATCGAGCCATTCTTTGGTTGGGGCGTTATTGAATCCCGCTTTTTTAAGTTCGTCCTGGCGGATTCTGGCGAGTTGCTCTTGGTCGAGTTGTATTCTTTGGTTTGTTTCGTTCTTGATCGTATTGAAGTTTTGCTGCGTGGCGACTGCGAATACGAGTCCGTAGCCAGGGCCTAGGTTGACCTTGACGTTTTTGGGATCTTGGACTTTTGCGAGTTCGACAAGGTTGTAGAGAGCGTAGTCTGCTGGGATTTCGAACTTGAGCGTTGCGGCTTTGTCGTTCTCAAGCGATTTGTTGACGACGTAGATGACATGTCCCATTTCGCCCTTGAACTGGGTGATGAGGAAGTTGTTTGAGTCGCATTCGACTGCGAGATCCCTGCTTGGGAGGGCATCCATGATCGAAGGCATGATCGGAACAATTTTCTTGCCGAAGTCCGCGATTTCGTCGTAAACTTCGTTTCCATTGCCCCAGGGATCGACGAGCGTGTAGTCGAATTTTTCTCCTCTGTATCCGCCAAGGAACGGGACGTGGTCGTTGTAGATGAAGAACGAGATGCCGCTTGCTCCGCCTGCGATGCAAGCGTAGAGGTCCAGCCTCATTTCGAGCGGCGTTGGGTATCTTGAGCTGAAGTGTGCTTGCCCGGGTTTCGATTGGTGCCTGTTGCTGAATGTTTGCGTCATGAACCAGACGCGTTTTTTGGCTGTCGATTCCCTGACGTTTGCTGTTATGGCGGCATGTTGGAGTATGATGTCGGTTTGGTTTTTTGGAGTATTTGGCCTTAGGGAGTAGATGTCCGGGATCATCACTTCCATGGCTTTGCCGAGCAGGTCTCGAACATGCCCGAGATGGAAGGCGCTGGTGTAGGGGTGGATCGGGTCGTTTTCGCTGACCCATGCCTTGTTGATGAGATATGGCTTGAGTTGCGAGCCTGCTGGTTCGTCGCGTCCGTACCATGCGAGGAGCGAGGGCGATGTTTTCGCTTTGTGGAAGATATCCAGGTCCTTTTGCGAGGCTTCTGGGAAGTAAACATGGCTGAACATGGTTTCGATCAGCAGGACTCCGGTTTGTTCGGATTGCTTGAGCCGTAGCTCCCAGCCTTCCGTTCCCGTGCAGAAGTCGTAGTAGGAGTTGATGTAGTGCCGTTTCATGTCAACCAGGTCCCTGAGCAGGGAGTCTTCCAGGTCTTCTCCGAACTGCGTGCTTTTTGTTCTGTTTGCGTCAACTCTTGAGACGACGGAGTAGGTGAAGAAGCCGTTTCTTCTGAGGCACGGGTAGTCGAGTATCGGCGCTTTGTCAAGTAGCTCCTGGACGAGTTTCCTTTCTTCTTCCCTTTGTATTCTGGCTTGGATGACGCTTTGTGGTTCGGGCGGGAATTCCGGTTCGTCATCGGCTTCGAGGAGTTCGACATCCGCGACGAGCGCTTTTGTCCCCTTGACGGCGATTTGGAAGGAGCCGATGTGGTCGCCGAGAAGCCCGTCATTGGGGATATCCGGCTTGCCCTGGAATTTGTAGGGCGCCTTCGCAAGGTATCTTGAGACGGAGACCCATGTTTTCGCCGGGACGTCGAAGTAGATCGCGTAGTAGGCTTGCTCTTCGACATTGAGGATATTGACGTCGCAGACGATTTGGTCCGTTGCCCAGATTTTGAATTTGATCATGGTTTTCGGCGTGCACTTGACTGGTTTTTCGAGGGTAAGGATCGGGGTGATCCAGCCGCCAGGACCGGTCAGTTGGAGGACTGGCTTTCCGTCCTCGGTCGTTGGTTCGAGTTTGATGTTGACTTGCGGGTCGTCGTTCCAGCCGATCCAGTGGTTGATTGTATTCTTGAAATCGGATTTGTAGTGGACGGTTTGTGCGAATGCGGCTGTGGTTGCCAGGATCAGAATCAGGAGTGCTTTCATGGTTTTGTATTCCTATTTTTTGTTGTACGCAAGATTTGTAGGGACTTAATACCATAAGCCGAAATCAAATGAATGCAATCCATGGTTGATGATGGTGGTTTTCGTTGAAAATCCATCTCAAAGGCT
Source organism: Lentisphaeria bacterium UBA1407 (assembly GCA_002305655.1). Classification (GTDB taxonomy): domain Bacteria; phylum Verrucomicrobiota; class Lentisphaeria; order Oligosphaerales; family Oligosphaeraceae; genus UBA1407. The sequence continues at coordinate 17,432 of DBPZ01000075.1, read as the reverse complement.
TATATTTATTTGCGTTTTCTGAATTTTGAAATGCACCTGTAGAATGGAATTGCACGCATGCTGAAAGGGATGTTTTCGGACAAGGAATTTTTGCGGAAACTTTTGAGGTTGACGTTTCCGATCGCGTTGCAGAATTTGATGCTTGCCTTGGTCGCTGCTTCCGATGCGGTGATGCTGGGGCGGCTTGACCAGAATGCGATGGCCGCTGTGTCCCTGGCTACGCAGATCCAGTTTGTTCAGAACATGATGCTGGGCGCAGTGGTATCCGTCGTGGCGATCCTTGGCGCCCAGTACTGGGGGAAGAACGACAAGCGTGTATTGGGCGAGATTTTCGGGATCAGCATCCGCCAGAGCCTTGTCATTTCGATATTGTTTTTTGTCGGATGCGTTTTTTATCCAGAATACTTGATGCGTTTGTTTGCGCACGATCCTGCCTTGATTGAGATTGGTGCGGATTACTTGCGGATTGCAGGTTGGTCGTACCTGTTGACCGGTGTATCTCAATGCTATTTGGCGATCATGAAGGTCAGCGAGCATGCGTCGCGGACGGCTTGGATCAGTTCGACGACGGTTGTGCTGAATATCGTCCTGAACGCGATATTGATTTTCGGTTTGCTGGGAGCACCTGCGATGGGTGTTCGCGGAGCGGCATTGGCGACGTTGATTGCGCGTGTCGTTGAGCTTGTATGGGCGATTGCATCGTCCTGCCAGAAGACATACATCCGCTTGCGGTTGTCTGACATAGTCAGTTTCAACTGGGGGGTGTGCCGTGATTTTTGGCGCTGTTCGTTGCCGATTCTAGGTGCGTACTTGTTTTGGGGCGTTGGGTTTACATCGTACACGGCAGTACTGGGGCACATGGGCGCCGATGCCGCCGCCGCGAATTCCGTTGCTGCTGTAGTTCGTGATTTGATGTGCTGCCTCTGCAACGGCTTGAGCGCCGCCGGCGGGATCGTGGTCGGGAACGAGTTGGGCGCGGGTCGGCTGGAGCGCGGGAAGCTGTATGGCGACCGGCTGATGGTGCTTTCGTTCGTGGTCGGTCTTTTGGCAACTGTCTTGGTGCTATTGTCGATTCCGCCTGTACTTTACTACATCAAGTTGACCGAGACTGCCCGTAGCTATTTGGTTGGGATGTTCGTGATCTTGTCGATCTACATGATTGGTCGTTGCGTCAATACGATTGTGATCAACGGGATATTTGCCGCAGGTGGCGACACGTTGTTTGACTTTTACAGTTTGGCGATATGCATGTGGGGTCTTGCTGTTCCCTGTGCGTTCATCGGTGCATTTTGGCTGAATTGGCACGTTTTGGTCGTGTATGCATGTACCTGCCTGGATGAAGTTGGGAAGATTCCGTGGGTTATCTGGCATTTCAAACGGTACAAGTGGGTCAAGAACCTGACGAGGGAGGAATTATGAATGGTGAATGGTGAATGACCTGTCCGCCGTAGCGCAAGGCGCGAAGTAGGATGAATGATGAGCGATGTGACGACATGACTCGAGGGTTTCGTATGGGACGATTGTATTTGGCAGGGGATTCTGGGGGGACGAAGACGGATTGGCTTGTTTTCGATGATGCGGGTGACGTTCATTATCGTCATCGGACGAGCGGTTTGGCTCGGTTGCATCCTGGGACGTTGAGCTATGATTCGTTGCGTGAGGAGTTGTCGTTTTTGGGCGACTTGTCGGTTTGCCGTGCTTATTTGTCTCTTGGCGGTCCGAATGTCGATGAGGTCGTTGGCTTGTTGCAACTTGCGCTTCGCTGTTGTCCTGTTGAGGTTGAGCGCGAGTCTACTGGGAACATGATCTTGCTGTCGGGCGGGTTGTTGGGGTGTCGTGCCGCTGTAATGGTAGGTACTGGTAGCGTAGCGATGGGCGACGTTGGTGGGAAGCGTGTGTATGCCGGTGGTTGGGGGCCTGTGTATGGCGACGAGGGAGCAGGGGGAGGCTTGGGGTTTCGGATCTTGCATCGGTTCTTGCGTTCGATTGACGGGATGTCCGAGGCAGGCAGGCTAGGCGAGTTGTTTGTGGACATTCTTTCGGGGTTGGACATTGGGACTTTTGCTGGTCGGATGGAGCTGAAGCGTCGGGCGAATGCTTTGGAGCGTCATCAGTTGGCGGGTTTGGCACCTGGCTTGATGGAGTTGTATCGTGGTGGCGATGCCGTGGCTTGCGAATTATTGGAAGACGCTGCCCGCGAGAATGCGATGTTGGCTCGCGCTGTGACATGTGCGGATGATTGTTGCGGGGTATTGGGGATTGGCGGTTTGTTTCAGTTGGGGATTGAGTTTCGAGAGTTGTGCGAGGCGGCATTGAGTGGGTTCCGCCCGAATCACCATTGGGTATGGTGTCCCGAGTTTTCGCCTGTCAAGGCAGCGATGATAAAGATGCTCCACGAAGCGGGACACGGAATTAAAATGACAAAAGACCAGGAGTTCGAGATTGTTTCATGAACAAGTTGCTTGCATCATTGAAGGGTGGCTTGATTGTATCGTGCCAGGCATTGGAAGGGAATCCCCTTCGCGATACGGAGTGCATTGCCCGCTTGGCTGAGGCGGCGTATTTGGGCGGTGCTGTGGCGATTCGCGCCAATAGCGTGGAGGATTTGAAGGCGATACGCAGTCGGGTGACCGTTCCGATTATCGGAATCAACAAGACGGCTCCGTCCCCAGATATTCCGTATATTACGCCGACCTTCGAGTCGGCGCTGGAAATTGCCCCAACAGGCTGTGAAATCATTGCATTGGATGCGACATTGCGTCCGCGACCTGACGGGGGCGATGCGGCAACGCTGATTCGACGGATCAAGGAGGAATTGGGATTGCTGGTCATGGCAGACATCAGTACGTTTGAAGAAGGCGTGTCGGCCGCAAAGGCTGGAGCGGATCTCGTGGCAACGACGCTGAGCGGTTACACGGCGTATTCGCCGAAGACCGAAGGTCCCGACCTGGAACTGATTCGCAAGCTCCATGCCGAGGTTGCAGTCCCGATCATCGCGGAAGGTCGCTTCCATTCGCCCGAAGATGTCATTCAAGGCTTGGAATGCGGTGCTCACGCCGTGGTGGTTGGCAAGATGATCACTAACGCGATGTACATCACCAAGTACTTCGTGGGGAAAATCGGTCGGAGGGATGAATGATGAGACAGCAGACTGAAGGAGTTAACGAACGGAGCCGTGACATCGACCTGAAGTCGATTCCGGAAATTTTATCTATCATCAATGCTGAGGATCGCAAGGCAGTTGATGCAGTTGAGTCTGCTCTTCCTGATTTGGTTCCATTGATTGAGAAGGCTGTGGAATCTTTGTCTGGCTCAGGTCGTATTTTTTACGTTGGCGCTGGGACGAGCGGTCGTCTTGGGGTGATTGATGCTGCGGAATGCCCTCCCACATACGGTTTTCCTGCAGAACGATTCGTTGGGATTATCGCTGGCGGCTTAGGTTCGCTGGTCAAGGCACACGAGACTGCCGAAGACGATGAGGCCAATGGTCGGCAGGTGATTGCGGAGCATCAGGTTGGATCCGAGGACGTGGTGGTTGGGATTAGCGCCAGTGGCGGCGCCCCCTTTGTATGCGGGGCATTGCGCGAGGCGCATGAGCGCGGAGCAGTGACCGGAGCCATCCTCTGCAACCAGGATGGACCAATCGCGCATGAAGCCGAAATCGTCATCAGGTTGCTGACAGGCCCAGAAGTGATTTCGGGTTCGACGAGGATGAAGGCGGCTACCGCACAAAAGATGCTGCTGACATCCTTTAGCACTACAGTGATGGTCAAACTCGGACGTGTCACGGGAAATTTCATGACCTGCATGAGGCCGACCAATGCCAAGCTCAGAGAACGTGCCAAGTTCATTGTATCAAATGTTACAGGCGTAAGCGAACAGGTCGCAGGAGAAGCACTCGAAAAGAACGGGTATGATATACGAAAGACGGTGCAAGTATTCCGATCTTGTCAATGAGAAGAATATGTGGAGGTTCTTTTTAGCACAATAAACAGGGTCTCTGCTTGACCCTTTTGCATGTCAAGGCGCTTAAAATGGGGCATCCCAAGTCGGACAAGTCGGACAGGTCGGACAGGTCGGACAGGTCGGACAGGCCAGACGGGGCATTCAGCATTCAGCATTCAAAAAAACAGGACTGGTTCCTTTTGTGTTGGAATCGGTCCTGTTTGGTATTGGTTGCTAGGCTCTAGATTGTTTTAGATGCCTTGTGCGAGCATTGCTTCGGCGACCCTCTTGAAGCCGGCGATGTTGGCGCCTGCGACGTAGTTGATGTAGCCGTCGAGTTCGGTGCCGTTCCTGACACAGGCTTCGTGGATGTCGGTCGCGATCAAATGGAGCCTGGCGTCGACTTTTTCCGCTGCCCAGTAGGTATGGCTTGCGTTCTGGGTCATTTCGAGGCAGGATGTTGCAACGCCGCCGGCGTTGACAGCCTTGCCTGGGGCGAAGTTGATCTTGTTGCCCTGGAAGCAATGGATCGCTTCGGGCGTGCATCCCATGTTGGAGACTTCGGCGACGAGTTCAACCTTGTTGGCGACGAGTTGTGCGGCGTCTTCGCCATTCAGCTCGTTCTGGATCGCGCAGGGCATCGCGATGTCAACGGGGACTTCCCAAGGCTTGCGACCGGCAATGAACTTGCCCGAGGGGAATTTTTCCGTGTAAGGAGCGACGATGTCGCGTCCGCTTGAACGGAGTTCGAGCATGTATGCGACCTTTTCGAAATCAAGTCCGTCTTCATCGAGGATGTATCCGTCCGGACCCGAGATTGTGATGACCTTGGCGCCGAGCGTCGTTGCCTTGAGGGCTGCGCCCCAAGCGACGTTGCCAAAGCCTGATAATGCGATTTTCTTTCCTATAATCTCCTGGTTTTTCTTGGCGAGCATGTGCTGTACGAAGTAGATTGCGCCGTATCCTGTTGCTTCTGTGCGGATAAGCGAGCCGCCCCATGCAAGTCCCTTGCCGGTCAAGACGCCGTTGAACGTGTTGGTGAGGCGCTTGTACTGGCCAAAGAGATAGCCGATTTCGCGCGCTCCGACGCCGATGTCGCCCGCCGGGACGTCGGTTTCAGGGCCGATGTGCCGGTAGAGTTCGCGCATGAACGAATTGCAGAAGTTCATGACTTCACGGTCGGTTTTGCCGCGGGGATTGAAGTCGCTTCCGCCTTTTCCGCCACCCATTGGCAGGGTTGTCAGGGAGTTTTTGAAGGTCTGCTCGAAGCCGAGGAATTTGAGGACTGAGAGGTTGACGCTTGGATGGAATCGAAGACCGCCCTTGTATGGGCCCAATGCGCTGTTGAATTGGACGCGATAGCCATTGTTGACCTGGATTTCGCCGTTGTCGTCCAGCCAAGGAACTTGGAAGGAAATAACGCGTTCAGGAATGGTCATCCTTTCCAGGATCTTGTCCTTTTCGAGACGAGGGTCTGCCTCAATGACGGATCCGATCGATTCGAAAACCTCGGTGACGCTTTGGAGATACTCCAATTCCCATGGCGCCTGGGACCTGCGAAGATCCAGGACTCTTTGTGCATATTCGTTCATCGTAGAAAAAACTCCCTTCAGCAACATTGAACGTGTTGCCTTTTCGCTAGCACTGACTGCCTTGACTTGGTATTCAACTGAAAATGCCTCAAAAAATCAAGGCGAAAACCGAAATTTTAATATAATGTATTTTGGAATAAATTCAACAATTTAATTTAAAAAAAACTGTAGTTAGGGGAGCTTTGTCGCATCGAGCGAAGAATGCGAAGACATTTGCATCCTGACGGGCGTCTAGGCGTCATCTTTCCCTTCTGTTTCAATTTTAGAAGAGGGTAGGCTGCAGTTGTGCCTTGGCCGCCTTGTCGATTGCCGGGATCATTGATTTGAAGGCCAATGCTTCTGCGAGTTCCTTGATGCGTTTCCAATCGGGTTCCTTTTTCTTGATCGATTGTTCAAGTGAGACGAATCCCTTTGGCGTTGTGCTGTCGAGGGTGATCAGTTTCATGTTCCTGTCCAGGATGTCTTGTCCTTGCCTGATATTGTCCTGGATTCGTTTTGGCTCGATGTTGTCGATGTTTTGGATCAATCCATCGATTCCATTGAAGTCATTGAGCAGTTTTGCGGCTGTTTTCGGTCCGACTCCATCGACGCCCTTGACATTATCCGATGAATCGCCAAGCAGTGCGAGGTATGCCGGAAGCATTTCCGGGGCGACTCCGAATTTTTCCTGGACTTGTTCTTCTTCTGTTGGGATCCATGTTGCATTTTTTCCTGGTGCCAGGAGTCTTACATTGGGTTGGACTAGCTGCATGATATCCTTGTCGAAGGCGAGGATATCGACCGAGCAATCTTCCTTGAGTTTGACGATTGCCGCGATCAGGTCGTCTGCTTCCCGTCCTTCTTCCTCGACGATATTCCATCCGAAAGCGAGGAACCATTCGCGTATTGGCTGCACTTGCGCCCTGAGGTCGTCAGGCATTGGCGGTCGTTGCGCCTTGTATTCCGGCAGGAGTTCGCAGCGGTATTTTGGCTTTCCCTTATCGAATGCGACGGCGGCATATTTAGGTTTCAGTGAATTTTCGATTTGCATCAGGAGCCGTGCCATTCCGAAGATTGCCCCGACTGGTTGTCCATCAGGCGATTGGAATGCGCCTCCTTTTGACATGGCGTAGTAGTTTCTGTAGATATGTGCGTATGCGTCTATGATGACGATGTTGTCCATGGTTTGTTACTTCCTGATGAGATTGGTGATTTCGTCTGGTGTATTGGCTATGAATTCCATTTGCTTTTGGTTATAGCTGAATGCGATTTTCTTTGCGTGCAGCGCTTGCCTGTCGAGCTTGAGCTTGTCCTGGTCTTGCTGTGTCAGTGCGTCGTCGATGAACCTGAGGAAGATCGTTTCGTCCAGTCCATAGATCTTATCTCCGACGACTGGGAATCCAAGCGATGCGAGGGTTGCCCTGATTTGGTGTGTTCGTCCGGTATGGAGGGTTGCGCTGAGCAGCGACAGGCCGTTGTTTCTTGCTATGGTTTCGAAGGTTGTCTTTGCGGATTCCGGGTTGATGGCGTTGGCTGGCGGGATTGCGCCGAACTGCCTTTTTTTGTGGATCGTTTGGTTTGGCGAAGTCCAGAGGAAGCCCTCTGCTTCCAGGTGATCTGGAAATACTCCTTCGATGAGGACCACGTATTCCCTGGTTGCGGTTGAGGCGTTGATTGCATCAGAAGCGAGTTTTGCCGCTTTTGGCGATTTTGCGACGAGCACAACGCCTGAGGTTTCACGGTCGAGCCTGCTGACGAGGTGGATGTTGTCCATGGGGTCGAGTCCTTTGACCCGTCCTGTTTTCAGCATTGCCCAGAGGGTATTGTTGAAAAAGCATCCTGCGGGATGGCAGGGCAGGTTTGGCGGCTTGTCAAGGGCGATGAAGTCGTCAGTTTCGTCGATGACCGCGACATTGGGATTGACTTCTGGTTCTGGTTTAGGTATTGGGTTGTAGTTGATGGCGTCGTCGAGTTCCAGGATTTGGCTTGGGTTGGCCGGGCTGTCATTGACGAGTACTCGTCCTGCCTTGATTTCGTCCAGCCAGCCTGAACTTGAGCGATATGTGAAACGATCGGCGAGGTAGTCGAGTACTGTCTTCCCTGGTGTTTTAACGATGGTTTTGCTGGTGCGTGTCAGCATGCGAATCATTGGTTTTAGGTTAGTCGCTCAAGATCGGCCTTTGTGATTTCATAGGTCGTATTGCAGAATTGGCAGGTGATTTTCAGGGCATTTGAGGTTTTGAATGCATCATCGAGTTCGTCTTGCCCGAGTGATTTTGCCACTTGGGCGATTGCCTTTTGCGAGCATGTGCATTTGAATTGCGGCGGTGGCGCTTCCTCCAAGGAGAATTGCGGCTGCTTGATCAGGGTCTCGGAAATGTATTTGAGTATGATTTCGAAGTGGTTGTCCGAGGGGGAATCTTGTGCGAGGAGTTGCTTGGCGTGTGCGTCAGCGAGTTTTCCCCGCACCTTCTCAAATCGTTCCAGGTTGCAATCCGGGAGCGCCTGGATCATGAAGGCCCGGCAGTTTCGGATTGGGTTGTGCGGGTCTGGATTGAAGTTGACGGTTGTGGCGATTCCTGTTTCGATCTGGTCGCTGAAAGACAGGAAGAACGCCAGGTCCTGCGAGAGGTCGTGGAAGTTGGCTTCGACGACTCCCGAGTTCAGTATCTTGCTTTGCGATGACTTGATCAGCGAGATTGAGCCTTCTTTCCCCCAGATTTCGCTTTCCTCTTGGATGCTGGAAGCCAGGTGGGGGTTTGAGATCAGCGCCCTCAAGTGCGTCTGGGCATTGCAATCGGCCATCACGAGCCCGAGCGCACCGTCAAACTTCCATTTGACGGTATACTTTTCGTCTTCGGTGAGGAGGGCGGAGAGGAGTGCTGTCGAAGCGATCCCATTGGCCAGGATTGCGGCTGCGACTGGGTCGCAATCATGGTTTAGGATGATTTGGTTTGCTGCTTGGGTGCAATCCGCGATGACGAATCGTATGTCCAGGTCGTCGATGACGCCTCTGTAGAGATAGTCTTGGTTCATATCATGTTCCTTGTGGCACGAAGGTCTTGTTTGTGGTCAGGTCCTCGAGGGGATGCCTCTTGTCTGTTTTCGGATTGATGACGATTGTGTTTTTGAGGCATTTTTGAACGAGTTCTTCGACATTGAGGTTTTCTTCGTCGTTTTTGACGTGGTAAGCTCTTGTCGATGTCGCCGGGTCGTCCGGTGCGAACACGGTGCATGAATCCGGGATATGTACTGAGGAGAGGTCGAAGGTTCCGATTTTTTCTGCGATTGCGATTGCATCGAGCTTGTCTGCCGTCAGGAGCGGTCTAAGTATCATCATATCTGAAGCGTCCTCGATCGTTGCCATGTTGTCCAGTGTTTGGCTTGCGACTTGCCCCAGGTTGTCGCCTGTGACGAGCGCCTTTGCGCCGAATATCCGTGCGATTTGACTGGCGATTCTGAGCATGAATCTTCTGTAGAGGACGGTTCTGTACTTGGATTTGCACTTGTCCCTGATTTCCAGTTGCGCGTCAAGCAGGTTGACGGCTGCCAATCGACCTCTTTTTTGGTAGGTGTTGAGTTTTCGTGCGATGGCGACGATCTTGTCTATGTATTCCGGGGGAGTGTAGGGCTCGCTGTGGAAGGTGACGAAGTCGACGGTGCATCCTCGTTTCATCATCAGGAAGCAGGCGGCCGGCGAGTCGATGCCGCCGGAAAGTAGTGCCAGGACATGGCCTCCGGAACCTGCCGGGAGGCCGCCTGCACCCTGGATTCGCTCGAAGGACAGGAACGCCCGGTTGAAGCGGATTTCGACTTCGACGACCAGGTTCGCGTTCTTGAGGTCGATCTTCAGGTCTGGGTTTTGCGCAAGGACCTTGCCCGCGAAGTGCTTTTCGATTTCTTCCGCCGTGAGATGGAATTGTTTGTTTGCGCGCCTTGCCCTCATGGCATAGGTTGGCTGCGGCATTGGCTTTTGTGCCCTGAATGCGTCCATGACGGTAGGGAACCACTTGTCAAAGGCGTTTTCAATGTCCTCGAGCGTTGGCTGGAGCATGAATCCCGGGGAGACCGAGGAGATCCCCGGAACTGTCGGGATGATATCGCGGAAGAGCTGGATATCTTCTGGGGTGAAGGTTTCCTTGGGTTGCGCCGGGATGACGAAGAGTCGTCCGTGTTCGTTGATCACCTTGATTGGTCCTGCGTGTGCCAGGTTTCGCTTCAGTGAATCCGCCAGCGCCGATTCGAAGAGCGCGCGGTTTCGTCCCTTGGTGGCGATTTCATTGTATCGGCAAAGGATCGCGTTGTAGGGTAGGAAAGGTTGCCAGGTCATATTCTTGGAAAGCCCTAGTGGCTTGGTTTGAGTTTGTTTGTCGACAGGTGTATATTTGATTTTTCTATTACTTTAATGTCCCAAGCCGAAAAGTCAGATTTTTTGGCTTGCAAAGAGCAGGAGTTTTTTTCTAGAGGAGTCTGATTTATGCGTTTTTTGCTAGGATTGACGGCGTTGTGTGTTGCGATTGGAAGCGTTCGCGGGGAGGGCGTAGCCCGAAGATATCAGGATATAGACGACGATGGCCAGCCTGAAATCATCGTTGAAAACGACTATGTCTCATACTCGGTCTTGACTGGGATCGAACCCGAAAAACGCCCTGACAAGGTTTTCCCGAATGGGCGGAAGATGCCGTACAAATACGGTGCCCGCTTCAATTGGGCTGGATGGGTCTACGGCATGGAATTCAAGCCGACGGGGCGGTCTTGGTTCGTCAACCAGGACGATGCGGGCGAAAACTGGCACGGGATCCCTGAAGAGTTCGAGGAGGCGATCCTGATGTCCGAACTGGAGCCTGGGGTTTATGCGACGCTGCTGCCTGGCATTGGAACGGCGGTAGGGCGTGGATTGTGTTTCCGCGGAAGCCTTCGTGACGTGAAGCATGCCTCCTGGCAGGTCGAAGAGGAACGTCTGGATAATGGCAAGTGGGTCGCCGTAAAAGGCCAAGAGCCCGCAACGGGAGCTGATGGATGGAGGGTCCGGTGCACGCAGGAGATATCGACGGAATACGGTTATGGCTGCAAGTACGTGAAGGAAATGACGCTGCTGGCTGGGAAGTCGGCGCTTGAGACCCGTCGCGTGCTGGAAAATACAGGCAAGAAGGATTTTCAGACGACTTGGTTCACGCACGGTTTTTGGGGCCAGGGCAAGGATGGCGCCTTTGATCGCGATTGTTGGAGCATCGTTCCGCTGCGTCCGCCCCAGGTTGTTGGTTCGGCCTATCCGAACACGTTGCGCGATGTTGAGCCGGGCTATGTTCGCGAGTTCAAGCCGGCATATTACTGGGGTCCGATCAGCCGTGAGGAAATCGGCGGCAATTGGCACGCCTGCGGAAATCGCGCCAGCGGTGATGTGTTTATCACGGGCTTGGATAGGGATATTGCGTTTTTCCGTGTCTGGACGGATTCCAAGACCTATTCGATCGAGCCGTTCCTTGCGATTGACCTGAAGGCAGGAGCCAAGTACGAATGGAATGACCTGCGCGGAATGGGAAATGGATTGAAGGGACTCAAGGCCTACGGAAACGGAGGAATGCTGGACTGGGAAGTCAAGAATACGGAAACGGGCAAAGCCATCCTGTTCAAATTCGTCCCATTTACTGCTCTGAAGGGCGAATTGACGCTGAAAGGCGCGATTGAGAAGCCGGGACTCGTCAAGCTGGTGGAGTTGACCGCAGATGCGGCTGGTGCAAGCCCGACAAAGCCCTGGAGCGTCGAATATCAACTGCCTGAGGCGATGGTCGATTGCGAAATGCTGAACTTCAGGTTGGATGTGATGGCCGGTGACTCGAGTCTCGTCAAGGTCAACGGCACATATCGCTTGGATGTCACTCCAAGGGCAGCCGTCAACGGCAAGGCAAAGGGCGAAAAGGTCGTCCTGCTTGCGGATACCAGCAAGGATGAGGAGGGCAACTGGAAACCCAACCTGACGACCCGGTACTGGGAAGGCGCATTGACTGATGCTGGGTTCGGCTTCCAGCTCACATCGTCCAATTCGGGTGGCGACGAGATTGCATGGGAAGGGGTTTCCGTGGCGATCGTCGCCTCCAGTCGCATAGCCCCGGCGAATTTGCGTCGTCTGGAGGAATTGGCGAAACGTGGAGGTTCAGTGATTGTGCAGGGTATGATCGACTATCGTAGCTACGAGCAATCTGATTTGCTGCCTATTTGCGCTGATCGCGGCGTGTCCAGCGTCCATTCCACGTTTCCGCGCGACGGGACACGCGAGTTCGAGGAGATCAACGAATTCAGGTATCACTTGAAGGCGACTAGAGAGCACTCGATCACATCAGGCTTGCCGTTCTATCCGGAAAGCTACCAGGGGCTTGGCGCCATCCAGCGCGTTGTTCCGAAGCCCGGAACCGAGGTTGTCCTGACTGCCGTTGCCGGTCGTAGTCTTGGCGAGGGCGAGCTTGAGCACCCCGCATTGATCATCGGCAAGTACGGTCGTGGCAAGGTTGCGTTTTTCGCCAGTCCCATTGCATGGGGCGCTCCTCAGGCTTGCAGCATTTGGGGACGCTTGGGTGAATACCACCAGAAGTTCTTGGCGCAATTCGCCTTGTGGGGCATCGAGAGCAAGTAATCGAGTCGTCGATATTGGGAGTTGTTGGAATGAAGAGCCTCAAGCTTTGGACCTTGGCGATAAGCCTGGGCGTGGCAATGGTCGCATTCGGCGAGGTGATCTACCAGGAGAACTTCGATTCCTTGCGTACCTTGGATGGGTTCGAACAGCACGGAGGGCAATGGAGCATTGCCGAGGGCAAGCTGGTCGGGCGAGGCAACGGATACCTGGCACGAATCCTCTTGCCGCCGGTCGCCAAAGGTCAAGATATCGCGTTGGAAGCCGACTTCAGGATGACATACTCGCCGCAACCGATGAATTGGGCTTCCATATTCGTCCGATACGTGCATGGTAAAGTCCCGGTTTTCATCCAAATGCCAGTCCGATACAGCGGATGGACGGAGATCGCCGAGGCTAAAATCAATGAAGAAGGTAAATTTGATTGGCAGGTCTATAGGGCAACTCAAATCGGGGACAAGAAGAAAGCCGAAGACTTCAGGCGATTGAGGCTCGAGGTCAGGGGAATCGTTGCGAAGACCTTTGTCGATGGAAAGCCTATAGCCACGACCTTGCTGGCAGGACGGACCGAGCATGACGGGCGTGTGGGCATCTGCTCCTCGGTGACGGGAATTGAAATCGACAATATCGTCGTGGAGACGCTTCCACCCGTCAGCGCCGAGGAAAGGGAAAAGCTCCTGTTTGAAGGATCAACTCGTCCTCTGGTGATTGCCCATCAGGGGTACTTTGCCCAGTATCCCGGCAATACATTGGAAGCCGTGTGTGCCGCAATCGCCTGCGGCGCCGATGTCGTCGAGGTGGATGTTCGGCTTTCAAAGGACAACATCCCATACTGCATGCACGACGATACCGTCCAAGGCACGACCGATGGCAAGGGCAAAGGCTGCGAAATGACCATGGAGCAGCTGAAGACCCTGAATGCGGGATTTCGTCGAGGCGAGAAGTTCAAGCACTGCAAGGTGCCGACCTTCGAGGAAATCGTGGTCGAATGCAAGAAAACCAAAACTTCGATCTTGATTGACCTGAAGGAAGGTAGGGCGGCGAAAGCCATCTGCGAAATCCTGAAAGCCCATGACTACTTCGATTCTGTATTGGTTGGGACCGGCTCAGCCGACACAGCTAAGGTTTTCAAGTCCTATCATCCTGGCGTGACCTTGATAGCGACTTCAGGTTATTTGGACAATCCAGGCCAGGATTATATGCTGAAACTCAAGCGTGATGGATTCGATGCTGTGTTTACGGCTTTCAGGCGTCCCTTCAAAGTGGATGTGAAGCTGGTGCGCAAATCAGGACTCGCTTTATATGTATGGACGATTGACAACGCCAGCGATGTAGTGGCGGCTTGGAGGCATGGAGCCGATGGCATTGTTACCAATGAACCAGAAATGGCCCTGGATACGCTCAAGCGAATCCAAAGGGCAATCGGGGAGTGGTAACATACTTGTAGGCGCAACAAAAAAGGCACGCCGTCCAAGTTGGATTGCGTGCCTTTGAGTAGGTGGCTAGTTAGACCTCGGGATTAATCTGGGTTGCGGCGCCAGTTTTTGGGAACATCGGAATACGTGAGTGCTTCGACGTGTCCGTCAATGAACGTCGCATTGAAGAGTCCCGAGTGGCGATGGGCGATCCAGTAGTTTGGGTCGCTTGGAGTGACTTTGGGTTCATCCCAGAATCCTGGGGTTGTGCCGTCAGCCATGTTGATGATACGAGACGGTTTCTTGTATGCGGAGAGCTTGTAGCATGAGCCTGAGAAGGGTTTGTCGTTGTAGATGGCACCAATCAGTGGCTCGAGGCGGCCGTAGTGCTGGGACCATTTTTTCGTTCCCGGGGGACGGTTATTCGCAGCCATGTTGATGAAATCATCGGCATCTGCTCCGGGGCAAGTGAAGATTGCCTCGTCGCCAGCGTATGTCATGACCAGGTCCGGGTGCCAGTAGAGCTTGGTTTGGTTAGTCGTGTACATGTAGACTGGCGCGACATACTGCTTGTTGTCAGTCGTGTACATGTTATGTGCCAAGCCAAGTTGCTTCATGTTGTTGACGCACGAGATGCTCAAGGCCTTTTCTTGTGCCTTCGACAAGGCGGGCAACAGCATGGCGGCGAGGATCGCGATGATCGCGATGACGACAAGCAACTCGATCAAGGTGAAGTTAACAATCTTTTTCATTGAGGGACTCCATTTTAAAAGGTTAAAAAACAATGGGAAACCTAAATAGTATTATATGCAATTATCCTTGAGGAATCAAGTGAAATGGAAAAGAAAATACACTGGAAATGCATTGTTTTTTTATTTTCCGACGATGAATCCCGCTGCTTCTACGTTGTAGGAGTTTGAGAGGGTTGATTCCCACATGCACCAGAAGTCATCGATTGATTTCCTGACGGTGATATTGAAGGCGCATTTCGGGAGTTTGCCCTTGGGGATGCCGATTTTTTCGAATGGGATTTTGAATTCGGTTGTCCAAGCATCATTTTGCGTTCGATTTGCGGCGAATTGTATTGGCGCTGGCTCTTGTGCGAGCGGTTCTGCCGCCGCGTTTTCAGTGACTCCGTATTGCAGATATCCATTTCCGTATCCTCTGATGACATGGATCGTCTTTGACTTGGGCGGTCGTATTGCTATTTCGACGGCGTCGTTTCGTCCCCATTGATTTCCGTCGAGCTTGGTTTTGGGGTCGAATTGGTTGTTGGTTGCGATGTAGAGGTTGTCGTCGTCATAGGTTATCCAGGCTTGTGATTGTCTATTTTTGGGGATGTCTTTTCCATTGTAGTTGAATTGCAGTTGCATTGTATCGGCTTTGTTCCACTCGTCGGGCTTGATGATTGCGTCAATGGTTGGTGGGGTTGTTGTCTTTTCGACTTGCCATGTAGGCGGATTTGGGTTTTTCCTGGTGGCGGCGGGTTTAGCTGTGATTTTTTTGATTGGCGGAAGTTGTCTTGGTGGTTCATGGTCCCATTTTGGCTTATTGACGACCGGTCTTTCGGGGCATGCATAGAGCCCCATCTTATCAACCGGCAGTGGCTTGAACCCTGGGATCTTCTCGAAGACGATTGCGTCTTCCTTGAAGTTGAAGTTGCCCTTGTTGATGTCAACGAATCCCGGGTCTTCCGAGGTGCTCCAGTTTGATTCGTCGAGGATCCAATTTCCGCTTTTTTCTTCGGCGCACATGACAAAAAGGTTTCTGTATGCGTGGCTGACTCGTTGGTCTTCTGGTTTTGGATCCATGAATCCCTGGAATGTCGGGTAGTGCGTTATGTAGGGTGGCTTGGTGATGTCGACTTCCTTGAGCAGCCTTGTTTGCCAAAGGTCTCCATCGATCATCTTCTTCCAGTGCTCGAATCCCCAGGGCGCTGAACCGAGGGGCCGTTTGCATTCGATGAAGACATTGTTGTCCGCGACAAGTTCGTGTCCGCCATGGGAGAATACGGTTCCGAAGGAGCCCCGTCCCGGATCGCCGCAACGGAAGAAGAGGTTGCCGGTGACGGTTTCGCCCACGTCGCCGTCGTCGAAGTAGACTGCTGCGACTCCGTGTCCCATTGGCTTGCCGATCGAGTACCACAAGTTGTACCTGACGATGTTTCCCCGGAGCGAAGGGTTTCGTCCTTTGTAGAGCGCTCCCGAGTCGTCAGCCGCCAGGCAGACATGGTGAACGACGTTGTATTCGAAGATGCAATCGTTTGCTCCCATTCCGACCGCCATGTGCGGCGCGTCATGGATTTCGTTATGTCTTGCCGCGTTTCCAACTCCGCTGAGGGTGATGCCGTTGGAGTAGGTCAGCTTGTGGACGGAGAATTTCCAGATGTGGCAGTTTTCGACCAGCGAGTTTCCTGGTTCGAGTGTTTTTCTATTGCCACCGCCGATGACGACGCCTCCCGTTCCCGTGTCGTGGATGTCGCAGGAGAGGACCTTGTTGTTTTTGCTGCCATAGACTGCAATGCCGTTGTTGTGCATGTTTCGGACTTCGCATCCCTCGATGGTGATGTTTTCGGATTTGTTGACACTGATTCCCTGGTTGCTTTCTTCCAGCAAGAAGCCTTTCCAGACGATATTGGCGGTGTTGTCGATGTTGACGAGGAGTCCTCGCTGGGTGTTGAAGGAGACTCTCGCGCCATCGAGCTTGGCGGGCGGCCAGAAGTACAGCAATTGCGTTTTGTGGTCGATGTAGAATTCCCCTGGTTTTGACAATTCTTCAAGCAGGTTGAGCGCATACCAACGCCTTGGCGATGGGTTGCCCTGGCGAAGTCCAAAGGTGCTTGGCTTTTCCATCGTAATCGTTTTTTCGACCGTGTCGATGGACTTGACCTTTTGCACGTCCTCCGCCCAGTCAAAGCACCAGTATCCTCGAACCCAGACGCCCCTGTCGACATTCCAGCGTTTTGGCCTGTCCTCCATGTACTTGAACGTGCCGCCCCTGATTTCGTCGGGCTTCAGGTTGCGCCCGTATGGTTCCGATCCGCCATCAACGATTTTTTCGATGGTTGTCCAGTCATCGTCCGGCCATCTTGCCAGTTGCATTCGTTTGTTTTCAAAGAATAGTTCTGGCACTTCGGTCAGTTGCGCCCATGGTCTGGCCTGCATTTCTGATTGTTTCGGGAAGCCGAGCTTGTGGAGATCCGCGACCAGGATGTTCGGCGCGGCATGAGGGTCGATCATCTTGAGGATTTCCGGGTCGGTGACTTTTTGGAATGCTTCCTTGGGGATGTCGGTGGAGCCGAGGATTCTTGCCGTGCCTTGTTTTTCCGCAATCCATCTGATGGGTGCTTCTGGCGTGCCTGCATCTTCCTTTGTGAGCGAGAATGTTTCCTTGAATCGGTAAAGTCCAGGCTTGACGACGACTTGGAGCGGAGACACGCCCTGGGTCTTCAGCTGCCGGATGAGTTCCCTGGCGCGGATGAAGCTGGCGACTGGGGAATCAGGGCTACCATCATTGGCGTCGTTGCCGTTTGGCGAAACGGTGATCGTTGCTCCAGGCAGGGTGGCACAAGACAAAAGACAAGCCAAAAGTGTGGTTTGGAAGCGAGACATTGAGGATCTCCTAGATTGAAATGGTTCGGTAAAAAAGTGGATTTTGAACTGTAGCATTTGGTAAGAATTTGTCAAAGCTTCTTTGGGGCAAGCGGTAGAAAAAGCAATGCGGAATCAACGCGAAAAATCATCGGTTTCGTACTCAAATGGCATGTGACATGCCTTTTCGTGGCGAGGGTGAAAGATTTTGGGACTGGGACGGGGGCGGACGGGTCGGAAGCATCTTGGGTGGTCTGGGGCACCTTGGGTGGTCGGAAGCACC
>DBPZ01000039.1:19624-85400 GCA_002305655.1 Lentisphaeria bacterium UBA1407 | reverse complement strand
GGGATGGCGAACCCACCCAAGTACAGTGCCTTGTAAAGGCACTACAAACATAAGGCGTCAACTGCTTTTTTTAGGATTAAGCACAATTAAGCGCCTGTGGCGCAAGGCGTTATATGGTTCTGTTTGGCTAGGGATGCGCCATTTTTAGCCGATTGAATCCCGCCACCGTTTGAGTACGAGCACCCCGGGTGCCCGTACTTAGGTTGTCATGGTCTCAACTGCTTTCTTTTGGGTTATATCACTGTCCTTGATCGAGTTCGACTCCGAGTTCTTTGAATTGCGCTGCTGCATTGAGGAAAGATGCTGTGATCCAGAAGACGGTCCATTGTTCGGCGTATCCGCCTCTAAGTACGTCAACGGGTTCGAAAGGCGGTCTTTGGGCGTAGTTGGTCTGTTGGATTTGCTCGCCTTGGCTGCCGTACGGATCGAGGAGCTGTCCGCAATTGGCGAACATTGGGATCGCGAGTTGTTGCCAATCCTTTCTGTTGAGCGCCTTTCCCAGTTTCCAGAGGAGAGGCGTAACGAAGACGCCGTAGACGTCCAGGTGCATGTTTTGAACTGAGACGGCAGTCCATCCCCTGCTGAGGAAATGGTTGTCTGCGAGTCTTCCTGGAGGCATTGGGATGTCCCAGAGTTGGAGGTAGGTGAGGAATACTTGCGTTGCGTGTTCAGCGGCTTTCAGGTACTTGTCGTCTCCCGTCATTTCCCAGACGGCGTGGAATGCGGTCATTGCTGCGACTGCGCCTTCCTTGTCTTCGCATCGTGCATCGAGCGTTCCTCCCCAGTAGGGTTCCTGCATGCTGAGGTGCCGTTCCATGTAGTGGTCGGCAAGTTTGATTGCTGCTTGCTTGAGCTTGTCGTTCTTGAGTATCCTTGCTGCGTTTGCCAGCGGCGCTCCCAGGAAGGCCTCGTTGGTCGATACTGGTTTCCAATCGTCTTTGAGGATTCGATTGGCGAGTGCGTCCGTCGCATTTTTGAGGAAATCGAGCCACTTTTGCGGGATTTGTTGCTTGTTTTGGATTTTCAGGAGGAGTGCCGCGGTGAAGGTTTCGAGGGTTTGTCCTTGGGAGACGAAGTTTCTGTCCGTCCAGGCTTTGGTTTCGATGTCGTAGCGTACGCAGAACCCGTTTTGGTCGATGGGCGAGTTGCACAGGAAGTCGTATGATTCTCTTGCCCTTAGTTCCCAATCTTGGTCTCCGCAGTCTTTTCCGAGTATGGGAGCTGCGTATCCGAAGGTTTCGTTGCGTCCGCACCAACCATAGACGATCGCTTCCGGCTTGACTCCTGTTGGGTGGAACAGGCTTCCGTAGACATCGCCTTTTTTGTAGTACCTTGCCATGGCGTAGCGGTATTTTTTGCGTACGAGTTCGTGGGGGTCGATTGGCACCGTCGTTGGTTTCCAGCGTTTGATTGCCGTGTCCATTGGTTGAAGGAAGCCTGTCCCCTTTTTGGTGACCAGTTGTGTTTGGATGGCGAATGACTTGTCCACGATGGCGTTGTCATGGAGAGCGATGCATGCATTGTCGAGAAGCAGCCATCCTGGTTGGGTAGCCTTGACCATGCCGTCGCCCTTGTTTCCATGGACGTATCCTGAGTATGCGGCGAGTTCAGTGCAATCCTGGAGGTATTCTGCTCCCAGCGACCACCAGAGGTCGTGCCGCTTTGGTGCTGGAGCCAGCGATGGGATTGTGTGCAGCGTGGCTGTCCTTCCGTCGTCTTGTTCCGCCATTGCGAAGGGGACTGGGAATCTTGTTTCCTCGTAGAACCCCTTGCTTCCTGGCTGGCGGTTGATTTGCGGGACGCATCCGCTTTTGATTCCCGATGGATTTCCGTAGTAGAAGATTCCCGGGAGCAGGAGGTTTGCGCCGAAGCCCGGTTGCTGGAATCTGATTGAGAGGGTCGTATTGTCCTGTGTTGTTCCGTTGTATGACCAGCGCCTTGTTACTCGCCAGGCATTGTCCTTGAAGCTGAAGGCGTCCCTAAGCGTGCATTCTCCGTTGGGCAGCTTGATTTTGCCATGCAGGATGAATCCGTCGTCGAGTTTTTCCACGGAATCGATGTTTGCGTGATGCCAGTCAACGGGTTTTTCGTTTTGCCAACCTGTTGCAATTGACCAATGTCCTTCGGCAGGTGACTTCAAGAGCGTCTTGTTGTCAGCCGTGATTTCGATTCCCTGTTTTGTTACTGTGAGCGTCGCTCCATTTTTTGTTTCTGTGTACATCATGTTGTTGCTTTTGCTTTGGTTTTCTATGTTTGGTGGATTGAGTTTGGCGGAAGCGGACCTGTAGTCGAGCAGGAATATGGCGTTGTGTCTCGGGGGGACGACCGTTTTGAATGCATTTCCGGCGATTTTAATCGTTCGTCCATTGATGAGATCGAGGGCTTCTGTTGCGTTTTGGAATTGGGTCGGGACTTGGATTTTCAGGTTTGCGTAGTCGTCCTGATGCGGGTTTGGGATGATGAAGATTGCCTTTCCCTCGGCGAATCGTGCGTAGGCTGACAGACCAACCAGTCCTTCGACATTGACTTTCTCGATATTCGTGTCTCTATGGTTGATTGGGAAGAACGCAAAGATGTTCGGGTAGGTTCTTCTGATTTGCAGTGCCTTTTTGACGTCTTCCATGAAATGGGCGTTTTTTGGAAGGTTGGCAAGATTGAAGTCGACATCTTGGCCATGGATGACCATTCTGGGCGAATCGAGTCCGAATTCGTCTCCCTGGAACCAGATTGGGATGAACGGCGCCATGATCGCTGCGTAGTTGATTTTGATTCTGTCTCCGCAGACATTTCGCTTTTGGAAGTCGTGGTTGGTGATGCAATTGGGATAGAATCTGAAGGTTCCTGCCAGATGCGTGTCTTTTCGCTGGTGTTCTTGTGGTCCTAACGCCTTTCCTGTTTTGCATGCCTCGACGATATCGATCAAGCCATCAGCGAAGAAGTTGACCGGTTCGACGTAAACTTTTCCGCGGTGATAAGCCGTGTAGTCCAGCACGCCGTCCTGCTCCATGTCGAAGGCGTCTTTCCTATGGTTGCTGTCTTCGGCGATCAGGATGATCTTCCGACCTTTATCGAGGAGTCGTTTCCTGATTTCCTTGAAGGTATCGTATCCACCGTGGTGCGGTTCGCAATCGCACCTGAATCCATCGGCGTTCGAATCGAGGATGAGCTTGACGGCTTGCTGGATGTACCATTCCCTGAATTCTTGGTTCTTCCAATTGAACGCCTCGTTTCCCCATGCTGTTCCGCTGAACCATTCCGGCTTGTCCTTGACGAGCTGCGAGTTTTTCATCGCTCCCCATGAAATCAGGTCAAGGATGATTCGGATGTTGCTTGCGTGCGCGTCATCGACGAATTTCCTGAGTGCTTTCCTGGCTTGGTCCTGGTCGTTTGTCTCTGCGAGTTCCGGATCGATTCGATGCAATCCGCAGTTTCCGTAGCCATTTCCTCCCGGTCCTTTTTCGTAGATTGGCACGACCCAGAGGGCATTGACTCCGAGAGATGCGTAGTGCTTGAGCATCGGAGTCGCCTTGGGAATCGTTCTGGCGAGCGAGTTGGTTTCAAGCCTGACTTCCGTGATGACGAGTTCCTTGATCCAATCTGGCGAGAGCAGTGTTTTTTCCGGGTTTGATGGTTCCAGCTGGACTTTCTCGTCAGGCTTGTATGGTGGCAGGAGCTTGGCGTTGTCAAGCCTGTCCCTTTGGAAGATGTAGTTGATGTTGGTATTGGCTGGGACGGACCAGGCATTGTCGTCGGCGAATTGTGTGACGAGCCTGTGGGTCGCTGTCTGGAGCGCATCCGGCGATCCTGCTTCGACGAGCACGTCACCCTTGGCTTCGATCGTATAGTCCTTGTCGCCGAGCCTGGGTTGGAGCCTGATGATGAGCTTTGGCTGGTCGGTCGGCTTTGCGTCTGGAAGCTCTGTTCCGTACTTGGCCTTGGCGAGCCTTTGGATCCTTTGGACCATTGGCTCCAGTTGCGGATTCCTGTCGTATTGCAGGAAGATTTTCGGCGTGTTGCCTTGGATGATATGGATTGGGTTTGCGTAGGCGAGAGAGGTGCACAGCGCCAAGGCGACCAATTGGGTTTTCATGAGGCGACTCCTTGAAGTGGGTTGGGTAGGTTCATTAAGGTAAGCGTAACTTGGTTAAGTTCAAGACGATGGAATATTTTTGGGGAATCAAAAAAAATCAGCAAAACCGTAAAACGAATCTATTTGATTGTTTTGTTTGGCAGGCAACGGGCTGATACAGATAATTTGTTGTGTTTGAAATTGGTTTTGGTGTAATTGAAAGAATTTGAATGGGGTATATATTGCAAAGCTATTAACTTTTTAATTCACTCCTTGCCTGTCGAGTTTGGGTCGAGGATTTTTGTTTATAATCAGGTGGAATCATGTCATTACGATCGATTGTCTTGGGCTTGTTGGGTGCGGTGGCGGTTTGCGGCGCGAGTTTTTTCAACGACCGCATATTGCGTCAGACCTTCCTGGTTGGGAACAGCATGCCGGTTTCGGTTTACGGGATGCTGATTGTTTTTGTGGCGTTGATCAATCCTTGGCTTGGAAGGCGTCGCTTCACGGCAGGTGAATTGACTGTGATCATGGCGATTACGCTGGCGAGTTGTCCTGTTCCGGGGTCGGGGTTGTTGCGTACGTTCACATCGTCGCTGATCATGCCTGTGCGATATCAGCAGACCGAGGCTTCCTGGCGCGAGAACAAGATCCTGGACTACATTCCCGAAAGGATGCTTCCCGACTACAAGAGCAACGACGCGGTTCTCGATGGTTTTTCTGCGGGTTTGGGAGAAGGTGACAAGCATGCGAGCTTCAGCAGCATTCCCTGGAAGGAGTGGCGCCGCCCGGTCGTGTTCTGGACGCCAATGATCGTTTTGTTATGGTTTGCGATGATTGCGTTAAGTACGGTCTTGCATCAACAATGGTCTAGCCACGAGCATATACCATACCCTATAGCCGGGTTTGTCGATTCGTTGCTGCCCGCTCAAAATTCATGGGGCAGCACGATGTTCAGGACCAGGTCGTTTTGGATTGGATTGGGAATGGTTTTGTGCATACACTTGAACAACTACCTGTGCGTATGGTTTCCCGAGCAGATGATCCGAGTTCAATTGCACCTGCCTCTTGGTGGTTTCGGGAAGGTGTTTCCGATTGTTACTCGAGGCGGTGGTTGGTCATTGTTCTGGCCGACGATTTATTTCACTGTGCTTGGCATCTGCTTCCTGATTCCATCTGACGTTTCGTTTACGTTTGCCGTTGCCCCTTGGTTGTGGGCGATTGTCTGCGGCTTCTTGGTGAAATATGGAATAACGTTGACCCAGCCGATCGAGGGCTCGTACTGGTACACCTGCCTGAATGCCAAGATGTTCCTTCTGTACGGCAGTACGGTCGGCTTGTTCCTGACGATCTGCTATACGGGACGGTACTATTATTGGAACGTATTGAAGACGGCATTGGGCTTAAATCGCGGCAAGGACAAGGCGCCTGGTCTTCAGACATGGGGCTGCCGCTTCTTCATCGTGTTTATCGTTTTGTTTACCGCCTACCTTGTTTACGCCGGAATGGACTGGCAGCTGGCGATCATGTACTCCAGCGTGCTTGTGATCTTCTACGTGGTGATGGCTCGCATCGTATGCGAATCGGGTTTGTTCCACTTGCAGTTGAACGTGTTTCCGTGCTGCATCATCTGGGGCTTGCTGGGATCGGTGAATCTTGGTCCGAAGACCTTGTTGATCATGCAAACAATTTCCGTGGTCTTGATTTGCGACCCACGGGAGTCGCTGATGCCATTCATGATGAATTCGATGAAGATGCTTGAACGTCAGCGTCAGCCTTTGGGCAAGACGAGCTTCTGGGCTGGCGTCGCTTTGATTGTCGGCTTGGCTGTTGCCTTGCCATTGACGTTGTATCTCCAGTACGACCACGGCAGTGCGATTTGGGAGGGCTGGGCTGAGGAAGCTGTTCCGAGGATGCAGTTCAACAATGCGATTGCCGTGAAGCAGAAGCTGCTTGCCCAGGGTGTTTTGGAGCGGTCTGAGGAGGTTTCTGGTTGGGCTCGCTTCGCGAACATGGCTCCCAGCGGCATGTGCATGTGGAGTCTTGTGATTGGCTTGGTGTTGGTGCTTGCCTTCAGCGCGGCTCGCTTGCGGTTTACGTGGTGGCCATTGCATCCGATGATGTTTGTAACATGGAACACGCCACACATGCCGTCGCTGGCGGGTTCGTTCTTCATCGGCTGGGTCATCAAGAAGCTGGTGATCAAGTACGGAGGCAATAGCGTTTATGCCAAGGCAAAGCCATTTATGATCGGCTTGATCGCCGGTGAGATTCTTGGCGCCATCTTGCCTAGCGTGGTGGCTGCAATCTACTATTTCGCCACGAATGGCGAAATGCCGAAGGCCTTCAGGGTGCTGCTTGGTTGATGGCAAACTCGACCGGGTTTCCCTGGGAAAGAAGGGGATGCATGCAATGAAAATCCGTGTTTGGCAGTGGATTTTGGTGTTCGTCTTGTTTTCGAACTTGGGAAGCCTCGGTATGGAATTTGATTTTACGAAGGGATTGTCTTCGTGGCAACGTGTGCCCGATGTGCCGGGTTGTGCTGAACTTGAGCAGCGCAATGGCATTCCCGTCGCTGTGGTACGTGGCATGGGAAAGAACGGAGGTTTTCAGACTCGTCCGCTGCGTTTAGGCGTTGATTTGTCCGCCGAGAAGCCCTACGAGGTCATGGCGCGTTTCTGGAATTTAGGCGTTGAGCGCGGCGTCGTTGGGTTTTCCGTGTGCTGCAATGATTCGTCAGGCCGCCGTCTAGTCCAGCATTCTTGTTGGTCTTCTGGTGAATGCGGGGCAGAGCCTCACGCGCAGGAACGTCGATGTGTTGTTGGTCCCGGAAGTTTATGTCCGTACCCAGCCGGCACGGATCATCTGGTTGTCCGATTTTCGTTTTGGTCCAAGGACGGGGCTGCCGGTACGCTGGCGATCGAGCGTGTCGTATTGACGGAGCAGGAATTGAAGGAGGATGCCTGGCCGCCTTCAATCGTGGTTACTTGCGGCGATTTGAGCACCCGCTTCGAGGCACGGTCGTTTTGGACTCCGTATCGTTTGGATTACCGCGGTGTTCGATTGGGGAAGGATTCCTTTGGAAGCCATTGGGGAACGACGGTGACCTTCCGAGGGATGCGCGGTTTTGTTGGCAGCGGTCATAGGGAGAACGAGGACGAGGTTGTGGAATCCGTCGAGCTTCTTCGCGATGGTGAAAAGGTTGACGTTGTCGCATTGGGACGTGGAAAGACTGAACTGGCTTTGACTGGACGTGAGTTTCTGTTCAGGAAGCGCAGTTCGCTGTGCGGAAAATTGCGATTGGTTTGCGAGACGCGGTTGACCGGGGAAGTCTTGGAGGAAACTGTGACCATGCGTTGCGACGAGGACTTGCCCATGTCGTTGGTCTATCACTTCATGCATCCTTGGCTGGTGGCCATGAGCGATTACCTGGCTGAAGGGTTGGACGGGAAAATCATTGCCGGCGAGTTCGTCGGGGATGGTGGTGGCAGGATTGAGGTTCCCGTCAAATGGAGCGCCGTGTACAGTCGTCAATTGGGGAAGGGAACTGTGACCTCAACTGTGGAAACGCCTCAGGGATATCCCTGGAAGATCCACTATTGGGATCGAAAGGACATCTACAGGAAGCATTATTTCGTTGCTTTTCAAAATGCTACGATCCCTCCTGGAATCGATTTGCGGTATCGCTTGCGTACCAGGGCATTCGAGTGCGATGCCGAGTCGTGGCATCAACGTGCCATGGAATTGGGGCGTCGGGGAATTGTTACCGATTGAGGGCTGGGGATGCTAGTAGGCGGCGAGGTGAGTTTTCTTGGCGTGATGCTGGTCTGCGTGCTTTGCGGATTGGCGGGATTCGTCGATGCGATTGCTGGCGGCGGCGGGTTGATTTCCTTGCCAGCGTACATGATTGTTGGCTTGCCTGCGCAAGTTGCCGCTGGAAGCAACAAGCTATCGGCGTGCCTTGGGTCGAGCATCGCGATAGTCAAGTATGGGCGGAGTGGTGCGATTCGCTGGCGCGAGGCGCTTATAGGCCTTGCTTTGGCTTTGCTGGGTGGAGGCTTGGGAGCGTCATTGGCGGTGTCCTTGCCTGAGCGTGCGCTGAAATGGTTGATCGTTGGCGCTTTGCCGTTTGTTGGATTCTACATGGCTCTTCGCGGCGTCCCTAAAGATGGCGGCAGCGGCATTGACGAGGAGCGCGAAGGGGTAGGGCTGTGGTTGCCTCCTGCTTGCCTTGGCTTGGGAATCGGGTTGTACGACGGGTTGATCGGACCTGGGTCGGGTACGTTCCTGATTGTCGCCATGGTAGCTTGGATGAAGTATGACTTGGTGACAGCGTCCGCAAATGCCAAGGTGTTGAATTGGGGTGCGAACGTGGCTTCGTTGGCTGTGTTTATCTTTAATAGGTCGGTGCGTTATGACATTGCGCTGCCAGCTGCCGTCGCAACAATGATTGGCGGCTATCTTGGCGCGACATTTTGCCTGAAGTTTGGCTCCAGCTGGGTTCGCAAGATGCTGTTTGTCGTGCTGTTCCTGTTGCTGGTCAAGCTTTTGTGGGATCTTCTGGCGCCTGCGATGACATAGCAAAGGCGAGCTCGGCGAGTTACCTGATGTTGTCGATGATGACGTGTGCCTTGGATCTATCGGGCGGATTGAGTATGAATCCGAAGGAAACTGGAGTCTTTGGTTGATTTGGTTTGTTTTCCAGTGTGAATTTAAGTTTGCGGCTCCATTGCCCGTTTGGCTTGATTTTGACTGGCTTTGATTGGGCGATCGTATTGTTGGCAGAGTCAAGTGTGACGTATTTGATCGTCCAGTCTTCGTCTGTCGTTACGAGGAAATCGGCTGTTATTTCAGCTGGGGGTTGTTGATTTCCGCATGGTCTGTAGATGATTGTATTTGGTGTTCTATAGCCTAGGAACTGGAATGAGAGGAGGGTGTTGTCTCCGTCTGTTTTTGCGACCCTTGGGATGCAGAGGGTACGTTTTTGCTTGAGGTTTTCCGGTGTATGCTTCCATGGGGCGGCATTAGGAGCCAGTTCCAGTCCGTCGGGTTGTCCATCTGCGGAGGCTGGTTGGTCGCAATAGAATGGGAATGCCACGGCCTCGGATAGATGACCTGGTCCGTCAACGGCCTGGGCAGCAAAGAACCAAAGTCCTGGCTTGTCCAATGCCTTGAAGGCAAACCTCCGCCTGAAAAAGATTTCCGGAAGCGGTTTCAGGTTGTCGAGCGTGTCATTTTGGTCTAGTTTTACATTGAACGAGGAGATGCCGGATTCGTCTGTTGAAGAGAGGTAGACGAGCTGGATCGGCGGCAGGACTGGTACGAGCGCGTAGTCGTCGATTCGTATTGAGTTTGCGGGCGCCATTGCACCGAGTTCACCGAAGCCAGTGTAGCTGATCCTTGTATTTGGAGCGTCTGGCGCGACTTTGGCGACGAGCTGCTTGACATCGAGGAAAGCTGTTCTCCAAGTATTGTCGTCCTTGGCCTCCTCGATCGTATGGAGGACTTGGTGTGATGTTTTGTCTCCGGTCAGGACGACAGCTCTCCATTCCTTATTGATATAGAGATAGAAGTTTGCTTTTGTCCCCGGGCTGATCTTGTATTTGAATCTGATGTATGGGTATTGGTTTGGATCGAAGGGGCTTGTTGTCAGATATGAGAAGTATCGTTTTTTGTCATCCTCGTCCCGTTTGAGTTCTATGCAATAAGACTTTGATTGTTCGTCCATGACGATTGCTGTTTCTGTGTAATACCTATTGGACCAATATCTGCCTTCCGGGTTTGAGAAGTGCTGGACATGTCTGAAGGAGGCGTAGTCGAGTTCGCCGAGATTAGGCTGTCTTGGCGGTGTTTTGTCCTTGGAGTAATCGAGTGTCCATGACCATTCGATTGGTTTCGCCTCTTGTCCGGCGGCATTTTTGATTCCGTTGATTCTAGCGTTGAATGCCATTCCGTCCTTGAGTACGCCTCCCGTGAGGTTTGAGTCTGAGACGAGGCTCCAGGTCAGGGTTTTGGTTTTCGGATCGAATGTCGTGTTTGAATTGTTGAGCGATCTCGACTTGTCGTTGACTGTGAGCATGGTTCCGGTGAAATCCATGAATCCCGAATCTTCGTTGAAGGTGATCTTGATTTCTCGCGCTGCGTCCTTGGCGTTGTTTTCCGGATAGGTCGCGATGATCTTCGGAATCGAGTTGTCGATGCAGATCATCGCATGTGCGGCCGGTCCCCAGTTTCCATTTTTGTCCCTAGCCCTGACATGGAAGTAGTTGAGTCCTTGCGGGAGGTTTTCGAGCGTTGCTTTTGGGCTATCCAAGTTTGGCGTTTCATCGGGGATCGTATCGGGGTTGTTGTCGCATACGAAGCTGAAGGCGTCGGTTCCCGCGGGATCGACCGTCGACCAGGTTATGTTCAGCGGTGCATTGAGCGTTGTGGCGATATTTGCGATTCTGACATTGGATACCTTGAATTGGCTTCCCGGTTGTGAGCCTGAGTAGTTCCAGTTGCCGATTTCGATTCCGGTGATGTTCCAGGCCTGCCTGGGGAAGTCCTCGGCCATTTCGTTGATATGCGGCCTGAAGTCGACGAGGGCTGTTCGCCATGTGCCATCCGGGACGATGTCTGGTATGTCGCCCAGGTAGATGAATCTGTTCCGTTGTTCCTTGTCCGTAATGCCCATGTATGCTCTTCTTTGCGATGAGCTGATCAGCAGGTCGACGTAGGTTTCCGGATTTGGGATATTGTAGTCGAAGGCGAGGAATGGGTGTTTTGAGGCTGAGAATCCCGGGAGCTTAAGGTTGATTCCTCCGTCTGTCCCGCAGATCGTATTGGTAACTGTCGCCATGGGCAGGACATTTGTCCTTGGGGTGATGTTGATATTGACCTTGCTTCTTGAGGAACTCGGCCCGACTTCATTGTTCCACGGGTACGCTTTTCCCGCGAGGACTGAATGGAAGTCCTTGATGATTGGTGCGTCTGGCGGGGTTTTGTCAAGTTTTGGGTTGAAAGTCAGGGTCCAATCCTTGACGATTTTGTTTCCTCTGGAATCGGTGAATTGGATCGATGCCTTGAGTGGGGTGTCTGGTTTTACTTCATTGAATTTAGGTAGGATCGTCAGGGTTCTCTTTTCCGGATTGAAGATAGAGTTAAGCGGATTTGCGGTTATCGATTGGTCTCCGATCTTGAATTCAACGGTATCGAGAATCGGGATGACGCCGGTGTTTTGGTCAAATTTGAGTACGATTGGATTGCCGCCCCAAGTTTCGGCCGGTTTAGGGCCGAGGATAGTCATTTGGAGTTGCTGTACCGGGGTTGGTTCGGGGACCTGGAAGGAGAGTGCGTGTTCCCACTTGTCTTCCTCTGTTTTCGCCATCAGGTGGAAGTATTTTCCCGTTTGCTTGGTTGTAGTCGTTTCTGCGGTACCTGCGGTTTGTTTTTCGGGAGGCGTGTCGTGTTTTGGGTTGTCGTCAAACCAATAGGAGTATTGGGGGACCTTTCCGTCTTTTGGTGTGTTCCATCTGAATGTGAAAGTATTGGGGTAGTTCGCCTTGATGTTGATGTTGGCGAGTTTGTACGAGGCGTTTTTGGGGTTTGCGTCGAGTCCTGCGTTTTGGTATCCTTCGTGCAGCATCCCTATCATTATGGAAGACAGGATTTTGTTTTTGTTCCAGGGCACACTGTTGAGCATGATTTGCTTCGGGTCGAGTTCGATGCGGTTCCAGGCGTTTGGCTTGATGTTGAGCTTGGCGTCAAGCTTGACGATGTTTGGCGCGTCGTAGTCCGGTCCTGTCAGGTTAATGAAGTATCGCGTTATTGGGTCTTCCGCGAAGGTAAGGTATAGGTTGACCTTGGCATTGTTGTCCGGCTTGAAGTCGAATTCAAGCTTGTCGATTCTATGGATATCACAGGGTTGGATGTCAATGGCGACACCTGCGTCTCCTCCCGAGTTTGCGTTGACGCAGTTCCATGTTTGCCCGGAGTCTTTTCTCGGCTTGTCGTCATCGAGGAAGATTTCGGCGCTTTGGTCTTCGTTCCATGGGATCGGGATCGTGTTGATTTTGGGCGAGGAGATGACGGAGACCCCGTGCAGTTCCAGTTCAGGCTTCGGGTGAGGGCTTTTCGTTGTCGCACCCCTTGGCTCGAAGAATTTTGGGGTCAGCAGGGTGTAGTTGACCTTCATTCGCGCCAGGACGATTGAATTATGCTGTGTCCAGAGCGCAAGCCTTTGTCCTGCCTTGAGCGAATCCTTTTCGATGAAGTCCAGGATGTGGACATTGTCGAACCAGACGTCAAAACGGTCTCCGCTTTTCCTAATCTTGAGTGCGTACCATGCTCCGTGCACGGGTCTTCCACCGGGGTCGTAGTCGACTTCGATCGCCCTTGAGCCTGGTGCGCGGTAGCGCCCTCTGGGAATCAGTTCGACGTCAGTTTGGTTGACGACTTTTCCTTTCCTCCAGAATTGCGTCCATTTTTCAGACCATTCCTGGTCCCATGCGACCAGGATCAGGTTGTATCCTGAGAAGAGTTCGTACCCGTCGGCATCCAGTGCCACATTGATGTCGCCGACCCTTGGGTATGATAGCCTGGCGCCTTCCAGAAGTTCGCCTTGGCGCATTCTCATTCCTGCGAAACATTCGATCGTGTAGTCGCCTTCCACAACGAATTTGCTCCAGAGGGCGGCGACGCCCATGGATTCCCCGTTGAGATGCGACCACCTGGGGTCGCAGGCGAATCGATTGGTCACTTCCCAGCGTCCGATTTGGAACCAGTCCGCTTCCGCTTTCTCGAAGAGGTAGTCCCTGCATTTTTCGCGTTTGATTTCCAGGTGGATGAAATCCATTTGTTCCGGGATTTCTGCGATCAGCGCCCGTCCCATCAATGGTTTTAGGTCTTGGACATTGAAGAGCGGTTGTTCGTCGAGGGTTGCCCAGATGACGAATCCGTCACGTCGAAGCGCCAGTTTTCCGTATGTATTGGTGTCTGGCGTTCTTGGGCGCGCCCCGATTTTTTCGTCGATGATTTGGACGCCTGGGATGACTGCCTTTTGCTTGGCCTTGAATGTCGCTTTTGCGATTGATGTTCCTTGCTTAAGGAGTTCGATGGTTCCGTCCAGGGTTTCTGGATTGACGGAAGACTTTAGGCAATAGGCGTTTTCGCTTGTCGGCTCATCGTGCCCGAAGAGGATGTTGAGGTTGTTTTGCAGGGGGAAGTCGAGTGAGAACGCGCCGTAGATGTCCCCGTTGAAGAGTCGTTTTTGCGGGAAGTCGTTGTTTGTCTTGTCCCCTAGTTTGATCCAGGCGTATCGTGTCGAGGCCCATCCTTGCATGTATGGATCGTTTGCGAATCTTGAGATATCAACTGGGAGCTCCCAGTCTCTGTTGAGCTTTTGGAAAAGGACGATGTTTTGGAATTCTGCATTTTTGTCTTGCGCGATAAGTGCGAGGGATCCGGCTTGGTGTTCTTTTTCGATAGGGTTTCTAATTGCGAGGCTTCCATTTGTCCAGACTGTAACGATTCCCGGTTCCGTGTTGTCGAGTGCGAGGTCAAGGGGTTTCTTTGAGTTTCCTGGGCATGGGATTTGCTGGATCGTCTTGTCTTGATGGATGAGCTTGACGGTTTGGTCTTGCCAGATTGCTCGCCAAGCGAGGTCTTTGCCGAAGGCGATTCCCTGTTGCCCTTGTGCTTTCTTGAATGGGATTGAGACGGCGATTCGCTGCGGTTTCCAGGATTCGCGCCCGAGCTTGAGAGTCGCCGTTGCATTCTTTTGTGGGTTTGCGACGAGTTTGCTATCCGTTGCCTTCCAGGCATTTGCTGCTTGCGGATTTTGTTGGACAGCGTCAGCGAGGATGCTGTCGAGCAGGGGAGTTTCCTGGATGGTGTGGACATCCAGGTCGTCGAAGAAGGTGTCGCTGACTCCTTTTGCCATCAGTCCGACCTTGCCTCCGGCGAGGGAATGCGCTGCGGTGAGCAACGGCGTGCCATCGACGATGACGTGTAGGTATTTTGGTTGGAACTTGACTGCCAGCTTGTACCAGGTTTCGGCTCTTGCTGGGATTTCCCTGGTTTCCTGTGGTGGGAGGTCCTTGCCGTCAACCCTGTGGATCAGCGCGATTTGCGTTGGGTTGATCGAGAACGAATCGAGCGTCCACTGGATTCTGGAGAAGTTGTCCTTGTCCCTGAAAGCAAAGACGAGAGCCGCAGTGGATCCGATGAAAGGCTTCATGGTGATCGATGCTTCGTAGTTTGTCCAGAATGGGTATCCCGTAACGATCAGCGCTTCGCCTTCCGGCGCGTTGCCCGAAAGGCAGAATGGGTTTGGGCTTCTGTCTGGAACCGGAATATATCCTTCCCGGATGTTGGCTGCCGGATTGGCGTGGATTCGTTCCATTACGGAATGGATTTTCCAGTTTCCTGATATCGGTTGCCAGACGCCCCACTGCTTGGCTTCTTCCTCGGTGCGCATGAAGTCGTCGCCAAAGGCGAATGGTTCCAGTCTTTGGTATTCGGTGTTGGTGAAAGCTGGTTTTTCGCCGATCTGGTTGCAGGTCGCATCGCCTTTGAGGTTGACATAGGAAATGGTTGTGGCTATGGTTTTTGTGTTGGAGAGGATTTCCAGCCATTGCCCGTGCCTCCTGATGATGATTGGGGCATGTGCCGGGTCGAATTCGCTTTTGATCGTCTGGTCGATACCTGTGGTGGCATCGTGGATTAGCGCAGTTACGGTGTTGTTTTCAAGCGTAATGGCCACATTGTCGCCCTTAGGGTTGCCGAGGATGAGTTTTCGCGGCGAATCGCTTTTTTCAGGCCATGCTTTGAGTTCGAAAGTCTCGTGCCTGAGTTTCCGCAATTGCACGGTTTGCGCGAAGGCATTGAAGGCAACGACAACAGATATGATGAAGAGGATAGTTTTCATGCTCTGAACCCTAGCTTGAAAGATGAAACACAGTTATCCTAATAAACATAAGCCAATTGAGTGAAAACTCAAGGCGAAAGAATGGGGAAGAAGATTTTTGACGCGGAGTTTTCCATCCCCCATGTAAATCCTAATAAAACATATAAAGAAGCAGTTTCCTCCATGACAACGATGATCTTCATGGTATTTTGAGTATGGGAACCCGGGATGCCCGTACCCAAAGCGATGTCGCCGCTAAAGCGGCTAAACATGGCGCATTCCTAGGCGGACGGGTCGGACAGTGTCGGACGGGCCAAATGAAAAACCCCTTCCCGGAAGGTTCGGGAAGGGGTGTCAATGCGGGAGAAAGGAGGACGGGATTACATTCCCTTCGGGTGGTTGTAGGTGTCCTTGACCAGGACGTCGTGGGCTCCGCCTTCGACCAGGGTGACGCTGGAAACCAGGGTCAGCTTTGCCTTTTCCTGAAGTTCCGGGATGCTCAAAACGCCGCAGTTGCAGAAGGTATGGCGGATTTTTGCCAGGGTGACCTCCAGGTTTTTATGGAGTGGACCGGCATAGGGGACGTAGCTGTCGACGCCTTCGACGAATGATAGTGTGTTCTTGCTTGATTGCCCTTGCCCATAGCGAGCGACGTTTTGTGCGCGTGCGCTGCCTTCGCCCCAATATTCTTTCATGAAGTTTCCATTGATCTGGACGATCTCGCTTGGCGATTCGTCAAATCTGGCGAAATAGCGTCCAAGCATGCAGAAATCAGCTCCCATTGCAAGGGCGAGGGTAATGTGGTAGTCGTGCACGATGCCGCCGTCGGAGCAGATTGGCACGTAGATTCCAGTTTCCTGGAAATATTCGTCCCTGGCCTTTGCGACTTCGATCACCGCTGTAGCTTGTCCACGTCCGATACCCTTTGCTTCACGGGTTATGCAGATGGAGCCGCCGCCGATTCCAACCTTGACAAAGTCGGCCCCGGCTTCTGCGAGGAACCTGAATCCATCCTTGTCAACCACATTGCCGGCTCCGATCTTGACGGTATCTCCGTACTTGTTCCTTACGAATTCGATCGTTCTCTTTTGCCACTCTGTGAATCCTTCCGAGGAGTCGATGCAGAGAATGTCCGCCTCAGCTTCTACAAGTGCGGGGATGCGTTCTTCGTAGTCTCTTGTGTTGACTCCGGCGCCAACGATGAACCTATGTTGGGAGTCCAGGAGTTCGAGGGGGTTTTCCTTGTGCTGGTCGTAGTCCTTCCTGAAGACGAATGCGACGAAGCGTCCATCTTTTGTGATGACTGGGAGGGTATTGAGCTTGTATTCCCAGATCAGGTCGTAAGCTTCCGGAAGTGTGATGCCCTCAGTTGCTGTGACCAGCTTGTCAATGGGCGTCATGAAGGAAGCAACCTTTGCCTTGACCGGAATTCTCTCGAGGCTGTAGTCTCTGCTGGTGACCATTCCGAGGAGTTTTCCGTGTGGGGTGCCGTCGTCAGTAACGCCGACTGTCGAGTGCTTGTACTTTTCCTTGAGGTCGAGGATGTCTTCCAGGGTATTGTCAGGTGTGACATTGGCATCCGAAGTCACGAATCCGGCCTTGTAATCTTTGACGGCACGGACCATTGCGGCTTCGCTTTCGATACTTTGGTTGCCATAGATGAATGTGATGCCGCCTTCCCTGGCGAGTGCGACTGCCAGGCGGTCGCCCGAGACTGCCTGCATGATGGCGGAGACCAGCGGGATGTTCATCGAAAGGGATGGCTTTTCGCCACGCTTGAATTTCACGACAGGTGTTTTGAGGGACACGTTTGCGGGGATGCAGTCTGGCCCCGTGTAGCCTGGAATCAGCAAATACTCGCTGAAGGTATGGGACGGTTCATCGTAGTAAAACGCCATAGTTGCTCCTTGTCGATGATCAATGCCTGTTAACATCCGCATTCGTACGGAAAACTTGCCTATTTACTATAATTGGTTCGTCTATGGTTTTCAACTTTCACGAGGCGTTCTCGGGATGATTTATGTCAAATATCCTGGGAACGGATGATTTTTTGGTTGCAACTATTTGTGAAAATGGTTGTTTGATTGTAGATTAACTAAATGGCTTGAACACCTATAGGGAAATGCTCTCCCTGCTGTTTAGAGCATAGGAAAAAGCTGATAGTTGAGTACTAAGGAGCTGTATTGATGCGCACAGTTGGCACTGTAGTCCGTGGGATACGTTGTCCGATTTTCCGGCCTGGCGACGATTTGGCGTCTCTGGTCGTTGACGCCTTGCTGGCCTCAAGTGAGAGCGAGGGGTATTCTTTTCGCGACCGCGACGTTGTAGCCATCACGGAATCTGTTGTGGCGAAGATCCAGGGCAACTACGTGACCGTGGGTCAAATCGCGAAAGATGTTCGGGGCAAGTTCGGTTCCGGCGAGGTCGGGATTGCGTTCCCGATTTTGAGTCGGAATCGTTTTGCGGTCTTGTTGCGCGGGATTGCCGCCGGGCTGGATCGTGTCCACATGTTGTTGAGCTATCCTTCTGACGAGGTAGGGAACCGCCTGATGGACGAAGATGCCATGGAGGCCAGTGGCGTGAACCCGCACTCGGATGTCCTTACCGAAAAGCAATATCGCGACATCTTTGGCGAAAAGGTCCTGCATCCGTTCACGGGGATTGACTACGTTGACCTGTACAAGGAACTGATCGGTCCGGACAAGGTCGTGATCCACTTCGGCAACGATGTCCGCGCACTGCTTCCCTTTACGAAGAAGATTTTGACCTGTGACATTCACACCCGTCATCGCAACAAGCGGTTGTTGTTGGATGCTGGCGCTGAGGTCGTATATGGCTTGGATGACATTTGCACCAGCGCTGTTGAGCCGGGCGCCGGGTTCAATGCCAGGTACGGCTTGCTGGGGTCCAACAAGTCGGACGACTTGAAAGTCAAGTTGTTCCCGCGCGATTGCCAGCCGTTGGTCGAGGACATCCAGGCTCGTCTCAAGGCGAAGACGGGGAAGACCATCGAGGTTATGGTCTATGGCGACGGCGCGTTCAAGGATCCCGTCGGCAAGATTTGGGAGTTGGCTGATCCCGTCGTGTCTCCGGCCTTTACTGAAGGCTTGCATGGGACTCCGAACGAATTGAAGTTGAAGTATATTGCTGACGAGGCACAGAAGGTTGACGGTGACAACGCATCTGTTACGGCATCTGTTTTGGAACGGATTCGCAAGAAGACGTCGAATTTGGTTGGCAAGGAAGAATCCCTTGGCACGACTCCTCGTCAATTGACTGATTTGCTGGGCAGTTTGTGTGATTTGACCAGCGGTTCTGGTGACAAGGGCACGCCGGTTGTATTGGTACAGGGGTATTTTGACAACTTTTCTGATGGTTGACGTCGGCGTTATGAGAGTGGGGCAAGCGAGGTGACGATGGAAACGAGTGTTCGGCTGTTTTGGTGCTTAATGATGGTTGGCCTGATTGTAGTTGGGCAGTCATCCGTGACTCGGATGACTGCTGACGAGATTGAGGAACTGGCTGATTTGCGTGTTGCGGAGGGTGTTTCCCGGGCTTTGGACTTGCGTGCTGTCGCGACCGGCCTTGGGATTTCTTGGCCAGTCGTTCCTCCGCGCTATTCCTTTGACGAACATGTTCACCGCAGCGACGAGTATGCGAAAGCACGTTCTCGCGATGCTTATCCTGATAGCCAGTTGCTGGCTTTGATTTCTGAGGCGGATGAGAAGTTCCGTCCGATTCGGGTTGGCGACCAGGTTGAGATTCGTTCGATTCGTCCACCGCATCGGATTTACAAGGGGGCGGTCCAGCGCGTGTCTCCCGATGCGATCCGCATCGGGAATTACGGTCAGATTTCGACGAAGGACATCGATCCTGACACGTTGGCCCGGTTTTCGGAGGCGGAATGCGAGTCGCGGAAGCGGAACTACCTGAGGGTTCAACGTGACGTGTTTGCGATGAACAGGAAGGATGTTTACGAGCGCGAGTTTCCTGTGAAGTTGAAGGCGTCTTTGCTTGAAGATGGATATGTGCCGAAGGATCCCAACGAGCGTTCGAAGGCATTTTTTATTTCCGTGAACTGGGAGGCCGTCAGCGACCGCTATGAGGCGGCTTGCCTGGAGAAGAAGCGTGGCTTGGAGGAGGAACTGGCCGAGGAAATCCTTGTCGAATTGTATGAATCCAATGGATTTGCCCTTGACGGGAAGCGTTGGCGTCGCCTTTCGCGGGTCCACGATTTCCCCCTGAGTGGCCGCCATACAATGGATCGTACTTTTTTGGAACGATTTCGCGGCGAATAAGAAAAATCCTAAAAGATGGCATATATGTTATTGGAAATTAGTTGCGAATGTGCTAAATTGCCCTGTTGTCTTCTTTTTTCGCCAATCATTACATTAAGATAGGTAGGTAGAAAACATCAAACTTTGGAGTTACCGATGAAGCTTTTTAAATGCCGTGGCCGTCTTCTTCTATGGTATCTTGTTATCTTTTCATTCATTGTCTGCGTCCCTACTTGGACTTTAGCGGAAGATGCTGACGATGATGATGAGGAGGAAGTTGACTGGCGTGAAGAGCGTCGCAAGATTGAGGCTGACATTGCGAAGATGGTTAATGAGCGCCTGGCGAAAGAGGTGACTCGTGAGCGCGTTGTCACGGAATTGGCGAGGAATTTCCCCTTGAGTCCCCAGTGGAAGTATCCGGAACCGGAACCCAAGCAGACGCTGCAGGAGATCAACGAGGAGTTGATTGCACAGCTCAAGGAAGAAGTCAAGGTCAAGTTCCCCGCCTCCAAGCGGGAAGGCTTCGAAAAGGCGGCTCGTGAAAAGTACAAGATGTGGCAGCGCAACGACGATGTGACTTTCGTCATTCGCGGCGGCCGCGGGACTGACACGCTCGTTGCAGGCAAGCTGTCTCGTGTTTCTGCTGAGCGCGTCGAGGTGTTTCCCCGTCGTACGATCAACATCCGTGACTTGGATGACGAGACATTGGCTCACTTGTACCCTGTTTACCATGAGAAGATGGTCAAGGAGCATGTTGCCAGCGAGAATCGAAGATATGATACTCAAATCGAGGTTTATATGATGGACGAGCGCGAGCGTCGTGTTCCGGAACTTTTCCGCAAGGGCGGCTACATCCCCAACCCGGATTTGTTGGACATGACCGCGAAGACGTTCAGGACCAGGTACAACCAACGTTTTACCAGCCCCAATCCCGATCATTGGATCTCCAGGTCTTCATTTGTAAAGAACCTTTATGACAAGCTCTATGCCGAGAGGAAGGCTGAGTTTTCCGATGAGATTGCGAAGGATATCTACCAGCGCAAGAACTACATCAACGTGAAGCGTAACCAGTTCAAGAAGCTGATGGAATCCGGCGAAGCCAACGATCTGTACGGCTGGATGCCGCGCTCCAAGTACCAGGAGTACCTGGAACGCCAGAATGCGATCATCGAGGAAGAGAAGATGAATGCACAGCCAGGCGATGGCGGACCAGGCGGGCCAGGCATGATGAATCCCGGTCCCGAGCACTAAGGCCTCAGTGGGTTTACGCCAGTTGGCAAGTGTGAAGTGATCAGGTCAAGCAACCGAGCGAGGAAACTGCCAGATGCCAGATGAGATTTCTGAAGGAAAAGGATATAAAGTGACCAATGGCGTTCGCGCCTACGAGGATTTGGTGTTTTTGCGTTCGGACGCATGTCGCGGAATTCGTCTGGAGTTGGAGTTTTTGAAGCCCGAGTTGGTTTTTCAGGCGAATCAGATCGAGTCGACGATTGTTATATTCGGCAGTGCACGCACCTTGCCGCCTGACGTTGCCGAGCAGCGTCTAGCCGAGGCTTGCGCGAAGTTGTCGGCATCTCCAGGCGATGCAAAGTTGCGTGCTCAGGTAGCTCATTGCGAGCGCTTGGTGCAGGCGAGTCATTATTACCAGGTCGCCCGTGAATTTGCGGCTATGGTTACCCACGAGTGCCAGATACGAAATTTGGAGCCGTGCCGTCAGTTTGTTGTTTTGACAGGTGGTGGCGGCGGGATCATGGAAGCCGGCAATCGCGGTGCGTTCGACGAGGGCGGCGTATCTGCGGCTTTGAACATCACGCTGCCTTTCGAGCAGCATCCCAACGAGTACATTACCCCTGACTTGAACTTTTTGCTTCACTATTTCAGCATTCGCAAGATGCATTTTCTGAAGCGTGCCAAGGTATTGGCGTGTTTCCCTGGTGGTTTTGGCACGATGGACGAGCTGTTCGAGGCATTGACCTTGATCCAGACGAAGAAGATAGCTAGGATGCCGGTCTTGTTGTATGGCAGGGAGTTTTGGGAGAAGCTGATCAATTGGAACATGTTTGTCGAGCAGGGGATGATATCACCAGAGGATTTGGATTTGTTTACTTACTGCGAGACGGCTGCGGATGGGTGGAACGCGATACGGGCATTTTACGGGGCGAATCGCAAGACTGCCGCGGACTTCTAAGGAGCGGCGATTGGCATAGAAGCGAGGGCGTATGTTTCTGAAAAAGGTTTCGAATTTCTTTTCGGATGACATTGGGATCGATCTTGGCACGATGAACACGTTGGTGTACGTCGTTGGACGTGGGATTGTTCTCGAGGAACCGAGTGTTGTCGCGTTGAACCGGGATACCGGGAAAGTGATTGCGGTCGGGACCCGCGCCAAGGAAATGCTAGGTCGAAATCCCGGGAATATCCTGACTGTTCGTCCGATTAAGGACGGCGTGATTGCCAATGCCGAGGTCGCGGACGAGATGATGCGGTATTTCATCAACAAGAGCCGGGCTCGCTACAAGCTTATGCAGCCCCGCGTGTTGATTACGGTTCCGTACGGGGTCAACGAGGTCGAGACTCGTGCCGTCCAGGACAGCGCCAAGAAGGCCGGTGTCCGCGAGGTGCGACTTGTCGAGGAACCCTTGGCGAGTGCGATTGGGGTCGAGTTGCCAGTCGAGGAACCTACCGGAAACATGATTGTTGACATCGGCGGCGGTACGTCCGAAGTCGCGATCATTTCTCTCGCTCACATTGTTGAAGCCGAGAGCATCAAGTACGGCGGTGACATGATGGACGAGGCGATCAAGGATCACATGATGAACCAGCATGGGCTGTACATTGGTGAACGAACCAGCGAAAACATCAAGAAGACCATCGGGAGCGCTTATCCCGTTGCGAATTTGCGTCAGGAGATGGAGGTTCGCGGTCGCGAGGTCGGTCAGTTGGGCAACAGCTTGCCACGCACGATGACGATTACTGCGGATGAGATACGCACGGCGTTGGATCGTCCCATCGAGCAGATCATCGGCGCGGTGCGTCGTACGCTTGACAAGTGCAAGGCCGAGTTGGCTGGCGACTTGATTGAGAATGGGATTCGCCTTTCCGGCGGCGGTTCGTTGTTGCCTGGCTTGGACAAGCGGATTCAGGAGCAGACGGGTTTGATGACCTTGGTGGCGGCTTCGCCGTTGCATGCGGTTGTCAATGGCTTGGGCGTGATGCTGAAGGAGCCTTCGCTGATCTTCGGCCAGCCTCAGAGCGGTTCTATCGGTCAAGCGTACAAGCGTTAATATTAGTTGTCAAGGAGCCTGTTTCGGTATCGATTATCGGATGGGCTTTAGTGAAGAATTAGGAATCAGCAAAGTATCAGAAAGGAGAAGAAGATGTCACATCCAGTCACGATATTCACTGGTCAGTGGGCGGATTTGCCTTTGGCGGAGTTGGCTCCGAAGATAGCCTCTTTTGGCTATGATGGTTTGGAATTGGCATGTTGGGGCGACCACATGGACGTATTCAAGGCCGCCGAAGATCCCAAGTACTGCAAGGCTCAGCTGGCAATACTGGCTAAGAGCGGCTTGAAGTGCTGGGCTATCAGCAACCACCTGGCAGGGCAGTTGGTCAGCGATCCTAACGACGACAGCCGTTCGGACAACTTCGGCATGCTTCCCAAGAGCTGCAACGGGAATGCCGAGAAGAAGCGCGAATGGGCGATTTCATCGATGAAGGCCGCTGCCCGTGCCGCAAAGAACCTGGGCATTTCGGTTGTGAACGGCTTCACGGGGTCGCCGATTTGGCACATGCTCTACAGCTTCCCGCCAGTGTCTGACAAGATGGTCGCGGATGGATTTGCCCGATTCGCCAAACTGTGGAATCCGATTTTGGACGAGTTTGACAAATGCGGCGTCAAGTTTGCCTTGGAAGTTCATCCGACTGAGATTGCTTTTGACCTCTACACGGCGAAGCGTGCGTTGGAAGCACTTGACTACCGTCCTGCATTCGGCTTCAATTACGATCCCAGCCATTTGCTTTGGCAGGGTGTTGATCCAGCCCAGTTCATTCGCGAGTTCCCTGATCGGATCTACCATGTTCACATCAAGGATGCGAAGGTGACTTTGGACGGGAAGAGCGGGATTTTGTCGAGCCATTTGAACTTTGGCCAGCCGAATCGCGGCTGGGATTTCCGCAGCCCTGGTCATGGCGACGTGGATTTCGAGGAAGTCATGCGCGAGTTGAACCGTTGCGGTTACCAAGGGCCGCTGTCCGTCGAGTGGGAAGACAGTGGAATGAACCGCGAATACGGCGCGAAGGATGCCTGCGAGTTTGTGCGGAAGATTGACTTCCCCGCTAGCGACATTGCCTTTGACGCCGCTTTCGAGCAATAGTATCCAATAGAAAGCCAAGGCACAAAAGACAAGTCCAACTCTTGAGCTGGGTTT
Source organism: Lentisphaeria bacterium UBA1407 (assembly GCA_002305655.1). Lineage (GTDB taxonomy): Bacteria > Verrucomicrobiota > Lentisphaeria > Oligosphaerales > Oligosphaeraceae > UBA1407. The sequence goes on along the minus strand of DBPZ01000039.1, from coordinate 61,736 downwards.
GTCTTTTGTGCCTTTTCATTAGCAACCTGTTTCCAGGAGAGGTTTGATGCTTAGTCGTTTTGAGCGTAGCGTCCCGGAGTTGGAGGGTGTACATAGTTCGGGGTTGCTCAGTTGCCTGTCCCGCTTTGACGCTTTGGAAGGTAACGATCAATTGCATGGTTTTCTGGTTGTTCGCCATGGGAAGTTGATTCACGAGAGCTATTGGCGTCCGTTTTGCGGCAACGATACGCACAAGATGTTTTCCTTGAGCAAGAGCTTCACGTCTTCCGCCGTTGGTTTTGCCGTTCAGGAAGGCTTGATTGACATTGACCGGACAGTCCTGTCCTATTTCCCCGATTGTTGCTTGGATGATGCGTCTGAACGGATGCGTTCGATGACGGTTCGTCACTTGTTGACGATGACGAGCGGTCACGCGGAATGCCCAATTGGCGCCGTGATGTCCAAGGGAGTGAAAAATTGGGTGCGTGGATTTTTCGGCGAGGAATTGGTGCATGAGCCGGGCAGCACATTTGTATATAACAGCCTGGCGACATACGTCTTGTCAGCGCTGGTATGCCGGGTAAGCGGTTGCGGTTTGGTTGACTACTTGATGCCGCGGTTGTTCGAGCCATTGGGGATTCAGCGTCCGCATTGGGAGTGCTGTCCGTTGGGCATTGAAACCGGCGGGTGGGGACTGCAATTGCGTTCCGAAGACATTGCAAAGTTTGGGGAATTGTACCTGCGGAAGGGAGTTTGGGGCACGAAGCGACTTCTTCCCGAAAGCTGGATCGAGATGGCGACAGCGAAGCAGGTCGACAACAGCGCCGGTCGCGTTTTGGATTGGGCGGCAGGCTACGGCTTCCAGTTCTGGCGTTGCTTGCCCGAAGGCGTTTATCGTGGGGATGGCGCCTACGGCCAATACTGCATTGTGATGCCGAAGCAGGATATGGTTGTTGTCATAACCAGCGCGGTTGGCGACATGCAGCGGATCCTGAATATTTTGTGGGAGGAACTGCTGCCTGCAATTGAGGACGAGGCATTGGAAGCCGATGCTGACGCCTTTGATTCGCTGGCGAGTTTTTCCCGGAATCTGGTCGTTCGCCGTTCCAAGGCACCGGGCGTTGCCCTAAGTTCGGGGTATGCCGGCAGATATGCGATGGAACCGAATGACAGGAAGATTGCCTTTGTTGAATTTTCCGAATTGCCTGAGGGGGTGGGATTGCGCTTGGAACATGAGGGCGGCAACGTGACGGAATTGCGTTTCGGGAAGGACGACTTTGTGGTGAACGCCAGGAATTGGGATGCCATGGATGGCGAAACGAGCGCAGGGGCGGTCAGCGCGACCGGCGAAAATTCCTTTAAGTTGGATTTGCTGGGACTTGAAGGTCCGTTTCGAGTCTTTTGGAATTGCCAATGGAACCAGGACGGGAGCTTGTTGATCGGAGCCAGGAAAAACTTCTGCTTCTTCGGGGCTGCGCAATGGCCCGAAATGCGCGGGCGAAAACTGCAAGTGTAGAGGTACTGGAATGTCGGCGAAATACCTTGGCTTGGATTGCGGGACGCAAAGCTTGATCGCGGTGGTGATCGGCATTGAAGAACGTTGCTTGATTTGGGACGAAGTGAACTATCCAATCGAAGAGGGTGTACAATGAGTTATTTGATTAAGCGTACGAATGTGGTTCCCAAGCTTGACTTGTCTTGGGATGGCGATGTTTGGAGCAAGGCTGACATTGTTGAGCTGAACGAGTATCGCGAGGAAAGCCAGGGACATCGTCCCGTGGTGAAAGCGAAGGTGTTGCACGACGCTCGCAACCTGTACGGGATGTTCCGGGTGGAAGACAAGTACGTGATTGCAGTGCAAGAGGGGTTCCAAGCGCCTGTATGCCTGGATTCATGCGTGGAATTTTTCTTCAAGCCGTCCGTTGGGAAAGGATATTTCAATTTGGAGATCAGCGCCAGTGCTGCGTATTTGATGACATACATCCGCGACCATCGTCGGACCGAAGATGGTTTTGAGGACTATACGAAAATGAGCGCCGCCCACGGCGCACTGGTGAAGGTCAAGACGTCGTTGCAGCCTCGTGTGTTTCCCGAGATTGCGGAACCCTTGACATGGTATGCTCAATTTCAAGTGCCGATGGAAGCGCTGGAACCGTATTGCGGGAAGATTCCCAGCCTTGACGGCGTGACCTGGAAGGGCAACTTCTTCAAGTGCGCTGACGAGTGCAGCCATCCGCATTGGCTGACCTGGAAGCCCTTGACCGCGCTGAACTACCACTTGCCCGAATGCTTCGGAACCCTTGAACTCCAGTAGCTCGGTTTTGATTGCCAATCCGCTTTTCCGAAACCTGAATGGCACGGGGAAGCGGATTTTTTGTACCTTGTTGCTTCAATTGAAATTTCGTGTAGTTATGATACATTAATTAGCTTTCAATCGTGCCGTTTGCTGAGGAACGCTGCGGCAAATCATGAAGATCAGAAGAATACAAAAAGGGAAGCGATGAACACACACGAAGTAGATCAGATGTGCTGCGTGAAGAAGGGCTGCAACCACGGCCCCGCACCGATTCCGCAGGAAGGTCAATGGACCCAAGTGAAAGAAATCAAGGATATCTCGGGCTTGACGCACGGTGTCGGCTGGTGCGCACCCCAGCAGGGTTGCTGCAAGCTGACGCTCAATGTCAAGGGCGGAATCATCGAGGAAGCCCTGGTCGAGACGCTCGGCTGCTCCGGAATGACCCACTCCGCCGCCATGGCGTCGGAAATCCTTCCCGGCAAGACGATCCTCGAAGCCATGAACACAGACTTGGTCTGCGACGCCATCAATACGGCGATGCGCGAGCTGTTCCTGCAGATCGTTTACGGTCGCTCACAGAGCGCTTTCTCCGAGAACGGCTTGCCGATCGGCGCTGGCCTTGAAGACTTGGGCAAGGGCCTCCGCTCACAGGTCGGCACGATGTACGGCACGAAGCAAAAGGGTGCCCGCTACCTGGAAATGGCTGAAGGCTACGTGAATAGGATTGCACTGGACGCCGAAGGCGAAATCATCGGCTACGAATTCGTGAATTTGGGCGTGATGATGAGCAAGATTAAGAAGGGTATGGACGCCAACGAAGCATTGAAGTCTTCGACTGGAACCTACGGTCGTTTCAACGATGCGGCAAAGGTGATCGATCCGCGGCACGAATAATTCAACAAGCGAGGTAAAAGACTATGGCTCTCTTTGAATCTTACGCACGCCGCATCAAGCAGATCGAAGCGGCATTGAACAAGTACGGAATCGCCTCTTTGGAAGAGGCCGAGGCAATTTGCAAGGAAAAGGGCGTTGACGCGCACAAGCTGGTCAAGGAAATCCAGCCGATTGCATTCGAGAATGCCTGCTGGGCATATACGGTTGGCGCCGCAATCGCCATCAAGAAAGGCTGCACGAAAGCCGCTGATGCCGCCGAGGCAATCGGCGAAGGCCTCCAGAGCTTCTGCATCCCGGGTTCCGTTGCTGACGACCGCAAGGTCGGACTCGGACACGGCAACCTGGCAGCCATGCTCCTGCGCAACGAAACCAAGTGCTTCTGTTTCCTGGCAGGACACGAATCCTTCGCAGCCGCTGAAGGCGCAATCGGCATCGCAAAAAGCGCCAACAAAGTCCGCAAGGAACCCCTTAGGGTCATCCTGAACGGTTTGGGCAAGGACGCCGCTTACATCATCAGCAGAATCAATGGATTCACCTACGTCCAGACGAAGTTCGATTATTTCACCGGCAAGCTGGAAGTCGTCCGCGAAGTCCCATTTAGCAAGGGACCCAAGGCTGAAGTCCGTTGCTATGGTGCCGATGATGTTCGCGAAGGCGTCGCCATTATGTGGCAAGAAGGCGTTGACGTGTCGATCACCGGTAACTCGACCAACCCGACCCGCTTCCAGCACCCGACTGCTGGTACCTACAAGAAGGAATGCGTGGAGCGCGGCAAGAAGTACTTCTCGGTCGCATCTGGCGGCGGTACTGGACGTACCCTGCATCCTGACAACATGGCTGCCGGTCCCGCCAGCTATGGCATGACCGATACCATGGGACGCATGCACTCCGACGCTCAGTTCGCAGGCTCCAGCTCAGTTCCCGCCCACGTGGAAATGATGGGGCTGATCGGAATGGGCAACAACCCGATGGTCGGCGCAACCGTCGCCGTCGCAGTTGCCATCGAAATGGCAAGCAAGTAGGCGGCAGAAGCAGCTGAACTAGCCTGAAATCATCTCAAAACCGCCTTTGGCATCATTCACGCCAAAGGCGGTTTTTTTAATGCTGAATTATGAATAATGAATGCTGAAAATTCTTGCGGATGAAGTGGCAGCAGTTTGAGTACGGGCACCCGGGGTGCTCTTACTCAGGTGGTGTCGCCGCTAAAGCGGCTAAACATGACAGAGACCCAGCCAGGCGGGTCGGACGGGTCATTCATCATTTAGCATTCATCATTCATCATTCAGATCAGGTCGGGGAGTCATCGGGAATCATCGAAAATCACCATGGATTTATGATTGTGAATGATTATTGATGATTGTGGTTCAGTTTTGATTGTTAATGATTGAATATGGGGTATTTTACTGATGCCATCGAGTCAGTTGACCAAGTAGTGGTTGGCTTGGCAAGAAGAAACGATCCAAATAGGGGGTGAGCATCAGTGAGAAGATTTACGTTGATTGAGTTATTGGTTGTGATTGCTGTTATAAGTGTATTGACGAGCATGCTGTTGCCGGCCTTGAGCCAGGCTCAGGCCCGTGCTCATGGGGTGGGTTGCGGGAGCAATTTGCGTCAGTTGGGCGCGGCGTTTATAATGTATTCGACCGACAACCGGTATTTGCTTCCGCCGGGCTATCATTCGAACATTTATGTACATGGCGGCGTCAATTGGGCTTGGTATCTGCTTGAGTACTATGGCGATGTCCGTGTCCTGGATTGTCCCGCCAGTCCTGATGGTCCTCCTGCCGAGACATGCGTAGGATTGCATCTCTACGATGGGAACTATGGGTGGAATTACGACGGGACGAACGGAAGTCGTGGAAAATTACATCATCACATATCGACGCCATCACGAGCGTACCTGGTCTTTGATTCAGGAGACCAGTGCGTGACGTATGGGGCGAATACGTGGAAGAACCTGATGGAGGAACTTGACCTTGATTGGGACAGTGGGCTTGAAGGCGCGAATCGTCATCGGGGGCTGATGAACGTCCTGCATGTTGACGGTCATCTAGATACCGTTAACTTGCGCAGCTTTCTTGCGTGTCCCAATGGAACGAATCAATCGCCTTGGTTTGTGGAATGGAGCTTAGGCACGCTGGAAGGCGGGGCGATTCCATATCCCGATCGCTGATGCGAGCAGTTTATTCCGTCCTTTCAAGCAGGTATTCGAATGCTGCTGCCAGCGATCGAGTCACGTCTTCCTGGTTGACCATGATTTCAGTTCTTCCCTTGGGAAGATCGAATTGATGCTCAGTCGCATTTGCGTTCATGATCCATTTGGAGATGTTGATCGTGCCCGAGAAGCCAAGAATCTTGATGGCGATCGTCTTTGGCGTTTCTTTGTTGTCGAATTCGACGAGGAGTTCGCCCGGGACTTTTCTGTCCTTGCTCTTGATTGCGAGGGCGTAGCGCCCAGGGCGTGGGGTATGTAGCGTTACGTCGGCGTAGTTGTTGACGATATCGGGTGCGAAGGCAGCTCCTCCGATCGCTCCCCTGACGACATTGAAGTCATTGAGTCGTTGCGGCGAGATGAATTGCGAGAACATCATGGTCGGGTCTTGGTTTTCCGATCCGATGAAGAGCGTGTTTTTTGCTCCTGTCATCCATGGTCTTGCGCCATCGAATCCAAGTCCGAGGTTCCCGATTTGTGGGAAATTCCCTTCGAGTTTGAATTTACGGTTGTCTCCGAGCACGTAGTTGACGTTGAAGTCAAGAATCTTTCCATCTTGTAACGCGAGCGATGCGGTCGCTTCCAGCACGCTTGCCTTTCCCGGTTTTATTGGATACGCGCCCATGAATTGTGCGATCCCGCCGAGGGTTTTTCTGAGCAGCCGTTGCGTGATAGCGACCTTGTCCAGTTGTTCAGGTGGTCGCTTCCATTCTGGTGGACAATCCGGTGCGAAGTATTGCATCATGTCAAGCAGAACTTCTGGAAGTTTTGCGACGATTGTGTAGTGGTCGACCCCTGGGTACCACTTTATTGGGCACTTGCATGCTTCGGCCAATTGGGTTGAGCAGGCTGGCGGGATTACGTTGTCGTCCCCGGCATTGATCATGGCGAGCTTGCCTTTTTCGGCGAGTTTTTGCAGTGCGTTGGCGTGGGAGAGCGGGTCGTAAGGCCTGAGTTGATCAAAGAGCTTCTTTTGTTCCTCTGGAGTCCTTGAGGTAAAGAATGCGAGCAGGTCCCGTGTTTCGCGCACATTGGTCTCGAAGATTTTGGGCAGGTTTCCGCCGCCGAGAACCATCAATGCCTTGGAGATTCTGGGGTCGGTTCCGACAGCGTTTGCGGTCATGATCGCCCCAAGCGAGACACCGGTTGCTAGGAGCTTGGTCTTGTCGACTTCGGGCAGTGCGCAGAGCAGGTCGTTTGCCCGCCTTGCATCGAGTTGTGCTTGCTTGAGTCCGTCGAAGAAGTGCTTTGGCGACGAAAGGATGGCTATTTCCCCGAAATCTCCGCCTCGTCGTGCATAGTATGGGAGATGGAAGAACATTGCGACTGCTCCTTCGGTTGCGGCCATTTTGCAGATCATTCTTTCCAGATGGAAGTTTCCTGGTCCGATGATATGGAAGACGAGGAGCGCAGGATGCCTTCCCGCAAGGGGTTGCAGCGGCAGGTAAAGCTCGCCCGAGACGGTGTTGTTCGCAGGGAGCTGTGAGACAAGGGCGGATGGAAAGCTGACGGAATACTGCCGGCAACCGTCATTTTCGGCGACTAGGGCCAGTGCCGCGTCAAAGGGGGCGCCATCGCTGGGGTTTTCAATTCGGATGATGTCTGCCGACCAGATCGGCGAGACGAGAAAGGCCAAGGCAACTGCAAGAATAATCTTCATTCGTGGATTCCTGAAATGGATAATTTGGTGATTACGTAAAATATATTTCATTACAATAAGCTCGCGAACGAGAATTGCGAAGATTTTCTACAAACAAAAACAACGCGATCCTGAATCCGTGAAGTCAAGAATCGCATCGTCATTTTTCATGCGGATGTTTCCATCCAGCAGTATTTTTGCAAGGGAAAAACGCCATTCGGGTTGATTTTCTTCAGGACTATGCATAAATTCCATTATTGACAACCTTGTTTGCGAGTGGAATACTACTTTGTGAGGATATCGTAAGATTCTGCAAATCAATTTTTTGGGGCGCTGCTTCACGGATTCATGTCCAAAGGAGGAACTTTTCAAATGAAAATTAGTGCCTTGCTTTGCATAATAATGCTTTTGTCTGTTGCTCATGGAGAAGATGCGCTGACATTTGACTTCGCAACCCCCATCATACTGGATCCCATACTGCAGCACATGCGGGAAAACCTTGACGATGGCGTTAAAGGAGAAAGTTATCTGAGTTTTTCAAGACCAATTCAGGTAATATTTACCATCTCGCGCATGGCTCCCGACAACGAAGAGCCATTGCACTGCGAACGCATAGAGGAGATAACGTATGACATTCCGGACAAGAATACTTTCAGGCTCTACTATGACACTGGTCTGATTGTAATGATCAGGCATGTTGACAGCAAGGGGAAAGTCACAGAACACAGGCAAACAATCAGGGACAAAATCGAACAAATCCATTTCGACGACGATGATTACGAGAGGCTGTCAAAGGATTGCCTCTTGAAAGTGTACATGGGGGAATCGCCTTTCAGGCTTTTGCATGATGGGAAGCACAAGGTCACTATGAACTACAAGTTCACGAAGACGCACGGAATGGGCAACGTCAATTTTCATGAGGCGGCCCTGGAGTACAAATTCAGTTACCATAGCGGGAGGAAAATTTACAATGCAGCAATTAAAAGCTCCCGCTACGACACTCTCGTTTATTCAGTTACAATTCCAATACCAGGAGGGAATGTCAGACTTGCCAATGTGCTGGACAATTCACCACAAGGAAGCGGCTTTGACTGCACTTTCCATGATGACATGGGGCTCATGGTGTATTCTCAAATAAATAAAGGAATCCAGAAAGAAGTCGCCATTTGGGGGCCGACTCTCAAGGAAAAGATTGTCTATGATATAAAAGACTGGATGGACAAGGGGATGCCCGTAAAATGCAAAGATGATGAGAAAGATTACGAGTATTTATTCCAGCTTTGGCAAAAGGAAAGGGCAATTGCCTTAAAAGAATGGGAATCTTCATTACCAAAATCATCGCGAGGGTCAAATTATGCCACTAAATCATACAATGCCCTTGTTGCCAGATCAGCAAAGCTGATACCATTCCTAATAAATCACATCAAAGAAAAAAGAAATCAAGAAGAGTATTTTCAATATATTGATATATTTTCATCAATTCTAAAGGTTAGATTTGAAAGAATGCTTCTGAAAGACGAGGATAAAATTCTTCTGACGGATTATGATATCAAATATTCGTCTCTAATATCATTAAGAAAACAAGATAAAGAAGAAGAGTTTGTTTCTGAATATGAATTATGGTGGAACCAAGGGAGAAAACGCACTCCCGAAGTTTTTGCAAAGAAATACCAGGCATATTCGGAAGCGAGAAAAGAGGGAAATGCAAAGACAATAGCCCATAGGTTCGAATTACTCCAGGACATGGGAATCATCATCCTTCCCAATCTGCTTGAGAAGATAGAAGAAGGCGATAAAACACTGCTTCCGATGTTTGGATACCTTTCAGATAATGAAGTTAAAAATGACGTGGACTGCCTAATGTGGTGGGAAAAGAACAAACGTGACTACAAGGTCATCTTGGACTATTAGCCCCGCCTTTATTTTGGATTCGCAGCGTTGGCGCCGGTTCATGTGTCGCCTTTCCAAGGCTTTGATTTCGGGGGGGACTTGCCCCAGATTCCGCTTCGCTTCATCTGGGGGGTGCTCATGATGCCAGCTCTCCGAGCTTGATTTAATGCATTGGTTTGGAAGGACTTATGCATTGATTTTCAAATGGTTGTGGAATTCATTCCGTTCGCCAACGATCTCAAGGGCAACGATATTCAAAATCAATTGCGTCCATTCGCGTTCATTCGTGGTTCTCCTAAAAAAGCCATGGACATCATTGGCGTCATGCGTCAACTGCTTCTTTTTAGGATTAATAGTTGAGATTGAGAACTTGGGATGCAAAATCAGATAAAATCGTGGTTGTTGCGAGTTGGAATTCTTGTCTTTTGGGTTAGATAAGTTAATATAAAGGAGTGGCTTTGTTGTGTTTTCAAGTCAATGAAAACGAGTTCATGAAATTGATCAGGAGGTTTTACATGTTTGGCTTGGTTGAGAAGGCTTTTTTGATGGGCGTCGGGGCTGCCAGTTTGTCGGTCAAGGCTGCTGAGGATTTTGTGAGCAAGGCAGTTAGCGACAAGCAGGTTACTCAGGACGAGGGTGCTCAATTGCTGAAGGTTTTGGTTGAGGAGGGCAAGCGTTCCAGCGATGCGTTGACCGAGCGTATCGAAGAGGTTTTGAAGACCCGCGGCGAATCGCTGATGCCTTACTGGAAGCATGTCCAGGACCTGGAAGCGAGGGTTGCATCGTTGGAGGCTGAATTGGCGAAGCTCAAGGGCTGCTGCTCGGAAGAGAAGAAGTGATTGGAGCGTACCGGCGATGCGTGACTTGAATCCTGCATTGGAACAGGAATTTTTCGATGTCTTCAAGCGGTACTACGACTTGGAGCGTGATGCGGGAAAGCAGCACGACATGTCGAACTACACTCTTGACCGGATGATTCCCTTGGCTGAAGTCGCCGGTCATCCCGAACGTGGGTTGAAGATCATCCACGTTGCCGGGACGAAGGGGAAGGGGACCACGTGCCATTTCCTGTCTTCGTTGCTGTCAAGCTGCGGGAAGCGTGTCGGCTTGTTTACGAGTCCGCACCTGGCGACGGTTCGCGAGCGGTTTCAGCTGGACAACGCGCTTGTTGACTACGAGACGTTGCTGTCTAGCGGCCGTCGCCTTGTATCCGCTGTTGATTCTGCAGGCTTGAAGCCGTCGCTGTTCGAGCTGTTCACCGTCTTGGGGTTGCGTTTGTTTGCCGATTCGGGCGTCGAATACGTCGTATTCGAGACTGGTATTGGTGGCCGTTTGGATGCTACGAACTACGTGACTCCTGTGATGACTGCGATTACGCCGATCAGCTTCGACCACGTTGCGCTGCTGGGCAATACGATTGAGTTGATTGCGTCCGAGAAGGCTGGTATCCTGAAGCCGTCTGTGCCGATAGTCGTTTCGCGCCAGAGTTTCAGCGAAGCCGAGGATGTGATCTTGGCCCGTGCGCGCGAGTTGGGCTGTCCTGTGCTTTGGCCGGTGAATTCCGAGATGACCTATCCGTACTTGCCTTATGGCACAGCTCCATATTTGCGGGAGAATTTCTGCACGTCCTTGTCGATTGTGAACCATCTTGGCTTGGTTCCGGACGTTGGTTCATTCAGGTATCCCCAGTTGCGTGCCCGTTGCGAGCGCATATGCGACGATCCATTGGTTGTGCTTGATGCTGCGCACAATGGCGATTCGATGCGTCGCCTGGTCGAGGCGTTGAACCTTTTGTATTCCGGCGTTCGGTTTACGGTTGTTCTTGGGATTGTCAAGGGCAAGGACGCCCACCGGATCGTCGAAGCGTTGCGCGGCTTGAATGCCAGGTTCGTATTGACGAATCCCCATACCGGGAAGGGATCGGATCTGGCTGCATTGGCGGAGGAGATGCGTGTTGCGGGCTTGGATGTGATCGAGGTACGGGAAAGCATTTCCAGCCGTGATGATTTGCCTTATGACGGTCCGCTTTTGTTCACGGGGTCGTTTTTCACGGCGCTGATTGGCGAGGAGTTGTTTAGTCGCGATCAATAGAATGTCGAGGGTAGTCAGATGGTTCTGGTAAAGGTATTGCATGGTCGCGGCGAGCTTGAGTTTTCGATTCCCAGGCGGAATTTGGTTGGTGTTTTCGCGTCTTCGATCAACCGGATTGCGGTTCCTGGGGATGGGGAGGCTGTTGTCCGTTCGGCATTGGCGTCCCCGATTGGTGGCGTTGGGTTGAGCGAACTGGCGGCTAAGGCGCGAAAAATCGTGCTGATCGCCAGCGACCATACTCGTCCAGTGCCGAGCAAGCAGATCGTTCCTGCGATGCTCGAGGAGATTCGGCGCGGGAATCCAGAAGCCGAGATAACGATCTTGATTGCGACCGGGATGCATCGTGGGACGACTCGTGGGGAATTGATCGAGAAGTTCGGCGAGGAGATCGTTTCCCGCGAGAAGATTGTCGTTCACGATGCCCGTGACGAGGGCAGCATGGCGTACTTGGGGATATTGCCGTCCGGGGGCGAGCTTTGGATCAACAAATTGGCTGTCGAGGCGGATCTCTTGGTTTCGGAAGGTTTTATCGAACCTCACTTTTTCGCGGGTTTTTCAGGTGGTCGCAAGAGCGTTTTGCCTGGGATAGCGGGATATCGCACGGTTTTGGCGAATCATTGCGGCGAGTTCATTCGTTCGGCCAGCTCCAGGACTGGGGTGCTGGAGGGGAATCCGATTCACAAGGATATGGTATGGGCGGCAGGCGCGGCGAAGCTGGCGTTTGTGGTCAATGTGGTCATCAATTCCTCGAAGCGGGTGATGGGCGCCTTTGCCGGCGAGCCCTTCGAGACCCATGCCCGTGGATGCGAATACCTTAAAAAGCTGTGCAGGGTCCAGGTGCCGATAAGCGACATCGTCATTACCAGCAACGGCGGATATCCGCTGGACCAGAATGTCTATCAGGCGGTGAAGGGAATGACGGCTGCGGAAGCGTGCGTGCGGGATGGCGGCGTGATTGTCATGTCTGCAGAATGCGAGCAGGGGCACGGCGGGGAGTCGTTCTTCAAGCTGCTTTCCGAATGCAAGTCGCATCAGGAATTGTACAGGAGATTGGGAGCGGTTCCACAAGCGGAGACAGAAGCCGACCAGTGGGAAGCCCAGATCCTGGCGAGGATATTGTCGAGGAATCGCGTGATCATGGTTGGTCCGAAGTGCGACGGCGGGATGCTGGAGGCGATGGGCTTGATGCATGTCGCGACTGCCGAGGAGGCGATGCGCACCGCGTTTTCGCTGGTTGGAGAGGATGGACGAGTCGCGGTATTGCCCGATGGCGTATCGTTGATAGTCGAAGGAGTTTCTCGTTGAGCTTTGAAGAAGCGCCTGATGGTCGGGCGCGACGAATGAACAAGAATCAAGACAGGTAATCAGGAGGCAGGCAATGGCGTTGACGAGTTGGTTGTCCGATCCGTTCAAGCGGTTTTTCCCGAAGAGTCCCAGTGAAGTCAGGAAGACCTTGAGTTTGGATTATGCCTTGAACGAACGGATGAGTTTCCAGGTATTGGTTCGTCAGGACCTTGGTCCCCAGAAGGTGCGGGTTGAGGCGTCGGGACCTGATGGATGGGACATCCGGGTTCGCCGCATCGGGTACGTTCCCGTCCGTCATGCGAATACTGGAGCCGAGGGGATGCCGGAAGAGGCGGATTTGGGCGACGGACTTCCCGGCTACGTGCCCGATCCCCTGTTCAACGAGGACATGGTTTTACTGCCCCAGGGCGAAACCCATGGCTTTTGGGTGAGCGTCAAGGCTGGAAAAGGCGCGAAAGCCGGAACCTATCCGATTGCGATCAAGGTGATTCCTGAACGTGACAAGCCCGTGAAGCTGACCTTCAAGGCGATCTTGCACAATTTGAAGCTGAAGCCACGAAAGAACTTCAATATTACCCATTGGTTCTATGCGGACAGCCTGGTCGCACGCTATAAGGTGAAGGCATTTTCCGAGGAGTTCTGGACGATTTGCGAGGAATACGTCAAGAACTACGTGGACCATGGCCTGGATACCTTGTACGTGCCTGCATTCACGCCGCCGTTGGACGGTGTGAAGCTGCCGACCCAGCTGCTGGGCGTCAAGCGCAAGGGAAAAGGATATGAGTTTGACTGGACGAATGTCCGCCGCTGGCTTGAAATGGCTCGTCGCTGCGGCATCACGCACTTCGAATGGGTCCATCCCTTTACGCAATGGGGCGTGAAATACGCCATTCGGATCTATGTTGGCGACCAGGAAAAGGAAGACTTGCTTTTCCCGCCTGAAACCCCAGCCACCTCAGACGAATACCGCGGCTTCCTGACCCAGTTCTTCAAGGAGTTGAAGGAAGTCCTCATCGAGGAAAAGGCGTTGGATATCTCGTTCTTCCATGTTTCCGACGAGCCGCACGGCGAGGAGCACAAGGCGAACTACAAGGCGGCGAGGGCGATGCTGAAGGAAATCGCGCCTTGGATGAAGACCATGGACGCATTGACGGATATCGCGTACGGGCGTGAATCCTTGACGGATATGCCGATCCCCAGCATTTCGACGGCGGTCTCCTTTGCCAATGAAGGCATTGAGAGCTGGTGCTACTATTGCTGCGGTCCCCGAGGACGTTACCTGAACCGCCTGATGGATACGCCGCTGCCCAAGATCTGGATGCACGGAATCCTGTTCTATCGCTGGCCGTTCAAGGGATTCCTGCATTGGGGATTCAACTACTGGTTCGAGTCGCAGACCAGGAATTTCGTCGATGTGTTCGCGGAGCAGGACGGCTTGCGCTGGCCCAATTGGGCATATGGCGATACAAGCCAGGTCTATCCGGGCAAGGACGGGAAACCTTTGGATTCCATCAGATGGGAAGTGTTCAGCGAATCGCTTCAGGACTATCAATTGCTCCAGACCCTGGGAGTGGACAGGAACGATCCGATCTTCAAGCCTGTCCGCAATTTCAATGACTTCCCAAAGGATCCAAAGTGGAGATTGAAGCTCAGGAGGAAATTGCTTCCCTGATTCTTGCACACTAAAAAACTTAGGTAGCCCAGTGTCCATGGCCCATGCGGATTAAATACGCATGGGCTATGGTTTTATGGGACTGGGACTGGGACAAATGTGACCTATGGGACAAATGAGACCCATAGGACTGTGACATGGGACTGGGACTCTGAGACGTTGCATTGGGTTTTGCAGACCTTGGGGTTCTGAGGTTCGTCCCATGTGACTCCGGGACGTTGCGTTGGGATCAGCCCCAATGGGATTGTTATGTCACGCCCGTTGGGGGTGGGGGCTACAACTCTAAAAGAGCGCTTGTGGCTGAATCTGGTCATGTGGCGTACCAATACTTGAAAAATCATGCCAAATGAGTTATATTAATATCACTTGTGTCTGTTTTCCGAGAAATTTTATCAAGCAAAGACAAGGGGTGATATTTGCCATGAGTATAATGAACATAGGCTTGATCGTATTGGTATTGAGCGGCTTATGCTCTCTCGCGCTGACTCGTCGCGACAGCAGCTCTTGGCAGATTGGCGTATTTGGTTGCATTGTAGGCTGTTCCTTGTGCTTGCTTGGTGGATTATGGAGCCATGCGGGATGGAGTTTGACTCGTGGCGAGTTGCAGTTCAGGCATGACATGCTTTCTTTGCTGTTCCAATTGCCCATATTGGTTTTGGGCTTGGTCGGCGGAATCCATTCTGTTGGTTATTTTCGTGACCATTGCGAGGGTCGCCAGGGAGTCTATTGGTTTTTTTACAATTTGATGCTTGCGTGCATGATATGGGTGACCTTGGCGGTTCGTCCCATTGAGTTTTTGTTGAGCTGGGAATTGATGGGTTTGCTTTGCGCTTTTTTGGTGATGTTCAATTACCGCGAGAAGGGAAGCGGTCATTTGGCTTGGATATACTTGCTTGCCTGCCATGCCAGCGGCTTGGTGCTGCAGTTGATGTTCGTGTTTGGCGATACGCATAATTCCGAGATGTTGTTCTTGATAGTAGGGTTAGTTGGATTTGGCTTGAAGATTGGCTTCCCATTATTGCATGTCTGGCTGACTGAGGCCCAGCCTGCTGCGCCCGCTCCCGCGCTGGCGGTGATGTCAGGTTCGATGCTGAATTTGGGGTTCTACGGATTGTTCAGGCATGTTTCGATGTCTGGCAACGAGTTTTTTGCTGGCACGACCTTTACGATTTTGGGTTTGGTAGGGATGTTGTTTGGCGTGATGTTTGCGCTGGGGCAGGGCAACTTGAAGCGTTTGCTGGCTTATTCGAGCATGGGGAACATGGGGATTGTGGGTCTTGGGGTCGGCTTGGGGTTCTTGGGTTCATCTTCCGACAACATCATGATGGCCGTGTTTGGGATGTCTGGCGCTTTGTTGCACATGATGAACCACAGTTGCTTGAAGGGTTGCTTGTTTATGGGGAGCGGTTCGATCTGGCGTGCTGCTGGCGAGTTGCGCATTGACCGTTTGGGCGGTTTGCTTAAGAAGATGCCCTGGACGGGTCGTTTCTTCTCGTGTTCTTCGATTTCGCTGAGCGGGTTGCCTCCATTCAACGGCTTCACTGGGGTGTTTTTGCTGTATATGTCAGCGTTTCATGGGATGTTGAGCGGTACTGGAGTTGTGCTTTTGCTGAGTGTTGCCTCTGTACTGGCCTTGGCTTTGGCCGGTGGTTTGGCGAGCGCCATGCATGCCAAGGCGATAGGCGGCGTGTTTTTGGGCGAGAGTCGCCTGCCTGGCATTGATCAGGTGCGCGATACTTGCAAGACAATGCGCTATGCGCTGGGCGCTTTGAGTATTTTGTCTTTCGCGCTGTTGTTGTCGAGTCCATGGTTGGTAGGATGCTTTGGCGGTGTGATTGAGCATGTGCTGTGCTTGGGCGGATATGTCGAGGAAGGCGGCTTGACCGTAGCTGAAGTACTTTGGCAAGAGGTGTTTCCATTGTTGCTAGGCATAGTTGTTTTTTCATTCTTGACATTGGTTGTGGTAGCGGTTTTAATGTTTGTGTGCAGGTTGCTGCCTGGCAGGAAGTTGATTGACCGGAAGGGAGCCTGGGATTGCGGGTTTGCGAAGCCGACAAGCCGGATGCAATATACGGGCACCGCCTTTGTCCAGCCCCTGGTGGATTATTTTTCGGCGATTTTGCGTCCCATTCGCCAATTGGTACGCGTGGAGGGGTTGTTTCCAACTCGCGGGTCGTGCGAGATTCGTATGGAAGATGGTGGCATACGCGGATTCTGGGGACCCTTGTTCCGGCTTGTGGGCTGGGTATCTAGGAAGGTGCATCGTTTGCAGTGCGGGTACTTGCATGTGTACTTGCTGATTATGGTGGTGTCTTTGTTCTGCCTTCTTTTCTGGGGCTTCGTGCTCGAGGGGGTGCTCTAAATATGGATTGGTGGCTTGTCTCGTTGCTGAGCGCGCTGGTGCTGTGCCCGTTGTTGCCAGGCCTGGTCAACCGCGTCAAGGCGTTTTTTGCTGGACGTAGCGGCCCGAGCCTATTCCAGCTGTACTACGACTTGTTCAAGTTGTTGAAGAAGGGTCGTGTTTACAGCTTGACGTCTTGTGGCCTTGTCGGTTTGTCTCCATGGTTCAGCCTGGGCTGCGTGGTTGTCGCCTTGTTGTTCATGCCACTTGGGATGTGCGATTCCCCGTTGCGTTTTACCGGCGATGTGATTTTGTTTTTGTACCTGTTGGTGCTAAGTCGTTTGTTGATGGTGCTGGGCGCTTTGGATGCGGGAACCAGCTTCGAGGGGATGGGGTCGAGTCGCAAGGTTCACTTTTCGGCATTGTCTGAATTGGTTTTGCTTGGCGCAGTTGTGTTTTTGATTTGCCTGACTGGTCGAATGGACTTGAGTGGGTTGCTGAACAGCGCTGGCGTAGCGTCTTGGGGGCGTTACGGCGTGTTGTTGCTGTTGACGTCATTGGGATTGTACATCGTGATGTTGTCCGAGTGCTGCAGGGGACCCTTTGGCGATCCCGACACGCAGTTGGAGCTGGCGATGATCGACGAAGCGATGGTGTTGGACTACTCCGGCTCCGATTTGGCTGCGATTCGGTACGCTGCGTCGTTGAAGATGTGGGTGTTTGGATCGCTGTTTGTGATGGTGTTGCTGCCCGCCGACTTGCTGGATGGATTCCAGGGGTGGCTGGCGTACTCATCGTCAATTTTTGCGACGGCGCTGTCGATAGGCGTTATTGAATCTGTGATGGCGCGTTACCGTTTCAAGAAGATTCCCCAGGTGCTGTTGGCTGGCTTTGGCTTGACGTTGATTTCGCTGGTATTTCTGCTGTTTTTCGGAGGGCGATAAGGATGGATGGTTTATCAGAGGTTCTGTTGGTAGTTTTATTGGGCTTGAGTTTGCTGATGGCGAATTCCAGTCGCGTGATCCATTGCATTCGTCTTGTTGCGTTCCAGGGGATTTTGGTGGGATTGTTGCCGTTGGCGCAATGGGATTGGAGTTCCGGTTTTCCTGGCTTTGGCCTTTTGGCGCTTGTCATCGTCAGTGTCTGCGTGAAAGGGATTACACTGCCCTTGCTTCTGTATCGTGCGATGCGCATGACGAATGTCGAGTGCGAGTTTAAGCCTTTGGTCGGGTATTCGGCATCGATGGCTGTCGCGTTGCTGGTGATTGGCTTCTCCTTTGCGATCAGTTCTGGGATTGTTCCGTTGTCCGATGCGAGTTCTTTTTCGGTTCCTGTATCGATATCGACGATGTTGCTTGGCCTGTTTTTGGTCATATCCCGTCGCAAGGCCTTGATTCAGGCCTTGGGATTTTTGGCCTTTGAGAATGGGATATCGATTTTTGGCATCGGCATGTCGTTGCAGTACAGTTGGATTATCGAGCTTGGGGTATTGCTTGTCATATTCGCGCTGGTTTTCATGATGGGTTTTGCCGTATGTCAGATCAGCCGTGAGTTTTCGCACACTGACATCTACCGCTTGAATCTTCTTGTTGACTGGGATCGCAACGGCAAGGGAGTGGAGAAAGACGAGGAGGTGGCGTGATGGTTCCCTGGCTTGTAGTTCTTGTTCCGACCCTTGCCGGCTTGGCGTCGTATTTGCTTCGTCGCCGTCGCTGGGTGCTGACCGCGTTGCTGTTGTTCACGGCATTGTTTCATTCTGCGGCGACGTTGTGCCTGGTCTTGCGTCCCGGTGTGCGTTGCGAAGGAAGTACCTGGCTTGGTGTGGACGACATCGGTGTTTGGGTTTTGGCGGTGACGTCTATTTTGTTTTTCTTTGTTTCGTTTCACACGGCGATGTGGCTTCCGGAGGAGGAGCGCTATGCTCGCGAGCACGGAGAGGAGTTGTTGCCAGCGCACGTGTTCCTGCCTTGCATGGAGTTGTTTTTGGGGACGATGAGCTTGATTGTGCTGTCACGGAATTTGGCATTGATGTGGCTAGCGATTGAGGCTACGACCTTGGTGAGCGCTCCTTTGATCCTTTTCCGTCGCTCGAAGGCGTCCTTGGAGGCGATGTGGAAATACTTGCTTATTTGTTCCGTTGGGGTTGGTCTTGCTATGTTTGGGACGTTGCTGGTCGCCATGTCGGCTCGCGGGACTGGATGCGATGGCTTGGGTTTTGCGGAGTTGCTGTTGTGTTCTGAAGGCTTGGAGCCCGGATGGTTCTTAGCAGCTTTCATCTTCATTTTGGTAGGTTATGGAACGAAGATGGGGCTGGCTCCGTTCCATACCTGGCTTCCCGATACGCTTGCTGAGGCGCCCGGCGTGGTGTCCGCGTTGCTGTCTGGCGCGTTGCTGAATTGCTCGTTCCTGGGAATCATCCGTTTTTGGCAAATTGCGCCGCAGAGCATTCGCCCATTTTGTGACAAGTTGTTGATTGCCTTGGGTTTGCTGTCCCTGTTGACGGCATTGTTCTTCATCGTAGGTCAGGTTGACTTCAAGCGAATGCTTGCGTATGCGAGCGTCGGGCACATGGGCTTTATCGCGATTTTATGGGGGCTTGGCCAACATGATGCAAGTTTTATGCATATGTTTGGTTATGCCCTTATGATCATGACGTTGTTTTTGGTTGCGGGCAACATTGTGTTTGTGTACAGAACCCGAAGTGTTTCAAGGTTTGGGGGGATGTTTGATCGTCTGCCGAGGCATTCTGTGCTATGGATTGTAGCTTTGTTGCTGCTTAACGGAGCGCCGCCATCTCCGTTGTTAACGTTTGTGACAGAATATATTTTGGTACGTAGTTCCAGTTTGTGGCTCGGCATCGCGGTCTTGATTCTGCTGTTTGGCGTGTTTGCAGGAATGATGCGGATTGGCCTTAAGATGTGCATGGGACCTGCAGGCGAGGTTGATGTGAGCACGGAGCATGCCCGTACGACTGAACGTTTGTGCGGGATTCCTGTGCTGGCGACGATTCTGGCTATATGTGGCGGCATCCTGTTTATATTGTTGATGAGCCGAGGGGAGTTGTAAGCCGATGGAAGCTAACTTTTTGACCTTGTCGAATCCGGGAGTTGCTGCGTTGGGGAACTTGCCGGTCGTGCCCTTGGACGAGCTTAGGCGTCGCGTAATCATCAATGTGAATGAGGAAGGCTGGTGCGTATCGTCGTTTTTCGGCGTTGAGTTGGGTGGTCGGAATTTGCTGATTTGCGTTTTGCGTGACGATTCGTCTTCGAAGTTGCATTTGTTGGGTTGCGAGGTAGGGAAGTCCTACAAAAGCTTGACGGCTGAGTGCGCTGCATTCCACTTGTTCGAGCGTGAATTGCGCGAGTCAACGGGGATTGAGCCTGCCGGTCATCCCTGGCTGAAGCCGATTCGATTCAATGCTGATGAGTCGCCCGATCCTGGTGTGACGGACTATTTTGCACTTGGCGGCGAAGGCGCCCACGAGGTTTCGGTTGGACCGGTTTACGCTGGCCTCAACGAGTCTGGTCACTTCCGTTTCCAATGCGTTGGCGAGTATGTCCATTTGCTGGAGATTTCCTTGGGCTATCAGCATCGGGGCATTGAATCGATGCTGGTTGGCGGGCCGACGAAGAAGACGCTGCCGATTGTCGAGACAATCGCCGGCGATTCCTCCACCTCGCATGCGGGCGCATATTGCCAATTGGTCGAGGCGATGAGTGGGATGCAGCCTTCAAAGTACGCACAAATGATTCGTGGAATCGCTTGGGAATTTGAACGAATCGCAAACCATGCGGGAGATCTTGGTGCGCTGGCGGGGAATGTGGCGTATTTGCCGACCCGATCCTACTGTGGTCGTATCCGCGACGATTTCCTGGACATGACTGCGTGCCTGTGCGGAAACCGATTCGGGCGAGGCTTGATTGTTCCTGGAGGCGTAGGGTACGATGTTGGGAAAGCGCGCGCGCAGGAACTGATTGCCAGGCTAGATAAGGTGGTGCCAGATTTGGAAAATGCCTTGGACTTGATGTTTGCCGAACAATCGGTGCTGGATCGATTCAAGAATCTGGGTGCGGTTTCGAAGGAAACTGCCCGCGAAATCGGTCTGGTGGGGATGGCTGCTCGCGCCAGCGGGTTGAGTTGCGATGTCAGGACGCATTTGTCCTACGGGGTTTATGGCGAGCACCCTGTTGAAGAAGTCGTATTGAACGGCGGCGACGTATTGGCCCGGGCCCGGATTCGTTACGATGAGATCCGCCAATCCCTGTCAAGCCTTTACCTGCTCTTGTCGTCCCTGCCAGAAGTTTCTCCTTGCGTTTCCGCCACGCGTGACATCAGTTTGCCTTCTGATACGATTGGCGTATCTTTGGTTGAGTCATGGCGTGGCGAGGTGTGCCATGTTGCATTGACGGATGGGGATGGTCGCTTTATGAAGTACAAGATAGTCGATCCATCCTTCCACAATTGGTTTGGCCTGGCGATGTCGATGCGCGACGAGCAGGTTTCGCATTTTCCGTTATGCAACAAGAGTTTCAACTTGTCCTGTTGCGGGCATGATCTGTGAGGTTACGAGAGGATGATCAAGTCTTTTATTGCCAGATTGAAGCAGGGACATCAGACGGGTAAGTTTCCGCACAAGGATCCTGTGATGCCCGATCGCTTTTTGGGTCTTCCCGAGTTGTCCGAGGGCGCATGTCCCGAGACTTGTTCGGCATGCATGGACGTATGTCCAACTAATGCGATTAGCCACGATGCCGATGGCTTGCGATTGGATATGGGGCGTTGCCTGTTCTGCGGAAAATGCCAGAGCTGCTGTGCCGAGAAGCGGATTTCGTTTACATCGCAGCATGACCTGGGTACGTTTACCAGGGAGGGGCTTGTCCGGACTGCGAAAAGTGGTTACTCGTACGATATCCAACCTGACAAGGCAATCTCGAAGCTTGTGGGCAGGTCGCTGAAGTTGCGCCATGTATCTGCAGGCGGCTGTGCTGCTTGCGAACTTGACTTCAACGCGCTGAACACGCTTGCCTGGGACTTGGCACGCTTCAACATTGAAGTCGTGGCGTCCCCACGCCATGCTGACGCCGTCCTCGTCACAGGTTCCGTGACCAAGAATATGCTGCTGGCGCTAAAGAAGACTTACGAGGCAGTGCCGAAACCCTCGTTCGTGATTGCCTGCGGAACTTGCGCGATCTCGGGTGGACTGTATGCCGACAGCGACCAGACATGCGGCGGACTCGAAGAAGTCCTGAAGCCGGATTTGTATATCCCCGGCTGCCCCCCGCATCCAGCGACTTTGCTGGATGCATTGGTCAGGTTCATGGGAAAGAAACCGCGGTAGTTTTTTGACACAAGGTTTCGCGGGCGTAGGCGAGGGGCTTGACTATGCCTTGGGGTGCGCCTTTGCGTAGACTTCGATGAGTCTTGCCACATCGACATGGGTGTAGATTTGAGTTGTTGCCAGCGATGCGTGTCCGAGCATTTCCTGTACAAGCCTTAGGTCTGCTCCTGCTGCGAGCATGTGGGTTGCGAAGGAATGCCTGAGCTTATGGGGCGTGCAATCCGCTGGGAGACCCGCTTCGTTGACGTATGTCTTGAACCATCGTTCTATGGTTCTGACGGTGACTTTTTCGCCTCTTTGGTTGAGGAAGAGCGGTCCGCTTTGGCGACGTTGCGCCAAGCCTAGCGCTTCTCGCTTTTGGAGGTAGGTTCTGAGCGCTGCGATCGCTGGTTTCCCGAGCATGCATAGGCGTTCCTTGCGTCCTTTTCCTCGTACCTTGAATGTGGCGGCTATGAAGTCAATATCCTGGAAGTTCAAGTTGATTGCTTCCGAGATTCGCAAGCCTCCTGAGTAGATTACTTCAAGGATTGCGGTGTCCCTGGCAGCGATGTACTCGCATTCCTGGCGTCCATCCGTTTCGCTTTTTCTTGCGCTGGCGACTTTGCTCCAGTAAGCGTTAGGTGCGTCCAGGAGTTGTGAGACTTGGTCGATATCCAGGAACATCGGTAGTTTTCGCGAGCCATGTGCGCTCTGGATTTGGCTGAATGGATTTCCCTGGATGTGTCCTTCGCGCATGAGGAACCTGAAAAACGCCCTCAGGCTGGAGAGCTTTCTGTTGACGCTTGAGCGTGCAAGTCCTGCGGATGCCAATTCCATCGCGAAGCGCCTTGCCGTCGCGTGGGTTACCTTGGTCCAATCATCGTCCGCGTCTGGTGATAAACGTATGAATTGAGCTGCATCCATCACGTAGTTTTTGATGGTGTGCTCCGAGGCCTGCTTCTCGTTTTTGAGATAATTGACAAACGAGTTCATCCATGGATTGTTTGCCAATCGTTGTCGTTCTGGATCTAGTTCGTTCAGTTGCGGTGCTTTGTCTTGTCTCTTGGCCATATCTGTCTTCTAGGTCGTTTTTGTGATTTTCTGTCGTCTTCGGGCTTTGTCCGAGTAGGCCGACACGATGAGTTCTGCAGCGAAAAATGCGATTGCCAAGAAGGCGCAGAGCTTGTGGAATTGCTTGGGTTGCGCCGGATCGTCGTCGATGCTGGCGACGGATTGATCGCCGGCGATGAGTAGCTTGCGCGCATCATCGAGGTTGATCGTGTCAATTGATGATTCCGTGTAGTCCGGTGTGATTTCGATGTATAGGTCATCAAGTTTTGCCAATGATGGTTTTGTGGTGTCGATTAGATTTCCGTTTTTGTCTTGGATGACTTGTCCGCATGGAAATCGTTTTTTCCCTTGGTTTTGTGGCACGAGCGCCGCGACGAGTTCCCTGATGAGCGGGAGGAAGGAGTTGGTGAGCGGGAAGTCGCTCCATGACCTGTCAAAAGCGAAAGCGAAGAAAACAATATTCCCTTGTTTGTGCCTGTATTGGATTGCCAGGGGGAGGTTGTCGAGTGATTTGAGCAGGGTAGTTGTATTTGTGTGGTTTTTCAGTCGCGCGTGTTTTCTGATTGGGAATGTGAAGAGGTCATGTTTTTCATGATCTTTGAAGATTTGCGCCAGTGGGGAATTCTGGTCAAGCGGCGCGATTCCAAGGGATGCGTTTTTGGCGATTGGCTTGGCTATGGCGTTGGCCTGTGCGATGTCCCAGCCTGCGTTTTTCAGTGTTGCGAGGTCGGTGGCAGGTGAGTCGCCCGGTGTGACGATCAGCAATCCTCCATTTTCCAGGAATGCTTTGAGTTTCGGCCAAGTTGTGTTGTCGAGTTCCGTCGCACAGGAGAGTATGGCTATGATGTTTTGTGTTTGGATTATGTCGTCGTCAAGCGTATCGACAGATGCGATTTTTGTATCGAAAGCTGCTTGTGCTTGTTCTGCCGTTGCGTTGAAGGCCTTTTCCAGGTAGATTAGTTGTTCGTCGTTTTCGTTTTCAGCGACAATCAGCGCCTTGAGCGGCGGGAATCCAATCGTCCAGAAATGAATTTGGTCGTCGATCGGGTAGTCGTCTTGATCGATGGTCGCTTTGGCTTCTCCGTCATTCGAGTGCTTGTCAAAGACGAAGGCTGTTCGGGCTAGAGCGTGCGGATTCAGCGTGACTTTTGCTTGCTGTGGCGTGTTTCCCGGTGTCGTGACGGTGACCGTCCTGGATTGCGTGGTCGGGGTAAAGTTCCTGAGCGTTACAATCGATTGGATCTTTTGGTTTCCGAGTTCGCGTGAATCGACTTGGGTTATGGCGACGTTGTTTCTGGGTTGCTTGGGCGTAGTTGGCTTGAGTTCGAGCTTGACGTTATCAGGAACGATTTCGAGCTTTTCCGCCCAGTCTCCGTATTGGAAGTCGGAGATGAGGATCAATGATTTGGTTGATGCGTTACCAAGCAGCGCGAGTGCCTTTTCGATTGGTTTCCTGTGTTTTCCGTGTAGGTATGAATACTTCGCGTCATTGATCAGTTTGAGTGCCTCATCGTGGTTTGTTGACGGGGTTGTGAAAAGGTTGCCGGCATTGTCAGCGATGACGGCGGCGAGTTTCCAGTTCTTAAGTGATTTTGCAGTGTCTTTTGCAATGTTTTTTGCCTGTACCAGGTAGTCTTGCGTTGCCATTGAGGCTGAAGTATCGAGGACGATGACAGCGGTCTTGTCGTCCTCATCAAGTAGCTTTATGCGTTTTGTGTAGATTGGTTTGGCGATCAGCAGGATAACTGCGGTCATCGTCGCCATTCTTAGGATTAGGAGTAGGATGTTGTTGAGTTTTTGGCGTCCGTCTCTCGGGATTTGGGCGAGTCTGAGGAAACGCGTTGTCGGAAAGACTATCGTTTGAAGTTTTTGCCGATGCAGCAGGTGGAGTATGACTGGCACGGCGAGTGTCGTCAGGAGCCAAAGTGCGGATGGATTTTGGAATGAAAGCATTGTGTTATCCTGCCGGCTGTCTTCTGTTTAGGAATGCATTGAGCGCACCGGCCAGATTGTCTGAAGTATTCGCCAGCAGGTAGTCGGTTTGGTTGGTTAGGCATTCACTCTTGATGGCATCGATGAAATCCCGCACTTTTTCCTGATAGAATTCCGCGATCAGCGTTGGTTCGGTAGGGATTTCCGCGTTTGTTTCGCTATCGATGAATTTGAGTGAGTTCATGAAGGGGAGTTTGATTTCGTCTTGGTCCAGTGTTTGTATGACGATTGTGTCCCTTTGTCCGAACCTGATTGTCCTGAGGAGCTTGGGGAGTGAGTTTTCGCATTCGTGGAAATCCGATATAAGGATTGCCATTCCTCTTCCCTTTAGGAAGTTTTGTGCATAGTTCCATGCTTTTTCGTGGTCTGCGGTTCCGTTTGGCTTGATTTGCTCCAGTTGCGCCAGCATCGACGACAGCGATTGGTTTGCCTGGGTCGAGGACGCCATTGAGAGGACGGAATCGGCGTAGGTGATAATGGCGACTTGGTCGCCTTGCTTGAGAGCCAGGTATGCGAGGCATGCGGCGATGCATTGTCCGTAGCGGAATTTTGTACATGGCGCCTGGGTTCCCTTGTAGTCCATCGATGCGGAGGCATCCAGCAAGATCGCCGTTTTCATTTGGGTTTCTTCTTGGAATACCTTCATCTGGTAGGTGTCTTGCCTGGCGAAGAGCTTCCAATCCAAGTACTTGGGGTCGTCGCCTGGAGTATAGCTTCGGTATTGGAGGAATTCGCCACCATACCCCCTGCTCAAGGATTTGTGTCGTCCGGTCAAGTAGCCTTCCACGGCGAGACGGGACATCAAGGCAAGATCCTTGATGCGGATCAAGGTCTCGGGAGACAAGATGGATTCTTTGTCGTTGGAATGCACGGGAAAACTAACTCGGTTGGATTGGGTGACAATGAAAAAGGAAACTAATACTATCGTCCTGCAAGCTGAAAAATCAACTTGCCTTGTATGATTGGGACTGGGACATATGAGACGAATGAGACAAATGGGACTTATGGGACTGGGACATGGGACTGAGACTATGGGACGTTGGCTTGGGTTTTGTGGGTGTGGAAGTGGGTCGGACGGGTCGGACGGGTTCACATTCACAATTCATCATTCATCATTCATCATTCATAATGATTCCTGTAATCATTGTGAATGCTATGCTTTTAATGATAGTCTATGATTCTGTATGATAATGAAAATCAATGACTTGCAAACATGATTTATGAGATTAGCTTTTGTTTGTCTTATATGATGAGACAGAGATAATCAGATTAAGAAAGGAGCAAGGAGTCCATGACATCAAACAAAGAAGAGAAAGAAGGCCGGATTGAGTTCAAGGGTGTATTTACTGATGAAAT
This sequence comes from Lentisphaeria bacterium UBA1407, assembly GCA_002305655.1. GTDB lineage: Bacteria > Verrucomicrobiota > Lentisphaeria > Oligosphaerales > Oligosphaeraceae > UBA1407. Next base: position 35,681 of record DBPZ01000039.1, on the reverse strand, counting down.
TCGCAAGAGGATGCGTGAGCGCCGAGTGAAACTAGGGTTGCCTTACCAGCAGATCAGCCAGTACTTCAATGTCGATTGGTCAACCTATCGGAAGTGGGAGTTGGGTACGACTCTTCGATGCAGCAGTCGCCATTTCGAATTGATCAATGCGTTCATCAATGGCGAGCTTGACGAGACGCTGAAGACGATGTTCCATGTGCCGGAACCTTCTGTTGCCGAGGCGGTGTCATCGGATTTCTATGTTTCCTTGAACCGAATGGCGAATGCGTACTTGCTTTGCTCTGGCCATCCCAAGGTTGCGGCTGAGTTGCTTGAAGGATTGGAGCAATTGGCGATGGATACGTTGCAGGATCTGATTGCCAGCGGTCCTGGGAAACCGCAGCGCGGGCGCCCACGGAAAGTTTTGATTTAACAAGCAAGGCGTGGCAGACTATGAAAGTCCGCCACGCCTGATTAAGTATGCGTCTTACTTGGTTGCCGGGAGGGTCAGGATTGTGCCTACTGCAGGCTTGTCCTTGTCCTTTTGTGCGGGATTGAGTTCCTTGATCGCTTGGACATAGGCGTTGTCACCGTAGTGATCCGTGGAGATTGACTCCCATGTGTCGCCTTTTTTGACTTGGTATTGGAATGGTTGGGGATAGGTGTAGGGCTTGTTGATTCCAGTGTGGTTGATTTTGGCGACTTCGACGACTTCCTTGGCTCCGCCAAGCCTGAAAGCCAACGTTTGCCTGGTTTCATCCGGCCTGCCGTAGTTGGTGAAGACTTCGGCGTAGAGGGTTACTGGTCCGATGACCTTCTGTGAACGTGAGCCATAGTAGTCGGTTTGCACCAAGTAGGTTCCCTTTTTTGCATTTCTGATCATGAAGTCTTCCGGTCCGTATCCTTGGGTAAAGTCGGGTGAGTTACGTCCGCCCGTGCTTGTGAATCGGTGTCCGTAGAAGCATCTTTCGCCGAATGGGTCTGTGACCCAGAGATCCATGTCCGTCATGTCTGTATCCCAGTTGATGACGACCCTGATGTCGGTGTCAATCAAGTGCGTCAATTCATCCTTCAGACCTGTAATCGTGATATTTTTCCGTTTTGCCCGTGCTACGATTCTATTGAGTTCAGTGAGCGCGATGTTTTCGATTTCCTGGAAACGCCTGTCGAATTTGTTGTTGACGACGATGAGCAGTGCATCTGCCGCCTCCTGGAATTTTTCCTGTTGGTCCAGTACGGCGGCCAGGTCTCTGTATGTTTGCGGTTCTTCCGGTGCGATTTTGAGCACTGCCCTGAATGCGATTTCCGCATTTTCGAGGTCATCGAGGAACCTGAGCTTGTATCCGAGGATTCTCAGGAGCTGCTTGTTGTCGTACTGGATTTCCGCAAGATTCGACAGGATTGCGATAGCCGTGTTTTTGTCGTTGAGTTGATTGGCGAAGAAATCTGAGCAATCCATATAGAATCCTGATTGTTCCCCGTAGGTTTCCTTGAGTTCCAGATAGGTCGGGAATGGATCCTTGCGATTTTTTTCCAGGTCTTTGAGGTATGGCGCTTCTGAAGACCAGGGCTTGATGGCTACTGTCGCAGTGGCGGTGTCTGCGCTTATTTCTGATTTTTCCATCGCTCTGGCTCTTGCGGGTGCGGCTTCCATGGCGACTGCACCATCTGCAACAGCGGCACCATCGGCCATTACTGCCCCTAGGATGGCAGGTGCATTGAGTCGCTGTCGAGCACGTGTTGGTGCTGGCTGAACTGCTTTTTTTACGCCTTGGCTAGCGAAGTCCTTTTTCTTGTGCCATTGGACGAGATTGTTCCAGATTTCCAAGACGTATTTTGGGTCGTTAGGCTGGAGTGTCCCGGGTTCGGGTTGTTTCTTGAAGTCTTGCGCCGCTCTGTCGTATTGCGCTCTCCATTCCGGGAGTGTTTCGGGCGGTCGGATTCTATATTGGATATATTGTTGCAGGGAATCGAGCACCATCAGGGAGGTTGATGGTGTGACAAGGCCGAATTTCCGTCCTGTTTCTGCGACTGTTGCTTCGGGGGCATTGTCCGCCAAGAGATTGGCGATAAGCAATTGCCCGTAATGGGTTTTGAGGAGTTTTGCTTGTGGCGCGTCGGCGGTATCGAAGGTGAACTCGAATGATTTCGTCGCATTCAGGCATGCGATTTTGAGGTTGATCGTGTGCTTTCCCTTGTTGATCATGCCTGCCAATGCAAGGGTTCCGTTTTCGATTTTGACCTGGCATTGCGAGGTGATGTTTTTGCCGTTGAGCAGGACTTCCTGGACATCAATCGCCGGGAGCTGGAGTTCGTTGTAGGCTTGCTCGACGCTTGTTTTCCTGAGGTCCAGCAGTTTTCCGCCCGCTGCTCGGGTGATTTTTCTCAGCGTTGCGGCATCTTGGTCCCTGTCCTGGAAGGCGGCGGAAATGCGATACTTCTTGAGTTCGAGGGAATCGATTGACGGGCCGAAGTTCGCCAGCCCGTCAGAGAAGAGCAGGACGTTTTGTGATTCTGGTTTGATCTGGCTGATTGCGTCGGCCAAGTTGGAAGCTCCATCATAGTAGAGGTTTTCGATTTCCTTGACGAGCTTGTCTACGTTGTCGAAGTCCTTTGGCGGCATTGCCTTGTGTCGGAAGACGATTAGCGAGCAGGGCGAGTCTTTCGGGATGAACTTTTTGATCAGATCGATTTCTTTGTCATGCTCGGATTTTCCCCGTGAATCGGAGGCGTCCCAAAGGATGGTTTTGACGGGGTCGGGTTTGGCGGCGGCGTTCTTGAGAAGGTCATTGACATCATCGACGTCAATCGCGAATGCAGCCATGTCATCATCGTTGTTTTCGACTGCGATCCTGCCATGGGGCACTGTTGGGATTGCGACGTAGAGGTCTTCCGACAGCTTGATGTCCTGGAGTTTTGTTTCGGCGAGGTAGATTGAGTTCCAGGTTGTGAAGCTGAAGTTGTTGAGCGGTCCCGACTTGACTTCGGGAACTTTTTGTGCGGCGGCCACTTCGATTCTGAGGGAGAAGGTTTTGAGTGCATTGTTGAATCTCAGTGGCTGGACATAGGTGCTGATATTGTCTTGGACTGCAATCGTTGAGACGTAGGTGACCCTGATCCGCCTGCTTGCCCTGGCCATCAGTGGATAGATTCTCGTCTTGAACAGGTTGCCTGCGCTGTGCTCGACCAAGCCGGGATCGATGCCCGCACGGGTGATTTCCTCGAAGACAACCCGTGCCTTCTGCTTGTCAACGATTACCCCGTCAATCATTTTTCCGTTGATGTCCAGTGCGTATCCCGCGACCGTGGCGTCTGTTGGCAATGGGAAGACGAGTTCTCCCTCGAGGACGCGGTTGTTCGGGTTGTAAAAGGTCATTTCCATTGTGGTTTCGCAATGGATTCCATTGATTTTGGCGACGATGTCCACGTCTGAGATTTCAATTGGGCTTGCCTTGACTTCGGGAGGAAGCTTGATGACTGGCGGCGGGAGCGGAATCGGTCTTGGAGGTGGCGGGATGATACGTTGCGCGAATGTGGTCAGGCAGAGGCTTGCAAGCAGGAACGTTGTTTTTTTCATGATGTTTTTCTCCCAATTGTCAATATCATTAGTCGGCAAGCAAGAAAATCAAATCGTCTTTGGTTAGTTTTGGCGGGGCGCCTGCATTGTCGGCGTCGAGTATGGCGTCTGCGAGTTGTTTTTTGTTTTGCTGCATTTTGAGGACTTTTTCCTCGATCGTGTCCTTGGCGATGATTTTGTATGCAAAGACGTGGTTTTTCTGTCCGATTCTGTAGGCTCTGTCGATCGCTTGGGCTTCTGTGGCTGGATTCCACCAGGGGTCGAGCAGGAAGATGTAGTCTGCGGCGGTCAGGTTGAGTCCGACGCCTCCCGCCTTGAGGGAGATCAGGAAGGCGACTGAATCCGGATTGTTTTGGAAATCCTCGACCTGTTGTTGTCTGTCAATCGTTTGTCCATCCAGGTAATTATAGGTTAGTTTGAGGTTGTCGAGCCTGTTTGCGACGAGTTTAAGGAATGCAGTGAATTGTGAAAAGACCAGGATTTTGTGGTTTTGCTGTGAGAGTTGCAAGATATTTTCGAGGATCATATCTAGTTTTGCCGAGTTATCTGTTGCCCTGTTGTGGTCAATGAGCGCCGGGTGGCAGGCTGCCTGCCTCAATCTTAGGAGTGCGACCAAGGTATCCATCGTCGATTGTCCTGCGACCTTGTCGTCTTCCTTGTCCAAAAGCTGTTTTTGATAGTATTTCTTGAGTTGATCGTATTCGTTTCTCTGCTCCGGTTCCAGTTCGCAAAAGATGATATCTTCGGTTTTTTCCGGCAGGTCCGATGCTACTTGCTTCTTGGTTCGCCTGAGAATAAATGGCCTGACTGCGTTTTTGAGTCGGGTCGTCGTTCTCTCGTTGAGTTGCCCGTTTTGGTTTGGCTTTGCTGATGCGAGGAGCTTTCCGAATAGTCCAGGGTTAAGGAAATCGAGTTGTGATGCCAATTCAGACAAGCTATTTTCGATTGGGGTTCCCGTCATTGCGATTTTCATGTCAGCTTTTATGATTTTAACGGCTTCCGCAGCTGCGGCATTGGCGTTTTTAATCGTTTGGGATTCATCGAGGATGCAGGAATCGAAATGGATCTTTGCGAGCTGTATTGCGTCGTTGCGAACCGTTCCGTACGTTGTCAGGACGATATTGAAGCGGTTGATATGCCTGAGGAGCTGAGATCGATCTTGACCGGCATAGATGGCGACTTTGAGGTGCGGAGCGAACTTGCGTGCCTCGTTTTCCCAGTTGAAAAGCAAGGATTTTGGCACGACGATGAGGGCGGGAGCCTTTGAACCGGCCTGGACCCTAGTATCGACGAACGCCAGGATCTGGATCGTTTTTCCCAGTCCCATGTCATCTGCCAGGCAGGCTCCGAGGCGTCGTTTTGACATGGCGACCAACCAACCGAGTCCTTCTCTTTGGTATGGTCTGAGCGTCGCCTTGAAGGTCGATGGCGGATCCAAGGGATTCTGCGGGATGTCCTGGTAGTATTGTACTGATTGCTTGAAGAGTTGGTCGAATTGCACAACTTGGTTGTCCAGGAGTTGATTGACGAGCACGGCTTGCTCTTGCTTGAAGCGGATTGCGTCGCCCGCCTGTTCGCCGAGTTCGGTCAGCGGGGTGAAGTTTTGCAGCCAGTCCAGCGGGAGAAGACCGTATGTGCCGTCGTCGAGCCTGACTGCCTTGTCTCCCTGCGCTTGCGCCTTGAGGATGGTCGGGAGCGGTACGGACAGGTCGTCGAAGTTGACGTTTGCCTCCAGGTCAAACCAATCGAGTCCTGATTTGACTGTTGGTTGCTTTGTCTTGGGTTTTCTGTAGGTTTTGCCTTCGGCGGTGATGTACCAATCTTCCATTACAAGCGTTCTGACTGCTTCGTCAAGTTTTGCGGGCAGGAGTTTCCAGCCCAGTTCCTCGTTGTGGGGCTTGTCGTTGAATCTGAATCCCAGCGATTGGAGCTTAAGTTTCAGGTTTTCTTCGGCGATTGCATTTCTTAGGATGATTTCGTTTCCTTTGCCGTGGGGCAATGCGTTTCGCTGGTCGAATTCCTCGATTGTGGTTCCGCCGTAGTCGAAAGAGAGTATCGCATGTAATTGTTCCTGCCCCCTGAATTTATAGACTGCGGTACGGACATAGAGCTTGCCCTTTGGGTCTGGCGTGAGGAATTCCGGCTTGATTTCATTGGGGATTCCTTCCAGCTTGACGGATGTCCTCAAGGTCAGCTTTCTGACAAATTGGCGTGCCTGGTCCAGTGTAAGAATCTTTTGCGGCGAGGCGAGTTGGTTGAGCGCGAAATCATCCGCATTGTGACAGTTGACGAGTTTAAGCGAAGAATCTGTCAGGATTAGCTTCGGCGGAAAGAACGTTTTAATTTGTGCTTGTGGAATGGAGCCGAACCTCAATGAGGGGAGGAAACCAAGCTCAATAGGCTCAAACGTCCAATCAAGGTCAAGGGGAAGCGACTTGTCGTACTCCAGCTTGTGGAGTCTGGGGGGAATTTCATTTTTGTCCCGCCACCTGATCAGGACGTCAGGACCAAGGTTGTCCAGGATCTGGATTGCGATATCCAGTGTCAGCAGGTATGCGTTTGGCGGCAATCCGTCGCTGGGGATCGCGAGGCTTTGCATCGAGAGGACGGTCGCATTGTCGATTACCGTATCCTTATCGACATAGTAAGGCTTTGCGGGCGCCGGTGCTTCACCTGCTTTTGGTCTCGGTCTCCAATAGACGTCAAATCGGATCGTATTGGGTTCTGGGCGGAAATCGATTGGTATGACCAGGAGGATTTGGCTTGCTGCCGGCTGGTTCACCAGGTCGGATTTTAGTACGAAAGCTGGCCTGGCTTGAAAAGTCCTTGGGGCGTCGGATGTAATTTCCCGTTCTTCGTAGCTAAGCCTGCCGGATTTTACCGGTTGGTATGTCAGGTCATCATCCTGGTCTTGTTGTTGGTTTTGGGTTGCGAATTGTCGCGGGACATTTCGCTTGAGTGCCAGCGTCAGGTCTTCGCATTGATTGGCGACCAACAATGCTGTCCAAACGTGGTGGCAGGGCTGCGCGTTTCCGCAGTCGCAGGATGTCGTGATTTTCTTGTCAACCAACGTGACGGTCGTGGTCAAAATATCATTTCCGTCCTTGATTTCGACTTGTATTCTGTCTTGTCCGCCAAAGATTCGCGCGGTCGAAGGGAGGAGTTTCGCCCCTTCTTCCTGCTGCGATTCAGTGAAGTTCAGGATGAATTTTTGCGTCAGTGGCATGCTGCTGCAAAAGACTTATGGGTTTAGTGCGGGGCAGATTTCCTTGAAGTTGCAATAGGCGCATTGGAATTCATCGGGATTGCACGGGAAATCGTCTTCTTCCGCCACGTTGTTTTCCTGGTCCTTGAGTTTGGCTTTCATCGCTTGGGCGGAGGTAAGGATTTGGTCTTTTGCCGAGATGATCAGGTTTGGGCTTAGGGTATAGTTGCTGACTCTTGCGCCATCGTTGAGGATGACTCCGTGGGGTTCGATGCCTTCAAGCTTGGCGTGCCACTTTTCCATGGCGTAGATTGCATAGCATGCCAATTGGAAGCGGAGTGTTTCCTTGCGTTCGGAGCCGGTCTTCCAGTCGATGATATGCAGGATTCCATTTTGATCCGTGTATGCGAAGTCGATTGCGCACCAGACTTTCAGGTCGTTGATCATGAAGAAGGAAAGCTTGTCGATCGGTTTCCAGTTAGGGAATGGCGTAGCCAGGATCTCCTTGAGAATTTGCGAATGCGCGAAGTTGTCAATGCATTCGAGGACGCGTTCCTTGATCTTGTCCGTCATTTCCCTCGGCAGGTTTCTTCCGTTTCCGTAGTACAGTTCGAAGAGGTTTGTTTTCTTCGGCGCCTGGATCCATGCCTTTTTGACGGATTGTGTCCATCCTGTCCTCATCGTATTGAGCGCATCCTCCTTGAGTTGCTCCGCCGTGGGGAAAAATCCTGTATTGGCGAAGTTTTCGAGTGATTTTTGGATCAGGTCATGGATGATCGAACCGACCCAGATCGGCATTGACACGATGTTCTTGAGGATGTAGGTTTGGCGGATTCGTTCGGGGGCGTTGATTTCCCAGCCGCCCCAGGAGCCGTAGTGGTTGTAGTAGTATGCCCGCTGGCAACCAGTGAAAAGCTGATGCCTGGAAACAGACCAGCTAAACTCGTTCTTCAATGGTTTTCTCATTGTTCTCCCATTGTTTTTTCGGCTGTGTCTTGCTTGGCTTCAAGGCGACGCAGCTTGAAGAAGTCCTGGATGATTTCCCGTGCTTCGTCTTCCATCAGACCTGATTCGACCTGGACGGTGTGGAGCATCCCCTTGAAATCCGTTATGTTCATTGAGGATCCAGCGGCGCCCATTCTTGGGTCGGGACAGGCAAAGACAAGCTTTCCCAATCTAGCGTTGACCATCGCTCCCGCGCACATTGGGCAGGGTTCCTTGGTCACGAAAAGCGTACATTCGTTGAGGCGCCAATCCCCGATTGCGTATGAGGCCTGGGTAATTGCCAGGATTTCCGCATGGGCAGTGGCGTCCTTCAGGAGTTCGACTTGATTGTGCGCCCTTGCAATGATGCGATCTTTGTAGAGTACAACAGCTCCTACGGGGACTTCCCCTTCCTGGGCGGCCAGCTGCGCTTGCGCCAGCGCCATTCTCATACAGGATTCAGGGGTGTGGACTGTTATCATGATTGCATGGGATATTCTTCTGGCGCCAGATCGATTTCGGTAATGATCCGATACATTTCCGATGCGTTTTCCGCCTGCCTCAAATCCTCTGCCAGCGATGTGGTTGCGATCAGTTGCCCGATTCTGGCAAGCGTCGCAAGGTGCAGGTTGCTGTCCAGGCAGCAGACGAGGAAGAAAATGTCCGTTTTCTGATCGCCGGTTTCAGATCCGAAGAAGATTGGTGCCTCCAATCTGGCGACGCAAACGAAGGAATCTTCGAAATTGGGCTGCTGGATCCTGCGCTTTGGGTGGGGAATCGCAACTCCAAACCCGATTGCCGTGGAAGACTCCTGCTCGCGGGCAAGCAATTCCTCGAACAAATCCTTGGGCAAATACAGCGAGTCGGAATTCTCGGCGAGCTTGACCAGCTCCTTGAGTACAGCGGGTATGCATTTTGCCTGCATTTCTGCTTCGATCAGGTGGGTGGCGCACAATTCGTGCAACTGAGGATAGTCCATGGGTGCATCCTGCAGGGCGGATGGAGAACTGGTGCGACCCTTGGAGGCGCCCTTGCCAGGCTTTTTCTTGGTATTGAGCTTGCCTATGATTTCCTTTGAACGCCAAAGGTCCAACTCTTCCTGGTCGAAGAAGAACCGCTTCCCTTGCTGATGGCAGGGGATTTCGCCTTGGACTGCCTTGGAATGGAGCTCGTTAACATCCATGTTGAGGAAATCTGAAGCCTGTTCTATGTTGAGCCGATGAGGTGACATAGTCGTAATTAATAATCGTTGTGAGGCTAAACTATATCTCTGAACCTAAACTATAACATAATTAAGATGAAAAAACGCCGTTCGCGCGAGAACTGATCGCGATCGGACGGCGTCTGACATAACAGGTCGATGTGAAATAACCTAACTTATTTCTTAACTTCTTCGACCTTCTTTGCTGCGGCATCAGCGGCCTTTTCGGCTTCTTTGCCAGCTTCCTTCGCGGCTTCCTTGGTGGATTCGACGGCCTTGTCAATCTTGTCACCCAAGGTTTCTTCTTTCTTTTTGCAGCCGAAGAAAGGAACGGTCAGCAGGGCGGCGAGGGCGATCAACATGAACTTCTTCATTGCATTTTCCTTTTTTTGTTGTTTGTTTGGTTTTAAAGCACAACTCATTTCTCAGCGAGTTGCGCTAAAAATAAAAACACATATGTTAAGATAGCATGCCTTGCACGACTTGCAAATGAAATTCAAAAAATAAAAGGCGTTGAATTTTAGAAAAGGGATGAAATTTTGTAATGAAATCACCCAAGGTTGTTTTTTTATTTGTTTTGTACTTGAGTTTTTATATACTTCTGTCACATTAGGTCAATTGTTTTTTGAGTTCGATGATACTAACCATTCAAACTAGGAAACATCAATGTGTTCTAAGATCAAGTCGAGTTGTTTGGCGGATCGTTTTCTTTCGTTGTATGAACAGGTCAAGGGTGGCGGGCTTGGCTTGTCGTCATTGGATGATCCGGAGGTGATTTCTGGTTTGCGCAATGGGTATCGCAACCAGGTTTACGCCGGGGTTTTGGGGAAGGTCGTCGGCGTCTACATGGGTCGTCCTTTCGAGGGTTGGCATCGCGATCGCCTGGTTGAGCGCTGGGGTTTTGTCGATCGCTATGTCAACGGTGATGTTGGTGTTCCCCTGGTTGTTTCGGACGATGATATTTCCGGGACATTGACCTTTGTGCGGGCGCTTGAAGACTCAGGTCGATATGGGGAAACGTGTGATGAGTTTTTCGGTGACACATGGTTGAATTACCTGATTGAGGGCAAGACGGTGTTGTGGTGGGGCGGGATGGGTCATTCCACGGAGCACACGGCGTACTTGCGGTTGAAGGATGGCTACAAATCTCCCGAGTCCGGCTCCATTGGCTTGAATGGGAAGACGGTTGCCGAGCAGATCGGTGCGCAGATTTTCATCGATGGATTCGGGATGGCGTGTCCCGGTGCGCCTGGCAAGGCGGCTGAGTTGGCTCGCAAGGCTTCCGGGGTATCCCATGATGGCGAGGCGATGCATGCCGCCGTCGCGGTTGCCGTGATGGAATCCGCAGCCTTTGTGGTCAAGGACATGGAAACATTGCTGGATTTGGCGATGCTGTACATCCCAAAGGATTCATTGATTGCCCAATTGCATCGCGATGTTCGTCAATGGTGCAAGGAAGACGGCAATTGGCACTTGACCTATGATCGGATCAACGAGAAGTATGGCTACCATATCTATGGCGGGAATTGCCATGTGATACCAAATCATGCATTGATGGTAATGGCTTGGAGCTACGCACCGGATGATTTCAGGCTGTCTCAAGCGATCGTCAACACTGCGGGCTGGGATACGGATTGCAATGCGGCGAACGTCGGTTGCCTGATGGGGCTGGTGGTCGGTGCGGAGCGCATTTCCGAGAAGTACGATTTTGTGACGCCTATGGCTGGTCGGATCATCTTGCCCACGGCCGATGGAACGTATTCTGCCACGGATTGTTGGACCATGTCGGGTCTGCTTGCCAGGATTGGCTGTGGCGTGATGGGCTGGAAACTGGACGACGCCATTTCCGGCCAATGGATGTCCTGTGAAAATCTTGGTTTGCCCATGGGGTTTCAGCCTGAGGTGATCGAAGACGAGCCGGCAACTCTTGCCTTGGTTCCTGGCAGCGATGGATTTATGGCTGCGAGGTGCGAGTTCCCCTCGTGTGGTGGGGCGGTCAGGATGTCGATGCCCGTCTATCCTGGTTCTGGTGGTGGCGGCTATGGTATCGTTGGTACCAGCAAGCTGTATTCCGGGATGGATGTTGTCGTTCAATTGGGAACGGTTGACTTGCCCGACGCCGAAGTCGCTGCCTTTGTTCGCTATCCTGGCAAGGATGGTCAGATGGTGATGGACTATGGCGAGGCAGTGGCGGCTTCGACCCATGCCCAGGTCTCCCTGAAAGTGCCTGAAACCAAGGCAAGGCCCATCGTTGATTTCGGGCTGGAATTCCGCTCGGCAAAGGGCGGGCAGGGCAATGTGGGCATCAAGGCAATCGATGCCAAGGGCGAGTTTGCCTTTGAGATGGAATCCCTTGCCGACTCCAGCGGGTGGATCTTGGACGTGGATTTCCAACGAGGAGCATTCAGCGAAGACCGGGAAGCCTTGAGATATATTGGAAAGAACAAGACCAGGGGATTCGCTTACATCGGCAACAGATGGTGGAGAAGCCAAAGGGTGGAGGCACGACTCGCAGTCCATCTCGGAAGCGTCGCCGGAGTCGTGGCGCATGTCCAAGGGCTCCAACGATACGTTTCGTTGACACGACGGGGTGACAAGCTGGTTCTCGCAAGGCAGTTCTATGGCGAGGAAATCCTGGCGGAATGCCCCTGCGACTGGAAGCTTTACGAGGTTCGCAAGCTGGCCCTCGAATGCAAGGACGGATACGCAATCGGATATCTCGATGGCGTCCAGATGCTAAAGGTCAAGGAAGACAAACTTCAGAATGGAGCCGCTGGATTCATCGTTGAAAAGGGTCTGCTGGGAATCGGGAAACTCAAGGTTTCCGGTTATGCGCAGGCGTATTGAGTTGTCACAGTTGCCCATGGTTGGTAGATCATGCCCATTGGGGTGCCTGCAAACAGCACGAAAAAAGGGCCAGTCTTCTGTTTCTTATGCAGAGGACTGACCCGTTTGCGCTGAAGGAACTTAACCAAACGCTTATGGGCTATGTGATAGCTTCAATTATTCCTGCGTCGGTTCTGGTTCTTCCTCGTCCGCTTCCTCGTCTTCTTGTTCTGCGGCGTTTGCGGCTTCTAGGTTGGCTTTGAATTCGGCTTCACGTTCGGCGAATTCTTCTTCTTCGAGTTCCTTTTGCTTGTTGGCTTCGATTTCCTCTTCGGAGAGTTCGTCCACCAATGCTGCGAATGCGACCTTGTCGTTCTCGTTGAGTCTCATCACGATCGTTCCGTATGTGGCTCGACCCGCGAGGTTGAAGTCGGCGATCCTGAGTCTGACCATCAAGCCCTGGATAGAGGTCAAGATGATTTCCTCGTCGCTATCCGGTTCTACTTCGATTGCCGCGACGACCTCGTCGCCTTCTCTGAGCTTGATTGAGGTCACGCCCTTTGAGCCACGCCTGGTCAAGCGATACCTTCTGGAAGAGTTGTTGGAGTTTTCAGCGGCTTGCGTGCCGTTTTCCTCTGCGGTTTCTGCTTCGTCCTCTTCTTCTGGTTCATCGGGTACGTTGATGTCATCGAGTTCTGCATCATCGACATCATTTGGTGTGATTGCTTGCGTTTCTTCCGGATCTTCGACGATACCGATGGGCGTGCGTTTTCCGTATCCGTTTGCCGTCACCACCAGGAGTTCGTCCTCGGGATTGACGACCGACATGGCGACGATGGTTGAAACTTGGTTTCCGTCCTTGTCAGTTAGCCTCATCCCCCTGACGCCCATCGCTTGTCTTCCCATTGGCCTGATGTCGGTTTCCCTGAATCGACACGCCATTCCATTTGAAGCTGAGAGCAGGATTTGCTGCGATCCATTTGTAAGCTTGACGTCAACCAAGTCATCGCCTTCATTCAAGCTGATTGCGATGATTCCCTTCTTTCTAAGGTTTTTGAATGCCATCAGCGGCGTTTTCTTTATGATGCCGTTTTGGGTTACCATTACCACGTACGTATCCTCGAGGTCGACCTTGGGCACTGCGATTAGGGCGCGGGTTTTTTCGTCGGGCTGCAGGTGCAGCAGGTTGACCAGCGCCTTGCCTTGGGCGTCCCTGCCGCCTTCCGGGATGTCGTAGACTTTCCGCCAATGCATCAATCCCTTGTTCGTGAAGAAGAGGATGTAGTCGTGCGTACAGCAGGTGATCAGCTGCTGGACGAAGTCCTCGTCCTTGGTCTTCATTCCCTTGAATCCCTTGCCGCCGCGGTTTTGCGCTTCGTACGCATCGACGCTGACTCGCTTGATGTAGCCTGTCTCCGTGATTGGGATGACGCAGATTTCCCTGGCGATCAGGTCTTCCATGTCGATGTCCGATTCGGTTGGGACGATCAGGGTCCTGCGAGGATCGGCGTACTTGAGCTTGACTTCGATCAGTTCTTCGCGGATGACTCCGATGATTTCGTTGCGATCCGAAAGGAGCTTGTTGTAGTAGGCGATCTTGGAGAGGAGTTCCTCATGTTCCGCCTTTAGTTGGTCGACGACAAGTCCCGTCAGCTGGTAGAGCCTCATGTCCAGGATCGCCTTTGCCTGGCGATCGGAGAGCAGGAAGCGCTCCATCAGGGTCGTTGCCGCGACATCCCTGTTTGGCGACGTCCTGATGATCCTGACGACCTCGTCGATGTTCGCCTGCGCGATCAGCAGTCCCTGTACGATGTGGTCCCTGTCTTCGGCAAGCTTAAGAAGGTAACGGGTCCTTCTGGTGATGACTTCCTCGCGATGGTCGAGGTACGCCTCGAGGATTTGCTTCAGGTTGAGCGTCCTGGGACGGTTCTTGTTGACGACCAGGAACTGCGCCGGCATATTCGATTCCAAAGGAGTCATCGAATAAAGCTGGTTGAGGACGACTGAACCCAGCGCACCGCGCTTGATGTCAATCACAATCCGAACGCCAACCTCAGAAGACGAAATGTCGTTGATGTCGGAAATGCCGACGACTCGCTTGTCATTGACTAGGTCAACAAACTTCTTGACCAGATCTTCCTTGTTGACAGCATAGGGGATCTCGGTGATGATGATCTGTTCGCGTCCGTTGTGCTCCTCGACGGTCGCCTTGCCCCTGAGCTTGACCGAGCCATGACCGGTCTCGTAGAGCTGGATGATCGATTTGATTCCCTGTATGATGCCGCCTGTGGGGTAGTCGGGGCCTGGGAGATATCGCATCATTTCACGGACGGAGATCCTTGGGTTGTCGATGAGGGCGACGGTCGCGTCAATGACCTCTCCCAGGTTGTGGGTCGGGATATTGGTCGCCATGCCCACGCCGATGCCGGTGGATCCATTGACCAGAAGATTGGGGAATTTTGCGGGCAGTACGGCTGGTTCGACGAGTGTTTCGTCGAAGTTGGGCAGCATGTCCACGGTATCCTTGTCCAGGTCTGCCAGGAGTTCTTCCGCGAGTCTTTCCATGCGGCACTCGGTGTATCGGTAGGCTGCCGGCGGGTCGCCGTCGATGGAGCCGAAGTTGCCTTGTCCTTCGATCAGCGGCGCCCTCATGGCGAAGTCCTGGGCCATTCTGACCAAGGTGTCGTAAACGGCCTGGTCGCCGTGGGGATGGTAGTTACCGATGACCGAACCGACGACCTTTGCGCACTTTTCGGTCTTGTGGCTCTTGGTGAATCCCAGTTCGTGCATTGCGTAGAGGATTCGCCTGCTTCCGGGCTTCATTCCGTCCCTGACATCGGGGATTGCACGTCCGACGTTGACCGACAGCGAGTACTGCAGGTACGAATCGTGCATGATTGCCTCGATGGCGGACGGCTTGTCGTTCTTGGTTAAGTTCTCCAACGTGAAGCCCAGCGCCTTCTTGTCAATCTTCGCATTGGGTTTCTCGGGTGATTTGGGTGTTTCTTCGGACATTTTTTTCCTGCTCTTGGTCTATGTGATGGTTGATTGTGTCTTCGGCTTAGGTCAGATATCCAGGTTTTTCATTGACTCCGCGTGGTATTCGATGTATTCGCGTCTTGGCGCAACCTGGTCTCCCATAAGGAGCGTGAAGAGCCTTTCCGCCTGGACTGCGTCTTCCAGCGTGACCTTGAGCATTTTGCGTTTTGTGGGATCCATGGTTGTTTCCCAGAGTTGCTCTGCGTTCATTTCACCAAGTCCCTTGTATCGTTGGATCGTGAGTCCCTGCCTGCCGATGGCGGTGATTTTCTCGAAGATGTCCGCCAGCGTGAAGACCTCGGTTTTCGGCTTGTCGCCTTGGGCGATGATGGCAACTGGCTTTTCGTCGGGGTCGAACATCGCCTTGACGTTGAATCCGGCTTGTTCGAGTTCATTCCAGATTTCCTGGAAGCGCTCTGCTTCGGGGATGTGGATGACATCGATGTAGTGCGCAGTCGAGACTTCCTCGTCTTCGTTCGTTTCCTGCGTTTCGTCTTCCGGGACGAGTTCGGTCTTGAGCCGGGCGTCGATTTCCTTTACGATTTCTTCCTGGTTTTCCTTTGAGGTCGCGAAATGGGTTGTTGTCGAGCCATCCATTTCCCTGACATTGACGATGTATTCCGGGAAGTCGCCCAACTCGTTTCTTTTTTCGATGTAGTCCGGGGTTTTGAGGTCGTACCGATGGAGGTTTCCTGCCATCCTTGTGAATTCACGGATGTTTTGGATGACCTGTGCCCGCTGGTCGTCAGGGAGTTGCGTTCCGTCAGGGAGATGGAGCGTGATGACCTGGAGTCCGAGCTTGAGCAGGATTCCCGCCAATTGGTCTTCGCTATCGACGTATTCGTCGTGTTTGCGCCTGGTGACCTTGAAAAGCGGTGGCTGGGCGATGTAGATGTATCCCGCCTCGATCAGCGGCTTCATTTGCCTGTAGAAGAATGTGAGGAGCAGGGTGGCGATGTGGGAGCCGTCAACGTCAGCATCTGTCATGATGACGATTCTGTGGTAGCGGGATTTTGCCGGGTCGCAGCAGTCGACATCGTTCTCATCCGTCGGTGCGTTGCCGATTCCCGCGCCGATTGCGGTGATCAGCGTGCAGATTTCCGCGTTGTTGAAGATCCTGTCAAGGCGTGCCTTTTCCACGTTGAGGAGCTTGCCTCGGATGGGAAGGATCGCCTGGTATCTGGAACAACGGCCCGACTTGGCGGAACCGCCAGCGGATTGTCCCTCGACGATGAACAGCTCGCAC
>DBPZ01000039.1:0-19560 GCA_002305655.1 Lentisphaeria bacterium UBA1407 | reverse complement strand
GAGCCGCTTCGCGAGCCTGGGACGCCAGCAGGGTTTTGTCGATAATCTGCAAGGCTTCCTTCGGATGCTCCTCGAAGTACGTGGACAACATCTCGTAAACAATCGAACCGACGATTCCGGCGACCTCTGAGTTGCCGAGCTTCGTCTTCGTCTGACCCTCGAACTGGGGATCCTTGATCTTGACGGAAATCACCGCCGCCATGCCTTCGCGGACGTCCGACCCCGAAACCGCGCTCTCGTTCTTGTACTTGGGAATCGACTTGATGTAGTTGTTGACGGAGCGTGTGATCGCTCCCTGGAAGCCCGTCAGGTGGGTGCCGCCTTCAATGGTGTTGATGTTGTTGGCGTAGCTGTAGATTGCTTCCGTGTAGCTGTCATTGTACTGGATGGCGATTTCGACTTCCACGTCGTTCTTGGTGGTCTTGAAGTAGATGACATCGTGAAGGACTGACTTTCCAGCGTTGAGGTGCTCAACGAATTCCTTGAGTCCACCCATATAGTGGAAGGTTTCTTCCTTCGGGGTGTCCGTTCTCATGTCCGTGAGGGTGATCTTGATTCCTGCATTGAGGAAAGCCAGCTCCCTGAGGCGGTTGGAGAGGATGTCCCACTTGTATTCGGTGACGCCGAAGATCTGCTCGTCCGGCTTGAACTTCACCGTGGTTCCTGTCGACTTCGTCTCGCGGATCTTTTCCAGCGGCTCGACGGTATGGCCGCGGGAGAATTTCATCTGGTGCTCGTAGCCGTCGCGCTTTATTTTGAGGACAAGCCATTCCGACAGGGCGTTGACACAGGATACGCCGACGCCGTGCAGGCCGCCGNNGTCGAACTTGCCGCCGGCATGCAAAACCGTCAAGGCGACTTCGCAGGCGGGCTTTTTCTCGACGGGGTGGATGTCAACCGGGATTCCGCGTCCGTCGTCCGTAACGGTGATCGAATTGTCGATATTGATGATGACATCGATGTTGGAGCAGAATCCAGCCAATGCTTCGTCAATGGAATTGTCAACGACTTCATAGACGAGATGGTGTAGTCCACGCTCGTGTGTGTCGCCGATGTACATCGACGGCCTTTTCCTGACTGCCTCGAGACCTTCGAGGACTGTGATTTGGGATGCGTCGTAGTTACCGTTTTTCGCCGGTTCCGCATGATTGTCCGCAGGAACTTCGTTGATATTGGTGCTGTTGTCTTGAGGTTGGGTGTCGTCAATTGGCATGTTCTGTCCTTAAAGGGAAAGCATGAAACAAAAACAAAAAAGAGGTGCCTTTTTAGGGGCACCACGAAAAAACTCTATTACTATATATAATATAGGCGGAATTTCAAGTCGGAAGCGGGTGTTTTTATGTTGAAAAGGGTTGTTTTTGGGGTTTCGTTGGATGCATTTGATTCTTCAGGTTGCTCTTAGGTGATGTAGCTTAAAAGTTCCTTGACCAAATGCTGGACAGTAGTTGCCGGGTTCTGGGCATGATAGGGTTTGCCTGACTGCAACTTCAACGCAGTATTTGCTCGCCTGATAGCCTTTACCACATGTGGTTTTAGCAATTCAAACATATCTTCTGAATTTTTCTTGTAGGGCCTTCCCATCTCTTCTTCCAAAATATCAGCATATTCCTGCCTGGACAAAGCACCGCCAGATTGAGTTCTGAAATGCAGGATGTACCATAATTCAAAAGCTTCATTGCTCCACGCAGCCTGCCACTGTTCCGTTTTTTTGTTTCTTTGGGCTATTGCTGAAATGGCGTTGTCAAAATCACTTGGGCTGAAACTATCCCTGTCAAAGACAACCCAGATTTTGTAATACGGTGGCAAGGCTGATCTTCGTCTTTTCTCGACCTCTCTTTGAGTGTGTTCCACCAAAGAAAGAGTGTTTCTTCCCGTTCCGGAAACTGTGATTCGGCTTACCATTTCCCGAGGCAGAATTTTCCGGATTGCCTCAAAATAATTCGGCTCGGTTTTTTCTCCCTCGCAAACAATCAAATAATGTCTGCGCGGCGGCAACTTGCCAAAAGGCCGTTTGGTTCCTGACGAAGAAAACTCTGCCAATAAATCCTTTGGAAGTTTTCCCGCTGTGGCCATATTATTTGTCCTCCCCATCTGGCAAAGAAATCAAATCTCCGATATAGGGGATTGCGCCATAAATGCCATTCAGATAGTCTTTTTCAAAAGAGGCATCATTCCGTACCTTTTTATCACCTTTCTTTTTGAATTCGATCAAAGAATACATATGAGTCGCCTCCACATTGTCTTTTTCGACAAAATAGATTTGATCGCGGCGGAGCATATATTCCTCTTTTTTTGTCTTGTCGTCATATAATTTACAGGACAACAAATTGGTATCGTGAGTGTTGAATACCAATTGGGCATTGAGAGGATTGGTTTTGTTGGAATTAAATAATTTAACAATCTGCCTGGTGAAAATAGGATGTAGGCGGGAGTCCAATTCATCTACGATCAAAACTGATCCCGTTTTCAAGGAATTAATGATCGGCCCAGCCAGTGCAAAGGCTTTTTGAGTGCCCAGTGATTCTAAAAGGTCAAAAGGTAACTCGATTTTAGCAACAGCCTGACCAGATTTATCATAGACATTATGGAGACTATTGATATCAAAGTATTCTTGATGTTCACGATTGGGAGGCACAGGTTTTTTCTGTTCCTGTTTATCGACAATCAAGTCAACGATATGGGTATCAGCATTGCGCAAAAAATCAAGAATATCTTCCCGATATTTACCGGAATCAATTTGATTGCTGGTATAATCTTCTAAGGAGATTGGATTTTCACCAGCAATCACATGTAGTTTATTGATAAAAAAGTCCAATATTTTTTCTGCTTCCGGCACTGCAAATTGAGCGCATACGGAAAGGAAAAGTGCATTTTTCCGGGTTCTTTCTTCCAAGCCTTGAGCTTTCTTCCAAAGTTTTTCAACTTGGATAATATCATTAACTCCATCAAACGCTCGTACAAAGGCTGCCTTGTCTTGTTCGTAAAGCCATTCGCGAACAATCTTTTGACTGGTTGCATGAAAGCCGTAACGGTATTTCTTTTGATCAGTAAAAAATTCAATTTCAAATTTAGAGGGTTCACCTCGACTCCATTGATTAAACAAAAATGGAACAACAAGAATTTCTTCCGAGGATACAGAATCTTTTGAAGAAAAAATGGCTAAATGACTGAAAAAGTGGAACGCACGAATCAAATTTGATTTTCCACTTGCATTTGCCCCATAGACGACAGCGCTTTTCAAAAGTGTTTCATCACAACATTTAAAAGTGTTTTCTTCCAAACGCTCCTTGCAGGTCTTTACCGCCGTCATATCCAAGGTCTGTTTTTCCGCAAAGGATAGACAATTTCCAACAGAAAAGCGTATCAGCATATTGCGACCTCCATATTTGCGATAATTTCGTATTTTTTATGATATAATATACAATATGGAAGAAAATTTCAATGTAATTTGTGAGTTTTTCACAAAGTTTTGGTTTCAGGGGGTGCAAACACACTTATTTTGCTACAAAGGGGGGTTGTTTTTCGGCTATCATTTCAGCGTCTTGATGCCTTCCATTAAAAAATTCACTTGTTAAGTTGCAAAAGTTGGAAAGCAGTGTAAATTTAATGTGTTTTCAAAGCGTAGGCCTTGAGACATTCTGAAACTGGAGTTGTAGCGCAATTGGTTAGAGCATCGCCCTGTCACGGCGAAGGTTGCGGGTTCGAGCCCCGTCAACTCCGCCAGTTTTAGAGAAACCAGAATCGAATCGGAGTTGTAGCGCAATTGGTTAGAGCATCGCCCTGTCACGGCGAAGGCTGCGGGTTCGAGCCCCGTCAACTCCGCCAATAAAGAAGCCCGAACGCAGTGAGCTGTGTTCGGGCTTTTCATATGTCTGGATTGTTTGCTTTGTCGTCAGTAGTCTTTGGCAGAAGGCTCCGGCACTGCTGCCAGCAGCTTCTTGACGATATCGTCTGTGGTGATGCCTTCCGAGTCGGCCGTGAAGTTGGTGAAGAGCCGATGCCTGAGGACTGGGAGCGCCAGCGCCTTGACGTCGGCGCAGCTGACATTGACGCGTCCTTGAAGGACGGCCCTTGCCTTTGCGCCCAGGACGAGGCATTGTGCGGCTCTGGGCCCCGCTCCGCAGTGGATGTGCAGCTTGATGAAGTCGGGTGACTCTTCGGACGTTGGGCGCGTCATTCTGACGAGTCTGGTGGCGTATTTGACCACATGTGGCGAGACGGGGAGGTCTCTGACGATGCCCTGGATTCGGACCAGGTCTTCCGCAGTAAGGACGACGTTCAGGTCAACTTCTTGCCGTGTCGTGGTCGCCATGACGATTTGCTCTTCCTCGTCCGCCTCGGGGTAGTCGACAAGGATATTGAACATGAAACGGTCCAGCTGCGCTTCCGGTAGCGGGTATGTCCCTTCCTGTTCGAGCGGGTTTTGGGTTGCGAGCACGAAGAAAGGCGGCGGGAGCTTGAAGAGCTGGTTCGATGCGGTGACCTGCTTTTCCTGCATTGCCTCCAGCAGTGCCGCCTGTGTCTTCGGCGGGGTTCTGTTGATTTCGTCCGCCAGGAGCATATTGGTGAAGACGGGTCCCTTGATGAATCGGAAGGAACGTTTCCCTTGGTCGTCCACGTCAAGGATATCGGTGCCGATGATGTCCGAGGGCATCAGGTCAGGCGTAAACTGGACTCGCTTGAACTGGAGCTTGAGGATTTGAGCCAGCGTGGAGACCATCAGGGTCTTTGCCAGACCCGGCAAGCCAATCATCAGGCAATGGCCGCCAGCGGCAATGGCGATGAGCAACTCGCCGGCAACTTGCTTCTGGCCGACGATGACCCGCCCGAACTCGTTGATGATGTTGCCCGTCAACTTGCCGATATTCTTGACGTCTTCGGGATCGATGCCCGCTTGCTGCACGGGCGCTTTGCCCTTTGGGAGCGCCGCTTCTTGCTGGGAAGCTATTTCAGAACCTGGCTCGAAATGAACATGAATTGAGCCGAAGAGGATGTCGCAGGGACCTTTAAGCAGGCATCCCGTGACTTTCTGGTCGTTGACAAAGACTCCATTCTGGCTACCCAAGTCCTCTAGTTTCCAGGCGCCTGGGACGAGGGTCAGCGTGGCGTGTTGTCGCGAAATGCTTCCGTGGTTGAGGATGATGTCACATCCTTCGACGCGCCCCACCGTAATCTTGCCTGCCTCGATTTCGTATTGCTGCCCAGCGCCCGGTCCGTCGGTAATCGTTAGAATTGCCATATGGTCTTGTGGTCTTGAGTTGGAGTTGCGGGTTTAGATTTGGATCGACTGTCCTGCCTTGATGGACATGAGGTTTCCGTTTGCCGTGAACCAGATCTCCGTTGCAGTCGGGTTGTAGATCAAAGAACCGTCAACGGAGATTTCCAGTTGATACATGGCTGTCAGGTACCTGCAGATTTCGATATTGGTCGCGTACCAGATTTCCTGTTTTCCTGAGATTTGCTTGCAGAAGGACTCCATGTCTCCCCAGTTGTCGTTTCTTGGGAATTCGTATGCGTGTCCCCAGACGAAGAAGATGGAGAGCGCGTAGCGGCAATCGAGGAATTGGGGCAGTAGCTCCAGCATGTTCCTGTGGTGGCAGGTGGGATGCCAGGCCAGGAAGTCATTGGGCAAGTGGAATTTTCCGGTTGCCAGCGTTGTCCGGCAGCATTTGATTCCAGCGCCCTTGAGAATGGCGATGACGTTGTCGCTGTAGGTTCCCATCGGATAGGACATTCCGACGACTGGGTATCCCGCCAGGCTTTCCAGTTTTTGCCTGTCCAGCCAGACTTCGCGCATGGCCTCCATTGCCGGGACTCGTTCCAGGAAAGGATGTGTTGACGAGTGGCAGGAGATTTCATGTCCCTTGTAGATGTCCTTGACTTGGTCGGATGCAAAGCGTCCCGGCTTGTCAAAGGTAGAAGAGTTGAGATGGAACGAACCCTTGATGTTGTATTCGTTGAAAATCTCGATGAGCCTGATGTCTTCCTGGACACCGTCGTCATAGCTCATGGTTAGAGCCTTGATTTTTCCTTCCGGATAGGTGATTCTGATGGTCATTTCAAGTGGTGGGTTATGTTATGGTGTTGGTCTTTTCCAGGATGTCAGGATTCTCGCAGCCGCGGCGGGAGTCTTTGACTGGACGAGTTTGAGAAGCTTGCCTTTTGCAAGGACGAAATCGACTAGATGCGAGAGAAGATTCAAATAGGAATTGGGAGCCGCAGCCGCGGGAATCGCAAAGAGAAAAAACACCCGGCAACGGGTTTCGGACTGCGGGTCGAAGACAATCCCGGGTTCGTGGGCAATGGCAACCGCCAGACCCAGGCGCTTCGCCGCCTTGGATACTGCGTGAGGGAAGGCGACCTCGCCATTCTGGGTGGAGGCGGCGCTTTCGCGTTCCTCGACATCATTGATGAACTGCTCCAAATCGTCCACAATCTCGTCGTCCACAAGTGGCTGTGCGATGGTCTCCAGCAGTTTTCTTCTGTCTTGCTCTTTGATTCCTAGGATGACGTGCTCTTTTGGCAGGAGCGGCTTAATGTCCATAGGTGCCTCGTGAACGTGGTGGTGTCTCGTTGCTATTTTAGAATCGGGATCCACATGCCTAGACCAGGAGGAGGAATTTCCCGCAATGTGGGCAAATCAGGTTTGCTTCATCTCGTTTCATTCTGTTTAGGTCGCCCAAGGATATTTCCATCCTGCATCCCAGGCAAAATCCGTTGACGAGATTTACGACGGCTTGCCCATTTTTCCTGATCCTGTCGTATCGCGCCAAATGTTCCTCAGGAACCTGATTTCTGAGTGCTTCGATGGTTTCCTGGAGTGTCGCGTATTGTGGTGGCAAATTGTCGCGATGCACGATTCGTGTTTCCTCCAGAATAATCTCCAGACTCTGGATGCGATACATGATCTTGACTGCTTCTTGCATTGCTTCACCAATTCGTCGATTTTCTGTGCATATGCTCCTTGTATGAAACAATAAGATGAATTTTGACAAAATCAAGGCGGAGGGGACGAAAAACTCAAGCAAAAATCATGACCTGCAAGACCAAGGCTTGATTTTGACTTGTGTTAGGTACGGCATCCAGGGTTCTCGTACATGCATTACGCTTAATTAAAAATGTAAAGCTGTGATATGGATTTTTGATCGAGTAGGTACGAGGATACTTGTAATCTCAATCCTTTTTTGATTTGTTTTCCGGCGAGCTTACATTACGTTAAATCAAGTTGATTTTCCAGGTATGAAATATTTTTCTTTGGAGGTAGTCACTATGCCAAAAGCCATCACCTGCCTGCTTGTGTGTTCACTCGCCGCATTGGCGCAAAACAAGCTCAACATCGAAGGAAACGAAGTGGGTGAAAACTGGTTTTTCAGCAGTCCCGGCAAGGTCACCTGCGTGGACGGATCGATGGTCATCGACGGCATGCAAGGACCGGTTCGCGCCATCTCGGCTGAGGCGGAATATGCGGACTTCGAATTGGAGGCGGAGTTCAATGTCGCGAAAACGAACGGCGTGATGGCAATCGGTTTCATGTTTGCCTCGACTGACAATGAGCGGTTCATCTCCGTGCATTACGATTGGCGGTCCGCCATCCTCTTCCAGGATATCGAAGGCGAATACCTGGAGATCAAACGAGGTCCCAAGCCACAGGCTCCAGACACTTGGCATACGGCAAAAATCGCACGGAAAGGCGATCAGCTGACCGTCTGGTTCAACGGGAAGGAACTCTTCACGGCACCCGTCCCAACCACGGTGGGACGAGTCGGATTCTATGCGAGCCAAACAGTCGGAAAACTCAAGAACATGAAGGTCAGGGGAACGGTCGCCAAGCCCGAAAAGCCATGGAAGGACACCTCCAAGGAAAAGATCGCCGGCGCCAACATCGTCCAGAACAGGGCGCAAATCATCTGGACGAAGACGATCTGCAAGCAAGAAGGACGCTACATCGGATGGCCAAGCGTCTGCACCAGGAAAAACGGGCAAATCCTTGCGGTCTTCTCAGGCGATCGAGAAGAGCATGTCTGCCCTTGGGGCAAAGTCCAAATGATCCGTTCCAATGACCATGGCGAATCCTGGACTGAACCGGAAACCATCGTCAATGGAATCAATGACGACCGGGACGCGGGAATCATGGAACTCGAAAACGGCGATCTGGTCGTAACCTGGTTCTCGTCAATCGCCTATGCAGGTGCGACGCCGTCAACAGGAAAGGTCTCCGCAAAGCCAGGAACGAAGCCTTTCCATTACCAAAATCATTTCCTAAAGCTTCCAACCGACCTGGTCAAAAGCCAATTGGGATACTTTACGATGAGATCGACCGATGGTGGCAAAACCTGGGAAAAACCTGTGAGGACGGAAGGTTCCGCAAACCACGGTGGCATCCAGCTCAAGGATGGACGGCTGATGATGGTGGGGAGAAGCTCGACCGGCGCCGATCGCTTCCTGCCCAATGATCCCGAACGCAAGAACGCACGCCGGGAGCTGGTCGTCGAAGTCTCCGAAGACAATGGGAAAAGCTGGAAGACCGTCGCCACGATCTCGCGTCCGCCCAACGAAAATGTCGGGCAGTACCACGAACCATTCCTGGTTGAGGCCGACGACGGCAGGCTCGTCGCCTTGTTCCGATTCCACGACCATGATGCCTCGGGCAAGCGCGTGCCTGAGATCAAGCGTACCCATACCCTCAGGCAAACGGAAAGCGCCGATGGCGGCAAGACCTGGTCTGTCCTCGCGCCTACTGAAATGGCTGGATATCCCCCGCATCTCCTGAAGCTTCCGGATGGCAAGATCGTCGTGGTCTATGGTCGTCGATTCGGACGATACGGAGAGTACGCCTGCATCAGCGATGACCATGGCAAGACCTGGGACGTGGCTAACGAGATCAAGATCGCAGGGCACTTCAACGGCGACCTGGGATATCCCGCCTCCACATTGCTTCCGGACGGCTCGATCCTGACGGTTTACTACCAAGCCGAACGAGTGGGCGAGTCGCCTTGCCTCAGGGCGACCAAGTGGAAAGTCCTCAAGTAGTACGAACTCGTATACAAGCCTGGCGGTTTTCAACCTTTTGTTTCGTGCGTTCCGATTGGCTTCGATGTATTGTTCGATGTTCCACGCAAGGCGATGGAATAGTCCATATCATTCAGGGAGATTTGTCATGCGCAAGCTAGTGGTATTGATGGCATGTGCCATAGTGTCTTTGTTCGGCCAAGAATGGGTTTTCAATAACGGCCCCGAATTTCCCGGAGCGTCCGGGAAGTTGGAGATAACAAAGAATTCCTTGCGTTTGCTTGGCTCGTTTCCTGACAAGAAAGGGAACTACGTGGCGGCGTTCCAGTGGTTCAAGACTCCCAGGAACCTGGGCGAAGTCCGCTTCAACGTCAAGTCAAAGGCGCGGAGATTTGCCGTTCGATTCATCGGCGCCGATGGACAATACCACCAGCATTTCATGGAGTTGACGGGGAATGGAGACATTGAGCAGCCTTTCAGGATCATCCCCTCGGGCTCGATGGCGCACAAATGGGGTGGCGAAAACGATGGCGTGCTTAGGTTTCCCCTCAAGGGATTCGCATTCGTGCAACATCGGGCAGACTATGCAGACGCCGTCAATACCGAGATTACGTTCAGCAAAATCGAGTTTGAGTACGTGGACTTGAATCAGGAAGGTGGATTGTTCGTGTCGGATCGCCAGGAGAATTCGGCATTGCTGGGCTGGGCGTTGAATTTGGGTCGCGAGTTTCCGGGCGCCCAAGGCAACTATCTCTGGAACCGCGAAGAAAGTGCTATTCAGCTGAATGTTGACATGAGCAAGGGAGGAGGGTATGTGGCGTCTTGCCTGAACCTGGCGCCGCAAGCCAATCTGGCATTCGTCGAATACAAGGTCAAAACAGATGCGACGGGGATGGATGTGCGATTTGCCGATTCGACCAACCAAACCCATCAGCACTACTTGAAACTAACGGGGAATCCAGAGCAGTGGCAAACCTTGAAAATTCCAGTCAAAGACAGCCCGAACCATCATTGGGGAGGCCCTAACGACGGTGTCCTCAGGCTGCCAATACGCATGATAACATTTTCCGTCCACGGACGGGATTTTAAAACGCGAAAAGGAAGCTATCTGCTGAAGGACGTAAAACTCCATACCTACGATCCAATGCTCGTTACCCATGCCAAATGGAAAATCCAAGATCCGACGACCCTGTTCCGTCGGCCTGATGACAAACGTCCCCTGCAGGTTGTTTTGGCGAATCCGCAGGACGCAGTCGGCAAGACCGAGTATTATCTTCTGGACTATGATGGCGGCATTGTAGGCGAGGGCATTGGGGAATTGGACATGAAACAAGGGACATTGACCTGTCCTGCTCCGACGAGCCTCGGCTTCCATGAAATCGCCTATCCGAAGTTGGGCATCCGTGTGGGATTGTCCATTGACGTTCCCGCGCCAGCGAGACCTGACGAGTACTTTGCGGTTGACACGTCGTTTTCCTGGGGTGGCGATCCTAGCGACGAACCTTTGATGCGTGCCTATCTTAGGATCATGAAGGACAATGGGATTTTGTGGAATCGAGACAGGATTTCATGGGGCGGAATGCATCCCAGGGAAGGCGAGCCCTTTAGGCATCTGGCGCGCTTCGAGTTGTATCGCAGGCTGGCAGCGGAGGAGGGGATCAAGACGTTGGATACGTTCCACGATACCCCGAGCTGGCTCAAGGACCCCAATGACGCCAACAACAACAAGTATCCCCATGACTTGCTGAAGGCCGGGGTAGCCTGGTCGGCAATCCTGAAGCGTTGGCCGATGGTGGATGCGCTGGAGGTTTGGAATGAACCCGACATCTCTTTCGCCAACTACTATCCGTCCGAATATATCGGCGCCTTTACGAAGGCAGTGTCTCGCCAGGCTCAGCTTGACGGGCGCGAGGCGATTCTGGTTGGCGGCGTGTATGCATCGATCCGCCCCGACACGACCTTCTATCCCCAGCAAATCGCCAATGGGATGCTCGATGCCTGCGATGTCATTTCATACCATACGTATTCGACCGTGCCGGCCTTGGAGGCGATGGTTGACAAGTCCCGTCGCCACGAGCTCGCCTCGGGGTCGCTTAAGGCTGGAATCCCCCATTGGATTACGGAATGCGGAATGCCTTGGAGACGCGGAACGCCGAGGGCATTGGCACCCAACGACCTTCATTCCGCCTCGGAAATCGTGGCGAAGGCAGTTGAATTCAGGGCGTTGGGCATCGAGCGCTATTTTGCCTTCGAGTACAAGTACTATGACGAGCACCAGAACAATTTCGGCATGATGGATCGATACCATACCCCGATGCGTTCGATGAATGCGTACGCCCATTTGGCGCGGGTACTGTCGCATGCCGAGTACGTCGGAGACCTGAAAGGCGTAAAGAATGCAATCCGTACGAGGACATTCATGAAGGACGGGCAAGTGATCGCCTTCATCTATGGAGGACGCGGCGGCAAGATGCCCGACGCATTCCTGCTTCCGGAAGGTCTTGAGCCTATCAAGGCAACGGGATTGGATGGCAGGGCCTTCGAGGTCAACGGCAACGCAATCCCAGCACGAGATGGCTGCGCATACGTGTTCCTCCAGCCAGACGCCAGTAAGTTCATTGATAGGGACACGGTTGCAATGCGCAACTATCGGCTTGCCAAGGAGTACAAGATGCGTCAGCGGCAAGTGGGCGACCTGGTGCTTCAACCGGATTTCGAGATGAATCAAGTCGAATATGGCACCTATGGGTACGATGTCCCTCTGGATGCCCAATGGAAACTCAAGGTTTTGGTCAATAACTTTTCGAATGAATCCCTGGAGTTCGAGCCTGTTTGGACTTTGCCGAAGGGATTCGTCTTCAAGCAGGATCCATTGGCCGATTCCAGGGTTCCGGCACGTGGCAAGCTGGTTCTGACAGGCATCTTGACCTTCAATGATGACGTCAAGCTTGATGCCTTCCAGTTCGTCACCTTGAAGGACAAGCACGACCGGGCACTGCCAATGACCATGGCGGTCAGGCCTTGGAGATTGGATACCGCCAAGATTGGAGGCGACTGGATTGATTTCAGCAGCCCGGAGCAGTGGCAAGTCTGGGAACTCGGCTCGATGGAACCGAATATCAAAGCAAAATTCCGAACCTCAGTCAAAAATGGACAGCTGATCGTGAGCGTGCTGGTCGATGATCCCGAGCACGTCAACAACGAATCGCCACTGGACGCATGGAGAGGCGACTCGATTCAATTCGTGATTCAAAAACGAGATGCTGACGGCAAGCGAATCGGAAAAGACCACAAGGAACGAACTGCCAGGAACTGGCAGGAATTCACGGTCGCTAAAGCGCGAGACGGAGAAATCGTCTATCGACATATCGGAGACCCAAAGGGAATCCTCAAGAAATCAAAACTAAAGTTCCAGCGCATTGACAATCGCCAATCTCTTTACGAGGTCACCTTGGATCCCGCTGAAACTGGCTTCGATTTCAGCAAGCCTGGCGTTTTCGGCTTCTCGTTGGTGGTCAATTCCAATTCGGGCAAGGGACGTGATGGCTATCTCTTCTGGGGCAAGGGCATCGCCGACCAGAAGAACAGCGCCAGATTCAATCTGCTCAGGTGCGAATAAACAGGAAAAACCAAGCAAAAAAATCATCGACTTCCTACTCGAAATGCATGTGGCATGCCCCCCAAGCACGAATTTTGCCGAGACTGATATTATGTCTTTGACTTCGTAGTCGTTGCGGTTATTTTAATCTTTTAGGAGCTGTTCAAGAATTATGGTTTAGAGGGTAAGTCCCGTGAAAATTTATCTTATCGACCATGGATGCAAGAAGTGCGGCAGCTGCGAGATGGCGTGCCCGGCGCAGGCGATTTACATGCTTGAGGACACGGCAGTCATCGACCAGAAACTCTGCAGGCACTGCGGAATATGCTACGACTCATGCCCGACAGAGGCCATTAGCGTGCACGAAGACAACAATCAAAAACAGGAGCAGGAGAAGCCATGATCCCACTGACCTACAAAGAAGGACGAATCGTCAATCCCGAGATCCTAATGCCGGTATTCGGCGAATTCGACGTCGCGGTTTGCGGAGGTGGAATGGCGGGATTCGGTGCGGCAATCGCCGCCGCCAGAATGGGGTGCAAGACCATCCTCGTGGAACGGGAATCTGCGCTTGGGGGACTGGCGACAGTCGGACTCGTCAATATCCCGTTGGATTTTCTGGCTGGAATCGGCAAGGAAATGATCCAGAACCTGGAGGCGATGAACGGGCATTGGCATAGGAATTCAGATCCCGAGAAGCACAAGCTCGTCTTGGATAGGATGGCAGTCCAGGCAGGTGTTACGCTGCTGCTGGTGTCGCATGTGGTGGAGGCAATTGTCGAGAACGACGTAATCAAGGGAGTCGTGGTTGAAAACAAGTCGGGGCGTCAGGCGATTTTGGCAAAGCGGGTCATCGATTGCACCGGCGATGCCGACGTGGCGCACTTCGCGGGCTGCGAAACAATGGCGGGCCGACCCAGTGACGGCAAACACCAGGCCTGCTCCCTGGAATTCCGGTTGGGTGGCGTCAATTGGGAAAAGTACGCCGAATCCGACCTGAAGAAAAACGACCCGCAGTGGATCAAGCTGATCCAGGAATGCTTCGATTCGGGCGAACTCCCATACATGATCGACAATCATCTCAACTGGCTTACACACGTACCAGGAAGACCGCAGAAATCGCAACGTGACGAGGTCTCGATCTGCTTCTCCCATTCCAGGAACTGCCGACCGCTTGACGCTGTCGATCTGACGAGAATGTACCTGGAAGGACGCGAGCAGGCGGATATCCTATCGAAATTCATCAAGCGCAACATCCCTGGTTTCGAGGATTCGTACCTCATTGACACGGGATCGTTGCTTGGCGTCCGTGAAAGCCGGCGAGTCGTCGGGGAATACGTTCTCAAGACCATGGACGTAGTCCGTGCCAACACCTTCGAGGATACGATCGCCATCACGGGGCACCACCTTGACCTGCACAACCCGGATGGGCCGGGAAACATCAAGTGGGCTGAATTGGAAATCGACGGCAAGACCTGCTATGTCTCGACCCTGGGCAAGGTCGGCTCCTGGCCACCTCCGACAGGTTGGGATTCCATAACCGATGGCTGGGGACGCTCAGGCGACCAGTTCCAGAAGAAGCGCCTTCCCACCAGCATCCCCTACAGGTCACTGGTGCCTCTGAAGATCGATAATCTACTTGTTGCGGGTCGTTGCCTTTCGGCGGAGTTCATGGCCCAGGCGTGTTGTCGCCTGATTCTGGCTTGCATCAACATGGGACAGGCTGCCGGAACCGCAACCGCAATGTCCTTGAAGCAAAATATCGTTCCTCGCAAAGTTGACCACAAGCTCCTGAGACAGCAACTTCTCGCAGACGGATGCGAAATCGGACAAACCTTTAACCTGTAGAATGCTGAATGCTGAATGCTGAATTATGAATTCAGGAAAATCACCAAGAGTCTTTTGCGGATTTGCTGTGCTCTTGCGGTGATTCTTGAAATTCCCAGCCTTTTCTACTTGTTGTGGAAAATATTTCCAGCGCTTTGAACGGGATTGCCGCCTCCGGCGAGCAGAAATCCATTGCCGGACTTGCTCTATATTGCGAGTGGGAAATGACGCCGGAGAAGTGGAAGACCTGGAGAGAGAAAGTACAAAAAGACCACGAAAATCCCCAAAGGCAAAAGGAACCTGCAACAGTTTCCGGCAGAAATGAGAAGAAGAACGGCAAATAACCAAATTCGAATTCAAACCGAAATCAGCAAAAAAACAGGGAAACGGCATCTTGGCATCGTTTCCCTGTTTTTAGTGTAAAATGGCGGAGAGAGTGGGATTCGAACCCACGGTAGGTGGAACCTACGGCGGTTTTCAAGACCGCTGCCTTAGACCGCTCAGCCATCTCTCCGAGATGTTTCGGTAAAAGTCATAATATGGATACGATTTCCGGATTTTCAAGACAACGGAGAAAAATTCGGCTCCTTACCACCTCATGTCGGCGTATGGGTCGTCCCGAAGCTTTCTTGTATCCGAGTAGATTTGCGTTTCGAGGATCGGCTTTTCCGGGTTCTGGAGTGCTGTTGCGAGGTTGGTCTGGTTGGGGAATGTGGCTCCCAGGTTCAAAAGCATCGTGCGGATTGTACGCTCGGTCTTGACTTGGGTGAAGACGAGGTCAGGCCTGGTCTTGGGATCGAAATCCTCCGGGAGGGCGGAGAACCAGGCGAAAGAATGGGAGACGGCGGCAACGCCTGAGGGGAGTCGTTGCAAGCGCGCTGACGCTGACGTGATGACGGTGGTTTGAGTTTTGCGTCGCCATCTGAAGTCCGCCGAAGACAACCCAGTGAAGACGAGCCTGGCAAGGAGGTCGTCAGGAAAAGGATTGAGCCAGTTGGTGGCGGTGGCGACAGTGAATGGAATCGAGGAGCATTGGGCGAGAAGTTCCGCTTCCTCCAAGGTGAGACCGACCGCGAAAATCTTGCAATTGGTCGGTTGCTTCATCTTTGTCTCCAGTTGGTCCTTGTGCTTGGCAAGCCATGGGAGGCAGCCTCGGGAGAGTACGAGAATCTGGTCGGGGGAACTGGGAGGTTCGTTTGCCGCAGGCAAGTCCTTGAAGAGCGCCGCGCTGCCAGCGTGGGTCGCAACCAATGGTGGCCGTGGGAGGGTCGAGGTTTGTGCCTGGATGATCAGCCTCTCGAGGATCGTATCGGCGACTGGTTCGGAACCGATTCGATCGACCAGGTCGAATTGGCAGAACAAGATCGAACCCTTGTTTTGTCGGATTTCAAAGCATGTCGAGTACCTGAGGTCGAATCCTGTATCTGCCAGGTTGTTGATTGGGATCTTGTGTGGCTTTTCGATGATCGTTGATGCAACGACTCCGTATGTCGAGCATCTCCAGACACGTTTTTCCCGTTGGCTGACTTCGAGCGATTCCGGCGGAGGCGGGATTTCCCCGAGGGTTGTTTGACCTCGCCAGTTTTCCAGGTCCGTATTGTCGAGTCCTGCCATCACGATTTTTTTAGTTGAGGCTCTCGGGTAAACGAATCTGACTCCGGGAGTAAAGGCCCTGAATCCGAAGGTTGAGGCAAGCGCCTTGTCGGATTGCGCGAGGATAACGATATTGAGTCCCTCGTTGACCTTTTTGGCGATATCGGCGAACGCTTTTTTCCCGACTGCGTCATCGAGCAGCAGTTCTGCGACGAACACTGTTGTAATGTTATCCGGGAGTTGCTGGTCTGGGTTGAGCGTTTGGATGTTGAAGCCGAGTTTGCGGAATGCGTCTTGCGTTTTTCCGGTATTGTCCAGGAGCACGCAGTTATTCATTTGGCGTGGTGGGGATTGTGGCGCAACTTTGGGATAGACCCTAATCTTGAATGGCGCTACAGGGATGTTTTCGTTGTCTGCCGTGATGACGGTTGCGGTGATCTCGAGGTCGGTTTGCGAGACCACGTCGGGTGCTTTGAATTGGAATTGGATGTGATGTGTTTCTGCGGGTTGTACGGTTGCCTCGTCATTGCCTGAGGCGATGTCGGCACCTGCGATCGATGCCTTCCAGTTGACTTTGAAGGTTTGCGGCTTGCGCAGATCGTTGATGAGGACGATGCTTTTGGCGATCGCTTCATCGGCGTAGAAGTGATGGTCTTGGGTGAACCAGAGGTCGTTAGGACCTGCGATGTAGGCGAAGTTCTTTGCCAGGAGCCTTTTGAAGGTATAGGATCTCTTGGTTGGTTGGAAGTAGTCCATTTCATCTGGCGTTCCCCGGTCGTAGAAGGAACGGATTTCGCCACCGCCGCCACTGTCGTATCTCCATGTGGTGGAGAGCCGTCCTGGCTTTTGGGAGGTTGACCAATCGACTGGGATGACCGGTGATTGTGGTGCGTATCGATGCGGGCTGTTTGGGTAGTTCTTGATCAGGCGCCTCCAGGCATTTTCCCAGGTGTTGACTCCGCCTGAGATGCCCCATGTGCGCCATGCCGGGAAGGTGGCGGTGTAGGTTTTGACGACACATTCGTCCAGGATTGGCGGGTAGTTGAAAGTAAAGTATCCGTAGGATGAGTTCCAGTGCGTGCCTGCCCAGCAGGATTGGATGTAGTCGACGTAGTCATGTTCCTCGAGTTCGTAGGCTTGTTCGCCGAGGGTTATGGCGCCGTATTCGGTCATCAGCGGTTCGTTTTGCCACCATGAGGTTGGATCTCTCATTTGGAAGTCGCCTGGGTATGGCGTCGCCTGTTCGACCATGCATAGTGGCTTGTCTGCATTTGTCGCCCATTGCCTGAGCCATTCTCTGATATCCTGGTGTTCTGGGAAGCCAAGGTAGTTGTTGAGCGTATAGACTTGTCCGATTTTGCCGCTGGCGTGGTTGTAGTTGGGTCTTGTCGGATCGAATTTCGTGACGAACTCATTGGTTTGCAGTGCGGCTTTTTCGAGTATTTCGCCCTTGGAGTCCGGCAAGAAGTCGAGTTTCCCGTCCAGGAAGTTTGGATTCTGGTCTTGGGGGTAGCAATACAGGTTCATGTTCATTCGCCACATGGCGAGCGACGGGTGGTTCCTGAACGTTTTGACGACTATTTCCGTATTGTCTTCCCAGAGTTTTCGCTTTTCTGGTACTTCGAGGAGTTTCGCAGTCCCGCTTCCTATGCTGATTGGGGTGATTGCCGCGAGCATTCCGATTTGGTCGCAGATATCCAGGAACGAGTGTGATGCGTCGAAGCTTCCCGGCCTGAAGTCGTCTTCCATGTAAACGTAGTTGTATCCTGCTCTTTTAGCGTTGTTGAGCCAATGTTTCATCGCTGCCTTTGTATCCCAGTTTCCGGATCTTGTCCAGATTGCACATGGGTTTAGGTTGAGTTTGATGTCATTGAGGTAGAAGTACTTGCCTCTGATTTGGAATTCCCTGAATCCGAAAGTTTCCGGGAGTGTCTGGTCGATGACAGCATTGTCCTTGATCAGTTCGATCGTCAGTGTCAGGAGATTGGGGTCGTCGATGTCCCAGAGTGGCGGATCGTCCCACTTGACCGTTGCGTCGAGCTTGTTGGCCTCAAGTTTTCCCTCGAATGTTTTAACGATGTTTCCGTTATGCTTGACATTGGCTTTCCAGTTGAGTCCTTGTGCATTACCAGTAATATCTGCGATAATCCGCAACGTCTTTTCGCCTTGTACTTTGGTGATGATTTGAGGCTTTTGGACAGTCGCCTGGGCTGGAGCCTGGGAGATCAGGAACACATCTCCCGCGATGCCGGCCGCTGAAGGGAGCAGTTGCCAGGTCGCCCTTGGGCGCGACAAGAAGCCAGGCAGGACTTCCCAGCGGTCCATGGATTCGACAAGAATCTCCAGGGTGTTTGACTTGCCCGCTTGGGTGTGCTTCGTGAGATCAATCTGATCTTCCAGGTAGGATAGTGAGCCTGCCCGGTTGCCGTTGCAGAAAACGACTGCGTTTGTGGCGAGTCGATTGGCATGAAGCGTGATCGTCCTTCCGCTCCAGTACTGCGGCAGTTCTATGGTTCTCCGGTACCATCCGTATTTGAGTTCGGTCGGGTTGTCTTTGCTGGGGTCATTGCTGTTCCAGTTGGTCATCACTCTGTCAAACCATGTTCCCGGTACGGGCGCCGTGCCCCAGTTGTTGTCTTGTGGCGGGTTGCATCCTTCGGTGGGCAAAATCGACCTTTGCAGGACTTTTAGGTTGTCGAACCAAAGGGTTCCCTTGCAGCCGCCAGCCTGGCTTCTTGGAAGCAGGATCTTGATGCGTTTTGTTTGGCCGGGGAGGGTGAAGTCGCAAGCGACCTTGTGCCAGCCCTTTTTGTTTTGGATTGACGTGCCTGTTACGCAGTAAATGTGGAATCCTTCCGCATCTTGGATTTCGATGTACAGGGGAGGTCCTGAGAAATCCGCCATTGCGTCGATTTCCAAGGTGAGTTTTTGTCCTGTCGGCAGGTTGTCGATGTAGTACAGGCAGTGGTAGAGGTTGGTTGCTGGCGTGACGCTGAAGTCGAGTTTGAGGGATGCATCACCTGTCGTTTTCTTTGATGTGTCGGCACTTGGTATGAATTCGATTCCTGGCACATTGGTGATGATCCAGTTTTTGATGGTATTTTCCTCGATGTCGTCCTGGTAGAAGATCTTGGTTTTTTCGTTGGGCTTGAGCGAGGGTTCTGAGCGGAATTGCCATAGTCCATTGATGCAGACTTGTTCTCGGGTGAGGGACGATAAGCGCTCAGCCTTGTCAAAAGACCATTCTGGTGTTTGGGCAAGGATCGAGGCAAAGGATACGAGGACGAAAAGTGTGAAAAGCTTTTTCATGAGGACTCCTGGGTGTGACACTTGAGCAAAAAATCTCATTGGGGCAATATAATGCACGGAATCGGAATTTCGTCATGGCGTGTGGGACCCATGGGACAAATGAGACAAATGGGACGAATGGGACTGGTGTCTGGGACTTGGGACAAGTCGGGCGGGTCAGGCGGTTTTGTCCTGCTTCGGAACACGGCGGTTTTAGGTATGGGCACCCGGGGTGGTGCTTGGGG
>DBPZ01000132.1 GCA_002305655.1 Lentisphaeria bacterium UBA1407 | reverse complement strand
ACCCACTTTTGGGAATTGCACCCAGGAATCATGAAAAAGTCATTTACCCTTATTGAATTACTGGTTGTGATCGCAATTATCGCCATTCTCGCCGCGATGTTGTTGCCCGCATTGTCGAAGGCACGTGAAAAGGCAAGGCAGGCTAGCTGCATTTCGAACCTCAAGCAGGTCGGGCTTGGCATGAGGCAGTACACGGACGACCACGATGGAACTTTCCACCATACGAGAAACGAAGGGGATAACAACTCGTGGGGGCTCAATGCCGCATCGTGGACAGGCAACGGATTTGACTATACCAAGCCGGAAATGTCCTTGCTTAAGCGGGAACAGCACTACTGGGGAATCATGTACTACCCGTACGTCGGCGACAGGAAGGCTTTCGGTTGTGGAAGCGCAACGGCGGCTGACGGTTACGGATGCAGCATCGCAGATGCGTGCAAATATGCGGCATACGGCATTGCAGGATCGTATATCGAAGGCAAGCGAGAGGCCGCTTACACAAGACCGTCCACAACGATCTTCTGCGCTGATGCATTCGAGCAACGAATGGATACCGTCAGCCACACGTCCACCGGCGCGGATACCCATGCATGCCAAATTCAAGGGCGTACCGAAGTGCAGATTAACGACATGTGGAGGCACAATGATCATGCAAATATGGCATGGATGGACGGACACGTCTCAGCGCTTAAGCGCCCGCATCCGTACTGGGGAGCGGGAAGGCCATGGTATCCAGTTAACATTTATACTGACGGAGACTGGTAATAACACAAATCTAACTTGATACGAGCATCTAGCCGACCTCACAAGACTCACCTCTGTGAAGGTCGGCTTTTTAGTGCACGCAGCCACAGTCACCGTAGTGGTTAATATTGTTGGCGCCTCGGAGCGGAGAACAGGAAAGTTATCGCCTTATCTGCCTTGAATGGCAATCATTCCCAAGCTAGCATTCCGAACCATCCTTGCATGGAGAAAATAAGCCATGAAGAAGTGTGGGAAAATTGTCGGAAATGCTGCGGGATGCGTAAGCAAGTCGGCATCCCCAATGTCATGCGGACCATTTCGTGTCTTCTTTATGGCGAAGGGGTTTCACCATGCTGAGCTCAAAGTAGCGTTTCATAAGCCTTTTGAGTAGAAATAGATTTTTTTCAAAAAAAAACATGGACTCTTGTTTTTTGAAAAAAAAATGCGTATAATTTACGCGTCTTAAATTTTTGTTTTGTATCAAGTCAAAGTCAATCCTTAACATTGGAGTAGTCAAGTAGTCATGAAAAAGTTTTTTACGCTCATTGAATTGTTGGTTGTAATTGCCATTATCGCCATTCTCGCCGCGATGCTGTTGCCCGCATTGTCGAAGGCACGTGAAAAGGCAAGGCAGGCTAGCTGCATTTCGAACCTCAAGCAGGTCGGGCTTGGCATGAGGCAGTACCAGGACGATCATGATGGACTTTTCCACCATACGAAGAACGCAGGGGATAACAACTCGTGGGGACTCAATGCCGCATCATGGACAGCCAACGGATTTGACTATGCTAAGCCCGAAATGTCCTTGCTGAAGCGGGAACAGCACTACTGGGGAATCATGTACTACCCGTACGTTGGTGACAGGAAGGCTTTCGGTTGCGGAAGCGCAACGGCGGCTGACGGTTACGGATGCAGCATCGCAGATGCGTGCAAATATGCGGCATACGGCATTGCGGGATCGTATATTGAAGGCAAGAGCGAGGTTGCTTACCCAAGGCCGTCCTCGACGATCTTCTGCGCTGATGCATTCGAGCAGCGGATGGATACCGTCAGTCACACGGAAGGCGGTGCGGATACCCATGCCTGCCAAAAGCAAGGACGTACCGCTGCGCAGGTCGACGAAATGTGGAGGCACAACAATCATGCCAATATCGCATGGATGGACGGACACGTCTCGGCACTTAAACGCCCACACATGTCAACGGGAACTCCATGGTATCCGGTCAACATCTTCACTGACGGGGACTGGTAACAACACAAGTCTAGCTTGATACAAGCATCCAGCCGACCTTCCAGACTCACACTGCGAAGGTCGGCTTTTTTTGTGCTTGCGGCCTGGAACAGGCGTGGTTTTAGCTTATCTTCCTTGAAAGGCAATGTTTTCCCAAGCAAGAGTGCCGATGAAATCGGCGAAATTGATCCACCTTCTGATATGTTCGGGATTTGTCAGGGACGACAGGATTGCGACGATATCCCGTTGGAATTTCGGGAGCAGCTCTGCCTTCTTTGCATTCATCGCCATGTTCACATAGTCCTGCGCCAGCATGGTCGATCCAAGTTTCGGAGCCATCACATCATCGGCAAACTGTTGGAGCGTGTTCATCGGATTGTCGGCGAAGTATCGCAATGCCAGGTAGTTGAATTCGACGTTTGGGTAGTATGTTGAATCTTCTCCGAAGAGCGAGACGGCATTGAATCCCGATGTATAGCTTAGCCGGCATTGGCGGCGGATGCCTTCGACGGCGAAATCTTTCCGCAAGCCGCCACGCCAATGTGTTCCAAGATGTGAACGCATGACGTTGTTGAACTTGCTGAACAATGGAGGCAGCCGATCGTTTTCGTCCCAGGTATTTTCGGCCAGTACTTGGTCGCATTTCCATTGGAAGAACGTCGCTTCGGGCATCGTTTCAAAGGGCTTGAAAGCTGGTGGAACGGTGGAGTACGGTTGTTTGAATGCCTCGTCCTTGAAATGGTGGTATGTTTCGCAAATAACCCAGGCGTCCTTGTTCCGGTTTCTGACAACTGCCGCGGCATCCGGGTATATTCTTGCCATGTCTTCGACGGACATGTTTTCCTTAATTGCCCCGCTACCTCTTCTTTCCTTGCATTTTTGGCATTGGCACACTCCATTGTCGCCAGATTCCATTTGAATCCCGCCAAGTTCGGGAATGGTTTTGAACAGCCAATCCAGTGAATCGAGTATGTATTCCTTGAGTCGGGGGCTTGACGGGCATCCCTGTGGTTCCCGAATGTTTCCGTAATACGCATATGGGTTTGCCCGGAGCAGGTGCCCATTTGCGTCTTTTCCAGCGCAATCAGGATTTTCCTCGAGGAATTTCGACATTGAGTAAGGGCTATTTCCTTCGTAGAAGACTCCGCCATATGCGAACAATCCAATGATAGCGTAAACCCTGACTCCCTTGTCCATGCCGTAGGCGCAGATTTTCCTGGCTGTTTCGACGCCTCCGTGCCTGTCGCGAAGCATTCCCGCCATTCCAACGGCATTGATTCCGTTTTCAGCCGCCCAGTCGATCATCCTTCCATAGTCTTTTTCTAGGTATTCAGGTTTTTTTGTGTACCCATTGAAGACTCCTGCGTTTTGTGATCCCGGGACATTTAGGCACCAGGTTGTGGAATGGTCCCAGTTCCAAAATAGCGCGTACGGAATGGATTTTCTCGTTGTTGACATCTATAACCTCTGTATGGTGTTGCCGGAAAGCTTGACAGGTCGATTCAGCGAATATACGAGCGCTCGCCATGTTTTCAAACAACAGGAAACTACATGCCCAAAAAACTTCAATGGCAAACCTTTCTAGGCAGGTCAAAAAACTAGGCAAAATAATTAAAAAATCAATTGTCAATACAACCTTTTGAGACAAAGGTGGTTTATATTATAAGATTGTGTGTTAAGTTCTCAAACCACTTGAAAATAGGGGAATTAAGTAAAACGATGAAAAAAACAATTTCTGAGGCAGCAGAGGCTGATATAGCTTTCCTACAAACCCTTGAAGAACAATCGTTTCAACCATTTCAACGAACTGCGCCACGCAATATAAAACATAGCTTGAGCAGCGACTCGCAAACCATTTTAATCGCTTTTGGCGAAACAAAAAAAACTCAAAGTCAACCGCTTGGCGCAATGGTGTTGATAAAATACAGACGCACCTTGCGAATATATTCCATTGCTGTTTTGCCAGAATTTCAACAGCAAGGCGTCGGCAGCTTTTTGCTGAAACATGCAATGGAGTTTGCAAATCGAAATCAATACCACAGAATTTCGATTGAGGTTGATGCAGATAACGAAAAACTTGTTGAGTGGTACAAAAAACACGGTTTTGAAATTTTTGAGCGCAAAGAAAACTACTATGCTGAAGGCAAAGACGCCTTCAAAATGGAGCTGCATACACAGATATATGCCGCAACAAATAGAATCACAAACGTGATTGTCATGAATCATCCCTACAAATGGGATTTTGCCGACATCAATGCCAAGGCAATTACGGTCAAGGAGTATATTTCAAACCCGATTTACAGCACCTATGCAGATTTTAGGATCTTTAACTTGTGTAGTTCCTACGAATATCAAAGTTATGGGTACTATGTTTCGCTTTTGGCTACGGCAAGAGGACAAAGAGTCATACCAAACAACGTGACGCTTCGCGACTTCAAAATGCCAAAAGTGGTCCATTCGGTGAGCTGGGAAATTCAAAAGCTTATTGAAACATCACTTGGCAAAGAGACCGGTGACACATTTTCGCTGGATATCTATTTTGGGCAAACAGCGGCAAAAGAGCATAAGCTGCTAGCAAGCAAGCTATATCAACTCTTTGAAGCACCGCTTTTTAAGGTGAATTTTTTGAAACACCAACAGTGGATCATCAAAGATATTCAACTCCTGACTTTGAATAAGATCCCAAAAAGCGACATGGAGCTATTGCACTCATTTGCAGAGCAATACTTTAGTAAAAAACGTTTCAATAAAACCAAACTAAGCAATTTCAAATATGATATTGCAGTGCTGGTAAATCCCGAAGAAAAAACACCGCCATCCTGTCCAAAAGCATTAAAGAAATTCAAAGAGGCCGCAAATCGAAAAGGTCTTTATGTTGAGCATATCACACGAGAAAACATCGACCGATTAAATGAATTTGACGCGCTGTTCATAAGAGAGACAACAGGCGTGAACAATTACACCTACGAATTTTCGCGTATGGCATATGCCGAAGGACTCATAGTCATTGATGATCCGTGGTCAATTCTAAGATGCTCAAACAAAATTTATCAAAACGAGACCTTTAAGAAACATCGAATCCTTACACCGCAAACAGAGGTGTTGACCAAAAACTTTTTCCAATATGAAATGCTCAATGATATGAAATTTCCGTTGGTGCTAAAACAACCCGACAGTTCATTTTCATTAGGAGTTGCAAAAGTTGACAATGTCGAGCAAGCCACCAAGGCAATTTCAGAGCTTTTCAAAAAATCTGACATGATCATCTGCCAAGAGTTTCTTTATTCTGAATTCGATTGGCGAATTGGTGTTTTGGACAATAAGCCGCTGTTTGCCTGCAAGTATTTCATGTCGAAAGGACATTGGCAAATTTACAATTGGAAGAGTAAAAAAGAGACAGACAAAGCAGGATTGTTTGAAACTCTTAACATTGAAGATGTCCCACAAGCAGTATTGCAAACTGCGATAAAAGCTGCATCGTTGATTGGGGATGGACTTTATGGCGTTGACCTAAAAATGGTTAACGGAAAAGTCTATGTCGTGGAAGTTAACGACAATCCGAACATCGATAGCGGAGTTGAAGACAAGGTTTTGGGTAATAAACTTTATGACAAACTTGTGGAATCCTTCTATAATAGAATCGAAATAGCAAAGAATATCCAACGAATTTCGTTTCAATAATAGTGGAGGCGAAAATCTTTCGCCCCTCAATCCCCACCAAAAGACCATTTCCGAAAAACTAGCCAGAAAAAGGCTTGTCACATGGTTTTTGAGTACGAAAGTGACGAATTATGAATGCTGAATGACCCGTCCGACCCGTCAAACTGGGACATGCCATGTTTAGCCGCTTGACCGGTGACGTCACTTGAGTACGAGCACCCGGGTGCCCGTACCTGAACTCGTCTTGTTCTGCAGCAGGGCAAATCTGGGCGAATAGTCTGGCTGGGGCTTTGTCATGTTCAGCCGCTTTAGCGGCGACATCGCCTGAGTACGAGCACCCCGGGTGCCGTACCTAAACTCGTCTCGTCCTGAAGCAGGGCAAATTTGCCCGACCGTCCGCCCCGTCCGCCGTAGCGCACAGCGCGAAGGAGGATCCCTTCCGACTTGTCCCAGAACCTCAACATCCACAAAACCCGACGTCACGTCCCATAGTCTCAGTCCCATGTCCCAGTCCCATAGGTCACATTCGTCCTATGTGTCTCATAGGTCTCAGTCCCAGTCAAAACACCTGTCAAACACCAAATCCTCCAATCCAGCCAGAAAAAGGCATGTCACATACCTTTTAGGTACGAAACCGTGAAATTTTCGTTTTGGTTTTGAGGTGGTTTTTCGGTGGAAAGGGTCAAG
Source organism: Lentisphaeria bacterium UBA1407 (assembly GCA_002305655.1). Lineage (GTDB taxonomy): Bacteria > Verrucomicrobiota > Lentisphaeria > Oligosphaerales > Oligosphaeraceae > UBA1407. The sequence goes on along the minus strand of DBPZ01000132.1, from coordinate 25,528 downwards.
GGCGAGGTGTCTTGTTACCTCGTTGCGCCTTTTGTAAAATCCTTCTTTGGCGGCATATTACTGGCAAGTCAGAAGCCTATTTTGGGTATCTTTTTGTCAGGAGTAGTTTAGCATGAAAAGAATATTGTTGGTTTTGTTTGCATCTTTTGTTGTCGTTGCCGGCAACTGGCATTTTCCCTTGTATCTTGACAATGGCGTGCCTTTTCGGAATCGCATTAGCCTGGACATTGAAAATGCTTCGTCCCGTGATATCGTGGCGAGTTCCATTCAGGTTTCCGCCAAGGCCTTGGGATTGGTTGGGTGTCCGGAAAGCCAGATTCGAGTTGTGGAGGACGATGGCCATGAACTCCTTTTCGCCATCAGGCCGAAAACGCCAGACAAACACTTAACCGACGAATCCAGCCTGTATATCCCAGCGACCGTGAAGGCGGGAAGCACCAGCCGAATCTATGTCTATTGGGACAATCCAATGGCATGGAACCTTCCGAAGGAACTGGAAGCCTGGAGAATCTCGTTCCAAGATTCATTCGAGGAGGGGGACGGACAAGTCCCGCCAGAATGGCGTTCGGCATTCACTGGCGAATTCCATGTCAATGAACGCTCGGACGTGGCACGAACTGGAAAACGTTCATTGACCACCATCCTGAAGCCGGGTGCCACGCCAAATTGGGTTCAGTTCTCAAGGGGAATCAGCGTCACCCCGGGAACACGATACAATGTGAAAATCTGGGTCAAGGGACAAGAGATCAAGGGCGGACACGGAGCGGGTTTCTACCTCCATATCGGTCCGCGCGGAAATACGGGACGAGATCCCATCAACAAATGGAACAATTGGGGAACATTCGATTGGAAACTCATCGAATTCGATGGCGTCATTCCCGACGACGCAGATTACATGAACTTCGGAACCGTGATGCACGGAACCTCCGGACAAGCTTGGTTTGACGACTTTGAAATCAAGTTGGAAGCTCCAGTGAACCTCAAGGTCAACATCGGAAAGCCAGAATCCCTGAAGCCTGAATTGGCAACGCCAACGCCGCAATTCCCTGCTTGGGAAGTTGATAAGGTCGAATGGCCCGAACGACTGACCTTCAGCATCTATAACCTGGAAGAAAACTCGCGTTCCGCAGTCCTCTGCTCATTGCCGGTCAACCTGATTACCCATGCCAACTTCCGCCAGCAAGACTACAAGCTCTTCCTGGACGGGAAGCCAGCCGAGGTGTTCGCCATCAGCGGATTGCTGGTCTTTAATGTCAAGGAAATGATGCCAATGACTCGCTTATTGGGAACACTCTACCTCGCAAAAGACCGCCAAAATCAAATCGCCAACATCAAGCTCAAGCAGGCATCCGATATCCTCTCTGACATGGAAGCGGAAAATGTCGGAGACGTCGATATAAAATCATACGAAAAACTACTTTACTCCGCATCAAACCTGGTTCAAAATCCAAGTTTTGAAACTGACGAGCACTGGGGTGACGTTTCCCAGAAAACACCAGAAGGCAAGCCTATCACCAGCCTGGAGGAGGGCGGGTTGTTTGGAAAACGCCAGGCAGTCCTGAATATTCCCGACGGTCAATGGAACGGTTTCAGGCAACAGATTTCTGTCACCCAGGGGCGGTCTTACCTCTTTACCGGCTGGATCAACTCCAGTTCAACCGCTGGCATCTGGGTCCATGAATTCAGCAAGAGGGGCAAGGGCAGTTCTTTCAACAACATGAGCGTGTCGTCTCCTGGCTCTGGTTGGCGAATGTTCGCCATGACGATTAAGGCGACCAGTCTGGACAGCATTATCGAGCTTCACTTGACTTCCAACCACGGACAGCGTGCCTACGATGGCATTCTTCTGGCGGAGGCATTCTCCCTGACGTCTGCCAAGCTGGAAAGCCAGGCCGACCTGCAGGCAAAGGACGAAGTCCGTGTCCAAAGCATTGCCCCCATCATCAAAGTCTTCCAGGACACGATCCCCAGGGATGAAAACGCATTCCAACTCGCCTTGGCGAAGAACGAATCCGAGTCGCTGCAATTGGCAGTCCGTACCAACAGGGATTTCGGTGCCAATGCGCCTTGCACCTTCTCGGTCACCCAGCCAGCCAATGCCGCCGGCGCAACCCTGCCAAAGCCAGACTTGGGAGTGGTAGGATTTGTCAAGATCGACTCCGAAAGCCGATACTACGAATTTTCCTCCATTCCGGTCTATGCGATTTGTGTTCCCGAAGGGCAGTGCCCGATCATGTATCCCGATCCAATCATCCCCACCAATGCCTTCAACTTGAAGTCGCGGGAAACCACAACCCTCCACATCCGCTTCAACGCACCAAAGGATGCCGTCCCAGGCAAGTACGGCGGCTTCGTCACGATCAGCAACGGCAACGAGATTTTGCGTAAAATCCCATATGAAATCCAAGTCTGGGACTTCACCCTGCCAGACCAGCCGGAAACAACAGCGATCTTTGACGATCGCTATGGAAAAGGCAAGGAGCTGAAGACCTACACCCAAATGGATGGAGCAGAATTCCTGGCGAAATCACGTCTCAGCCTAGATGAAATCCCGGCAAAGCCACATTTTTACATGAAGGATGGCAAGGTCAACGCGGATTTCGAAGCCTTTGACAAAACCGCAAAAATCTGGTTTGAAGAATGGAACATCCCAATCGCATACCTGCCGCTTTTCCGAGAGCACTTCGGCTGGGGGCATCTGCCAAAGCCATTCCTGGGAATCAAACCCTATCCAGGCAATTATCCGCACGAAGGATGCGACAGAGCAGTGCTTACCCCGGAATACAAAAAAGTCTGCCAGGAAGCATTGAAGCTGATGATGTCGCATATCAGGGAAAAAGGCTGGGAAGATAGGTTTATCCTCTACATTTCCGATGAACCGGCATTCCGAAACAAGGACATCATCAAGCAGATGATCGCACTTTGCGACATGTGCCACGAAGCCTGGCCAACCGTCAAAATCTATTCCTCGACATGGTGCTACGTACCAGAATGGCTGGGAAAACTAGACGTGTGGGGCATTGGCGTACAGGGGCAAGTCTCCGTAAAAGAGCTGGAACTCATAAAGAACTCAGGCGCTGAACTCCTGATTACTACAGATGGACAGCAGTGCCTCGATACACCATACAACGCCATTGAACGACTCCTCCCACTTTACGCATGGAAGTACAATGCACTCGGATACGAATTTTGGGGCGCGGACTGGCTGACGCTCAACCCATTCGAGTGGGGGATCCACAAGCCGCATTTCCAGTCGGGCGCCCCAGGCAAAAGCCAGCGCATCCGATATCCCAATGGAGATGGCTACATTTTCTATCCGGGAAACCTGATTGGGCACGATGGGCCGGTCGCTTCCGTCCGTACCGAAGCCTTGAGAGACGGCATCGAGGACCATTCCTACATCATCATCCTTCAGAAAATCGCCGAAAAGACCCGGGACAAGGATGCCACCCAGCTGCTTGAAGAAGTCAAAAAGCTGCTGAACATCCCCAATGCCGGCGGGCGAAAATCGCTCCAACTGCTACCCAATCCCATGGTTCTCCATAATCTCCGACTCCAAATCGGAAACACGATCCACAAGCACCAATGAACCTAAAAAAAGCGATTGATGCTTGAATACAGGCGCTTGGAGTGCTCATACTTAAGCCTATCCGTTAATTTACATGGAGGATGTGGAACTTTTGTCTCAAGGCGCCCCTTGTCGGACCAGGCGGGAGCCAGGTCGAAGTTTGATTACTTTTATTTCGTACTCAAATAGGTATGGAATAATGGCCTGCTAATCGATTGAAGTCATCAAGANNGGATTACCTAATGGGTTGTGAGTCTGGAAGATTGACGATGTTTGTCAATGATTGCACATGATTCTTGCTTGAAATTTTCAAAAAAAACGCGATTTTTTAGTGGTGCAAATAAGGCTTTAGCCCACCCAACCGTAAGGGGGCCTCCGCCCCTNNAATGTAGTGCGCGCGAGGAAGTGGAAGAAGTTGAGGCTGGCGGCAAGCAGGTAGGTTTGGGGACGGCCGGGTGGGACTTAGGACGCTGGGTTCTCGTTGAAAATCCAACTCTGGTTCAATGCAAAAAAACACCGGTTTCGTACTCAAAACGCATGTGACATGCCTCTTTTTGGCGAGATTGCAGTCACGCCCTTGCGGGGCTAGTGTCCGCAGCCCAAAATGAAGTTGCATGTCATTGCATGAAATTCATAACTCCATGAGAATCAATATGTTAGAAATGAATAATCCTAAAAAGCAGCTAAAATTGGATTTTGTTCCTAATTGATTTATTTTCAAATGATTATAAAGTTCACTCCGTTCGCCGTGTTGGTGAATTAAAGTGCGGCAGTCTTCCGTAGCGCCTTTACAAGGCGCCAGGCATGGGGGGCATCCCATCCCCGGGCTGAAGCCCGGGGTTAAGCATGGTCAGGCGCCTACGGCGCAAAGTCTTTGGCGCGGACTGGTCGTCCGCAATCCACCTGGCGGGACATGGACCAGACACGGACGATAGTTCGGATTAGCCGAAAGGATTTACATAATACATTGCGCTGCAAGCGCTTAACGATGCTTAACCCCAGGCTTTTAGCCTGGGGCGGGAAAATCAGCCGAAGACCGTGCCTTGTAAAGGCACTACAATCATAAGGCGTCAACTGCTTTTTTTAGGTTGATTGGCGTCAGCTGCTTTTTTTTAGGTTGGTGGAATTGGTGGGCGGCTACTTGTCACAGGCATTTTTGTAGCCTGGTCCTCCAGCTGCAAGATAGCCTCCTGATTCGCCGGTCGATCGTTGGCTTACCCAGAATGCATACAGGTCGCCTCGGTTCAATCTGATGTCGAACTGAACGACGCGTCCTGCCAGCGTTGCCAGGTCGGCTGTCTTCCATGCGATTGGCGCCTTGACGCTGTTGCCCAGGAAGCCCGTGCAGTTTTCGTGCTCGAAGCCAGGGATGATTTTCCCCGATTCATCCATCACCGCTACGGTCAATCTCGTCCCGACCGTATTGGCGTTCACGAAGAAATGACCGCCGCTGAAACGCACGTTCCTGGTTCGGACATAGCCGCCATGCCATGAGCTGTGCAAGGACGCAAAGCCGTCGCGACGAAGTTTTGCCAAGCCGACCGCGCCATTGGAGTACATGCCGTCGCGACACCAATCTGGCATGTTGGTGCAGGTTTCGTCGCCACCGTAGGCACTGTAGTAGATCCACAATTCGTCTCCGACAACCAAGAGGATTCCTCCAGTCGCCTCCACGTATCCGTTGTCCCAGAAGCCAGGACGGCGATTGGCTCCGATGAACGAGCGGCGGTCTGGGCGATGCCAGTGGAAGCCGTCACGCGAGGTCGCCAGGACCAATTCGGTCAACTTGGGTTGCCCCGTTGCCCGTCCGACGTGATTCTCGGGACCTCTGAATATCTGGTAGAACCCGACCATCAGGCTTTCGTAGGAGTTAGCGTCCAAGTTGTACAATTGGGCATTCAACTCATTGCCCTGGTCAAAACAATCGGCGCATGCCCAGAATGGCGGATTCGACCAATTGCCTGAGGGCAGGAAGTCGGAGTGCTCCCAATAATACCTGCAGCGTCCGACTGTTCCCAAGTACCCTCGTATGCTCTGGATCCATTTTCCTCGGAATCTGTTTTTGAACATGGTGCTTCTGTCGTCCATATCGGATGTCAGCACTGGTTTTGACCAATAAATTCCGTCCCTTGACGTCATCATTCGGGCGCCTCTATTGCCCTGTTTATGCATGACCGTATCGACTTCTCGAATCAGTAGCTTGTACCTTTGTTCGGGGTTTTCGCATTCGAAGTCGATCCATGCCGTGCCCGAATCCGGCCTGATGCTTCCTTCTGGAAAGAGCAGGTTTGTTCCCGGTACGATATCGAGTTCCGGTCTTTCCCAATGCAATCCATCCTTGCTGATCGCATACGCTTCGTTTCCCGTGTAGCTTGACAGGTACCACATTTTAAAGAACCCGTCCAGGTCGTCATACCATATTCCGCCACATTTCGGGATACAGGTTGGGCCGTAGAGTTCGGACATTTCCCATGGTTTTTCAGGAAAGAACAATGGGTTCATCGGGCATTTTACCGGCTGATGGTAATGAAACGTCAAGTTGGTGTTTGCCACCAGGAAATCGTCAACGAAGAGTTGTCGTCCAAGGTCGATGTCGATCACCTCTGGTTTACGTTCCAGGTAGGGTACCCTCATGGCTTGATTGCGGTCTGCCGGAATGTTCCGTGGAGGCCATTCATCATTCAATTCGATGCCATTGTACAAGCGTTCGCCCATCTCGTGCTCCTTTTTTGAATTGATATTTTCAGCTACATGATTTCAGCAATAGGGATATCCCAAAAAGAATATAGCATCGTTCACCATCCCTTGCATCTCGCCCACAAAAACAACAAAAAACCAAGGCGAAAATTCACCGATTTCGTACTCAAAAGGAATGTGACATGCCTTTTTCCGGCTGGTTTGGGGGAAGTTGGGACTGGTCGGACTGGGTCGGACAAATCATTCATAATTCAGCATTCAGCATTCAGCATTCTCTGGATTGCCATCGGAGGTTTTTTGGAGTAGATTATGCGATTGCGTTTATCAGAAGCAATCAGTCAAATCATTCAAGCACAAAAGGAGCAGATTACCATGTCAAAAAAGCTTAAGGTTGGCGTCATTGGCCTTGGTCGTGCAGGCAATAAAATGCATTTTTCCGAGTTCAAGGGGTTTCCTGAGCAGTTTGAAGTCATTGCAGGTTGTGATTGCGATGCCGAACGACGTGAGGCTGCAGTCAAGGCAATGCCCGGACTGAAGGTTTACGAGTGCGTTGACGATATTGTGGCGGATCCGTCGATCGACTTGCTGACCATTGCCACGCGTTCGGCCGACCATGTGGCGCACTCGATCAAGGGACTCGAGGCAGGCAAGTATGTCGTCTGTGAAAAACCGATCGCCGTTTGCTACTGGGACGCCTTGAAACTCAAAGCGGCCTCAGGCAAATATCCCGGGAAGTTGTTCATCCGCCATAATCGTCGATTCGAAACCGCATTCTCGCACATTCGCGAAATCCTTGCCAGCGGAAAGCTGGGGAACATCTTCGAGATCAAGTTGCGTCGGCACAGCTACCAATGGCGTCCCGACTGGCAGACGATCGTGTCCTGCGGTGGCGGGCAACTCTTGAACTGGGGACTGCATCTGATCGACCAGGCGCTGCAGTTCCTGGAAACACCCGTCGAATCCGTGTGGAGCGACCTGAAGCTTGTCGCCGCACTCGGCGACGCCGAGGACCACCTGAAAGTCATCCTCCGCGGAACCAATGGACGGCTAGTCGATATTGAGATTTCCGGCGGCGTGTCAATTCCCGAGCCGATTTACTGCATCCATGGATCATTGGGGACGCTTGTATGCAAGGACGAGAAGACGATTGAGATGAAGTACTACAAGGCTGAAGAGCGTCCGACCACGGCGTCTTCGCCAGGAAATCCGCCACTTGAAGGCGGCTTTGGGGCCAGTGCATCGCCGAATTGGATCACGGAAACGATTCCCGTCAAATCGAGCGCTGGCGACGCGCCACATCGCATTTGGCTGTATATCTACAATGCCATCATGGGAATCGCTCCCTTCCCGGTGACGATAGACCAAGCAGTAGAAGTCGTTCGCATTACGGATGTTATCAAGGCACAATCGAAGATCCAGGATGTGCGCTAAGTTGGCAAAGTAGCTCAGCTCACCATGGCGTCAACTGCACTTTTAGGATTAATCGTAGAAAACCGAGGATTTGCAAATGCGTCATCTTGTCTTGTGCTTGCTAGTGTCTGCCAGCATGGTTCCTGCGGAGTTGAGCGTGTCATGCCGCGATGGTTGGATTGTTGTTCGTGATGGTTCGGGCAACGAGCTTGTTTCGTTTAAGAACGTTGTGTTTGCCTGGTCGCCTCCCGTGGCTCTGTTTCCTCAGGAGGCGGTGCCCGACCTGTTTGGCAAGACGTTGGTTTGCGGTATCGAGAAGGACGGGACAGGCCGTGTTTCCGTTAGTTGTCGCGTGGCAAGGACGGAACATGGATTTGAGTTGGAATTTGACGTTTCGGCTCCGGAAGGCGTGTCCACAGGCGGTCTCATGCTGAACTTCGGCAGCGAGCCGAGGCAAGTCCACAAGTTCGGGGTGTGGTCTGCCGATGGCAGGGGAGGCGTGCCCCATGAGGTCAGGGAATCGCCGATCCGGCGGGTGGCAACTAGCGAGTCAACAAGCCTCTGGTACATCATTTCTGGAAATCACAATTGGGGATCTTCCTTCGGAGAACATCTTCAGCTGAAGGAAATCTCCAAGGATCAGGACGGGCTTCGTCGCTTGCGAGGCCGCATGTCTTTTGCGGCAATGCCTGCAGGTTCGACCCCTGAGCAGGTGGTGCTCACCCTGGGTGGTCGGAAATTGCATGTGTCTTGTTCGTCATCTAAGCCCTATGGTGTGTTCGATATTGGCGAGCATCCGTCAATTCAACTGCAAGTTTTTTCGGGCAATCGTTCCGTGCAAGAAGACCTGACAGTGATTGTTAAGGATTGGGAAGGGCGCGTCTTGTTGAGGCAAGCACGCGGCATTCAGCTGGAAGCATTTGACAAGCAGGTCATTGAGGTGTCGGTTGACGCTGCCACAAGAGTAGGCATCTACTTTGTGGGCGTTGTGAACTCGGCGGACAACAAACTGCCACTGGCACGAACGACTTTTGCAATCATGCCCAAGTACGAGTATCAGCACCTCGATAAAAGCCCTTTTGGCTTGGCGGCGGCTTTCATGCCCAACGACCAGGAAGGCAAAAAGCAACTGTACACGCTCATGAAACGCCTGGGCGTTCATTATCTGAGAAACGGTGACAATAGGCAGAGTGCGCCATACGGCATCGTGTCTTTCATGCACAACAATGTGTCGCCAACGCGACCCTTTGATCCCGCCAAGGACACCAAAGTGCTGGAAGCCATGTTCGAGCAACTGGCAGAACGACAGAATCCAGCATGGGAATTCTGCAATGAGTGGAATATGGGCAAGAATGACAAGACGAGGCCGGAGGTGGTCGCCAACTACTTGTCCTGGCTTCGTGCCATCAAGCAACGGAGGCAACAACCGGGTTCGCCTGACTTTAGGCTGATTTCAATGGGGCTTGCCGGCCGCGATTCTGCATTCCTTCAAGAAATCGCCAAGCAGGGCGGCTGGGAACTTTTGGACGATGTCGCCCTCCATCCGGGACGAGGAAACGTCACGGCAGACAACACGGATGACGGCTGGACATACCTGGGAGGCATTCGAGCGACGCGTGACACCATGAAGACCCTGGGTGACAAGCCGCTGCACTTGACCGAAGTGTACGCCTGTACCAAGCCGAATAGTTGGTGGCACGATTCCTATCGGCAAGCCGCCGAAAATCTCTTCCTGACTTTGGCGCTGGCACTTGCAGAAGATGTCAAAACTTGCCTGGTCTATCAGCTCAACGATAGCGTATGGCACGATGTGGGCGGCGTTAACCATCTGGACGCCGAATACTATTATGGGCTTCTCAACCGCGACTTGTCGCCAAAGCCTTCCCTGTTGGCCTTTGCAACGGCCACCAGGCTTTTGGACGGGGCAACCTTCAAGCGGTTTTGGCAACGACCCCAAACCCATCTCCAGGCATTGGAGTTTGCTTCGCCCAAGGGTTCGTTGGCGGTTGTTTACGATCGCACGGACGGCACGATCCAGTCGCAACAAAGCGATGATTTCGTGCATCAAGAGCCTTGGATTGATACGTGGAAGACACGAACGAAGCATCGTTTCCGCACGAAGCAAGACGCTGTAGTCCTGGTTGATTGCATTGGTCGGGAGATTCGTTTGCCGGCTTCCGATGGATTTGTGGAGATTGAGTTGACCGGTGCTCCCTTGGCGGTGCTTGGTTTGGAGCTGGACTGATTCGGATCATTCGAATCTAATGTCGGAGACTTGGAGTTTTTTGTGTTCTCTCGGCCATCCAGCTGATTTGTCTCTGCCGTTGAAGAAGAGGACTTCGGAGCGCAAGTCGGTGTGCTTGAACGGTGTTCCGACGAGCTTGAGATCCTTTTGGATGTCGAATCTGACGCGGATCCATTCTCCTGCGGAGTCCGCAAGGTTGATGTTGAGAGTTCGTGAAGATTGGTTTTTCCAGTTGACTTCCGGAAGAAGCATGTCGATGATGCCCGTATCGTCTGACTTGTAGAGGAAGGATAGTGTCGTGTATCCTGCGTCGGAGTCGTAACGTTTGGGAAAGAAAGAAATCACGTATGGAATCCCTCGATCGACATTTTTAGGGAAGTCCATATCAAGCACGAATTGTCCCAGTGGGTTTGGTGCCTTGATCCATGTTGCTGTTGCTCCGACGTTTTCGAAGTCGCATCCCATGGCGATACGTGTTTTTTCAGCATGGATGTCCAGTCCGAAGAATGGCTTTGGATTTGTTGTTTCCGCGGTGATTGCGTAGAGTTGGACTGCTTGAGTTTCCATGGTGATGGATAGGACGGTGACATCCGGTTTTGGATTGTGCCATGGGAGCATGGTTCGTTCCCCCGCGAGAACCGCCTTGATCGGCGGAATCTTCTCCCCTGCGTTGGTGATGTTGATTCCCAGCGTGAGGTTGCAGTCGTAGCTGGAGCCATCCTCGAGCTTGATCACGTATTTTCCCGCTGCTTGTCCATCTTTGGCGTCTCGTGCGCTATGGAGGAAGCAGAGGGATGCGATTTTGGCGTTGACCGGGATGGAAGCATTGGCTTCGAGGGGTGCTTCTGCGACCTCGAAGTTCACGTCGTGGTGGGTTTCCGGAACTGTTTTGACGATGCCTGGCAATGGAAGCTGGATTTGACGCTGCGGATTGAAGGGGAGGGGAACCTGAGAACCTTCGAAAAGCTTGAGTTTTCTAGCGTCATAGAGCTGGTTTTCGGGTGCCACCAGGTAGGCGAAGAGCTGCTTGAGATACTTGAAGGCGGCTCCGTTGAGGTGCGCGATGGGGACGGCGTCAAGAGTAGAGGTAATGATGCGACCGTTCTCGAACTTCGCTTCAGCCAATGCCATTCCCGCTGCGGGATTTGGCAGAAAAGCACCACGGTAGGCCAAGAGGGTATCATCAGCTGGGGAGATGTATCTTGAGGCGACGGTCGCCAATCTGTTTTCCGCCCAGATATCCAGGTCTTCGGGTGTCAATCCGGCGAAGATCGGATGTTGTGGGACGACCATGTCAACAAGCGTGATCGGGTCGCCGCCGACCTTGATCTCCGGGAAGACTTGGTTTTTTCCGGCTTGGGGTTCGAGGATCAGCAGGCGTCCGCCATTTGCCACCCATTTACGGAGGCTGAATGCGATTCTTAGGTCTGAAACGACTTCTGCATCGGTCAGCACGATTGCCTTGCGATCCTGAACTTTCTCTATGTTGTCCAGTTTGCCCAGGTTGATGTTCAGTAGGTCTGCGATGCGTTTCAGCTGTGGCGAGATAGTTCCGAATACAGGTAACTCGATTGGTTTTTGCAAAGGTGTTTGGGCATGGATTCTGATGTTGTATCCATTTCGTCCCAGCTCTGTTTTGCCGTTGAATGCCGTGATTCTGAGTTCTGCGTCGTGCTCATCGGTTTCTGGAAAATTGACATTGATAGGCACATAGCATGTTTTGAAGGGGATTGTCTCTGGCAGTGTTGCGTTTGCCAAATCGATGATTTTACCTGACTTGAGTGCCAGCTGGATGTTGAGGGTAATGTTTTTGATATGGTTTCCGTTTCGGTTATCGATTCCGACTTGCAATGATCTTGTTTGCGGCACCAGGATTTGTCGTGGCACGTATGGATTTTGGTTTGAGAGCCTGGTGAAGGGCATATAGGGTTGATTCCATCGAGTTCCTTCCTCGATGTTGGGTTTGGCGAACCAAGGTGCGATTCCAGCCAATGGCGTGTCGAATCGTGCGAGTTCGAGTACTCGTGACCCCATTGTGTTCAGGACGTGCTTGTAGTGCTTTTCAGGGTTGAGGGCATATCTGACTGGAATGAAGCCTGAGAATCCCGCCGCTTGCGGTTTTGCCCAGACAAAGTGCCTGGTGACTCGCTCCAGGTAGTCGTCGACATTTCCAAGCTGGAATTTTGGATCTGCCGTCAATCCCCAACCTCCTCCGACGCATTCGGAGACGAGCATCGGGACATTGAGCTTTGTTTCGTTAGGAGCATAGATTTTGAGTACATTGTTGATATTTGTTTGCAGTGCGATTGGCCAAAGTGTCCATGGTTCTGATATGCCGGTATAGAGATGGAGATCCTGGAAGTCGGTATCCCTCTTTTCTCTTCCGTATCCATGGAGGTCTGAAATACCAGCGAAGCTACAGATTGGCCTTGCCTGCTGGTCGAGTTTTCGGATGAGTTGGACGGACTTGTCCAATTGTCTTCCAATGGCGGGTTGCAGTCGATGGAAGACCTCGTTTCCCATTGACCACATGACGACCGAGGCGTGGTTGTGGTCGGCATAAAGGAAGGCCTCGACTTCGGCGAGGTTGTTTTTTTCGTACTGGGCTTCGTCGATTTTTTGTTGGAAAGCGCATCCCCATTCATCCCAGATCATCATTCCGAGTTCATCGGCGGCATCGAGGTAATCTTGCCTGATTGGCTGGTGTGCGGTTCGGAGCATATTGTATCCTTTAGCCTTGAAGCCGCTGATAATGGCGTAAGGATCGCGATTCCAGGAATTTCCGTTTTTTGATGCATGTCCTCCGTAGTTGGTTGAGTGTGCGCTTTCGAAGAAAAGGAAAATTCGTTTCCCGTTGAGGAGGAAATAATCATCCTTCATCGTAAGTTCTCTGAATCCGAATCGTTCGGCTTGCGCGGCAAGTATGCCTTCGCCATTTCTGAGTACGATTCCAGCGTAGTAGAGGTTTGGGTTTTGCGTGTCCCAGAGGAGTGCTTCCGGGAGGTCGAGCGTCATGGTGTGGTTCGAGATTCCCATTGGGATTTGGATTGCAGGTCGTGAATGGAGCTTTGCTGTTTCAGGATTCTGCGATGCTAGCATGGCTCCGATTGCGGGAATGGCTTCCAAGGGGTTGCCCGTGTGGTTGACGACTTGGAATGAGGCGGTGAGGCGTCTCGGGGCGATTTCCGTTGAGAGCCTGAGTTTTTGGATGACGAGCTGGTTAGTGACGGTTTCAAGGGTGACCGGCAGCCAAATGCCGCCACGTATGTCCCAGTAGCTCCACATGCAACCGTAGGTCCTGACCATGGGAAGACCGGCGCCAATGGGAGTGAGATCCGCCAATATGCGAAGGGCAAGAGTGTTTTGGCCATCGCGAATCGCATCGGTGACATCGACTCTTGAAGGCACAAAGTCGCCATGGTGCGTGCCGACCAGTTTTCCGTTGAGGAAGATATGCGCGGAATGGGCGAGCCCCTGGAAGTGTATGAATGCCCGTGAGTTGGAGGTGGGTTTGTAGTCGAAGGTCCTCCGCAACCAGGAGCGCGTGAAGGGATTGTTGACCTGCCGGATTTCGACATCGCCTCGCCGTTCTGTTTTGCTTGACATCGTGAAGAGTTCTCGAACTCCTGGAAGATGGAACCAATTGATCGGGATAGTGACCGGTTTCCAAGTTGAGTCGTCAAAGGAGATTTCCGCGAATTGGCGCTCGTTGTCCTGGATGTCTCCGAAAGGGGCGGTTGCGGTTTCGATCGGCTTAAGTTGCCAAGTTCCGTCAAGGGAGGTTGTTGCGATGAATTCCAGTGGTTTGACTACAGTCCCGTCATCGTAGCGGAATGCGACCTTGTTTGGGGCAAGCCTTTTGATTGGCGGCTTGACGGGATAGTCATCCGGGATCCAAGGCTTTTGTGCAAGCAGTACAGGCGAAAGGATGATTAGAAGTGCGAGAAGTTTCATAGGCGTTTTCAGGTCGATTCCCAAGTCAAAATTTTGGAGTTGAAGATACAAGCTGGATTAAGCTAATGTAGTACAAGAGCAAACGAATGCTACTTCCAAACCAACGCAAAAAATCATCGGTTTTGTACTCAAATGGCATGTGACATGCCCCTTGAGTACCAAACCTCGAAAAATGAATTTTCCGTGTTGGCTTTACGAAGGTTTTGTTGTGCAATGTAAGCCCTGAAGGGGCGCCATATACCAGCCCAGGGCAAGTACGCCGAAGGCGTGCGACGCCCTGGGTAAAGGGAAAAGCAATTGTGAGCCCTGAAGGGGCGAGACATAGGGAGACCGGCATGGTGCAATACCTTTCCAATTCCGTCTAGAATCCACCCCAAAACCAACGCAAAAAATCATCGGTTTCGTACTCAAATGGCATGTGACATGCCCCTTGAACTCGGCACTTGAAAAATCATGGTTTGTCTTGATGCGTCAAGGTGGACATATGAGGAGTCGTCATGGAATCCTTGGTGCTAGGAGCCGTTGTTTGTTTTTCTCGGACCACCCTTGATATTCGAGATAATTTATGGTACAATATAAAGTTGAGAGTAGTCTCATAGTTTTTTGTTTTGTCACCACAAAGAAATTCATGGAGGATGTCAAATGAAGCGTTCGTTTACCTTTACGTTGATTGAATTGCTGGTTGTCATCGCGATTATCGCGATTCTGGCGGCGATGCTGCTGCCAGCCCTCAGCAAGGCCCGTAACAAGGCCCGTACCATTTCCTGCGTATCGCAGCTCAAGCAGCTGTCACTCGGTCTCATCATGTACATCAACGACAATGAAGATCGCTGCCCATATTTCCACTGGGGTCTCCACCGTATTCCCGGCGGCGACATTGCCAATGCCTGTGCCGCCAAGCCGTGGCATCAGGCCGCCTATGACTATGTCGGCGACGTCAAGGCTTTCATTTGCCCCGGCAATATCAAGAAAACAGGTTCTGCCTATGGCTACTACATCGACAACTGGAACGTACTGAAAGGTTCTGGCAGCAACGTCTATCCGAACTACGGTTATCACGAAGCCGCCTCGGGCGCCAGCTATCCGATGAGCAGGTTCGCTACTCCGTCGGAATGCCTGCAGGTCGCCGACTGCTCTGCCTCTTTGATCGGC
This sequence comes from Lentisphaeria bacterium UBA1407, assembly GCA_002305655.1. Classification (GTDB taxonomy): domain Bacteria; phylum Verrucomicrobiota; class Lentisphaeria; order Oligosphaerales; family Oligosphaeraceae; genus UBA1407. Next base: position 10,502 of record DBPZ01000132.1, on the reverse strand, counting down.
CACAATGGCGATGGCCTGGGCGGCATCGGTGGCGGCAGCAGCCCAAATGGCTATTTCTACCGTATCTGTACCTCCATGGTTGGTGCGGGAGAAGCTTATTCGGAAGCTGAGTTTGTCGGCAAGAGTGCCCATGACAACACTAACAACCTCGGTTTCTTCGATGGCCATGTCCAGAACTACAATTGGCGCGAATGCCGCCGCAAGAACAGTGGCGGCAAGATCCGCTATACAGATGCTGAGATCGCCAACTGATTGGCATCTCCGCAGTATCTGCTGAACAAACAGCGCCCGCGAACCATGAGTTTGCGGGCGCTGTTTCGTTATGTGGATTTTGACATCAGGATAGTCTTGGGAGGCATTGAAGAAAGTTCAGGGGAACGAAGGTTTTTCCAAAAAACCAACAGAAAACCGGACCCAAAAATCATCGGTTTCGTACTCAAACTGCATGTTACATGCCCCTTCGTGGCTAGTCCGGTGAAAATGATTTTTGTCTCAGGAGACGAGGGGGTGGAGGGTACCCGAAAAACCAACGACGAATCAAAACCAGTCTTCTGCTTGATTCGGCTGGTGGATGGGATAATTTACTAAAATAGGCATAATCTGAGCGGGCGAGATGTGAACAATAAGTCGTGAACCAAAGGACGTTAAAAAATGATCAAGGCTAGGACAATATCCGCAATGGCAATGATGTGCTTGGGGTGTGCGAACGCAGTGACGCTTGAAGAGGTTCGGCAGTACAAAAACTATGAGCGTCAACAAACAGTAGTGTTTGAACAAAATTTCAATGACCCTGGGATTTTCGAGAATCCTCGGTATCGCAATGGGGATTTCCATGTTGAGAAGGGAGTAGGGGTTTCGGGAACCAATGGGCTTGTTTTTGAGCGCAAGGATCCGGAAAACTATACCCCGTTGGGGATTGCGCTGCCGCCGATGAAAAATGATCAGGTGTATGTATTCAGCGTAAGGGCGCGCTGGGATGGGAAGCCGTCGCCTATTCCGAAGGACAAGCATGGGCGGACTCGTCGAAATCCTGGCTTGCTGTGCTGGGAGTACAAGCCCGGTCCCGTGGGATCGTATGACATCGAATGGCAAGGACCGGCGTTGGCAGACGACTGGCAGGAATTCTCGATGGAAACCCGATGCCGTGATGGCTTTTCTGTCGAAGAATCATGGTTGACATTTTATGTCCACCGGGGCTTGTTGGGGCGCATTGTGTTTGACGAACTCATGGTAACGACTTTGGAGGAGAGCCATTCGCTGTTGATGCTGCATCCTGCAAACCGAGCTGTTACAGGCAGTTGGACGGACTTGATTTTTACGACGAATGGGAAGGCAGGGGCGAAGGAGTTGCTTTAACTGCAATTGTCGGAAACCGGCAAGCCAATGCGCGAATGGTTGGTCGAGGCAAGCGAGCCGAATCGCTTTGCGTTTAAGCTGGAAGGCTTGAGTCATGGGCAGGCGACATTGACCGCCAAGTTGGTTGAGCCTGAGCGAAAGGCATTGCTTGATACCGAGGAATTCACGCTGTTGGTGTTTGATGAAGATTCAGTCCCCCCACATGGGATTGTCATGGACAAGCATGGGCGTGCGATTCGCAACGGGAAGCCTTGGATGCCGATAGCGTGCTTTGCGGTCTATACTCATCGTCCGGAAGTCTTGCCGAATATAGCCGAGGCTGGATTCAACACGGTGATACCATACCAGAGCTTCAAGAAGAATCAGAAGGTGCTGGTGGAAATGCCGGAATCCGAATGGACTAATCTCCAGTTCGGAATAGACGAGTTTTTCAAGCAGGCGGCAAAGAACAAGCTGATGGTGATCCCGGATATGCGCGAAATGCAGTTTGCAGATGCTGCCGAAGCGGCGAAGTTGTCGTGGGACGTGTCAACCCAGCCTGAGCTGGCTGCCAAGGCGGCAAAGCACCTGAAGGATAATCCCTGGTTGCTGGGATACTATGTGAATGACGAAATCGAGCTGTCAGGGATCCATAAGGTCGAGAATTTGCGTCTTGTCTTGGAACGCGAGGATCCGTGGCATCCGACATTGAACCTTGGCTGTCGTGCCTGGACTTTGCCTGAATACATTCGTGGCGGCGGGGTGTATTCGCAGGATCCCTATCCCATCCAATGGTCTCCCACGGCGACCCAGTCGCTTCTTAGTATGGACGAGGCATTGAAGAAAGTTCAGGGAAGCGGGGTGCCTCATTGGGTTACCCTTCAGTGTTTCAACTGGGCTTGGTACAAGGTCGATCACAAGGACATCGAGGCGATTCGCGGAAGCCACGCCCCCACGCAGACCGAGCTGAATTCCATGGCGATCTTGTCGATCATTCGAGGTGCTCGTGGCTTTATCGGCTACGAGTACGATGTTTGCCGATATCTCGATACCCTTGTTCCTGGGACGTCAGATATTTTCTGGCCTCGGATTGCGTCCATGGTTCAGTTGATTCGTGGCTTGGAGCCATGGGTGCTGTCGATTGCGCCTGACAAGCCGGTCAAGGTGGTGTCCGAAGAGCCTTCCGGGAATGTGGCTCTTCGTGCAGTTGACGACGGGAAGGGGAACGTAAAGGTTTTGGCTGTTGCGCTGGGCAAGCCTGGCAAGGTTGTCTTCGAGGTGCCAGGATGCTCAGGATTGCGTTCTCGCTACAGCCATACTCGCGAAGTGGCGCCCGCTCGGTACGAAATGCGATTCGGGGAAATTCTTTGCGATATCCTGGAATAGCCGGAAGCGACTTGTTCATGCCAGTTATTCCAGTTGCGGAAAGGGGCGAAAGGTTTTTCGCTCCTACCTGTTTCCAATCCAAATATAATCGATCCTGCAGGTTCCTGTTACAGGGGTCTCATCGGCTGTGAAGTTGATCTTGAATTGTCTGATCGGCTTGTTTGAGTCGATTGGAATGGTGTAGAGCGTGTCGTCCAGATCGTTTGGCTTGACGTTGAAGTCGATGTTCTGTGGTGCGCTCCAGTCGTTTTGGCCTGTGGTGATGAAGGAGAGGCTCATCTTGGATGAGTTGGTTCGGTTTTGGAATTTGATTGTCAGTGTATTGACCTTTTCGTCCAGGTTGTCAGGGGAGAGGATTGAGGCATTGGGTGCATTTTTAATTGCGATGACGTAGTAGTCGCCGCAGACGAGATTGACTGGATTGGCGAATGTGCTCCAGAAGCTTTTCTCAGCCTTGAAGATTTCTTTTTCCGTGCCGAGGTCGTGGTCGGTCCATCCCTGCTTGTCCAGGTTGACATCAAATGCCCACGCCTTATTGACCTTGGTTCCCTTGGGCAGGATGTGGACTGCTGTCCTTGCGCTGCGCCAGAGTTCGCCGTCATCCGCCGTGAGCAGGATTCTGTAGTCCCCGACGGCCGGGAAACTGGCTGCTGTCTCCGGCTTGTCAGGATTTTCGAAAGTGACTTCTGGTCCTTCGAGGGTTTCCCACTTCGTTGTCAGCTTTCCATCCAGCGGCTTTCCGTCGTCCGTGACCGTGCCATTGATATTGACTTTGTTGGGGTTGTCTGTCCAGATTTCCGGTCCTGCATTTGGGACTGGCGGGTTGTTGTAGGGCATTGCCTGGTCGAGTTCTTGTTGCGAATTGAACTGTGTGTTGTCCTTGAGGATCCAGTCCTTGTGTGTTCTTTCTGCCTTGTTGATATAGAATTCCACTTCTGGCGCGAGTACGTATCCATTGTTTCTGATCAGTCCGCTTGAGCAGACTATCGCGGGATCTTTCGAACCACCCCAGACGAAGATTTCTGATGGTCCCAGTTTATGGGCAATGTTGTTCTTGTCGAATTTGCAGTTTGCGATCTCGATGTTTTTTGTTTGCGGTGAGATAAGTCCCAGGACTTCGATTGCCGCTCCTGCATTGTTTCGGAATGTGCATTTTTCAACGAGGTTAGCTTCACCTCCGCACTCGAAGTCAATGCCGCCTTGGTCGTGCGAACCGGAGTCAGGCTGGTTTAGGAAGTGGCAGTTTCGGATTACCAGATTGTAGTTTGGTCCGAGCATGATGCCCATTGTTCCTGCGGAAGCATTCCATCCAGAAGCGTCAAAGATGCAGTTGACCATAAACGAGTTCGTCGAGCCAGAGAGGACTGGATGAGGTGATGTGTTGTGTGCGTAGTTGTCATGGCAGAAAATCCTGTCCAAAAAGATTCTGTTTCCGCCGGCTCGCCAACCGACGGAGCACTGGTAGGCTTCGCAATCTCGGATCGTTGCATCGACGATACCGCGTCCTGAAATTGAGATTCCGCCGGAGCTTCCGCCAGGTGCTGCAGGTTGGTCGCGCCATTCAGGGATGCCGTGGGCATTTGTGCGGTAGATTCCCTCGATATGGTGCGCAAGGCAGTTTTCGATAAGTATTCCGCTTCCGGTTTTGTTGTTGTTGACATCAAGGCCTTTTCCTGCGTTGCAGACGATCAGGTTCCTGATGACGACATATTGCGAGTTGGTGATGAAAGCGCATCGTTCGCTGATGTGTCGATTTCGGCGGATCGTCGGTCTGTGTCCAGTTCCGTAGTCTGCGATTTCGGCGTAGTTGTCGGGTTCTCCTTGTGCGGAGATTTGCAGTTCCTGATTGATGACCGAGCCGCGTTTGATCAGCAGTCGTTCGCCAGCGTTGAGCGTTTTCCCGTTGATGTTGGTGAAGTCAGCCCAGGCTGTATTTGGTGTGAGTCCGTCCTTTGCATTGTCTCCCGCGATGCCGTCCACATAGTAGGTCTTGGTTGGCTTGATGGTGGGATTCCATACTTTTGCGGATCGGTTGATTTCGTCCAGCGGGGAGAAGACAATGTACCTATGGAAGCCTCCGACTTTCTTGTCTTTGGAAAGGATATCGAGATTGAAGATGCCATTGACGGGTTCTTCTGCCTGGAGAGTCAGTTCGAAGGGTATGACTTGCCTGTTCTTGATGGCCTTGATGTCCAACGTTGCAGGAGTGATGGTGAGTCCCTTGAACGATCTGACTTTGACGGTGCAGTTTTCAATGTCGTCCCCGATGTTGGTGAATGCCCCGGAGAAGATGACCTTTTCGCCGACTCTCGGGAACAGGGAATGGACCTTGGAGCCGATGACGATCGGCATCGGATTACGCGGGTTCTCGATGGAGAGGTTCTCTGCCTTGCCTGGAAATTTGCCCAGGACTATCGGAGTGTCGGCAGGCGCTGAAAAGCCGGTTTTTGCTGTGTCGCCGGACTTTCCGTTGACCTGGATGAAGGACTTGTAGCCGTCCCAGGAGGCGACGATGTAGTAGGATTGACCAGGGACGACCTCGAAGGGAACTCTGGCATTCGGTTCCCAGTTGTCGTTGACGTAGGCGAAAAAGGCGAATGCCTTCCTGTTCTCGCCGTGGACATCGTAGCGAAGCAGGAATGATTTGTCCTTGGCGACGATGGTGTTCTCGCCCTTTGGCAGCTGATCGAATGTGACCTTGGCGGAAATCGTGAATCCGGGAAACAAGTCGAATTTTGGGTCGTATGGGATGCTTGCGTCAATCAGCATGTTTTTTGCATAGCTCATATCGACTCTGGTGCCATTGGCGGGCGTGAACGCAATGCCGTCGAGGAGGTTTTTGGATTCTGGTTTGCCGTCGATCTTGAGATAATCCATTTGACCGGTGAAGGGACCGACCTGCAAGGGTTCTCTGTTGACGACGTAGTTTCCAGCCCGGCGGACTTTCGAGGTTGTTCCATTGACGGTCAACCAGGCGTCCGTTCCATCCCAGCCACCTTGGATGTCATACCATTGCCCTAATTCGATGGGGACTTTTGATGAGACCCTGGGTTCCGGGTTGCCGTTGAAGTTGATGAAGAGGCTGAATTTGACGCCTTCGTCGGCATTGTCGATCCTAAGGAAGAATGCGCCTGGTTGCGAGTCTTTCCCCTTGCGCAGGATGGACGACCATCCGCTCGTTGCCAAAGCGTTAATTTGAACTCGAGTTTCGAATTTGAAGCCAGGTTCAAGGCGATACAACGGATCGTCGTTGGTGTAGTAGGTTCTGCTTTGCTTGAGGACGATGGATTGTGGCGTCAAGTCCGGATCGTCGCAATAAAAGGGGCAATGTCCGTTGGTTTCCGTGAGTCCGCCGTTGAAGTCCCAATGGCGTTGCCAAGTATCCTGGGCATGGAGGGACGACAGCATCAGCATGGCGAAAAGCGAGAAGAAGCTATGGCGCATAGTAATCTCCTGTAGTGGATGAAATCATTATTTGTACTTGGGCAAGCGATGTCCCAGCGCTGCGATCATCTCGTCAATCAGGCGAATGATGTCTTCTGGCGACAATTCCGCAGAGGTATGCGGATCCAACAGCGCGGCCTGATAAATCTTATCAAGTGATTTTGTTACGATTGCCTCTGTTGTCAGCAGTTGCGTATTGATGTTGGTGATGTTGATTGCCGCGCATTGGGTCGGCAACCTTCCAAAATGTGTTCCCTGAACCCCGTTTTTATCGACTAGGCAAGGGACTTCGACAACTGCCTCGGCAGGAAGGTTGTCAATCAATCCTTCATTCATCACGTTTCCTGCGATTCGGATTGGATTCCCGGTCGCGATCGCTTCCATGATTCCGCAACCGAATTCATGTGAACGCTTATGATTCAGCGACTTGGTGGATAGGATTTCGCGATATTGCTTGTCCCAGTTGGCTCGTGCGACCTTGCACCCCTTTGGCGATGCATCCAAGGGGATGTTGTACTCGTCAATCAGTTCGGGGTAGCAACGCTTGATCCAGTAGGGCATATATTCGGCGGAATGCTCGGAGGATTCGGTCACATAGTATCCGAATTTCCGCATGATTTCCAAGCGCACCATATTCCTGCTTTTCTTGTCCATCGGTGCAGCCCGCCACTCGTCAAGCTTCCTGAAAGCCAGTTCCTTGATTTCGGGGTAGATGTCCCGTCCGTCGTATTCCAGATCGAGCAGCCAAGCCTGGTGGTTGATGCCGCCGATCCGCCACCTGATTTTCGATGAATCGTAGTCCCCTGCCACACCGAGAGTGCCAAGAAGGCTCGACACGCAAGCCTGGACCGAATGGCATAATCCAACCGTCTTGACATTCGTGTGCTTCAACATCAATCCCGTCAAGGAGCACATTGGATTGGTGTAGTTCAGGAGCCATGCTTTCGGGCAAACTTCCTCGATGTCCCTGGCAAAGTCCAACATCACTTCGCCGGAAGCCAATGCCCTGAACAAACCGCCCACGCCGATGGTGTCCCCGATCGTTTGACGCAATCCGTACTTGGTGGGAATGCCGAAGTCAATCGGTTCGGAAACCTCGAAGTTCCATACGCGTATCGTGTTGATCACGAAGTCCGCGTCACGTAGCGCGTCCTTGCGCTCCGCTACGCCGCAGTGGGTCGTGATCCGAGCGCGACCCTGGTTCACGTTGGCGTTGATCGCGTCCAGTACCGTCTTCGATTCGACCAAACGCTGGGCGTCAATGTCATACAATGCCAAATGCACGTCGGAAAACACCGGCGTCAGCATGACGTCACCAAGCAAATTCTTGACAAATGCCGTGCTTCCTGCACCCAAATAGGCAATTTTCATGTAAGTGACCTTTGTTTTTTGACCTGGGTTTAATGAACTCAAACGACTTGATTTGACAATAGTATCTGAATCATTTTTTTCAATTGCTTTAGTTATCAGCATTTTGTAGTATTGTAGAATTGCATGATTTCTTATGATATTGAAATATAATCAAACTAGGAGGCACTATGCTAAATCGCTTGACCGTCGCATTCCTCATGATTGTCGCCATTGCGCAAGCCGAACCAATCATCGTAAAGAATTGGGAATTCAAGACTCCTGATGATTTTAAGGGTTGGAGCACGGACCAACTTGAAAATGTCCGAATCCAAGATGGTTGCATGCAAGGCAGCGTGGTCGGCTCCGATGGGAAAATCAGCTCCCCGTTCTTCCCCGCTTTCAAGGCAAAGGCTTCGGACATCGTCGAAATCGTGATGCAGACTACCTTCGAAAACAACGGGAAAGCCCAACTGTATTGGGCAAAAAATCCTAATACCCGGTACGGTGGTTTCGATGGCAAGCAAATGCTTTATTTCAAACAACGCTCAGGCGACCAATTTGAAACATACAAGCTGGAACCATGCTGGCAGGCCGATGGACAAGTGATTCGGCTTAGGCTCGATTTTCCGCCGCTGCTTAAGACGGAAGAAACAACAAGAAACTTCAAGCTCAAGTCAATCAGGATTATCGATCCCAACTACAAGGTCGTCGAAGCCGAAAACACAACTTGGCACTTCAAGGACAATGCAAACCCCGACTGGACGTCAGGAGTGGACGAAGTTGGATGCAAGACATTCAGGCTGAATGAACAATTCTTCGATACGGACAAGGCAGGATACAATGCCGCCGTCAAACTTGTCGCAAAAAACACAAAGAAGGCGAAGCTGGGATGGAACTCGTCATGGAGACGAGGCTGGAATGAAATGGAATTCAATGTGTTTGACGATGGCAAGCCGCACATGTACAATGTCAATGTCCTCGCGTCAACGGGTTGGGTAGGTCAAATCAGCCAATTGACATTGACGGCGGGCGACAACCCCGATGCGTCGGTTGAAGTCATCTCCGTGATTGTATGCGACGAGACTGTCGGCGATCCCGAGCTTCGTATTAAGCACGCCGGCTTGTCCAATGCCCTGAACAGGGTTGGTCGTCCTTGCAAGTTCCACATTTTGCTTGAGAACATCGGTGGTGCAATCAACAAGGATTCCAAGATAGTTCGGCTGGATCTGCCTGAAAGTGTCAAGGTGGTTGGCACCGAATGGCAAAAGGTTTGCGAAATCGAGCCGTTTGAATACGATTTCGCAGAGCTGGAACTTATTGCGGATCGTCCTCTCTGGGGACAGTTCCAACTTGAAATCGCGACGCCTGGGGCGGCATATTCGGCGACGGCGTCGGGAACCTTGGAATTCACGCCTCCGCTGAATCTTCCAAAGGCGGATTATGTGCCCGTTCCGCAACCGGTTGATACCGGCAAATACGAAGTCGGCGCCTTCTATTTTCCTGGCTGGGACAATTCCGCGAACGGCGGATGGCCTCGGATCTGGCGCACAAGTCCGGAACGAAAGCCGATGCTTGGCTGGTATGACGAGGGCAATCCCGAATGCATTGACTGGCATATCAAGTGGCTCGTCGAAAACGGAATCAAATACCTTTGGGTTGATTGGTATTGGCACGAGGGCACTCAGAATCTGGATCATTGGGTCAAGGGATTCCAGAAGTGCCGCTACAAATCCTACCTCAAGTGGGCGGTGATGTGGGCGAACCACAACGCTCCAGGGTCACATTCGGAGGACGATCAGAGGCAAGTCGTCAAATGGTGGATTGAAAACTACTTCAATACTCCCGAATACTACACGGTTGACGGGATGCCTGCGGTGATGATCTGGTCGCCAGAGGGGATGGAACGCGATATGAAGGGCAAGGGAGGCGTCAAGCGACTCAATGACATCATACAGGAGATGGCGAAGGCCGCTGGCTACAAAGGCGTTCATGTCAGCGTCATCAAGCGTCCTGAATGGTCCGCCGATCCGGAAATCATCGGTTCATTGCGCGATCGTGGCTTCCACAGCACGTCGATGTACCGCTACAAGCATCATGCCAACAAGGCAAAGGATACGAAAAACTTCCCGTTCACCATCCTTGCCGATACCTCGATGGAGGTCTGGGAAGCCCGCCACAAGACGGGGATGATTCCATTCTACATCAATATAACCACGGGCTGGGACGATCTCCCCTGGCGGAATACGTGCCGGATTACCGGAAAGTCGCCAATATTGTTCGAGAAAATCTGCCGCGATGCGAAATCCTTCGCAGACAAGTACGGATTGGAGAAATGGCTTCAGCTAGGCCCTGTCAATGAGTGGGGCGAGGGATCATATGCGGAACCTAATGCGGAATTCGGATTCGCCATGTACGAGGCAGTCCGAAATACCTTCGCCAAGAAACCAGAAGGGGGCTGGCCGATCAACTACGGTCCCGAAGACGTGGGACTGGGACCGTACGACCTGAAGGTCAGTGAAACGCATTTGCTCAAGGACTGGCAGTTCGATGGCAAGCATAATGCCTGGAAGCCAAGCTCAAGATTTGGCAAGCCCGTGTTCGCAAACGGGACGATGACCGTCACCTCAAACCACGATGATCCGCAAATCGGACTCGAGACAAAGCCCTTCTTGGCATCCGACTACAAGAGGATATGTGTTAGGCTGAAGATCCAGAAACATCCAGAAGGCAAAGAAGAGTTCGCCGAAGTCTTCTGGTCGATGGCGGGAATTCCATTGGCCCAGGCACTTTCGCAAAAAGTCGAATATACCGCAACAGGCGATTGGCAAACCTTCGTCTTCGACCTGGAAAATCACCCCCGGTGGCGAGGCAAGATCACATACCTCAGGCTAGACCCGTTCAATAGGCCAGACACAAGATGCGAGATCGATCAGATCTGGCTGGAATAACCAGCACAATGCTGAATGCTGAATGCGGAATGCGGAATG
>DBPZ01000083.1:51836-52939 GCA_002305655.1 Lentisphaeria bacterium UBA1407 | reverse complement strand
GAGAGTAGCGCGCCGCCGGTCTCCTTCACGAGGCTCCCAGCTGGTTCAATCCAGTTGGGAGCCTTTTTTCATGCCTGTGTGATGCAAAGATTTTTAGATTATGACTGGGATCAATGCAATGGACTTGACTTTTGGGTTTGATGAACAAAAGTAGGGCAGTGTCTTATTGTCTCTTGGATACGAAAGTGTGCAAAAAAGGAGTAGTAACAGCATGAGCGATATCATCAAGTCAATGGCGAAGGATCATGTATTGTTGGCGGCGCATCGCGGTACTGCAGGCGGGAATATTCCCTGCAATACCATTGCTGCTTACGAGGCGGCCATGCTCTAGGGCGCTGACATTATGGAAATCGATGTAGCGATAAGCGCGGATAGGAACTTGTTCGTGTTCCATCCGGGGATGGAATTTGCACATTTAAGGTCGAGCAAATCAATCAAGGACATGACCTCTTCTGAAGTGTCGGAATTGCGCTTCGTCAATCAGGACGGTGTTCCGACTGAGCACAAGGTAAGTCTTTTGGATGAGGTTTTCGATTTGTTTAAGGGGCGTTGCATCATCAATGTTGACAAGTTTTGGACTGCAATGCCTGAGATTACGGCCTGCATTCGCCGTCATGGCATGGAAGACCAGGTGATTGTGAAGACCTCCGCTGACGAGAAGTGGTTTTCCATGGTCGAGGAGATTGCTCCTGAATTGCCCTATATGCCTATCATTGGAAAAAAGGACACCTTTTCGGAAGGTTTGCTGAAGAGGAAGATCAATTTCATCGGTGCGGAAGTCCTGTTTTACACGGAAAGCGACGAAACTTGCTCGGAATCGTATGTTTCATGGATGCACGATCATGATTTGTTGCTGTGGGCGAACGCGATTGTCTATAATAGTCGCGTCCAGCTGGCGGCTGGTCATTCGGATGACATCTCGATTGTTGGTCGTCAAGACGAAGGTTGGGGCTGGTTGGTGGAGAAGGGCTACGATATCATCCAGACGGATTGGATGCTTCCCTGCCGTGAGTACTTCAAGTTGCGTGGCATGAAAGTGCGCGAAATGTAAAGTCATCGATCCAGTGGCTTGAGCAGTGAACCTAAAAAAAGCAGTTGAAATC
>DBPZ01000083.1:0-51799 GCA_002305655.1 Lentisphaeria bacterium UBA1407 | reverse complement strand
GGCGTCAACTGCTTTTTTTAGGGTGAAAGCTCAAGCCACTGGGGCGAATCGATTCGTTGCTATCAGTTAATGTAATTCCAGAGGTTTTCAAGGAATTGCTTACCTGTGTTGATGTTATCGATGTTTCCTGGGATGTGGAATCTGTCAAAGCTTGGAATGATGACGATGATTTCGCCTTTTCCCTGTTTTAGCGTAGCGATGCACGGTTTGTTCTTGTTGTCTGTTGCAAGGACATTCCATTTGCTGGAGATTTCGTCAATGCTATCGTAGCAGATTGCGTTGTCGAGCGATGTGATCTTATTGAACAAGGGGTGGTTTGGCTGAAGGATCTTTGATGCCTTGCTATCGGGTTCCACCATAACCAACGGTTCTCCTAGGAGGTCCACGTCCCAAAAGGAATCGTTGAGTTGCATGAAGACGACTTTGCCTCCGGCATTTGCGAAGGCAAGCAGCTTTGCGGCTGACTTGAAGTCGAGCTTGTCAGCCGAGACACCCAATGAATCGGCGCCGAAAACTATGGCCTTGTATCCGTCAAGCTTGTTATTGGGAAGGGCCATGTGCTCGACTGGGTAGCCCAGTTGTTCGAAGGCGATTGCCGTGAAGTTTTTCGATCCTCCTACGAAGGCGATTTTATTCCCTAAAGTTGGTTGGCTGGGAATCATTGCGGGTTCCAGGTGGATCGTCTTGGATGTTTTTCCGAAATCGACCTTGATGTCAACGAATGGATTTTCTGCGTTTGGCTCAAGGACGATTGTGAAAGTGTTTGAATTGACCAATCCTTTTCCCTTGATGGAGATATTTTCTTCAGACGGGATGATTTTCAGTTGATTGGCTTTGACGACCGTGATGTTTCCTGTGTACGAGTTCTCGTCTTGTCCCAGGATTTTGAGCTTGAACGATCCCTTTCCGTCCTTGTCGACGAAGCATCCGGACTTGTCATAGATTAGTGGTGGCACATAGGTTTCGAGTTTTTGGACATTTGCGAGTTGGTGGATCAGCGCGAGGTGGTATGGTCCCTGCCTGTAGATTTGCGTGAATGATTTGCCTGCTGCCCGTCCCGAGCCGTTTTTGCTTTTCAGGTATCTTCCGAAATGGTCGAGAATGTGGTTTAGGTAGCGTTTGTTTCCGGTGAGTTTCGTTGCGTAGAGGAGGCCTTCCACGATAAGCGGTGTGAACCCGCCTGAATTGGCGTATTTTGGGCATCCGGTCTTGTACCTGAAACCTCGTCTTTCCGGGTTCCAGGATTCGTCAAGCAACCAATCGGCGCATCTGACGATTGATGTTGCCACGTCTTCGTCTCCCGTTGTTTCATAGAGCCTGATCAGTCCATGGAGGAGAACGCCGGTGGCGAAAGCCTTGCCGCCTCGATGCTCCTTTTTGTCCGGGCAATCGCATTCCGATTGGTCCTGGTAGAGGTCGAAGCATCCTGTCTTTGGGTTTTGCTGCTCTGCGACGGCTTGGAAGAAGATCCTGGCGGCATTCAGGTAGAACGGATTGTGCGTGTGCTGGTAGGCGGCAACGGCGTTGACGATAGACCATCCGACAGCGCGTTCGATGTAGATCTTGTAGTTGGGGGTGTATCGTGTTGCTTGTGTCGTGCAGGCATCGATTGCGACTGTCGCGTAGCAGGGATTTCCTGTCAATGCTGCTGCGAGGATACTTCCGGGATGATGTGCGTGTCCTCCCGAGCCATCTTGTCCGCCTCTTGCGCTGGCCTGTGTTTTGCCGAGCGAAACGAAGAGTGGGTCATCATTCTCGATGAATGATCCCACATGTCCCGTGGAGTGCGCATAGACGATTTCCCGATGCTTGGGGGCACGGATGTGCTGTGTGTCGATTGTGGTGTAGTGGTGCGCCATTTGCAGTGCCCTCTGGAGATACTCCAGGTTTCTTGTACGTACAAATTGGAGGATGAGGGCGAAGGTTAGATCGTATTCGTTGTTTCCCCAGTTCCATTGGCGTTCACCGAACCAGTCTCCGTAGTTCATCCAGCCGTACTCGCCACGAACCTTGCGTCCTTTTTCCAGGTTTTCGTAGGAGATGAGGAATGTTTCTTCGTAGTCATCGAATCGCCCTGGTATTTTAGGTTCGATATTGCCGAACACCTGTGTTTCGCAATAATAGTCCGGAGAGGCAGTTGCGAAGAGCGGCGCTTGCAGCCAGGCGGCTTTCTGTGCCTGCGTCGCATTGGCTTCTGCGAGCGACCAGGCTTCGTTTTCGACTCTCATTCCTCGCTTGAATTTGTAGTTTCCTTTTTCGTGGAACCAATAGAAGTGCATGAAGAATGGATCTGCTGTTCTCCAATTTTCCGGCGGGTAGTTTTGGGTTGGAAGCTTCGGGAGGAGATGGAACATCAGTTGATTGCCATTGATTGAGACCGCCTTGGGGTATGTTTGCCAGAAGTCTTTGATTTGGAAGGTTTTATTGTCATTGGTCTCAAATGTACCGTCAAGTTTTGCCTCGAGTGATTTTGTTGCGTTGCCCTGTGTGATCGAGGCTTGGCTTTCGAGGAATTGTGCGAAGCCATTGGTTTTGGTTCCGTCTGTCAGCGTGATTTGATTGGCGTTGTCCAGGACGCACGTGATCGATTTGACGAGTGTGTTTGGTTTTTTGAGGTCGTGGTTGGTGATTGCGATTCTGTGCTGTGTCAGTTGCGCCTTGAGCGCCGGGAATGTGGTCAGCCTTTGGGTGGCAGTGAAGATTAGTTTGCCATCCTTGTCGAGGTAGTCAGTATTGACTGTGGCTTCTGACCGAATTGGTCCTTGGAGGTTGTAGGTGATCGCATTGAGCTTGGGCGTAAGCGTTGTTCCGTCACCGAGCACGATTTCTGGATGGTTTGGCTTGAGTTCCTTGGCAGGTGGAGTAGCAAGCCTTGCCGATGATATGGGTGATGCCTTGAGTGTGTAGATTGTTGCTTTCCCGGGTTTTGTTGATGCGATGAAATCGAGTGTGATCCACTTGATTGATCCGTCTTCCCATGTTGAGAATACGCTTGTCTGGATTGGGATTTCTGCGTTCTTCTGGTCGAATAGCCTCAGGTGGTTTTCATTGGCGAGAGTGCCCTTTGCAAATGGGATTCCCGAGGTGACTGGCCATGCGTCCCGTCCGAACTCGGTTGGTTCCAGCACTTGGAGTTCAATGGTTGCCTCCTTGGTTTTCGGCGGAATCGGCTTGGCTCCTGCGACAAAGGAGACGCTGTTTGAGGCAAGCGGGCGTCCCTTGTTGGATGTGTAGGAGATTGAAGCGGTATATTTTTGCCCTTGGGTCAGATTCGGCAGGGTTACGCGATGGTTTTTGTGTCCTGATTCCTCTTCCTGGATCGCGTTGTCGAGTTTGCCGTCTTGTCCGAAAAGGACAGTGGCTTTTGACATTGTCGCAGTCGTTATCCATGAGATTTGCGTTTGTCCCGAGGGAAGTGTAAAAGCCTGCAGGTTTTTGATGTCCGGGATGGTTGTTGGGAGGAGTCGAACGTAGTCGTAGTAAGCCCATCCTAGATTTCCACCTGTGTTTGCGAATTTGTCATCGACCCAGACTTCAAAGGTTCCGTCCTGGATATCGTAGAATCCCAATGAGGTTTCGCCAAGGGTTGATTTGAGCCAGTTTTTTCCGCCGTCCAGCGAGTACCCCAGAGGTCTTGATGTGTTGCCCAAGAAAGCCTCGTAGAGTCCATTTGGGATTCCCGTGATTTTGGTATGGAGTGGTGGTGCGCCTTCTTCCGGGGTAGCTCGATCTTCCTTGATGAACGGGGATTGCAGCGATTTGCCGTTAGAGCGCTTGTTCCAGACATCTTCTTCCTTTGACCATAGATTCCATTTGTTGGGGGTTGACTGGTCTGGCAACCAGGCGTCCTTGGGTTCGGACCAGTCTTCGGCCTCGAAGACAAGTCCCTTGAGGGTGTCCCTTAATCCACGGTTTTGGGCGGGAAGGGATAATGTCAGACAGGAAAGAAGCAGCAAAAGGATGATTTTCATGTGGCAACTCCTAACTTGATTTTTCGAGTTTATAAGGCAAATTTCACAATCTTCCGATTAGCAAACTATCAAGGTGATAACGATGAGCATCATTGGAATTGACATAGGCGGAACAAAATGTACTCTGGCCAAGGCAGACGAAGATGGAACGCTGATTAGCGAACCCATTATGTTTTCAACTGGCAATGTCGCATGGACTCTTTCTGAAATATACTCGGTTGTTGCACGATTGGAACCGGGGGAAGATCCTATTTTTGGAATTTCTTGTGGAGGTCCCCTGGATTCGGCTCGCGGAATCGTATTGTCGCCGCCGAATTTGCCTGGCTGGGACAGGATTGAGATTGTGCATGAGCTGACGTCTCGTTTTGGTGGACGCGGATATTTGATGAATGACGCGAATGCCTGCGCCTTGGCTGAATGGCAATTTGGTGCCGGCCAGGGCGCCGAGCACATGGTTTATTTGACTCATGGGACTGGCATGGGCGGTGGCTTGATCGTGAATGGACGCCTGTACGAAGGCGCCAGCGGCGATGCGGGCGAAGTTGGTCACATACGTTTGGCAGATACCGGTCCGGTAGGCTTCGGGAAAGCAGGTTCATTCGAAGGCTTCTGCAGCGGGGGCGGGATTGCCCGGTTGGCGGCGGGGCGGATTCCAGGAATGGCGAATCCGAGTGCGAAGGATGTCGCCGAAGCGGCAAGTCGTGGCGTTCCGGAGGCGCTGGAGGTGATGCGTGAGAGCGGGCGCTACTTGGGGAAGGCTTTGGCGATGATCGTCGATTGCCTCAATCCCCAGGTCATCGTGCTGGGTAGCATCTACACTCGTTCCGGTCATTTGCTGGAAGCGCCCATGCGCGAGGAATTGGAGCGCGAGGCGTTGCCCAGTGCCTTGGCGGCGTGCCGAATCGTGCCCGCAGGTCTTGGCGAACAACTTGGAATCATGTCCGCAATCGCAGTCGCCACCTATCATTGCAAATAAAATCTCAAGCCGAAGGCAGAAATAAAAAAGCGGCGTGACAATGTTGTGAATTGCCACGCCGCTTGAGTTAAGCAGGGGAGGTTTTAGATTTCAACTTCCTTGTTCAGGTCAGATGACTTGTAGATTGCATCGAGTACGCGCATCATAATGACTCCCTGTTCGCCGGTGGCCGGGACTTCATTTTCGCCATTGATTGCTCCGACGAATTTTTCGAGTTCGGAAGCAAATCCATCCCGGCGCGCATCGTAGTCGAGCTTAATATCTGCAGGTCTATTGTCGAATTCGGTAAGGAGCACGATATTTGAGCCTTCGAGTTTGACTCCGCCCTTGTCTCCGAGGATTTCGATGGCGTTTTCGGGTTGTGCGTTACATGCCCATGCGACTTCGAAAGAGAGCGTTGCCTTGTCTCCGAAACGGATGAGACCTGCTGCGTAGTCGTCAACGTCGAAGATGCCGTCCATTTTTGGCGGTCCTGCCCACATGCTGACATAGTTGTAGTCTTTGATTGGCCAGCCGAACTTCGAGTAGGTTTTTGCCGAGACTGCCGTTGGGTTCCAGAGTCCGGTGACATACATCGAGAGGTCTAGTGCGTGCACAGAGATGTCGATGATGCCGCCGCCGCCCGAGCGTGCCTTGGTTGTAAACCAGCCGCCGAGTCCTGGAATTCCGCGGCGCCTGATCAGCTTGACCCTGATTTGATAGACTTCGCCGAGCCTTCCGTCTTCGATGAGCTTCTTGATGATGTCAGCTTCGTTGGACTGGCGTCTGACCATGCCCATTTGGAGGATTTTGCCCGACTTGTCACGGGCTTTGACGATCTTTCTTGCCTGGTCGGCATTGAGGCACATCGGCTTTTCTAGCATGACGTTTTTGCCTGCCTTGAACGCATCGATGGCGATAGGTGCGTGCAAGTCATTCGGCACGCAGATTGAGACTGCTTCAATATCTGGGTTTGCGAGCAGGTCCTTGTAGTTTTCGTACTTCAGCGGGATGTTGTGGCGTTTTGCCTTTTCGGCGAGTATGTTAGGAAGGATGTCGCAGAGTGCGACGACTTCGGCATTGGCGACTTTTGCGTAAGCATCCGCGTGAACGGAACCGATTGTACCTGCTCCGATGATACCAATTTTGATTTTTCTGCTCATTGTTTGACCTTGTTGTTTTGGGGTTTCGTTTTGCCTCGCTATTTCGGCACATTTTGTTTATTGTAGTTGATTTGGTTGCTTTGTCAATTGATCGAGTTTGATTTTGGCTTAGAATTTAACGATAACGATATCCAGCGGTGCGATATTTTTTCGGATGGTGATTTGGTCGCCGTCTTGTGTTGAATCCACGTTGGTCCAAGCTCCATTCAGGTCGAGGATTTGTGGCGATGCGTTCTTCGTCCATGGTCCTTTGAGTTCGATTTGTTCGAGCGTATCGAGTCCGATATTGAGTATGACGGCGATTTTCTCATTGTTTTGCAGGATTGCTGCTTTGAAAAGGATTTCGGCGTCGCCTGGGTAGTAGATTGGGAGCGCTTGGAAATCATTGAGGATATTGACCAGTTGCCGCTTTCGTGTTTCATTGAAGATTGAGAAGGAGTTGAGTCCGTCTGGCTTGCCGTGGAAGTTTGCGATCGTTACGATTTTCGCTCCGTTTTCGTGTGTTATTTTGATGGCGCCTGGTGCGAGTACTGTTTTGTTGTGGTCGTACCTGTATGCTTGATGATAGAGGTTTGAGATCACCTTGGCGTTGCCTTTTGGCGTCAGCCTTGCGATGTCTGGGCTTGTTGACGGAATGATCTGGTCGTTATCTGGTTGTTCGAAAGTGACGTGTTCCAGGTTCCATTTTTGTGCTTCGCAGCCAATGAGCCTGGTCAGTTTACGATTTGCAAGCTCGATTGCCGCAGATCCGTCAACGAGTACATTGCCCTTGAAGATTTCCTCAAGTTCCTCTTCCGAGAAGAAGTTGAGTTGCGGTTGTGCGAAGGCCGTATTCTTTTGGTTCTTTTTTGAGAAGAAGAAAGGGAGTCCCATTCTGCCGAGTGTTTCATGCCAACCGCCTGAGGGCGGGGTGTATGGGTAGTTGAACACGGGTTTGTGCGGGAGTGGGATTGAGATGCCTTGCCAGGTCGGCTTCATGGCGAGGACTGCGTCAAGGAACTTGGCGTTTTTCGCCAGGATGTCCCTGTACGCCTTGCCCGAGTATGGCTCGAAGGACGCCATTCGGGTAATCCAGAATTTCCCTCCCTTGCATCCTTCTAGTGCTGACATGATCAGGTGCATGTTGAGGGTGCCCGCCGCTGTGGAGTATCTGTTTTGGGGGAAGGTATCGGGTTCGCAAATCAGGGTGACGTCATCGTCAAAAGCCGCGACCTGGGTTGCCGTATAGCATAGCCAGCCTGGTATGTTTCGCAGTGAATCCTGGAGATATCGTGCATTGTTGATTCTGATGACGGCTTCGCCCTTTGGTCCAGCCAGGATTTTCGCCACTGCGGGCGCGTGCCTGACGTCTTGGGCGCATAGGCAGAAGCTGCATGGAATATCTGGATTTATGCTGTCGATCGCATCTCTGATCAGATGTGCGTATTTGATCATCGACTCCTGCAGGAGCATGTCTTGGATTATTGCGTCATCTTTGTTGTTTTTTACGGCTTCGATCAGTTGGTCCGAGGTTAGGTTTCGTCCTGTTTTTTTGTTGAAGATATCCGTATGCAGCGGGCAGAAGCATGCTGAGCGTCCGGTGATGAACCTGGTATCGTCATCGAGCATGAAGAAATCGGGTTCTGCCTTTGCGCAGGCTTGGATTGCGTTGGTGACGTAGTTCCTGAAGGGGTCGCCTTCGGGGCACATGGTGTACTGGTAATTCCCGTTGAAGTTTCTGATCTTCTGGAAGTCTGTAGGCGTATCCGGAGTCCAGCCGTGTCCCCATGTTGCCTGGATGAGAATACCCGTCGGCACTCCCTTTCCTTTCAGGAGCTTCTGGAAGATTTTGAATCTTCTGACGCATTCTGCGGCTTTGTCGATTGCCGGGACGCCTTCTGGTACGAGTGTGAAGGAGAACGCCGCCGAGTCGATGACTCCGCTTCGATGGAGGTTGATCAGGTCTTCGACGATTTCCTCGGCGTATTCGACAGTTAGCGGGGTGATGTTGATTTTGTGCATGTTAGCAGCTTGGGTTATAGGTGAAAGGAACAAGATGAGTAGGATAACAATAATAAAGTAACGGAAAAACATCATGGTTGCCAGTGAGTTGAATTGGTCAAAGGGGTTCCATCCATTACATTAGTGTGAAGTTCTGAAATGCAAGTATTCATCTTGGAGAAATGTTGATGTCGTTTGGACGTTTTGATCGGTTTAAGTTGCGTTTGCACGATTTGCGCGAGCGCGAGAACAAGGTCTTTATTGAGCGCGACGCTTTGCATCGCGGTCAATCTAGGCAGTTCGGGGATGCGTTGGACGCCGGCTTGATGGACGAGCTGGTGGGACGGATACGCAAGGCACGTGAAAATGGACGCCCCGTGATCATGGCTTTCGGGGCGCATTCCATCAAGAATGGATTGGGTCCCGTGCTGGGCGAATTGATCGAACATGGTTGGATAACGCATTTGGCGACTAATGGGGCGGGCATTATCCACGATTGGGAATTTTCGTACTTGGGCGAATCCAGCGAAGATGTTCGTGCCAATGTCCGTGAGGGCAAGTTCGGGATTTGGCGCGAGACGGGATTTTTCCTGAATCTGGCATTGTGCGTAGGTGCCTACGAGGGTTTGGGCTACGGCGAATCCGTCGGCTCGATGATTGAAAACGAGGGTTTGATGATACCCGATCGTGACGAATTGCATGACTTGATCCGTGAACGCTTGACCGTGGATCCTGACTGGTGCGCCGGTGCTTGCGATCTTCTGAAGAAGATGGATGAGTTCAAGTTGCGCCCGGGCTGGATGCCTATTCCTCACAAGTACAAGCAGTATAGCGCCCAGGCGTGCGCGTACCGGACAAAGGTTCCGTTTACAGCGCATCCGATGTTCGGGCACGACATCATCTACACGCATCCGATGAATTGCGGACCTGCGATAGGTCGCTCTGCGGAACGGGATTTCCTGGCGTATGCGGCGCAAGTTCATCGCTTGGAAGGCGGGGTGTACTTGTCCGTCGGTTCCGCCGTGATGTCCCCGATGATTTTCGAGAAATCGTTGTCGATGTCCCAGAATATCGAGCTTCAGCATGGTCGTCGCATTGAGAATCACTACATGGTCGTCGTTGATTTGGCGAAGAGCGAGTGGGATTGGAGTCGTGATGGCGAGCCGCCGATGGACAATCCTGCGTACTACTTGCGCTACTGCAAGACCTTCAATCGAATGGGCGGGACGATGCGCTACTTGTGCGCTGACAATCGCCGGTTTCTGCTGACTTTGGCTGAGACGTTGATTTGAAAATTGGAGCTGAGCAAATGGAATACGTATTATTGGGTCGAACTGGAATCTCGGTCTGCAAATGTGGTTTTGGTGCGCTTCCGATCCAGCGGATTTCCGATGCCGAGGCTGTCAAGCTGATCCATAAGGCGTACGACCATGGAATCAATCTGTTCGATACGGCGAATTTCTACACCGACAGCGAGCATAAGATCGGTCTTGCGCTTGCCTCGATGGATCGAGACAAGGTCGTTTTGACCACGAAAACCGGCGCTTCAACCCCGGAGGTCTTCTGGAAACAGCTTGAACAGTCGCTGAGGATGATGCGCACGGATGTGATTGACGTGTACCAGTTCCACAACCTCAAAGTATGCCCGACGCCCGGCGACGGAACTGGGTTGTACGAAGCGATGCTGGAGGCAAAGCAACAGGGGAAAATCCGATTTATCGGCCTGACGAACCATCGTCTCGATACGGCATGGACATGCATCCATAGCGGATTGTACGATTGCCTCCAGTTCCCGTTCAGCTACTTGTCTGGCGAGCAGGAATTGGAGTTGGTTGCGGGTTGCCGCGATGCGAATATGGGCTTTATCGCGATGAAGGCGCTGGCTGGAGGCTTGATCACCAATGCACGTGCCGCGTATGCGTTCCAGCGGCAACACAAAAACGTGGTTCCAATCTGGGGAGTCCAGAGGGAACACGAGCTGGATCAATTCCTGGATTGCCTGGTGAACCCTCCCGAACTTGACGATGAACTCCTGCAGGTGATTGAACATGACAGGCAAGAACTGGACGGGGAATTTTGCCGTGGTTGCGGGTATTGCATGCCGTGTCCCGCAGGAATCGAGATCAACAATTGCGCTCGTATGTCGCTGTTGCTGCGCAGGTCTCCGTCAGCAAGTCACTTGACCGAAGCCGCCCAGGCGAAAATGCGTCAGATCCGCAAGTGTCGCGAATGCGGGTTGTGCCGACAACGGTGTCCCTACAATCTTGATACGCCTGAACTCCTGAAGCGCAACCTGGAAGATTACGAACAGTTTCTTGCTTCCTGGCAAAAATAGTGGATTGCTTCAGGGGAATGTTTTCAGGATTGTGGTCTTGATTGCGACAGGGCCGATGAGGCCTGATGGGAGCGGGGTGTCGTCCTTGTTCCAGCCGCCTCGCCAGGTGACGAAGGTGATGTGTCCTGCCGGGGAGGTAGGCTTGTCGTCGATGACCCAGTTTGACCAGGAGGCTGTGGTGGGAACCGGCGTTGTGTTCATGGCGTCGCCAATCAGCCTGTTTGGCCAGAGGTTGGTGATCTGGATGGTCAGCGTGTTTTCGCCTGTCTTGAGTGAATCGGTGATGTCAAGTGTGAATGGGGGATGCCAAAGGAGAATCGGGGCGGCATCGTTGAGCTTGATCTTTGCCAGGTTTTTGACGTTTCCCAAGTCGAGGATATATCTGGCGTTGGGTGAGATGGGTTGGGCAAAGGCGAATTTCTTGGTATAGGTTGCCGTGCCGCTGAAGTATTTGACTCCTGGGTTGTCATGGGTTGCGAGGTCGATCAGCTTGTCGAGAGTGATGCTGCTTGGGGCTCCGAGGTTTGGCGGGAAGTTGACTGTCCAGGCATCGTCTAGGTTGATTGGAGCAGGAACGTCGTTGACCGTGACGGTTTTTGTTGACTTGTCGCTCATCCTGCAGGTTGCGGAGCCTGGTTGTTCGAATTCGATGGCGGGGGCGTTGTTGTGCCAGGTGGGTCTGATTGTTTTTTGCCGGGTTCTGGCGCTGAGATTGAAATGGAAGTCATGGTGCTCGGGGGCGATTTTCTCGAATGTTTTTCCGTTGGAATTGAAATGTATGACAAGTTCCTTGTATCGGTTTGGTGAGATGTCGCCACCCAAGGTAGCGTTTGAGACAGGGAAGTTGAGTTCATTGTCAGCGACGAGCTTTTTGACGATATCCGTTACGTCTTTTTGTATTGCATGGTCTTCCCTATCCCTGTAGATTGCCTTTGAGATGGTGATTCCTTCGTCAGGTTCCTGGTTTGCCGCAGCGGTTGTGACATTTTCGAATGGGATATTGTTTGGTTGTTGATTTTTGAATACGATGAATAGGGATTGCAACGGTTTGAATTCCAAGGGTATGATCAGTTTTCCGTCTTCATGTATCGCTGTAGTCGGCGGCATGATTGATGCTTTTTCAGGATTCCAGATTTGTGGGCTGGATGTATCTGGGAGATTGAAGGCGAGTTTTTTTGTGATGTAGGCATCTTGAGTGTTTGCAAGCCAAACGATCAGGGTTTCGTCTTCAAGCCTTCGCTTGATTGATTTGATGCCGAAAACAGGATCGATGATCGGTTTGATTTGGAGTGCCTGGGCGGGATTGTTGGTGTTGATGAGACGTCCTTTCCCGATTCTCCTCGATTCGTTTGGCTTGGCGTCATGCCAAAGTTTTTCGATTAGTGACTTGAAGTTTTGGTCGTTGTGGTCGAGGGATGGCGAATCGATTGGTTTTGTACCTATGATCGTAGCCCCGTCCTGTGCAAGCTGGAGGATTTTTTCGAGTGTTCTGGTTGTGATTACGCTGTTGTTGCCGAGGAAGAGGGCGTAGTAAGTCGCCCCTGAAGGCGTTTTGAGTTTTCCGTCTTGGGTCGTGGCAATGGAATCGTACAGGTCTTCGACGCAGCAGTAGTCGTAGCCGAGTCCTGCGTTGTCGAGTTGCTGGATATTCGGTAGTGAGTTTGGATTTGCCTCTGGTGCGAGGACGAGGAATTCGGCTGTGGTTTTGCCTTGTTGCAGGAGGAATTGTGAACGTTTGATGTAATCGAGCCAAGGCTTGGCGTCGTCCCACCAGGTCGTATGCCTGTTGAGCATTGAGCCATGCCTTCCCAAGGAGAGTCCCGGCTTGACGTTGAGCCAAGGTTGGTGGACGTATGAATGGAGGATCAGCTGGTTGATTCCCGAGGCCCATGCATTGTCGCCGTATTCCTTGAGTTGCGCTGGATCCTGTTGCCAGCGTCCAGGTTTTGCATCGGTGGTAAACGCTTCGGCGCCGACCTTTTTGTTGCCTTGGACATTGGCGACATAGGAGGGGAGCTTTCCTGGAGGTCCTCCGCCGATCCAGAATTCTGTGCAAGCGATGTCAACGGATCGCGAGCATCTGATGCTGGCGAAGGGGCCTCCATAGGCTTCGGTGATGGCGGTAATGCCGTCGCGATGGCAGAGTTCGGTGAAGTAGTCGAAATAGTTTTCGGCGAAAAGTTCTGCGATTGTCCGTTGGAAATCAAAGAGGAATTTTGCTGAGATTTGGGGTGTATCGACTACATATCCCAGGACTGCCGGGAGGAAGTTGACGATGTCGTACCCTCTGCGTTTTCGGAATTCGTCCTGAAGTCCCGGTGTCCAGTTTTGTCCTCCGACTTCGTATGAATCGATGGTCGAGAATTTCAGGACATCGAGGCCCTTGAGGGTATTGCTGAATTGAGTCATGGAGTGCGGCCAGTGCGCGTCGAGTCCCCGTCTTGCGAGTTTGTCGCATTCAAGGCCTGAAAGGTATGCCGGCGCGTTACGTTTTCCTGTTGTTGTATGTCCGATTCTGAGGATTGTCCATTGTCCTTCCGGGAGTTTTGCGGATATTGTTCCGTCGTTCTGGAGTTTATCAGTCAGTCTGATGATGTCTTTTACCTGGATGCCCTTTTCGTTATATGAATCTGGGAAGGGCTTGTATGAGAAGTTTGTT
Organism: Lentisphaeria bacterium UBA1407; assembly: GCA_002305655.1. GTDB lineage: Bacteria > Verrucomicrobiota > Lentisphaeria > Oligosphaerales > Oligosphaeraceae > UBA1407. Next base: position 38,736 of record DBPZ01000083.1, on the reverse strand, counting down.
CCCGCCGAGTTTCTGGCGTTGATGTTCGGGATCATTGGCGAGGCGAGTAGCCTTGCGTCAATCAGGTAGGTGTCCGGTTTCCCTCCCCATGGCGGGCGTGGTCGATTTTGGAACGTGATCTTGCAGGCTCGGAATGGCGATTTGACATTGAGCTGTATGTGTTTTGGCGCCTGTTGGTCGTTGTAGAGTTCGAAGTTGAACGAGGCGGCATTTTGGAAGTTCGTTCCATCGCTTGAGGTTTCGATGAATCCCTTGATGTAGAGGCTGGAGTTGGCGAACTTGAGTTCGAGGAAGCTTGCCGTGATCGATTCCGGGAACTCGAATAGGACAATGGATTCGTCCCCTGGCTTTTGCGTGCGCAGGAGAATTTTGGTGTCTGGATCGTTGTCAGCTATGAATTCCGGTTTTTCATTTGTTTCGAAGAGCAGCTTTACTTTTGGGACGAGTTGGGTGTTGGGATTTGGGAAGGCGAGTACTTCGATATCCCTGTAGTGGTTGTGCTGCGTGAATGGCTGCCTGAGTTTTGTCGTTATGGTTCGACCGCCCGTGACATTGGTTTCGGAAGCGACAACGTACTGCATCGAGTATTCAGGCGTGATCCAGGGACCGCCGGAGCTTGACCAGCCCGGGCAATTGTGGACTCCGAGCTTGATGCCTAATCGACGTGCTTCTTCGCCTGCATGCCTGAAGATTTCCTTCCACTCGTCAGTGAGCATTTGCGGATGTTCTCCTGGCGGAGTCGGAGTTGCGGAGGCGCAAAAGATGTGAGCGGCTTCGATTCCGACTTTTGCCATCGCCTCAAGGTCTGCAGTGATTCCCTTTTTGGTGACGAATCTGCTTGTCCAATGCCACCAGGTTTGGGCTCCGTATCCAGGCGGTGGGTCTTGGAAGTCTTTTTCCAACTGGCTTGCAAAGCATGTCAAGGACAAGATGAGGATGGCATAGATGGATTTCATAAGGGTTGTATGGGGCTGGGGCGTTGGGGCATTTGGGGCTGAAACAGCAACCGGTGGTACTGGGATAGCAGGGAATGAGCTATCCCAGTATCACCGGCTAACCTGTCTTGGCAGAAACGAGGCTCGACTGTTTCATCAATCGAGTTTGAGGACCGGCCAGTCTTCTGGCGGGTCGCCCAGGTCTGGGACGTCCATCAGGACGCCGCCTTGCATGGCGGATTGATGCGCGACAAGGCCGGGGATATTGAAACGGGCCGATTGCCAGATATTGGTTGGGGAGAGGAGACCTGTCGCCATTGCCTGGCAGAAGTCATCGACCATGAAGTGATGGCATCCGTTGTGTCCGTTTTTCTCGTGTCTGTATTCGATGGGAATTCGTTCAGTGTGTTGCCTTGGCGCACTTTCCCAGAATCCCATTTGGTCGCTGATTTTCTGTGGCGTTCCAGGTTCGTTTAGGATGGCTGTGACGCTTTTTGGAAGGAGTTCATGGGAGACTTCGTCCATCAGGAGTTTTTGTGGGTCGTTCTTGTCCCAATGGGTGAAGTAGTGGCGTGAGACGGCGAATTCGTAGCAACCTTCCGAGCCGTAGAATTGGGAGATGTACGAGTTTGGTCCTGCGAAAGCGAGTCGTCTATTTTCACTGATTCTTGCAATCCCCCCGTTAGAGAGTTGGCACAGCATGGCGGTATTTGAGAATGGATTTCCCCAATAGTTTTGGTCTTCCCGTCCGAATATGTCCGTCAGGTACTTTTCCTCGTATCCGAAGGCGCTGAGTTTTTTCACATAGACTCCTGGCAAGCATCCGAGGATCATGGATGTAGAGTGCGTAGGATAGAGCATCGGCGGGATTCCAGCGATTTTCTTCCATTCTTTTCCATGGTGTTCTTCGCTGTAGTGGAAGTGTCTTTGGTCATGGTTGTATTGTGCTTCTCCATAGACGAAATCCCCCATTTCGCCGGATGCCATTTTTTCGCGGCAGAAGACTGCGCAGGCCCTGTAGTATCCCGTTTCACCCATGGAATAGGTAAGTCCGGTTTTCCTGACCAGCCGTTCGATTTCGACGATTTCCTCGATGGTGCTGGCGACCGGAACCGCACTGTAGACGTTTTTCCCTGCCTTGAGCGCCTCAATGACCAATGGTCCGTGGAGATGACGCTGGACGAAGATGGCGACGGCGTTGAAATTGGGATCCGAAATCGCGTCTTCAAAGGTCGGAACGATCGGTACGTCGAACATCTCGTGGTATTTTTGCGCTCGTTCTGGGATCAGGTCGCAGACGGCGGTGTATTCCACGTCTGGATGTGCCTTGAACAAGGGGACGAAACTCCTGCAAAATGCGCCGCAACCGATAAAGCAAATCCTGGTTTTTCTTCTCATTGAAACAACTCCTTGTAAAAGCGCATCCACGAAAGGCTTGTTTTGTCCCCTCGTGGATGCTTGTGTTATGTCATTGTAGTGACGACTAGTACGAGGTTATTTTGCGGCTGGTGCGGCTGGTGCTGCTGCGGGTGCAGGTGCTGCTGCGGGTGCAGGTGCTGCTGCGGGTGCAGGTGCTGCTGCGGGTGCTGCAGGCGCTTCGGCGGGTTTTGCTGGATCGACAGGAGGAGTGGGAGCTTGTTGGACTTCTTGCGCGGCGGCTTGTTCGGCTTTGGCGGCCTTGTAGCGTGAGTAGATTCGTTTCCCTGTGTAGCCGATGATGGCGATGAGCAGGATGATTATCAAGTACCTGAGCACTTTGCTCTTTGGAGTGCCAATGGCATCCTTGGGGTATTTGCCGAAGTTGGTGAATTGTCCCCTTAGCTTGAAGGTAAGTCTCATTCTTAGGTTGATTGCCCAGCCGGAACCTTCAAGGACAGTCGATAGATCCTGCTTGCGTAGCTTGATGATGGCAAGGATGCTGACGGGGAGCATCAGGATCAGGATGGCGCAGACGATGGTGATGATGATTTGCAAGCCAGTCATTCCCGCAAGGGTCTTGGATATGAAGGCGAATGCAGAACCCAAGGCGGCGATAGCTACGGAAACACCGAGGAACATGCCGCTCTTGTCACCAGGCTTGGCGCCGGCGGCGTCTGGAGCAGGAGCCGGTGGAGGGGCAGGCGCAGCGCCGGGAGCAGGAGGCGTAATCGCTTTCGTGAAGTCGGCCTGAAGCTTCTTTTCCGCCGAGCCTGACCAGGCCTCGATCTTGCCTTCGACAATGTTCCAGAGCTTGGAGAAGGGGGCGAAAAGGGCTTCGCTGACGCAGATGGGATTGGTGATGATCTGGACGATCTTGGCATCGTATTCCTTGCCGTCCAAGTCGAAGAAGACACCTCGCTTCCCAACTGCCAGGTTGCCCTGCGTACCGAAGGTGACCGGGACGACGACATTGAATTTCCCCGCCGCTCCCTTGTCGATTTCAGCGTAGAGGAGACAAAGGAGCGAGGTTTTAGCTATCGCCATATGGGCGGGGACGGCGTCGACCGCGAAGGAGACATTAAACCAACGCCCGTCAAGGACCAGCGCTCCGCATTCGAAAAGCGCGGTTGTGTCCCCGTCATAGAGTTCCGGGAACGAGACGAAGTTGTTGACGATTCTGAGGAGCGAAGCCCTGAGCAGCAGGAGTTTTTCGACTTCCTTTGCTGCTTTCACGGTTTCTGCGACTGCCTTGTCCGCATTGAGCAGTTCCTGTGTTTCTGCGACCAGGCTGGTGTTGTCGAGGTATGCCTGGAGCTTGTCCGCCGGGATCTTTTCTACACTAGCGCCTTTTTTGGCTGCCAGATAGGCTTCGTAGGGTGCGAACGTGGCTCTGATCTTCGCCCAGTCCTGCCTTGAGATCTCGGTGAGACCGTCTCCGAGGATTGGCTTGACGAGTTTGTCGATGACCTGTTGCCACCATCCCTTGTAGAGCGGATTGATTTTATTGGCGTCGAGAGTGAGCTTTGCCTCTTTTACGGGTTCTGAGAATGGCAGTCCATTGATGTAGGCGACGACCTCTTCCTGTTTGGCCGGGTCGAAGGCCGCGGCCTTGTTGTCCGGTCCGAGTGCCTGCTGGACCAGCCTTTGGTCGAAAGCCAGCAGATCGCAGAGCTTGAAGAAATTGTCCACTTGAGACGCATGTTGCTGCGAGAGTGCGGATAGTGCCGGTGTATCCAGTCCGAAAGGCATCAGGTCGGTCTTGTCTTGCCCTTCCGGGATTTCCCCTTGTTTTTTCCATGCGAGGTATTCCTTTGCCGCTGCGAGGAAATCATTGATGTTCTTTTCGGAAGCGCCCTGTGTCCCGTCCAGGTCAGGGGTTCCTCCTGTAGCGGCGATGGTATCGGTAATCAGGTTTTTGATGTTGTCATTGGCCTCTGGCTTGATGATGTTGGGACCTGCTGCGGCAAGGCTCAGGACGCCGTCTCCGTTGAGAGGGCGTTTTGCGACTGTGTCGAGGAAATTCCTGATTTGCTGGAGCGTGATCGCGTCTTTGTTTTCTGCTTTCAGTTCAGCAAGGATATAGTTTGCCGAGTTGACGAGCGCCTTTCCAACGGGAGTTGATGCGTCGATATCCTTCAGTTGCAGGCTTCCGTTAAACTCTTTTGTGATTTCGTCATGTTTTGGCAGTTGTGCGAGGAGCCATCTGATCGCGTCCTTGAGTGCGTTGGAAGTAATTCTTCCTGTTGCGGCCGGATCAAGGACTTTAATGAGTTCAGGATCGGCTCTGAAGGCGTTTGCCGGTGCTGAGGTTGCCCCCCAGAGGGCTTCGTCGAGGACGAGTACATCTTCCAGGTCCTTGCCTGTGTTGATGACCATTTGGTAGGTTTTGCCAACCCTTGTGAATTCCATAGTCTTTACCTGTGTTTTGTTTTGTATTTATTTGGGTTTAAAGAAAAAATCGTATCAATCGAGTTCCGCCACATGCTTGTATTCCGGGACTGACGTAGGGCATCCGAACGTATTTGCCACTTGCTCGGAAAAGGCATTGGCGGCATTGATTTCACCGTGGGTGACGAAAACGTGCCTTGGCTTCGTTTCGTTCGTTGCGAGCCATGCGACCAGCTCGTCCTTGTCGGCATGTGCCGAGAATCCTGATATCCGTTCGACTCGCGCCCTGACATTGAAGTACTGGCCCAGGATACGGACTTTTCGATTCCCGTCAACGATTTGCCGCCCCAAGGTGCCTTCCGCCTGGTATCCGACGAAGAGGATCGTGTTGTCCCGATCCTCGATATTGTGAACAAGATGGTGCTTGATTCGACCGCCGGTGCACATTCCCGACCCTGCTATGACGATTGCGGAACCCTTGATATGGTTGATGGTCTTGGATTCGGCTTGGGTACGCACCATTGTCAAGCCTGGCAGGCGCATTTTCCTGACGAGTGAAGTGGTTTCCTTGTCGAAGAGATACTGGTGTCTTCTGAAGACGTCCGTGACTCTTATCGCCATCGGGCTGTCGATGAACGTCCTCAAGTGGGGGATCGCGTCTTCTTTGAGGAGTTGCGCGAGGAAGTAGATGAGTTCCTGGGTTCGCTCGATGGCGAAGGATGGAATGATGATGTTGCCTTTTCGCCGAGCTGTTTCGTTGATGACTTTGGCGAGTTCTGCTGGGATGTCTTCTTGTGGTCCGTGCGTCCTGTCGCCGTATGTCGATTCGCAGACGACATAGTCGGCTTGTCCGATGGGTTTTGGGTCCCTGAGGATCGGCATGTCGCTGCGCCCCATGTCACCCGAGAAGACTATGGTTCTGGTTTCGTCTCCGATTGTAATGGTGAATCTGAGGAATGCCGCCCCCAATATGTGAGCCGCGCCGACGAATTCGACGGTTAGCCCGGAAGCAAGTTGGAAGGGCTGATGGAATTCGCAGGGATTCAGGAGCGGCTTGACCGCCATCGCCTCGTCAACGGTGTAGAGCGGGACGACGGGATAGGGGCCGACTCGTCCCTCCTTTTCGTGTCTTTTGCGTTTGAATTCTGCGTCTTCTTCGTTGATCTTGGCGCTGTCGAGCAGGACGATTTGCACGATGTCCACTGTTGCCTTGGTGGCGTAGATGGGACCGTTGAATCCTTGCTTGACGAGTCTTGGGAGGAGTCCGCAGTGGTCGAGGTGTGCATGGGTGAGCACGACGGCATCAATTTCCCCGGGATTGACTTGGAAAGGTTCCCAGTTTCTGTTCTTCAGGCCGCGTTCTTGGTAGAGTCCGCAGTCGATGAGGATTTTCTTTCCGCAGGCTTCGAGGAGGTACTGAGATCCCGTGACGTTTTGTGCGGCGCCATAGAATCCTAGTTTTGCGAAGGTGGTCATCGGTTCTTTCCTTGATTGGTTATTGTTTTCATGTTTTCAATCCATTTTCGCTCCCAGGAATCCCTGGTGGTAGAAGGCGGGTTCGTACCCATTGTCGGTTAGGAACTTGATTGCCGTATCGAGTCTTTGTTCGTGGTCTGGAATGAAGTTTCTGTAGAATGGCCAGAAGTATTGTTCATGGGTCAGTAGGTCGATGACTTCGGCATTCTCTGGCGAGCCAATCTCGCGTTTTAATTTCGGTACGATGTCCTCGATCTTCGTGGTGTTGACGACGCAAGCAATTCTTGAGAACACGACGTTTGAGGGATAGTGGACGAGCAGCCTGTTGTGTTCGAGGAAGGAACATCTTGGTTCATCGAGCCCGAAGCTGACATCATATCGTTCGGAAGATTTAGAGAAGTATCCGGAGAGGACTCTGATTCCTCGTTTGTAGAGTTTCGGGAGTGTGCTTGGCAGGATTTCGCCCCAGTGTATGATCGTCGGCATTGCCCATGTGTCTTCTCCTGCGAAGCGGTGGATTTCTCCCTGCACAAGATCCAGGTCGGCGATGATTTTTTCCGCCGTGGCGTACTGGTATGGCCTGTCCGGGAATTCGTTGTAGGCGTGCCAGGTCAGCTTGAGCCAATCGGCATTGTCGAGGAATTGCTGTTTCCAGTCCTCCGGCATTTGCGTTAGGTTGAAGTCTCCTTCCGGTGTTTCGAAGAAGCAGTTGACCGAGAATTTTGTATTGTACTTCTCGTTCATCCTTTTCAGGATTGCGAGGTAGAGGTTGTCGAAGATCGACTTCGGCTTGTTTTGTACCAGGTCTCTGAGGAAGAACGAGTTGTCGTCGATTGCGAAACGATATCTTTTAAAGGAGTACTTGTCCCACCTTGCAGTGATGTTGTGTTGTATCGTGCCGAATTGGTTGTCTTGTATTGCGACGATCGGGTTGTCGAAAGCGTTGAGCGTGACGTCGGCATGGAATTGGTTTCCGTATCTGTCAGCCTTGACTCCATTGACGACGACGTCTCCAGGGAGGTCTGCGATGCCTTTGACGGTGATCGTTATTCCGTCTTGGTTTTGTGTCCCGATTCTGTGGTTGAGTACGGCGCCATTAAAAGGATACGTTATTTGGAGCATAGCAAGTACAATCCCTGATTTTTTTAACGAAAAAAGGTGCGAAAAAGTGTTGATGGCTTACTTTATGTACTTTGGATTAAAAATCAAATGGTTGATTTGTAATAAGGTGCGAATTGTTGAATTGGTTTTTATAATTCAGGAGTAGGCAATGGACAAGGTAAGAATCGGAGTCGTCGGCGTAAGCGGTCGCGGTCGTGGTTTGATGGGCTTGCTTTTGGGGATGCCTGATGTTGAGGTTGTCGGCGTGTCGGACTTGTATGCTGACCGTCTTGCCCAGGCTCGGAATGACGTGATTGAGAAGAGGGGCAATACTCCTATGGCTTGCAGCGATTTCCGCGAGTTGCTCGACATCAAGGACTTGGACGCGATCTTGACTGCCTCGTCCTGGACGGCTCATGCTGAGATATGCATTGCCTCCATGGAGGCCGGGAAGTACGTTGCCACTGAAGTTGGCGGCGCCACGTCAGTCGAGCAATGCTGGGAGTTGGTTCGTGTCAGCGAGCGCACGAAGATTCCATGCATGCTTCTGGAGAACTGCTGCTATGGTCGCGAGGAGTTGACGATCTTCAACATGGTCAAGCAAGGGATGTTCGGCGAATTGGTCCATGCGGAAGGTGGCTACGAACATGACTTGCGCGATGAGATCTGCAATGGACGTGAAAATCGGCACTATCGGTTGGCGAACTACTCAAATCGAAACGGTGAAGTTTATCCTACCCACGAACTGGGTCCCATCGCCAAATGCCTGGGCATCAACAGGGGAAACCGCATGATCAGCCTCACCGCCACAGCCTCCAAGGCACGTGGCCTGCACGCTTGGCTCGAAAAGAACAGGGGACCGCAATACGATCTCTACAACAGGCAGTTCACGATGGGTGACGTAGTGACGACCGTCATCAAATGCGCTCATGGCGAAACCATCGTCCTCACGCACGATACCACCCTTCCAAGGCCCTATAGCCGCGGAAATCGCATCCAGGGAACCAAGGGAATCTGGATGGAAGACAAGTACGGAGTCTACTTCGATGGCGTCAGCCCAACCCCTCATGCCTGGGAAAGCCTGAACAACTACTATGAAAAGTACGAGCATCCGCTTTGGAAGTGGTATCGCAGCGAAGGCGTCAAGGGTGGACACGGCGGCATGGACTACCTTGTCCTGAGGGCGTTCGTCGAAGCCGTCAAGGCAGGAACGCAAACGCCTATCGACGTCTATGACACGGCGGCCTGGATGGCAGTCACCTGCCTGAGCGAAGATTCGATCGCAATGGGATCCGCGCCAGTGGCAGTCCCGGACTTCACAAACGGCAAGTGGTTCCAGCGAGAGCCACCCGTCCTCGGCAAGTACTGCCTGGAAGAAGTTTGCCCGGCAGAATGACAAAACTGGAAAATTGCTGACAAAAGCGTTATATTAAGCATCGGATTTGATTGAGATATTTTTTATTTAGTTGAATAGAGTTAGTGCATCAATTGATGGAGAAGACGATGAACAAGAAGACTGTTAAGGACATTTGCGTCAAGGGCAAGAAAGTCGTTATGCGTGTTGACTTCAACGTTCCGCTGAACGATCAGCTGCAGATTACTGACGATACTCGAGTTCTTGCGGCGTTGCCTACGATTAAGTATGTTTTGGAGCAGGGCGCTGCCTTGGTTTTGATGAGCCATCTTGGACGTCCATCGGGCAAGGGTTACGAGAAGGATTTCAGCTTGAAGCCCGTAGCGGACTACTTGGCGACGAAGTTGGGCAAGCCGGTTGCGTTTGCAGCCGACTGCCAGAAGGCCGATGCCGAAGTTGCCGCCTTGAAGCCTGGTCAAGTCTTGATGCTGGAGAATACCCGCTTCTATGCCGCCGAAGAAGGCAAGGCGAAACAGAAAGAAGGCATGAGTGATGAAGAGTACGCGGTAAAGAAGGCCGAGATGAAGAAAGCGAAGGCTGCGATGGCAGAGAAGTTGGCCAGCTACGGCGATGTCTATGTGAACGACGCATTCGGCACGGCTCATCGCGACCACGCCTCCACGGCTTCGATCTGCAAGTACATGAAGGCCAAGGGCGGTTCTTGTGTTGCCGGTTTCCTGATGCAGAAGGAATTGGATTATCTCGGCAATGCCGTTGAGAGTCCCAAGCGTCCGTTTGTTGCGATTATCGGCGGCGCGAAGGTTTCCGGCAAGCTGGAAGTCCTCGGCAGCCTGATGAAGAAGGTCAACACGATCCTGATCGGCGGTGGAATGGCGTACACGTTCCTGAAGGCCATGGGTCATGACATCGGCAAGTCCCTCTGCGAAGACGATTTGCTCGACACTGCAGAAGAGACGCTTGCCGCGGCAAAGGCCGCAGGCGTCAAATTCATGCTGCCGCTGGACAATATCGCCGCCGATGCCTTTGACAATGATGCCAAGACGCAGATTGTCGGCAATGACATACCCGCTGGCTGGATGGCACTTGATATCGGTCCGAAGACGGTTGCGGCCTATGCGGCCGAGATTGCCGGTGCGAAGACCATCGTCTGGAATGGTCCGATGGGTTGCTTCGAGATGCCCAAGTTTGCCGGCGGCACGATGGGTGTCTGCAAAGCCGTGGCGGATAGCTCCGCTGTTAGCATCATCGGTGGTGGCGATTCTGTCAGCGCCGTGAACCAAAGCGGCCTGGCCGACAAGATGTCGCACATTTCGACTGGTGGCGGCGCCAGCCTTGAGTTCCTGGAAGGCAAGGTTCTTCCTGGATGCGATGCATTGGACGACAAGTAATTTGAGTTGTTTGGCGAAAGTCGGATGGCGTTCGAAGTCGTTCGCCATCCGCAAGCCTTGAATCGAACTAGAATTTGGAGACTGAGATGTCAAGAAGATACATGATTGCTGGCAATTGGAAGATGAACAACACAGCTGCCGAAGGCGTTGCGTTGATCAAGGATTTGAAGGCGCAATGCAGTGGTTGCTGCTGCCAAAATGCGAAAGCGCCCGAAGTCGTTGTCTGCCCCACGTTCACGACGTTGAGCGCCGTGGTTGCTGAAGCATCCGGAACCGCGTTGAAGGTCGGCGCACAAAACATCCACTGGGCTGAAAACGGCGCCTTCACAGGTGAAATCAGCGGTGCGATGCTGAAAGAAATTGGTGTGACCCATGTGATTATTGGTCACAGTGAGCGTCGTCAGTACTTTGGCGAGACGGATGCGACCGTGAATCAGCGCACGAAGGCTGCCTTGAAGCATGGCCTTGTGGCGATTGTCTGCATCGGCGAGACGCTGGAAGAGCGCGAAAGCGACAAGACTGAAGCCGTTGTCGAGCGTCAGGTTCGCGGCGCCTTGGCGGATTTGACCGCCGATGACATGAAGAATGTCGTTTTGGCCTACGAGCCCGTGTGGGCGATTGGCACCGGCAAGGTCGCCACTGACGAGCAGGCTCAAGCTGTCCACGCCTTTATCCGCAACCTTCTGAAGTCGATGTTCAAGTGCCCCTGCGTGGCAGAGAACACCCGAATCCTGTATGGCGGCAGCATGAAGCCGGGCAATGCGGCTGGCTTGCTTGCCCAGCCCGACATCGACGGTGGCCTGATCGGCGGCGCTTCATTGAAGGCTGCCGATTTCTTGGGAATCGTCAAGTGTGCGCAGTAATCATTTGGATTCATGACGCGGAAAGCGTCGGAACGACTCCTTAGGGCAGGGCGGAAAAGCATTGCTTTTTCGTTCTGTCTTCTTTTGTGAATCATTTGAAGTTTTTTCTCAATTTGATGGAACATGGATTGGTTTGACCTGTCCAACTTGTAGTATGAACGACGATCGTGAACTAGTTGAGCGTTTCCAGCGTGGCGACGAAAGTGCCTTTGACACCTTGGTGCGGCGGCATTCCGGTCGTGCCTACGCCATTGCGTATGGTCTTCTTGGCAATCGCGAAGACGCCGAGGAAGTCGCTCAAGACGTGTTCATCAGGATTTACCGTGCTCTGCATAAGTTTCGCGGTGATTCCGAGTTCAGTACATGGATGTATCGAATCGCCACAAATCTGGCTAAAAACAAGTATCGTTGGAACAAGAGCCGCGGAAGCAAGGTGACCGACAGCCTTCAGGCGCCCATAGATGGGACCGATGACAGCGACGCCCTCTACCGGGAAGTGTCAGATGGCCGAATGGCTCCCGACGAGGCGATCCAGGTGGCGGAGTTGGAAAGACGGACGCGCGAAGAAATGGCGAAGTTGCCCGAAGTGTACCGCGAGGCTCTGATGTTGCGTAATGTCAAGGAATTGAGTTACGAGGAAATTGCAGAGTTGCTCGGATGCAAGATCGGAACAGTCAAGTCGCGGATCAATCGGGCACGTGAAGAATTGCGAATCAAATTGGGAGTTTAACGATGGCTGAAAACAAGATGAATTGTCCAGGGAAATCGACATTGAGCGAATTTGTGGACATGGAGCGATCAGGCGTCGAGCTGGCAGGCGAATGGCTAGTTGTATCTGAACACATACGCGAGTGTCCGGAATGCGGGAAGATTGTTGCGGGGTATCGTCGGATAACGATTTGTCTTGATGGGATGAGCGTTCCGCCACCGGACTTGTCTGACAGGATTTTGTCTGCATGCCGTCGTCCTGGTGTTGGCGAGCGCATACGCCCGTTTCCGATATGGCGTCGCGCCGAGGTATGGCGTCGCATAGCCTATGGTTGCGCTGCTTGTCTTGCTTTGTTTTTAGGCGTGTCGGTTTTTTTCCACAATGGGGCTGATGATATTTCCGTAGAGGATAGCCAGCCTTCGGCAATGGTAGCGCAAGCTGATAGTGCCCCTTCGGCTGCCGTGGCAGAGTTCGCTCCACAAGCTGCATTGGCAGAGAGCGCACCTCCGGCTGTCGCGGCAAAGCCCGCTCCAATGGCGGCTCCTTTGGTTGCAATGGCAAAGTCCGCTCCTGTGGCTGAAGTGGCGGATGCCGAACCTGAGGCGTCTCAGGGGATGACGATTGGGTTGTCTGATTCTGTTTTAGCTTTTTCTACTGACATGTCTCGTCTTCATGGCAGCGTAGGCGCTGGGAATGTTGTTGAAGTCAGTCGAATGAAATCGTCTCAAGCGTCATCTGCTCGTCAAAACGGCGGGTTTCAATTGCGTGACAACATCAAGCACGTATGGAGTTTTGATGACATGGAACAGGCGTTGACGGAGCTGGGGCGACTTGAAGCGTCCGGGAAATGCCGTTTGGAACGGGAGGACGATCGTGTTTTGGCGGTTTTCGAAGGAATTGTCGATCGTGACCTTCAGGCAATGGTCGATCGGTTTGGGACGATGAAATGGGCTTTGGTCAGTCCGTTCCTTCCGCAACCTCAGGAGGGCCAGCAGGTGGAGTTCACGGGCAAGCGCGTAAATTACTTGCTGGTTGGGGTCAAGAAGGAAAAGTAAGCCGAGGTACAATCGGATAGTTTCAGGGTTTCTTCCAAATTGGAGGAAACCCTTTTTTTACCTGCAAGATCAATGAAAAAAGATGCAGGGAGCATTGCTTCATGTGCTCGGATTTCTTTCAACTGACGCAATTTGGATTATGTTATTGCGTTTGCCAATAGGAAATCCAACATCAAAAGGAGATTAAAATGGGTTTGGTCACATTGAGCGAATTGCGGAAGATTGATGGTAGCCAGTACAAGATCGAGCCCCGTAGCGGCAAAGTCTGCGGTGAAGGCGAATTCACCATTGCGGCGACGGCGATGGAACATGGGCATATCGACGGGATGGTGGCATCGCTTGTCCAGGCAGGCGCCACGCTGAAGTGGGTATATGACCGCGATATGGCCAAGTGCGAACGGATGGCGGCTCGGTATCCAGGAGCGAAGATTGCCCGTTGCCTTGAGGAGTTGCTTGAGGATGACGACGTGAAGATGGTTGCTGCTGCGGACGTCCCTTGCAATCGGGCGGAATTGGGATTCCGGAGCATGGAGGCAGGGAAGCACTATTTCACAGACAAATGCCCGTTTACGGATTTGGATCAGCTGGCTCGTGCGCGGGAAATGGTGTCGAAGACCGGATTGAAGTATATGGTTTACTACAGCGAACGCTTGTCATCGGAATGCTCGATGCTGGCTGATGAATTGATTCGCCAAGGTGCGATTGGGAAGGTCATTCAGGTAATCGGGTTGGGACCACATCGCATGGGCAAGCCCTCGTCGCGTCCGGATTGGTTTTTCAAGAAAGCTCAATATGGCGGAATTTTGTGTGACATTGGCTCGCATCAATGCGAGCAGTTTTTGCAATATGCTGGCGCCCGTGACGCATCTGTTGATTTTGCGCGCGTAAGTAATGTCGGTCATCCCGAGTTTCCTGAATTGGAGGATTTCGGCGAAGCGATGATGACAGGCGACAACGGAGCTTCGTTCTATTTCCGCGTTGATTGGTTCACTCCTGATGGTTTGCGATCCTGGGGGGATGGCAGGACGATGATTATGGGAACCGAAGGAACAATCGAATTGCGGAAGAACATTGACATTGCGCAGGATTTCGGTGGGAACCAGCTGTACTTGTTTGACAAGCAGCAGGAGGTGCGACTTGATGCTCGTGGAACAATCGGCCATCCTTTCTTTGGTCAACTGATTCGCGACTGCCTGTCAGGAACCTCTGAAGCGATGACGCAGGAGCATGCCTTCAAGGCGGCTGAATTGTGCCTGAAAGCGCAATTGAAGGCGGATCAACTCAACAAGTAGAATCTGAAGTATGGAAGTTGTACTTACTGCAACGCAATTGCATGTTCATATTGCGGATACTGTTCTTGTCGACAATCAGGACTTCCTGTTGCATGCGGGCGAACGCGTTGGGTTGATTGGTCGAAACGGATGTGGAAAATCCACGCTTTTGAAGATATTGGCTGGTCAGGAGCATTTCTACACGGGCGAGGTGGCGTTGACCAAGGGAATCCGTGCGGCGTATTTGCCCCAGGAAGTTGATTTGACTCCAGGCAAGACGGTTCGGGAAAACGTGCTGGAAGGCGCCAGCGACATCCTCAGCTTGCTGGATCTGTATGAGCACCCTACTGGGAACGTGGATGTCCATGAACTGGAACTGAAAATCACGGCGCGTGACGGCTGGAACCTGGAAACCCGGCTGGCAACGCTTTTGAGCTCATTGTCGGCGCCCGATGCGGATCGGCTGGTCGATGACTTGTCAGGCGGGGAGAAGCGTCGCGTCGGGCTTTGTCGTGCCTTGATCGACTATCCAGAGCTTTTGTTGTTGGACGAGCCGACGAACCATCTTGACGCCGAGACGATTGCATGGCTGGAGAATGGGATCTTGAAGTCAAATGGCACGATATTGTACGTGACCCATGACAGGGCGTTTTTGGACAGGACTTCGACAAAAATCCTTGAGCTGCACCACGGGCAGCTGTATCATTACGAAGGGAACTATTCTGATTTTCTGTTGAAGAAGGCCGAGCGTGAATCTGAGGCGGAGTTGCTTGAGGAGAAGCGTTTGGCGTTTATTCGGCGCGAGATTGACTGGATACGCCGAGCCCCTTGTGCTCGTGGCACGAAGCAGCAAGCGAGGGTTCAGCGTTTTGAGGCGGCGTACAATCAGGAGGCGTTGCGTCGCAGCCAGGATGTATCGATGATCATTCCGCCTCCTGCTCCGACAGGGAATGTGATTTTGGAGTTGAACGGCGTATCGTTGTCCTTAGGCGGGAAGTTGTTGTTTTCGGATTTGAGCTTGGCTTTTGAGCCGGGGATGAAGTTGGGGATCGTAGGTCGCAACGGCTTGGGCAAGACGTCGTTGCTGAAGGTGATGCAGGGGCTATTGGCGCCCGATTCAGGGAGTGTTCGGATAGGCGAGAGAACCCAGTTCAACTATGCCGACCAGCATCGGATGACGTTGAACAACGAGAAGACGGTGTACGAGGAGATCGGGGAAGGGAACGACTTCGTTTTGTTCGATGGACGCAAGCTGAATATCTGGTCGTACCTGAAGGGATATTTGTTCCAGGATGACGAGATCAACACGAAGGTTGGCCAATTGTCCGGCGGCGAACGGAATCGGTTGGTGCTGGCGAAGAACCTGAAGGTCGGCGGGAATTTCCTGATTTTGGACGAGCCTACTAACGATTTGGATTTGCCGACATTGCGGATTTTGGAGGAAGCGCTCATCGGGTTTGGCGGTTGCGTCGTGATCGTATCCCATGACAGGTACTTTTTGGATCGCGTATGCAGTCACATCTTGGCTTTTGAGGGTGACGGGGAGACGTTTTTTCAGCCTGGTGGCTGGACATACTACGCCCAGAAGCGAGCGGAGCGTGACGCGGCTCGTCGCAATGCGGAGGTTGCCACTCAGCGTGAAGCCCAGGCGAATCGTGGCGAGTCATCGAAGCCTGCGGCGTCTCGGAGGTTGAAGTTCAATGAGCAGCGTGAGTTGGAGGCTATCGAGGAAACGATCATGGCGGCCGAGTCTGCTGTCAGCGAGTTGGAGAACATGTTTATGTCTCCGGATTTCCATTCGAAGTATGGTCAACAGACACGGGAATTGAACAAACAACTGGAATCGGCGCGCCAAGAGGTTGAGCGATTGTATGCACGCTGGGAGGAATTGGAGGCGATCAAATCCGGGAACGGATGAGTCATAGCAATTAGCTTTGCTCTTCTTGCTTGCCCTTGCATTGGTCGCAGATTCCGTAGAAGTTAAGTTGCGTTGATTCTGCGATCAGTTGCGTTTCCATGGGGCATTGCAGTTCCGGTATGTCAAATAGATCGATGATCTCCAGGCATTCGCGGCATTTGAAGTGCGCGTGGAAGTCGGTGTTGACATCAAACCTAAGTTCTCCATCCTCGATGGCAACGACTTGTATCAAACACTTTGCGACAAGAAGTTTCAGCGTGTTATAGACCGTAGTCTTGGACAACGTAGGGTAGTCCGGACTCAATCTTTGGTAAATGGTGTCTGCCGTGGGATGGATGTGGTTCTGGTGCAAGAACGAAAACACGGCGATACGTTGTTCCGAGGGAGACACCCCAGCTCCTTTGAGCTGTTCGACAACCTTTTGCTTGGTGATGTCTGCCATGGGTAATCTCCTCGGAACAATGTTTACTTAGTCAAAGAATTGATTTACTTGCCAAAGTAGCGCTTGAGCAATCCTGCGAAGCCGCAACCATGCCTGGCCTCGTCCCTGGCCATTTCGTGGACAGTGTCGTGAATCGCGTCATAGCCCAATTCCTTGGCGCGTTTTGCGATATCGGTCTTGCCTGCGCAAGCGCCATTTTCGGCGTCCACCCTGAGCTGGAGGTTTTTCTCAGTGCTGTTCGTCAGGACTTCACCCAGGAGTTCGGCGAATCTAGCGGCGTGGTCGGCTTCCTCGAAAGCGTAGCGCTTGAATGCGTCCGCGATTTCAGGATAGCCCTCGCGCTCGGCCTGCCTGCTCATGGCAAGGTACATTCCGACTTCGGTGCACTCGCCTTCGAAATTGGCCCTGAGACCTTTCAGAATCTCGGGATCGGCGCCAGCGGCAACACCGAGAACATGCTCGGAAGCCCAAGCCAACTTGCCTGCTTCCTGAAGCTTGAACTTTTCAGCTGGGACTTTGCACTGGGGGCAGAACTTTGGGGGTTCGTTGCCTTCATGAACGTAACCACATACGGTGCAGATAAACTTCTTCATGTTTTTTCTCCTAACTTTGCGTGCTTGTTTGTTTGGCCTTGCGGCCGAAAATTGTAATGATAACAAATCTTTAATGAAAACAATTTTAATATATGTCCATTTTTAGGAAATGCAAATTGATTTTGTGATTTTTTTTATTTTTTACAAAACAGCTTGGAGTCAGAGCAAAAAACATCCTCTTTCGCACGTTGTGCTACGGCGGACGGGGTAGGACAAAGCATTTTTTCTATTCTCCATTTATATTATCATCATTCTGGTGCAAGGCACACTAGCAACAGTATAATAGAGATAGCGCCATGGCTCGAACCCAAAAAAACTTTCAATCACTCAGTCCCATCGACCAAGCCACCATAGCTAGCCTGGTGAAGGCGGTACCGGTTTCCGTCATCGAGGAGGCGGAGGCATCCAGGTGGGGTTTGGACGACTTTAGTTCCGACGGAAAAGTTGAAATCATCCGTCGCCACGCAGGAACGGCGGATTTTTCCACTGATGGAAAGGAGCGGTAGCAACGTGAAGCGGGTGCCTTTTGTGGATTATCTGGCATTTGGGGAAGCAATCACCCTTGAAACGATAGCCAGCAAGCTTGATATTGCCGTACAGAATGGCATCAGGCAAATCACGTTGGAGTCAACTTTGCTTAGCTATTTGCTGGATCACATGGAGTTGTACCCGAAGGTACTTCCATTGTTCAGTTCGCGCGGAATCATATGCCGCTGTGCCCATGGGGCATGGAGGGAAGGCGAGGAAATATCGCTGCCCTTTGAGGGAGACAGAAAAAGAATGTTGGAACGCGTGGCGATGACTCTGAAAATAGCCTCGGAAATGGGCGCCGATACCTGTTCCTTGCATGCCGAAAGCTGGTTCAATCCCACATACGACCCGCAACCATTGGAAAACTGGCGAGCCTATATTCTGGCGTCTTTGGAGGAATTGCTTCCGCTGGCAGAAGAATTGTCGATAGTCATCGCCCTTGAAAACATCTGGGGACCGCCGGCAATGCCGGATGAACTATGCCGTATTGTGGAGCACTTCAAGTCCCCTTGGCTGGGCTTGTGCTTTGACGCAGGGCATGCCAATGTCATCTCCGCATCGGGATTGCGTTCCTGCGGATGGATGTTCGGTATCTGGAAGCATTACGGCGAGGTGCCCTGGCGCGATGACACATTGGATGTTATGCTTCCGCACATAGTCACCGCCCATCTTCACGACAATGATTCAAGTACTGATACCCACGACTTGCCAGGAAGGGGAACTATAGACTGGCAGGTTGTTGTGCCAAAGTTGATGGGCGCACCAAGGCTTCGCTCAATCCAAAGTGAAGTCACCGGCGAACTTGGATACACGCGAAGCCAGGTATGGGAGGCATTCCGAAATGTTTTGCCTGAGGAATGCTTTGCGTTCAAGCAGTAAGTCGAACTCATCGCTGCTCTGCAAATGACATGGGGTCTAAGGACCGAAAGCAGGTCCATGAAATGCGTGCGTGTTGTGGTTTTTTCTGCAAGTTGTGGTATTTTAGGTAGGATTTTCGATGATTGTTTCGTTCATAAGCACTAGGTAATAAAATAAGGAGTATTCTATGCGTTATCTCAGTTTTTTGGGCAGTGTTTTTTTGGTCTGCAGTGCAGGGATGTCCTATGGCGTCGAGATGTCTGTGCCGGTGGCTGTGCGTCACCGGAGTTCGATGGCGATTCGCGATCCGTTCATTGTCCCATGGCAGGCGAACAAGACCTACTACCTTTATGCGAGTTGTTCGTACAAGAGCGAGGAGGGCAAGAACAAGCGGTGCTTCGGATACTACAAGAGCAAGGACCTGAACATGTGGGAAGGACCGTTCCCCGCCTTTGTCCCAGGGAAGGACTTCTGGGCGACCAAGGATTTCTGGGCGCCTGAGGTCCATGAGTACAAAGGAAAATTCTACTTGTTTGCGACGATGAACTCGGAGACCCGAAAGCGCGGAACGCAGATCATGAGGGCGGATACGCCGGAAGGCCCCTTCGAGCCAATCAGCGAATTTCCCCAGACACCGGCGGAATGGCTGTGCCTCGACGGGACGCTGTGGGTTGAGGATGGAAAGCCCTGGATGGTCTATTGCCACGAATGGCTTGATGTCCAGGACGGGACGATCGAGGCAATCCCGCTGTCCGACGACTTGAGCGAGGCAATCGGTCCTTCGACGACGCTGTTCAAGGGTTCGAACGCACCTTGGGGACATGGTCCTGGGCAGAAGACGTATGTGACTGACGGTCCGTTCCTGTTCAGGCGCGATGGCGAGTTGCTGATGCTCTGGAGCAGCTTCGGCCCCAGCGGGTACACGACTGGTTTGGCGAAATCCACGACGGGGAAGGTATTGGGACCGTGGACTCAGCTGAAGGATCCGATTTTCTGCGTCGATGGCGGGCACGCCAGTCGGTTCAAGACGTTTGATGGTCGCCAGATGACGGTATTGCACGCTCCAAATGGAGGTGCGACCAGGATGGTGTTTTTAGAGGGCGAGGACTGGATTTATCGTCCCGTGATCGATGGTCTTGCGAAATAAGTATTTGGGGTACAAGTCATGAAAAAGACTTTATTTTTATCTGTAATTGGTATTTTTGTTTTATCAGGAGCATGTATGAGCCAGGGAATCGAGTTGACTTCGGGCGCCGAGTTGCGTGTCATGGCGTCGAACATTTGGGGCGAGTATTTTGGGAATCCTGCCGTTGAGCGCGAGGATGCCTTTTTGGCTATATTCAAGCGTTATTCGCCGGATGTCTTGGCGTTGCAGGAGGTATGCCGCAAGTGGTGGGCTTCCAAGTTGATTCCTGGCTTGAGCGAGGAGTACGGGGTAGTCGACGGCAATCCGAAGGGCAATGATTTCAACTATACCCCTTTGCTGTACAAGAAGTCGCGGCTTGAGTTGGTGGACAGCGGTTGGGTCAGGTATCACGCGAAGCTTGACCGGAGCAAATGCGTGACGTGGGGCGTGTTCAAGGACAAGGTCACGGGGAAGGTGTTCTGCAGTTATTCGACGCATTATTGGTACAAGGGCGGCCCCGAGCACGATTACATCAGGACGGTGAATGCCGAGGTGATGTCAAAGTGCCTGCTGGAGGTGTCGAAGAAATACAACTGCCCGGTTGTTGGCGGCGGCGATTTCAACTGCAACATTTCTTCCGATGCGTTTGCCGTATTGCGCTCCTTTGGTTTCGAGTCGGCCCAGGAAATTGCGGACGTCGCCTCCCCCGAGTGTTCCCACCATGGGGATCCGATTCGAGGCGAGGACGGCAAGTACCGCGGTTTCCTTCGCAAGAAGGACAATGTGAAGGCGTATTCGATTGACCATATCGTTGTATTGAAGTCCCGGGTCAAGGTTTTGCGCGAGCATGTGATCTTGGATCAGGATGCGTTAGATGCGTCTGATCATTCGCCGATATTTGCGGATATTGTCTTGAAGTGAGGTGAGTCCAGTGAGAAGTCCGATTTGGTTCGTATTGGTTGTGGCATTGTCGAATTGCGTGTTTTTGCATGGCAGGTCCATACCCCTTGAACTTGAATCGTGGCGGTTGGGGATAGAAGATGGTCGTGCTCGGATGGAGTCTAGTCGCGTGATGATTGGCGGTGTCGAGCATCCGGCGATACGGGTCGAGACTCCTGTTGGCGGCAACATCAGCCATTATTTCCCTGAGGAGTTTGATGGGTCTGAGTACGGGACTCTTGAGTTTGACTTCATGTTGGAGAGCCAGCCTTTGTTTATGTGCTATGGCTATCTCCATTCGTCCCGTCGTCCCGGGGCTGCGGATTTGAGGTGCGAATTCCCGTTCAAGCGTGCGATTGGCTTGGTTGACACACCAATCCAGAAAGGCGTGTGGTATCATGCCAGGGTTTCGCTGGAGGGACATGATGCGTTCAATCCGCGCTGTTTCCGAGGCATTTCGATTGGCTTGGCGAATTGGCGTCACGAGGAAGTTGACGATGGCAGCAAGTTGACGTACTTGGTTGCGAACGTCAAGCTGAGCAAGGCTCGTGTTGCCGGGGGCAGGCTTGATGCGGAGTGCGCTCGGAAGATGGCGGATTGGCGTCGCTTCGTCGATGCTTTCGCCGTGGACTACAGTGATGGAAGTGCCCTTCTGGGTGCTCCCTCGGGTCATCGTTTCGAGGAACCGATCGTGCTGGTTCGCGATGGCAAGGCGTTGGCTGAGCTTCGTGTCAACGAGTCCTACTCGGAGGCATGCGTGATGACTGCCGCGCTTGATTTCCAGCGGTACGTCAAGGAGATGACCGGAGTCGAATTGCCGATCAATCCTTCGACCGAGACCGAGGGAGTGACGAAGCTTGTGCTGGGTCGTGCCTGTTCGCAGGTCTTGAATGTCGGTCTGGAGCATCGTGATGACATTCGCCGCTTGGCGGGTACGGATGGGTACGCGATACGGCGCGTCGGTAACGATTTGCGGATATTCGGGGCGTGCGACAAGGGAGTGCTGAACGGATTGTATGCCTTGTTGGAGAACAACACGGACATCATTTGGGCGCGTCCGAACCCTGATTTCGGGACCGTGTTTTCCAAACGCGACGAATTGGTATTGGTATGGGGTCAAGATGTCCTTGAAGTACCGTCGTCGAAGTACCGCGGCTTTGGTTGCTTCGGAGAGACGAACCAGGCTTGGATGACGAGGAATCGTGGAAACTACATGACGGCTGGCGGTGGGAACAACTACTGGGCGTTTGCCAGCGCCAAGAAGTACGGTTCGCCGATGTTCTGGTTCCATGGCGGGCATAATGTGGGGACGTTCGTGAAGGCAAGCCATCCATTTGCCGAATACCCGGAGCTGTACCCGTTGATTCGCGGGAAGCGTCGCGACAGCGCATGCAACCTCTGTTTCACCAATCCTGAAATGGGCAAGGTTTTCGCGGACAATCTCTTGGATATGGCGAGGCGAATGCCCCGCGACGTGACCGGAATTCAGATTTCGTTGGACGACACGTGGCTCTGGTGCGAATGCGATGAATGCCAGAAGGACTTGGTGCTGGATGACGGAACAGGGGTTTCCCGTACGGATCCGTCTTTTGCGTCAACCCAGTTCTTCAAGGTTGTCAATGTCGCCGCCAGGGCATTGCGGGACGAGTTTCCGAACTACACGTTGCATGTTCTGGCGTATTTCCAGACTGCCGAGCCGCCCAAGTGCGCCATCGAATCCAATGTGGTTGCCAATTTCGCTCCCTACCCGCGAGCGAATGACAAGAATCCGATCTTCGCCGAAGAGAACCATGTCTGGCTGGAACGCCTGAAACGCTGGCGTGACAAGACTCCGAATCTGACTGCTTACGGCTACAATTGCCTGGGAATGCACTTCCCAAGGCCACGTGCACATACGCTCAAGTTGGATTTTGCAGAGTTCTACAGGCATGTCCAGGGAGTGCTTTCGGAAGGCACAAACCTGGAATGGGGCGATGATTTGGATAGTAATTTCCAACAATACCTAGTTTGGGACTATGCTGCGATCGAGCTTTGGGTTCAGCAACGCCTGACCTGGGATGTGAGCCAGGATGTGGAAACCTTGTACAAGACGTTCTGCTATCGCGCCTTTAGGGAGGCCGGTCCCGAAATGCACCGATTCTATGGTGCCATACGCGAGGAGTGGTTCAAGGATCCTGGAGCTTCGACGATTGGCTCAAGCCCCGTGGCGATGACGCGCAAGCTGATCGTCGATACGGGACGCGAGGAGGAACTTCGAGGATACCTGCAGGAAGCACTTGCCAAAGCCACGCACCCCAACTCGAAAATCCTCATTGAGCGGATTCAGAGTCGATTCGAATTCTTTCTTGACGAGACGAAGAAGTAGGCTGTCCTAGCCACGATTGGCGAGGAATATCCGCGCTGCTTCAATCATGATCTTGTGGTCAAGTGCTCCAGCGGTTTCCCTGGCGGAATGCATCGCCCAAAGCGGTGCCCCGATGTCAAGTCCCTGGCAGCCGAGGTTTGCGGCTGTTATCGGTCCGATCGTCGAGCCGCAAGGCATGTCCGAGCGATTGATGAAGTCCTGGACGGAGAATCCATTTTGCGCGCAGAGATTTCTGAAGTTGGCTGCCGTTACGGCGTTTGTTGCGTACTTGGCGTCTGCATTTGCCTTGATGACGATTCCCTTGTTGATTTGTGGCGCGTATGCAGGATCGTGCTTGTCAGCGTAGTTTGGATGGACTGCGTGGGCTGCGTCGATTGAGAGCAGGGTTGAGTTTGCCCTTGCTATGAATGTATTTTCAAGGTTGTCGCTGAATCCGAGCGTAATTCTGTCGAGGATCGTATTGATGAATGTGGATTGTGCACCTTGCGGGGTTCTTGAACCGATTTCCTCATTGTCTGTGAATATTGCGACTTGAGTATGCTTTGTTGGTTTTGCTTCTGAGATTGCCAGGGTTAGGGCATGGCATGCGGCGAGGTTGTCGAGTCTTGGCGCTGAGACGAGGGAATCGTCGACTCCGAGTCTTGTTGCCTTTTGGCAATCGTAGAGGAAGAGTTCTGCGTCCAGGATTTGGCTTGGCTCGAGTCCGGCTTCCTTTGCGATGGTTTCGTTGACTTGTTCGAACTTCTGTCCTGCGAGGCAAGCTGCCATATGCTGTTGGACATTGATCTCGTTGCTCGCATTGGCGTTGCGATTGAGGTGGATAGCCAGTGAGGGGATGATTGCGATTGGTTTTTGGATATTGACCAGCTTGGATTGGATTGTGTCGTCTTCCGCCTTGTATGCGATGCGTCCTGCGATGCCGAGCGGTCGGTCAAACCATGTGGAATGCAGGTCGCCTCCGTAGGTTTCGACTGGGATTCTGATTGTGTTTGCCGTGAAGGAGGCCCCTTTGAGCTTGAGTTTGGGCGCTGGGCTGTCGGTATGCGCCGTTGCGATATTGAAGCCAGCTTCTGGGCTTGGTTTTTTTGCGGTTACGAAAGCGATGATGGCTGAATCGTTTCTGGTCACGTAGTATTTCTTGGCGGGTTTCAGGTTCCAATGGGATGTTTCATCGAGCTTTGCGAATCCTGATTCAACGAGCAAGTCTTCGATTGATCTTGTGGCGTGGAATTGCGAAGGGGACTGGTCGATGAATTGGCAGAGGGCGGTGACATAATCTTGTTTCGAGTTCATTGCTAGGCATCCCATGGGCTTGTGTAGGTGAAGAAATATTTATGAAAAAAGTGTTTCCCAATACGCGACTGGCAGGACAGGAGAAAGGCGGCCAAAAGAAACCGGAAATGGTAACTTGATTTTTTAACGGCTCCTTAGTTGCAAAAGCGAAAAGGAGAATTACTGTAATGCAATTACGCAAATGCGGGTGTAGCATAGTGGTAATGCTCCAGCTTCCCAAGCTGGCCAGGAGGGTTCGATTCCCTTCACCCGCTCCAATATCTTCACGCGTCGCAGGTTGCGGCGCGTGTTTTTTTTGTTTTAGAGGACCGTGAGAACCAGTCCTGCCAGGATAAGTACGATTCCGGCGAGCTTGGTCGCCGTGCATTTTTCCTTAAGGATGATGATTCCGAGCGCCATTCCGATTGGCAGTCCCAGCTGCCTGAAGACCTGTACGTAAGAGACGTTGGTGACGAAATTCATGGCGTAAAGCACCAGGATATAGGTGGCGGACGCGAAGAGTCCGGCAAGCACCGGGGACCAATCCCGGTTTCGGACATAGTTTGCCAGGATCGTTCTGTTTTTCGGCGTTGCTGCGATGATTACGAGCAGCGTAGAGGTAAGCGTGATGGTCCTGGTCGAATAATAGGTCATGGTTCGGATTGCGGCGGGGATTTGCGGCAGGGTTTCCTCGAGGACCTTTGTCACTTGTTTGTCGCACAGCGTATATCCTGTTGTTCCGCACGCTGCCAAGAGTACAAAACCCATTTTTTTGTTGAGGTAGTTTTTGACCGAGAAGTCTTCGATTCGATTAAGTGGCATGAGAAGGCATCCTGCGAAGACGACGACCATGCCGAAGAGTGCTGTTGGGGTGAGTTTGTCTCCAAGTCCGAGGCAGGCGGTCAGGAGAACGGTCAATAGGATCGGAAGGGATCTCATCACAGGATATGCGGTTGACATTTCCAGATATTTGTACGTGCCCAGGAGCCCAAGGCAGTAGATCAGGTCGGAAGCAATGCTGGCGGCAAGGAGGAGCCAAAAAGAGATCGGGAGTGACATGACTCGGATCGGAGTCCAAAACTGGACGTGAAGCCAGCAAATGCAGGCGGAGGCACAGATGACCGTATAAAATGGAACAGTCATCGTATTCTTCTTGGCAAGCAAATTCCAAGAGGCGTGAAGAACCGTCGAGGCGAAAATTAATATGAAGGCGAGAAATGACATCGGATGGAGGGAAGTTCGACTAGTCTCCCGCCGCCAGGATCATGCAGATCTGGAACTGATGTCCCTTGCTTTGAGGATGCTTGTCAGGGAGGATCTCGACCTCGATCTTGTGTACGCCAGGCTTGTTGTTGAGGATGGGGTCGGCTGGCGTAAACCACCAGGTCTGGTCGAAGAATCCTTCGGCGGTATTGACGACTTCTCCGTCAACGGTAATCCTGGCCCTTCCTGCCGGCGCGTTGGAACGCCTGTAGACCAGGGCGATTGAAGTCGCTTCGACTTCAAAAACGATTCTGTCCCCTGGGTTTTGTGCCTGGAGTCCCATTTTCCAGACTCGATCATGAACTTCCGTGAAACCTTTGTTTTCAAGGATTTTTGCGTTTGCCGGATTGATGACCCAAGCCTTGTCGTAAAGTGTTCCGTAGAGAGGTTTCGGGATCTCGCCGATAGGTTTCGGGACGCTGCCTACTCTCGTAAACTCGTCAAAAGATAGTTTGAGGAAGAGGTTGACGAGTGCCGCCGCGTAGGTGTGTCCGATATGGTTTGGATGGATCGAATCAGGCGAGATATCGCTCCAGGCGATATTTTTCGCTTTGATTTCCGGGAAGAGCGCGTCTCTGTAGCTGATCATGGGTATGTTGTAGTGTTTTGCCACTGGCGCGTGCCTGTGCTGGACATTGCCTCCGCTTTGGCTCATCATGTTTAGGAGGACGATGGCGGGTTGTTGCGGTTGGCTTAGGATTTGCCTGACGATTCCTTCGTACGTCTCGGAGGTGAGCTGGGAATCGCCGTCGTTGACCGAGAATTCGATTGCGACGAGGTCGGGTTTGTGCTTGAGCACATGGTCGCTCAGCCGATGGACGCCGATCAGCGAACCAGTTGCGCCGATCCCGGCATTGTGGTATGAGACCGTTGATTTTGGGAAGGTTGTTTTCCACCAGTTATGCATCTGGGAACCCCATTGGTACTCGACTTTCTGGGCATGGGCACCCTGGGTGATTGAACCGCCGATGACAACGACGGTAATCGGCTTGCCCTGGGCGGCTTTCTGGAAGACGTGCTGCAACCTGGCAGGATCGCCTTGGTTTGCGACGGCTCGTTGGAAGATCGCAAGAATGTCGGGCATGTTATTCCCTGACGGGAACGTGCCTGCGAGTGAGATTGCCAGTGCGAGAGAGAGTCCGATGTTGCTCATGGTTTTGCCACCTGTGGTTCAATCCGCTTTGATTGGTCGCGGAGTTGGTTTCTTTTTTGGAGAAGTTTATGGAAAGCTGTCTTGGGGTCGTCGATGTCTCGTACGGTTTCTTCCATTGGGCACGGTCCCGTGTTGGTTCGGTTGACAATGTAGTCGGCAAGAGTATCGTACGTGCAAGGGATGTTGTTGTCCTTGAGGTAGTCGAGTGCGGTTTTTCCGAGTACGACTGCGTGCGCCGAGGCGACTTTTGCCAGTACGAAGAGCATGGCGGCGGCCTTGCCAACGATCTTGTCCGCGACGGCGTATCCAGCAACGTCAATGCCTTGGTCGATGATGTCAAGCATCGGCGAAATGCCTGGCTTTGATGACGCGATCGTGCTGTCGCCCTTGCAGAGTACGCATGTATGGGCGTTGTTGCTTTTGAGGATTTCCCTTGCCTTGTGCAAGTCGTTCATGATTGTGATAAGTATCCGCAGAAGGCTTCTCGAACCTTCTGCGGATTTAAGGATTAGTAGTTTTCCGCTTCGATTTCGAAGAAGGCCTGCGGGTGGTTGCATGCCGGGCAGATCTTGGGCGCTTTGGCGCCGTAGTGGATATGCCCGCAGTTCCTGCATTCCCACTTAAGCTTTTCCGTCCTTGCCCAGACTTCGCCCGTCTTGATGTTTTCGATGAGTTTTCTGTATCTTTCCTCGTGTCGTTTTTCGATTGCGGCGATTCTTTCGAAGCTTTTGGCGAGTGCGTCATAGCCTTCCGCCTTGGCTTCTTCTGCGAATTGCTTGTACATCACAGTCCATTCCTCATGTTCGCCTGCCGCTGCGTCTGCGAGGTTTTCGAGGGTTGTCCCGATTCCGTGCAGTTCTTCGAACCAGAGTTTGGCGTGTTCTTTTTCGTTGTTTGCAGTTGCTTCGAAGATGGCGGCTATTTGTTCAAAGCCTTCCTTTCTCGCCTTGGATGCATAGTAGTTGTACTTGGTTCGTGCCTGTGCTTCGCCTGCGAAGGCATAAGCCAGGTTTTTCGCGGTTTTTGATTTTGGATCGACTGCCATGGTAATCTCCAATGTTATGGTTTGCATTCTCCGGATGTTTTTCCGGAACTTATCGCCTGAACTCAATGTGATGTGATTCCAGTACCTGATTTGTGCTTGAGACGAAGGAAATCGTGGCATCCTTCTCGCTGATCGTCAGTGCCGTGCCGATGAAGTCCTCGGGCTTAGGACCTGGTTTCGCGCCGGCGACGACAGGGCAGGGCTGTCCCAGGTGGTCTCGTTCATCGGCAGGATAGGTGATGTACAACTGGTGAACATGCCCAGCCAGGAACAGGTCTGGCTTGACATGGTCCTTGAGGAGTTTGCACCAATTCCTGTACGTATCCTGCTCGATGTCAAATGGTGCGCGGAAGACTTGCGAGAACGGGATGTGGCAGATGACCAGTCGTGCCTGTACCTGGGGTGCGGCGTATTCGCTATTGGCGTTTTTGATGACCTGCTTGATGAATTCCGTTTCCCGCATCCTGAATGCGTGGCAGGCGATCGTGTTCCCGTATTCGATGGAATGATCGTCCTTGTCTTCGCCACAGTCAAGGACCATTCCCCAGAATGGACCGAGCTTGAATGTGAAGAAGGTGTTTCCATTATCTGTCGGCGTATGTTCGGTAAGTTTTTCCGCGTAGATTCCCCTCATGTCGTGGTTGCCTCTTGAGAATACGACTGGAATACTGCCTTTGGTGATCTTGCCTGCGATTTGGTGTATCGTTGCGAAGTTTTCGATTCTTCCGCCATCTTCCGGGATATCGCCGTTAAGCACGAGCAGGTCGAGTTCGTTATGCGGGAAGAATTTCGCTGCGTTCACGGGTGCGTCGATCCTGTTGTGTGCATCGACGACCATGTAGATATTTGCGGGGAGCTTGGTGAGCGGCCTGAAATCGATTTCAAGAGCTTTGACATCAGAAGTTTCAGAGTAGTATGGTTTTCTGTTGATGACTTCCCTGTAGCAAATCGTGTATTTCCTTGCCTTGTCCAGTTCATCTGCGGGGATGGTCATGATGTGCGTTGGCGAGTTCGATCTTAGGATTCCGCAGGAGTCGTCGAAGTAGTCGGTTCCATTGACGTTGCACCACATGAGCGTTTCCGCTTTTACGGGTACGATAATCTGGTATTTGTCAGCGACCGCGTAGGCGACTGGATAGGTTGTGAAGATGGATTCAGGTAGCATGATCTAACCTAGGTGTAAAGAGGAAGTTTGAAGTAGGCACATGAAAATGAATATATCTTGGAGCGGGGTGATTTCAAGATGTTGTGAGGTTTGCATGCGTTTCCGGTATTGCGATTGCAAATACCTCGAGACCAACGGGGCAATTTTTCAATTCTTGCTGATTGCCAATCGTTAAAGAGATATCCAATGGAGTGTAAATTGGCATGCTTGATATGGTAATTGCGTGGAAATCAAGTATGTTATCATTTGTTCATGTGATATCAAGCAATATTGATTCTGGAGTGCGATCTGATGTTGTTTAGTGTGAAAACTTATGGTCGTGCCGGATTGCTGGGCAATCCGTCCGACGGTTACCATGGAAAGACAATAGCGTTGTCATTGATCGATTTCCCTGTCACGGTTACGATGTTTGAGACCCCCGAGATTCGAATCGAGCACAATCGCGAGGACGACAGCGAATTTTTAGGGCTGAGCGAATTGGTTCGCGAGATTGAGCGGTTCGGATACTATGGTGGTGTCCGGTTGGTGAAGGCAACCATAAGGCAATTCTACAAGTACTGCGTGAAACACGATATTGAATTGCCCCGGAGGAATTTCACGCTCAGGTATGCCACGAAAGTCCCGCAGCTGGTCGGAATGGGGGGATCCAGCGCAATCTGCACGGCTACCTTCAAGGCATTGGTCAAATTCTATGAAGTTGCGGACAAGATTCCCTTTGAACTATGGCCTACGCTCTGCTGGAAGGCGGAACAAGACCTGGGAATCCAATGCGGCATGCAAGACCGGGTGATCCAAATCTACGATGGCTTGATGTACATGGACTTTGCGGAAGATTACTTTACAAAGCATGGCCACGGAAAGTACGAACGGCTGCCTGTGGATCGACTCCCTTTGCTGTATATCGCCTATGCGCCCGACAGGGCGGAATTCTCAGGGATCTACCACCACAAGCTTCGGATGCTGTACGAGGAAAAGAAACATGACCTGGTGGAAGCAATGAGCGAATTCGCGGAGTATGCGCGCTTGGGACGAGAAGCCATCCTCAATGAAGACCACGAAAAACTGTTCGAACTGATCAATGCGAATTTTGACTTGCGGAGCCGGGTGTTGCGCGTTGCCGAGGAAAATGCGCAGATGGTTTATACGGCACGGAAGACGGGTGCGTCAGCTAAATTTGCGGGCAGTGGTGGCGCTATCATCGGGACGTACGAGGACGATAATATGTTCAAGCGCCTGTGTGTAGAGCTTGAGAGGATTGGCTGTGTTGTGTTGAAGACTCGAATAGCGAATCCTGAGAGACTTTGAGAATGACATCGAAATTGGCTTGTGATTTTGGGCAACAAGGAAAGGGTGCGAGATGACTGAATTGGAGAGTCTGGCGCCCGGAACACTATTGAACGGGTACCGGGTCGAACATGAGCTTGGTCGCGGTGCGATGGCTGTGGTGTATTTGGCGACCCAATTGGATCTGAGGCGTCCGGTCGCGCTGAAGGTCTTGTCTGCCGAACAAGCCCAAGACGGCGACTTCGTGTCCAGGTTTCTCAACGAGGCGCGAAGTGCCGCAGCATTGTCCCATCCCAACATCATCCAGGCGATTGATGCGGGGGTGACGCCGGAGGGAATCTACTACTTCTGCATGGAATATGTCGAAGGCGAGACGCTTCTGGACATGATTCACCGTGAAGGGGCGCTTCCGCCGGCAAAACTCCTCCCCTGGGCACAGGAAATCGCCGGTGCTTTGAGGTACGGATACCGATACCAGAAGTTTACCCATGGTGACATCAAGCCCGAAAATATCATGGTTGACAAGCACGGCACGGCAAAGCTTGCCGATTTTGGCTTGTCGCGAGTAGAAGGCCACGACTTTACCGGGAAGGATTTGATGCTGACTCCGTTGTATGCGGCGCCAGAACTGATTCGTGGCGAGCGTGTGCCGGGGGATTGTCGTGCAGACATTTATGCTTTTGGCGCGACGTTGTACCATGGCTTGGCAGGCACGCCTCCCTTTCCTGGCGAAGTTGCCCAAGAGGTGCTGGATCGGCATTTGAACGAGGAAATGGAGCCGTTGAATGTTCGCAATCCATCTGTTCCGAAAGCATATTCGGACTTTATCGGTCATCTGTTGAGCAAGGACGTGACAGAGCGGATCCAAGGCTGGGATGCTGTGATAGCAGGCTTGAGCAGGCTTGAGGAACGTGCGTCCCAAGAGGGGAAGGGGCGTGTTAAAGGCGGCGGAATCAAGCTGAAAGGCATTTCGCAGTCTCGAGCTTCTTCGGCAAGGGGCACTTCGCGTTCTGGTCGAGGCGGGTTGTCTCCAGCCGTGTTGATGGTGATTGTGCTGGTCCTTGTTTGCGCATTGGCCGTTTTCTTGGGTTTTGCGCTTGGGAAGAAAGTCATGCAGCCGGCGGCTCCAGCCGCCAACGATGGAACGCAGGGTGTCGTAATAAAGGTTGTTGAGGAGGAAGAACCGAAAAAAACGACTGCTTCGACGACGGATCCAAAGGCGACATCGGAGAAAACCGCTGAAAAAATTCCCACCTTGGAAAAGCCGGTGGAGAAGCCCCAGGAGTTGGATGTTGGCGAAGACAAGGTCAAGGGCGAACCTGCGAAGCCTCAGGTGGAGGAGAAAGTCACCGAGGATGTTGTGTCGGCGGAGGAATCCGTGTTGGGGTTTGCGCTGGGCGATGGCGAGCGCGAGGAGATTTTGTGGATTGAAGCCGCTCTTGCGTGGTATGAGCTTTGCAATCGTCAAGACGGCGTCATGTTCGTTTCGAAATGGTTGTCCGAGCACGGCGAATCACAGGGCGGAGGACGCCAGTTCATGGAGTTTGTCCAAAGTGAACTGCTTCCACAATATGCCCAATTGATTCCCGGACTTGTGTCAAGGAAGGCCAAGTTGATCGAATCCGGTGAAATTCAGGGGCGCGATGGAAAGTCATACTTGATTCATGACATGTCCGACAAGGGCGTCGTGCTAGACATGCTTGAGAAGCAGAATCGTGTTCGTCGTCCGATGATGGGTTGGAATAATTTGGTTCGTCTTGGGATCTTCGATGCCATGTGCCAGCGTGGGTACGCCAAGGAGGATTTTGCGTCTTCTCGTCCGTACTTGGCTTATGCGGCATTGATTGCATCGCCGGAATTCTACCAGAAGGCTTTAGGCGAGGCGGGTTATTCGTCTGCTTCGGGCGCTTCTAGCGGCTGGGGGAATGTGCATCGCATGAAAACGATGTTGCCATCCCAGGGTGCATATCGTCGTGAATCGGAAGCATTTCGATCTTACGAGCGCTTGGTCAAGTCATTGGAAGCTGGTTCGGTTCAGGACAGTTATCGCGAATTGGTTCAGTTGCAGGGCGTTCGTGACAGCAGTCTTGTCAAGGTTTTGCAGAATGAGCTTGTACGCTTGAATGGGGAGTTGAATCCAAAGTCGATAGCGGGCTTGGCAAAGTCATTGCTTGATGAAGCCGAAAGCAAGTTGGGCAGCGACAATGCGGCTGCCTTGCGGAAGTTGATGTTGGCTGTCAATCGTTACGGCTTGAGCAAGCGGTATCCCGAACGGGAAAGCGAGAGGTTGCTGAAGGAGTGCCTGGACAATCTTGCCCGCGAGG
This sequence comes from Lentisphaeria bacterium UBA1407, assembly GCA_002305655.1. Lineage (GTDB taxonomy): Bacteria > Verrucomicrobiota > Lentisphaeria > Oligosphaerales > Oligosphaeraceae > UBA1407. The sequence goes on along the minus strand of DBPZ01000083.1, from coordinate 6,478 downwards.
TTGGCGAGCGCAATACTTGGGCGATGACTGTTATCGGACTAGGACCGAACCTGAACAACTCCGTACAACCATTGCATGAAGGCTATGCAAGGATGCGGCTGTTTTTGCCGAAGAAACGCGAGATGTACGGCGGACGGTTGATTTTCGAGGACGCATTGGAAGCCGCAAACCGTCTGGCATTTGGAGATTGGGCATACGCCTGGCAGAACAAGGACGAATTGCTGAAGGTCAATTTGCAGTCAGGCCAACACATTAGCATCTTTCCGTACGGCGGATTGCCGCTGTACATATCGCTCAGGTACGCAAGTTGCCTGTTGGAAGTTCGCTTCACGGGGGAATTCGAGGAGAGTGACAAGATGATGCAAGAACTCTGCGCGACGATCCGCGAGAGTTTGTCAAAGATGAAATTCGACAACCCAGGCGAGTGGAAGCGTGCCTACAACGACCGGGTTGTGTTGGCTTATACGTATTGGTTGCTGACGCGCAGGGCGCCCTCGGTGCCGGTTCCGGAATACTGGAAGGCAGGGAAGTCCGAAGTTGTCTTGGGCAATGGTTTCAACCAGCGCAGGCTATTGTATTTGAACAGCGCCTGCCAATTGGAGCGTGGCGATGCTTCTGGTTTGTTGAGGCAGTATCTGGAGCTTGAGCCGTCGGAATTGGAGCGCTTGTATTCGATGGACGTGCGTTTTGCTGAAGAGTTCCAGAGGCTGCTTAAGAGCACTCGGGCTGGTGAGAAGCTGATGTTTCCACGAGTGAGAGACGAGCAGTTGATTGTTGACCAGATGCGTTTGGTTTTGGCGTGCATGGGCGAGCGCGAGTTGGGGAACGAGTTTGACGGAAGATTCCGTCAATTGGTCGAGCCACGTGGGCATTGGTTTCCGCAATTGGGCGGCGATGTGATCTATTGCTGGTTATTGCGCCGCGTTGGCAATGAGTTGTCCAAGGGGAATTTATCAGGAGCGTCCTCGTTGGTTGACTGGGCGTTGGATTTGGATTTCGCGTGCATGTTCCCGTATTATGCCAGGCTGAACTACATCAAGTCCGGGTTGTCGATGCTGGACGGGAAGGGCGGAGACGTTGCTGATATTTCGATTTTGGTTTCGGCTTCCAGTTGCAGTTCCGAGGCTGAGCGCCAGATGTTGCCCATGGTCCTTGGCGAATCCAAGCAGTCCCTTGGAAGCCTGAAGCTATCTCAAGCTCACGAATTGCGTTTTTGGCATTCGTGGCTTCGAGCATGCCTGGCCGGCAATGGACTTGATCAGGTTTCGAAGAATCATGCCAAGACGCTTCCGTTTTCCGAACGCATGTTCCTGAAAGGTAGCGTGGCTTTCGAGGCTTCAAGGAAAAGCCGGGAGTAGCCGACGGGCAAGATAGAAAATAAACACATAGTGGATGGAGGAATGATGAGGTTCTTATTGACCGGTCTTTCGTTGTTGTCGCTGGCGGTTTTTGGTCAGCAATCCTGGGAAAAGTACAAGGGCGAGGTGGTCAAGGATCCCGCCCTCATTCGATTCTATACCTTCGAAGGATTGACGGAAGAGACACGGCAAATCCCGTCGCTGGGCAAGGAAAATTTCCCGTTGCTGCTAGACGAAGGCGTTATGCCCGAGGTGGTTTCAGGACGTTTTCCCGGCAAAACCGCCATCCGCTTGGACGAGCATAGCCTGAAGGCAAAACGATTCGAATTGGATGACCAGGTCTTCACGGCGCAAATGTGGATTAGGATCAACGGAGTTGGAACGCATCGTGGCAATGGAGGGGCGACGAATGGGACGCTGATGGCAATTGGCGTTGGATATTGGGATGGATTGCGGATTACCACAAGCCTCCCAAGCATCGTGCCGAATTTGGAGTTGGGACGTCCGAGAGGCATCAACTCCTTCGGAGTTTCAGCTCGTGCCGCTTTGATGCAAGGGCATTGGCAGCATGTCGCCGTGTCTTGGGATGGAAAGAAGCTTAGATGCTATATCAATGGCAAGCTGACAGGGCAAGCCGATTACGACACGGCATATACGGATCCGGGGGATGCCAAGTTCGTGATCGGATTTAACGGTCATGGAGTCGGTTCCACGAATTTCGACGTTGACCAGGTTGTGGTTCACAAGCGTTGTCTTTCGGCAGGCGAAATTGCGATTTGGACACTTGGCGAATTGGATTGTTCGCCGGAGCTGGTGAAGTCATTGGATGTCATCCAGGAAGACGGGTTGAGGAAGGAGGCAGAGGACGCAGAGGCGAAAATCTCTGCCTTGATGGATGACCGCAATGTGTCAGCTTCACTAAAGACCTGGCTTGTCTGTCAATTTGCCTCGGCCTCCAAGTTGTTGGAACGACTTGATCCGACGAGCCTCGCCGCAAACGAAACCCCGGATTTCCTGATGAATCTGGCGTTGGGTAACATTCTAGCCAGGTTGCGCTATGACAAGAACTTGCGCTTGTCGCGGGAAATCCTTGAAGCTTTGTTGCGGCAAAACCTGAGTTCTGAAGATCGTTGTCTGGTTCAGGCACGGTTGACGGTCTTTGATTTCCAGGATGGAAATAAGGATCGTGCCCAAGTTCGCCTAGATGAAATACTTGGCACGAAGGAAATTTCCCAGGAAACCCACTATGAACTGGCGAATGTCTTGCGTGGTGAAAAGTTGTACGGAGAGGCTCGTTCGATCTACGCTAAGATTTTGAAGGATCCTGATTCGCCTCGTCAGTTGCGTGGATTGGCAAGTTTGGCGTCTGCCCAGACCTATTTGCTGAGTGGTGATTATGAGTCTGCCCGGCGTGGATTTGAGTCGGTTGACGGATTGGGCGAAGCGATACTTCCGCATCATCGTCTTGAGGCTCGTGAATGCGCCGCCGAATCGGTTCGATTGTCCCAGGGGAAGCCGGCACGTGATCCCGAAGCGAATCGCCGGCGTCCAGCCGTGCCCGTCATTCCAGCGTTGTCGGTGCATGTATCGCCCAAGGGGGACGATGCGACGGGTGTAGGCAGCAAGGCAAAGCCGTTGCGTACGATTCAGGCAGGTTTGGACATGGTTCGCCGGTTGCGGAAGGATTCTCCGAATCAAGCATCCGCCTTGGTACTTGGGGGCGGAACGTACTTTGTGGAGAACACCATCGTCTTGGACAAGGAGGATGGAGGCACGGAAAACGCTCCGTTTTCGATTATGGCCGCCCCGGGCGAAAAGCCTGTGCTCTATGGTGGCTTTGTGCTTAAGGGGTTTGACAAGGTGACAGACGCGAAGTTGCTGGAGCGTGTTTCGCAAGAAGTAGCGTCGAAACTGGTCGTTTGCGATTTGGCTGGCGCCCCTATCGAACTCAAGCCAGAGGAACTTCCTCGCGCCGAACTATTCAACCGGCATGTCCCGTTGGAGCCTGCACGTTGGCCCAATTCCGGTTTTGTGATGACCGGGCAGCCGTTCAGGGACGAGGATGGCAAGACCACGTCCTTCGTGCATCAGGAGGATCAGCTCGAAAAATGGCAAGCCTCGCACGATATCTGGCTCAATGGATACTGGACGTTCCTTTGGGCGTCGGATACCGTCAAGGTCAAAGGAGTGGACTTGGAGTCAAAGACGATCTTTTTGGGCTGGCAGCCCATGTACGGAGTGACCCAAGGCCGCCCGTATTTTGCGTTCAACTTTCTGGAAGCGATCGACCGGCCCGGAGAGTGGTTCCTGGATCGAATCGAACGAAAACTCTATCTTTATCCAGAAGCTGGGACCGACTTGTCGCGTCTTGAGCTGTCCGCCCTCAAGAAGCCATTCTTCGTGCTAAACGATGCCAATTGGGTGACAATCCACGGCCTGGTCTTCGACCTGAGCCAGGCAACCGCCATGGAAATCAACCGGGGAAACCAAGTCAGAATCTCCGGAAATACGTTCTCGCGGCTGGCAAGGCTGGCGCTCAAGGCAGATGACATGACCAACTCCACGTTCTACGGCAACGATTTCCATACCCTGGGAGCAGGGGGAATGAGAATTTTCGGCGGAAACAGGAAGACTCTTGAAGCTGGAAACAACAATGTCGAAAACAACTGGGTCCGGGATTTTTCAAGGTTGGACAGAACCTATACCCCAGCAATCCTGCTTGGCGGCTGCGGAAACAGGCTCGCACACAACTTGTTCCACGATTCGCCGCACCATGCCATAAGACTCGAAGGAAACGACCATGTCATCGAGTACAACGATGTCCATTCCGTCGTCTATGAAGCCGATGACCAATCGGGGATCGACATGTGGTGGAATCCTTCCTACCAGGGAAATGTGATGAGGTACAACTTCTGGCATCATATCGGGTCGGGACATACTATCGCCGGACAATCGGGAATCAGGCTTGACGACGCCATCTGCCATGTGCTGATGTACTCCAATATCTTCTTCTGCGCGGCTGATGGACACTTCGGAGCCATCCAAATCCATGGCGGAAAAGACAATGTGGCGGACAATAATCTCTTCGTGGCTTGCCAAGCCGCACTCTCGTTCTCGCCCTGGGGAGACGATCGCTGGAACAGCATCTTCACCGACAGGGAAGACCTGAAGCATAGGCTCTACAAGGAAGTCAATATCGATCAACCTCCCTATTCGACAAAGTATCCTTGGCTCAAAGACCTGAAACTAAACAATGGGCGAAACTTCGCCTGGCGAAATCTCCTGATCCGATGCAATGAAGTCGCCCTGAGACGAGGCAAGATGCATGAATTCCTCGACACGATCGATTCCAAGGATGCGAAGGCTTTTCTTGTTGGAGACACCCTTGAAACGATGGACCAAGCTTTCAGTCAGCATCAGTGGAAGCAATTTACCCAAATCTCGGCGCTCCGTCCCATCCCGTTCGAAGAGATTGGATTGTATGACGACCCCAATCGGGCATCAAAACCCACTGTCGCAGAAATGCGTGCCATTACCCCGAACTACAAGGGAACGCGCAAATAATCGCCTCGCCAAAAACAGTGATGGGACTGGGGGACTATGATGGGACATTGGCATTGGGTTCTGTAATCTGAAAGTACGAAAAAAAGCAGCCTTCCGAGTGGGATTCGGAAGGCTGCCATGATGTTAGAGTGATCTCAGTTCGTTATGCGGCGGTTGCCTTTGCCGCAGCGAGCTCTTTCTTCTTTTTTACGATCAAGTAGATCGAGCCTGCAGCGACAGCAAGCAAGAGTATGCCGAGCACAGGCCTGTATACGATCCAGGCGATTGCAATGGTCACTAGAGTACATGGGGTGGCAATCAAGAATGCCAAGATGCCGGTGCCTATGCCGATGATGTTGCCGATGAATGGGACAATGTCGCCCAGGACTGACAAGGGTTTGAAGACCATCGAGAGTCCGATGAACATGCAGAGGAAACCAACGACTCTCAAGATCCAGGTCAAGGTTCTGTTGGAAGCTTGGGCGGCTGCAAACATGGCGTCGGCAGTATGGATGCCATCCTTGAGTTCAAGGATTTTGTTTCCGTTTGATGCGACATATGCCGCGAATGTGTTGCTCTTTTGGACTGCGATAAGGCTGATGTCATGCGGTTTCACGATGGAGAATTTGTATCGTGTTGCTCCGATGACGTCTGCGGGCGTGGGTGCAGGTGCAGTCGCCGCTGGAGTAGCTGCTTCCGCTGTGGCTTGGCTTGGCTCTGCTGGGGGCGCTGCGGGGGCGGGCGTTGCGTTTGCTGTTGCGGGTGTGACGATGACGTAATCGCCATCGATACGTGCGTTGGGTCCGAGTTGTTCGGGGAGTTTGAATCCTTCGGGGAAATTGTAGGTTTTCCTGTCGCCGATTTTGTTGATGATCTCAGTGGTTAGCGTGAATGCGCCGAGGTTCACATTTTCCGCCTGCTTGACTTGATCCTTGAGGAGAGTTCCTGTGTTACGATAGGAATCTCTTGCGGCAGGATCCTTGAATTCACTTGAGTCAACGGGTTCGGAGACCCATTTTTTCGAGTAGGAATAGGTTGTGATGCGTTCGACTCCACCGCCAAGTTTCTTGACTTCCTTGGTTTCGGAATCCTCGGTCCACTGATAGATTTCCCCGTCTCTGGAGAGCCTGATTGCTACTTCGGAGATGCCGAAAGCTGGGTCGCTGAGTATGTCATTCGTTTCAGCCTTGCCTGTGAGGTGAACAAGTTTGCTTTCGTTTTCAGGTAGGACTTGATCTGCCTGGATTGAGATCGTTGCGCCTTGCCCTTCCTTCAAAGCCCTGGAGCGCTTGACTGCGCGACCCTCGTTTAGCCAAAGAACAGGAAAGCCAATGACGAAGATGATGATGCCAATGAAAACGCCCTTGATCGCACCGCCAAGGCGGGAAAACCAAGATTCGCTCGAACGCTCAGTGTACTGTGACATGCTTGATACTCCTTGATGATTGCCCAAAAATGTGGTGGTTACGCTTAAACTTTAGGCTACCTCTAAAAAACCATTTTTCAGAGTGTTTGGGTTAAATTTACTTCCGATTTTTTGAAATTACAAATTTTTCAGAGTCATCCCATAGGCTTCA
>DBPZ01000095.1 GCA_002305655.1 Lentisphaeria bacterium UBA1407 | reverse complement strand
GATATCAACTGCTTTTTTTAGGATAAAGTAGCCTGAAGCGATGTTATTGCCAATCAATTGACCCGGCAAAGGGATGGCGAGGTTTCGGATTGTGATTCACAGCCGTCCAATACTTTTGCTTGTTGCATCTGTGTCACGCCTTGTGCCGCTATGCGCCGTTGCCTTCAGCGTCCTCGTCGTCAGTTTGCGGTCTTCTCTCTGACGCAGAGGACAGAGGAACGCAGAAAATCCAAAAGGCGAACTTAAGGGGCATGTCACATGGTTTTTGAGTACGGAATCGGTGGATTTTGACTTGCTAATGAATGACAAATCTATGTTTTGACCAAGATGTGGTTTGGGAGCGGCTTCTTTGCTAGGGAGCTAAGGAGCCGTTAAAAATTAAGTTACCATTTCCTGTTTTTTGGGCTGCCTTCCTCCTGTCCTGTCGGTCGCGTATGCGCATGCGCTCTTTCCAGGACAAGGGAAAAACAGCTCAAAACAATTCCGGAACTGTTGCCTTAATTTTTGAACGACTCCTAAACAAAAGCGATGTCTTTTGAAATCAGGCTTCTGCGTTCTTGATTGTGTCAATGATTGGAGTAAATTCAACAATGATGAGATGGCTGTGCATATGACTTGGATTTCGTAGCGTCAAAACCATTTTGCCATTCAGGTTCTCCTGATGGTTGGAAAATCCCCTGTTCCGGCATATCTTTTTGATTGTAACCCAGGAGTCGCCAATGTCCACATTTATTCTTGCCATCGATCAGGGAACCACCAGTTCCAGAGCGATCGTTTTCGATGAAAACCTGCGTGAGATATCTTCCGCCTCGCGACCAGTTTCGCTGGCCTATCCACAAAACGGATTTGTCGAACAAGATCCGGAGGAACTTCTTTCCTCCGTGTTTGAGTCCATTACAGAAGCATTGGCGAAGGCCAAGCTTGCTCCTGGCAAGATTGCCGCGATTGGCATCACCAACCAGCGCGAAACAACGCTGCTCTGGGATAGGAAGACGGGGAAGTGCGTTCATCCAGCCATCGTATGGCAGTGCCGGAGAACAGAAGGCATTTGCCGAAAGTTGCGAGACGCGGGACTCGAGGACATGGTCAAGAACGCAACTGGACTGGTCATCGATCCATACTTTTCAGGCACGAAAATCCAATGGCTGCTCGATAACGTGCCTGATGTCCGAAAGCGAGCCGAGGCAGGAGAGCTGATGTTCGGAACCGTCGATTCATTCCTTGTCTGGCACCTGACAGGCGGGACGAAGCACGTGACCGACTACACGAACGCCTCGAGGACAATGATTTTTAATATCCACAAACTCGTCTGGGATGACGAGCTGCTCGAGCGACTGCGAATACCGAAGGCTATCCTCCCTGGACTCGTCCCGAGTTCCGGTGTGTCGGGCATGGTGAACCATCCTGTCCTCGGCGGTTTCCCGATACCTATTGCGGGAATTGCAGGCGACCAGCAGTCGGCGCTGTTCGGTCAATTTTGCGACCGTCCATGCGAGTTGAAGATCACCTATGGGACTGGTGCATTTCTTCTGCTCAACACGGGGACGGCGCCGGTTTCTAGCCGGAATGGTCTTCTAACCACCCTCGCAGTCGAAACTCGTCCTGGCAAAGCCCAGTACGCCCTTGAGGGTTCCGTTTTTATGGCCGGTGCGATTATGCAGTGGTTGCGCGATGGTTTGGGTATCTTGAAGGACACGTCGATGACCGGCAAGATTGCCGCCTCGATTCCCGACACCGGCGGCGTGACGATGGTTCCCGCCTTCACGGGACTCGGCGCCCCGCACTGGAATCCCAAGGCAAGAGCCGCGATCACAGGAATGACACGGGCAACAACGGCAAAAGAAATCATCCGGGCGGCAGACGAGTCGATCGCATTCCAATGTGACGACCTGCTCAAGGCAATGCAGCAGGACCTAGGGCAAAAACTCCTTAGGCTCAGAGTCGATGGCGGTGCTACACGCGATGATTTCCTGCTCCAATTCCAGGCCGATATCTCGAACCAGACGCTCGAACGCCCCGCCTATGTGGAGTCGACTGCCCTTGGCGCGGCAAGGCTTGCGCTCGTCGCACTCGGACTGCCGGCGAGATCTACTCCGGAAACCACGCTCTTCAACCCAAAAATGTCCGCCGAAGAGCGTGAATGCCACCTTGCTCGTTGGAAAAAGGCATTGGCATCAACCCTCGATTGACAAGCAACTCGGAACTTGTATAGGGGCTTGGTAATGACAGTGCCTCGTTGTTGCTACGGCTAAAGTCCCTCGCATATTTTCATCCCTCCGCTCTTTGTGACAAGAATCGATTTCTTCACTCCAGCCACGGAAAGGCATGTCACATGCAATTTGAGTACGAAAGTGATGATTTTTGAGCTTGGTTCCGTGGTGGCTTTTTGGGGGCAAACAACAATTCTTCAACTTCCGCCACGGGAAGGCATGTCACATGCATTTTGGGTACGGAAGTGAGGAAATTTGCGTTGTTTTTTTGTATTGGTCATAGTTCCTTGTCGTCGGGCAAGTTT
>DBPZ01000089.1:66532-134536 GCA_002305655.1 Lentisphaeria bacterium UBA1407 | reverse complement strand
AGGAAGTTGAAGAAGTTGCGATGGTGTCAGAACGGGGTGGGGTGGCTGACGGGTCTGACGGGCCTGACGGGTCGGACAGGGTCTGACGGGTCTGACGGGGTCTGACGGGTCTGACGGGTTCTGACGGGTCTGACGTTTTCTCCCGTAAAACCGCTCTGGAACCAAGCCAAAAATCACCGGTTTCGTACTCAAACGGCATGTGACATGCCTCTTGAATACGGATGTGTGGAATACTGAAGTTTTGTGGGGTAGAGCAAGGGCGTTTGAACGGGCTTTGCAGTAGGGGAACAGCTATTCTTCCAAAGTTACTGCGACGAGTGCAGGGACGCTTCCAGTCAGTCCTGATTTCACGTCAAGGCTTATGATTTCCTCGTCTGGTCTTGGGTTGGTCCACCTGAAGCATTCGGGAGTCCGTACATCGCCAGACCCGGGAAGGCATGCGACGACGATATGTGGGCGGTGTTGAACCCAACCACATCGAAGACGCGTTTCGAAGGCGGTTCGTTGTAGGCGATATGCTCGATGTTCAGAGGATTTGCCCCTGGATTCCAATTTGTTTCCGTGCGTCCATAGATCCATGGACCCACGTAGAAGATCGGCTTTCCGTCCATGAACCAAGTTCCGTCCTTGATTGCCGGGCGTGGGCGCGGATCGTCGGTCACGGACCATGGGCGTCGATAGGACTCGCGGTAGTTTTCCAGCTCTTCGGAATGATGCCATCCTGCGGAGCGTGTTTCGACATCGCTGACGACGCACAGGTCTTTTATCCAAAGCGGTCCTGGCGACACGTCGTTTCGGAACTGGATGGAAACCGAACTGATTCGATTTGCGGGTTTTCCCTTGCACCAGGTCGCCAACGGCATTTCGTATCTGAATCCGCCTTCTGCTTGCATGGGATCCGGCGCGATTTCGTACTTGGCACCTGTCTCGTTGGCGCCCACCGCCACTTGGATTGGAAGATTTCGGGTCAACGTGAATTGCAACTTGAGCGCCTCCAACGGGATGTGGCCGCAGTCGAAACTCCGGTCCAGCGTCTTGGTTTCGAAGGTCAAGCCGCCGTACGCCTTTATCGGCTTTTCGACTTCCAATCGCACCTCGGGGGTTGTATCGATTGGATTCACCAGCTTGAATCCGCCCCATTGCCTGAAACGCCACAAGGGAGGTAGAGGGTCGATGAACGAAATCACTTCCCCACCGGCGGGGACGGCGACAGGATCCTTAAGCCCGCTGACGGGAACGACTTGAACCTCGGTGATCACATCCGCAGCTGGATCGATTTCCTCGGGGTCCGTGGTCAACCACATGTCGTCAAAGTACGCTTCGCCGCGATTATGGAATCCAGAGGCGCAATGGATGAAGGCGACTGCCAGTTGGCAATTCTCGGGAACCATGCATTTAGCCTGGAAGCGTTCCCAGTCTGTCTCCGTGGCGCTGTTCACCCAGACTGCGTCTCCGCCACGCTTCCCGTCAGCCATTTCCAAATAGATTCCCAGGCCTACGCAGCGGGCTGGTTGGGAACTCACCTGCTTGATCCAACCGCCAAAACGCAGCAGCTTTCCGCGTGCCGCCGCCAATTCCTCGCGGGACAAGCCATAGCCAAGGGAATGGTTCAGCAACCCAGGGTCGTCGTCCTTCAGATGCAGCGATGCATTTCCCGAATGCGCTACGCCCTTTGCCTGCTCGAATATGGCAAAAGCCTCACGGCCGCCTTTCGGGTAGCGCCAACGCCAAGCAGTCGGCGAAGGATGCTTTTCGCCCCAAGACTCGAATCCACTGTTCTCAAACAGATTCCCTCCAAACAACAATACATTGGACAAAATGAAAAAGCTTAAAAAATAGCGCATAGTGGCTCCAACTTGATTTCTAGAGGGACACAAAAACATAATAACCATCGTAAAATAGTTTATTTACCCTTTATTTGCGGATAGTCAAATTCACATTGGGAGATTTTAGTGCGATGGCAGGGCAACAGTGAATTTCTGTTGCATTCTTTGCATTTCAAATTCAATTAATCAATTTTGTTCGACTTGCAAAAAGAGCTGCAGTGATGTAAATTCATTAGATTTGGTTTTAATATTGTAAAATTGTCTTCATGCGAGCAGCTTTGAAGGCAGCTAACAATCAAGAGCAACACATTGGAGAATTATCGATGAACATTGACTGGTCCAAGCTAGGTTTTGCGTATATGCAGACACGCAGCCACATTCGCTACACGTGGAAGAATGGTTCTTGGGATCGTGGCGAATTGGTTGCCGAGCCGTATTTCAACATCCACATTGCTGCGACGGCATTGCACTATGGCCAGACTGCGTTCGAAGGTTTGAAGGTCTATCGTTGCAAGGATGGCGTTGTTCGTGCGTTTCGCCCCGAGATGAACGCCCGCCGCATTTCGGCGAGTGCCCGCCGAAGCTGCATGGCCGAGATTCCCGAGGAGTTGTTCCTTGATGGACTCCGTCGCGTTGTCAAGGACAATTTGGATTATCTTCCTCCCTACGGGACAGGTGCGACGATGTACGTTCGTCCATTGTTGTTCGGCAGCGGCGCCCAGATCGGCGTGAACGCTGCAAACGAGTACACGTTCATCATCATGGTGATGCCGGTCGGCGCCTACTACAAGGGCGGCTTGAACCCCGTCCGTGCGATTATTCTTGACGACTTCGACCGTGCTGCACCCAACGGGACTGGCGCATCGAAGCTTGGTGGCAACTACGGCGCCGCCCTGTTGCCGCACAAGATCGCCAATGAAAAGGGATTCTCCGTTGACCTCTACCTGGATGCCGCGGAGCACAAGTACATTGACGAGTTCGGCACCTCGAACTTCCTCGCCATTGACAAGAAGGGCGCATACGTGACTCCCAAGTCCAAGTCCGTGTTGCCCAGCGTGACGAACGACGGCTTGATGAAGTTGGCGGCCCATTTGGGCATGCCGGTGGAATGGCGTCCGATTTTGTTTGAGGAGATCGCCGACTTTGCTGAAATCGCGGCTTGCGGAACGGCGGTCGTGATTACCCCTGTCAACGAGATCGTACGTGGCGACCAGGTGATCAAGGTCGGTCCGCGCGAAGGCGCCGGTCCGGTGCTGCAGAAGTTGTATGACAACTACACTGCGATCCAGTGGGGCGAGGCTCCCGATCCATTTGGCTGGACAGTCGAGCTTTAAGTTTGAATATTGTGGGGGAGCTGGGGAATCGTCGTCGGGCGGAAAAAACTGTTGGCGAAACTCCAATAAACTGGGTGGCTGGAGCGTTTTAAAGGTTGATTAATTTATTGAAGGAATAAAGCAGGAGATGACGATGGCTATTAGTAACTTGGAGAGTATCGAACGTCTGGAAGCGTTATCCGTATGCAGCGGACATGATCGCAGTGAGCTGACCGACTGGGATTTGGTTCAGTTGATGTGCGATGGCGATGGCGATGCCTTCGTCGAGATTGTGACCCGCTACGAGACGAAGTTGATTGCGTACGCCCATCGTTACGTTGGAACTCTAGATATTGCCAAGGATATTTGCCAGGAAGTGTTTTTGAAGTTGATTGCGAAACCCCCGCGTTCGTTGCAGAACAACAACCTTGGTCCTTGGCTGTTCCGTGTTTCTCACAATTTGGCGATTGACATCATCCGTCGCAGGAAGTTCGAGATTACTGGCGAGGTCTTGCCGGAGGCTGAGACAGGGCATCGTACTCCGTTGGTGTCGCTGGCACACAAGAATGACATTGAGATGTTGCGTGGCCTGATTGCTGATTTGCCTGAGGATTTTCGTCAGGTTGTAGAGCTTCGGATATATGGTGAGATGGCCTTCAAGGACATCGCTGAGACATTAGGGATTCCTCAGGGTACTGCTTTGTGGCGCATGCATGAAGCCATCAAGCAGTTGCGGTCTATGTGGGGAAAGTATGAATCGTAATTGCGAGCATCTTCGGACACGTGCGATGTCGCACGGCGAGGACAGTGAGGACTATTCGGCATGGGTTCGCCATTGCCGCCGTTGTCCTGACTGTCAGTCCGAGCTGTTCATCTTAGAGGCTTTGCGCGAGGACGCCGAGGGCAAGCGTGTTCACTTGCCCCGTGAGAGCGTCGCGAAGCTTTTTGCCATTGCCCAGGCTCGATATGGTGGCCGTCGCCGCCGCCGTCCCTTGCGTTTGCTGTGGGGCTTCGCCTGGAAGGTTAGCGCCTTGGCGGCGATGGTTGTGTTTTTGCTTCATGTCGTCCCAATGGATTTCGGTCATGATCCTGTTGCGCCTGTTGCACCGCGTGAGTCTGCGTCGCCGTCATTGGCACGAGTTGTTGAATCCGAGTTTACTGGCTTGGGCGCAATGGAATCCGAGGTTGTCGCCTTGAGTCCTGGTGAATACAGCTACCAGCATCGTATGGCGGCATCTCATGGTACCGAGATGGATTTGGGCATGTCCGAGTGGATGGATATCTTGCCGGGTCAGAGCTTCGAGCGTCAGATTCGGGACTCACGCCGTCGCGTCAGCGTCCAACGCCAGCGGATGGAAGATTTGATCGATTGTGATTTGCGTGGTTATTGATAGGGTTTCAATTGCCTTTGCTTGAATTGGGTTGATCGCCGCAAGGCGATTTTTTTTTGTCGCGAGGCTTCTTGGTCGTGGTTATGTTTCAAGAGAGTTTTGATGTAATCGTCGTTGGGGCTGGTCATGGTGGGTGCGAGGCTGCACTTATGGCAGCAAAAATAGGTGCGTCCACGTTGCTGGTGACCTTGAACAACGACCACATCGCCCAAATGTCGTGCAATCCAGCGATCGGTGGCGTCGCAAAGGGGCAAGTGGTCCGTGAAATCGACGCGCTTGGCGGTGAAATGGCAGTTAATGCGGATGCCACGACCATCCAATTCAGAATGCTGAACGATTCCAAGGGAGCTGCGGCGAAATCCCCGCGCGTGCAATGCGACAAGGTACTCTACCAGCACCGAATGAAACTGGTCTTGGAAAAGCACGAAAACTTGTTCTTGCACCAGGCCGAAGTGACAGGCGTCATCGTGGAGAATGGGAAGATCGTTGGAATCCGGACGGGATTTAGCGATTGCTGGGGATGCAAAGCCCTTGTGCTGTCAACGGGGACTTTTTTGCGCGGCAAGTTGCATTTTGGCTTGGACTCGAGGGTTGGCGGCCGTTGCGGCGATCCGGCTTCGATTGCCTTTGCCGATTCGCTGCGCGACGACTTGGGGCTTGAGATGGGGCGTTTGAAGACGGGGACTCCGGTCCGGGTTTTGGGGCGCACGATTGATTTCCAGTCCATGGAGCGGCAGGAAACGGATGCGAGCCATCGCAGGTTCTCGTTTCGTGAAGAGATTCCGCATTTGCCTGTGTTCCCCGACTTGACTCTGAATCATCGTCCTTGTTACTTGACCTATACGAACCAGTCGACAGCGGATGTTGTTCGTGAGAACCTATCTCGTTCCCCGATGTATTCTGGGCGGATCGAGGGAATTGGCGCTCGTTATTGTCCCTCCTTCGAGGACAAGGTTGTTCGGTTTTCAGAACGCACTCGTCACCATGTCTACTTGGAACCGGAAGGGAATTCGACTGACGAGTATTACCTGAACGGGATATCCACGTCGCTGCCAGTTGATGTACAGTGGAAGATGATTCGTTCGTTGCCTGGGTTGGAGCGTGCCTTCATTAGCCGCTATGCCTATGCAATTGAATACGACTTCGTCTATCCTCATCAATTGGATTCGTCTTTGTGCGTTCGCCGCTGGCCGAATTTGTTTTTGGCAGGCCAGATCAACGGGACGAGCGGTTACGAGGAGGCTGCCGCACAGGGGTTGGTTGCCGGTTTGAATGCAGCTAGGCAGGCAGGGAATCTCGGTTCTCCAATGATTTTGGGGCGTGAAACATCGTACATCGGCGTCATGATTGACGACTTGGTGACGAAGGAGATTGTCGAACCCTATCGTTTGTTCACGTCTCGTGCGGAGTATCGTCTTTCTTTGCGTCAGGACAATGCCGACCGTCGCCTGAGCGAGATCGGCTATTCATTTGGCTGTGTCAGCGAGCGTGAGATTTCCCGTGTCAGGAAGCTGGAGTCGGACTTGGTTGTCGCGAAGCACGAGTTGTCGAAGATTCGTTTTGATGGTCGTTCTGTCTTGGAATTGCTGTCCCATCCTGATTTTGATTACCAGTCTTTGGGTGATCAGTTGCCCGTGTATTCGGAACGGATCTGGGAGCAGCTTGTCATCGAGGCGCGTTACGCAGGCTACATATCTCATCAGGAGCAGCAGGTCAAGACGATGCGCAAGCTGGAATCCTGCAAGATACCCGCAGATTTTGACTACAACCTTGAGGGGTTGAGCGCCGAGGCACGAATCAAGCTTGAGAAACGGCGTCCGTCAACCCTTGGCCAGGCATCGCGGATTGACGGTGTCACGCCTGCAGAGATTTCTGTTTTGCAAGTCCATTTGCGTCGTTGACCAAGTCCCCACCAGCACGTTTTCAGAAACAAATAAAGTGATGGTTTCAGTGCTGACAGTAATCGTTGTCCGTCTGGCAAAAATTTGCTTTGGCAAAAGTCTCACTCTTCCTTCGTTAATAAATTCACTGGTTTAAGTACGGACACCTTGGGTGCTCGTACTCAGGCGATGTCACAGGTCAAGTGGCTGAAAATGGTGCATTCTTAGTCGGAGAAGTCGGACGGGTCGGACAGGTCGGACAGGTCGGACAGGTCGGACGAATCATTCATAATTCAGCATTCAGCATTCATGTGACTGGCACCCGGGTGCTCGTACTCAAGCTGTCATGCTGCCAACTACCTTTTTTAGGATTATTCCTTGACTCGTCCTGTGTATTCGGATTCTGCCTTGGTGTCCAAGGTCGCCTTGAAGAAGGCATCTGCGGCGGCATTGCGTTTTGCGTCCCAAGGACGTGGCTTGCCTTCGAGTTGGACAACCCACAGCTTCAGCTGCTTCTTGTGATAGTTGACCATGCAGTTGGTTCCGAAGGCTCCGCCGTGACCGAACCATCCGTTTTCGTCGTCCACCTTGGGTGCGGTCAATCCCAGCGAGTATCCTCCGAGGTTCTGCGGGCGGGTGGTGACAGCAAGGATGCTCTTGACGGTTTCTTCCTTGAGTATGCGGACTCCGTTTTCTCCGACACCCAGGTTCATCAGCATCTTGTAGAATTTGAGCTGGTCAGAAGCCGTTGTCCAGAGTCCCGCTCCTGCAGAGGCATGGACATGGTCGCCATTGTAGGGTCTTTGTTCCCAATTGCTCTGAAGCTTGTATCTGGCAGGCGCTTTTTCGACGCACTCGTACATTTCGATTTGCGTCTTGAGCTGCTCGGCAGTCGGCTTGAAGGAGGATCTGGTCATTCCGAGCGGCTTGAAGACGCGTTCCTCAAGGAATTGCTCCCAAGGCATCTCGGTTATGACTTCGACGATTGCGGCGCCGATATCGATTCCCGTATTTGAGTAGGCATCCTTTGTTCCTGATTCGAATTTGATTGGCAATGCGGCCGCTTCTGCGGCGACGCTTCTCAGCTTGAGGCCGCCGCTCCAGCCACCGCCCTTGATATTGGGTTGCTTGGCAGGAAGTTCAAAGGCGAAGCCACCCGTGTGGTTCATCACCATTCTGACCGTCAAGGTATTTTGCGCCTTCCTGAGCGTACGGACACCGTCCTTTTCGGATTCGAGCACCCACAGCGTCTTGAATTCAGGCAGGTATTTGGAGACTGGATCGTCCAGGCTAAGCTTGCCTTCTTCGACAAGGATCGCGATGGTGACCCCGCAGAATCCCTTGGTCTGGGAACATTGCATGAACACGTCGTCCATCGTAATCGGGCGCTTGGCCGCGACGTCAGCATAGCCGATGCAGCAGATTTCCTCGACTCCATTGTTGTAGAAAACATTGATGGCTCCAGGCAATTCGCCTGATTCGACGAATGGGGCGAGGGCTTCACGGGCAAAGTTGGTGCTAGCAGTGTCTTGGCGAGGTGCCATGCTTTGGCAGCCGACCATCAATACAGCACACATCAATAACGCAAACAACAATACCTTCTTCATCTTCTTCATCTTCTTTCACATCCTTTTGCTCTGATGACTACAATTATCGCATCGAAAGATGCACTTGAAACCTTGGAGAATCCAACAGTTGCGTCATTCCCCGGCATTTGAGAGGAATGTCCCCATCATTTCGCGATAGAGCCTGACCTTTTCAGGTTCGGTAAGGAATTTTGTCGAGTATCTTCCTCCTGCGGAGGGCATTTGGACAAGTGTTTGGACTTTTTCGAGGACTTCGTTACCGCCTTTTGACTTGGCAAGGAGTTCCATGTATTCGTAGTCGTCAACGCCATCCCTGGATGCTTCGGCTCTAAGGCTGGTGACGGGTTTTCCATCGAAGTCCTGGCCTGGGTAGAACAGATATCCGTCGCCATTCGGGTATCTGACGAAGTAGGGATCCTGGGTCGGCGAATCTGCTTGCCTGATGTAGGCGTGCCATCCGTACTTCCAAGGATCGTAGGTAAGCCAGTTCATGCCCCAGAATTCATAGGCTGTCGCACCGTACTTGCAGCAATAGTGCGGGAGGAGCCTTTCGATGGCGCAGAGTGGGGTATCCAGGCTCATTTGTCCGTCCGTCGTAAACCAGAAGAGGTCTCCTGCCTCGAGTCTCTTTCTCATGATTTCCTCGGGGAATGCGCCGTAGTGGGCGACTCCCCAATGGCTCAGGTAGCCGTCCCAGTCTTCGCAGTGCCGCCATGTGGAGGAATAGATCGGCAAGTCGGGTTCGACTTCCTTGATTGCCTCGCAGATCGCTTGCATTTGCTCGACGACGAACTTGTTGCGGAAATGCGGCTCGTCTGAGATGTAGAGGGTGACCTTCTTGTCCCAGCCTTTTTCGCGCATGTGATCCATGTATTTGCGGAGTGCCTGCTGGTACAGCTTCTTGTATTCCGGCCTCAGCTGCCGCCTTGATTCTCCCTTGTCCCAGGGATAGTCCCCTTCGAAGGGCTTTTCGCCAAAGATGCTCTTCAGGGGATAGGCCCATCCGAATGCATAGAAGAATCCCGGGGTATAGCTGACGGGGAAACCCATTTCGTCGAAGTAGAATTCCGCCGCCTTGTCGTAGCCGGTGAAGTCAACGGTCACGTTTCCGTCTTCGTCTTTCTTGAAGACCGGCGAAGCGGCGACCGAGTTGGGACACATTTTCTTTTCACGCATGATCTTGAAGAAATCTTTGATGTCAGCGTGTTTTCCGATCGCGTCGTAGCGGCTTGAGCTTCTGTAGTCGTAGACGGCTGCGAATTTCAGTTCTTCCGGGAGTGTGAAGTTCCAGACTTGGATCTTGATTGGAAGCTCGATGTTTAGTCCGTCGCCTGCCAGCTTGATCTTGGCGTCATAGATTGCTGATTTCGTGTCTTTGTCCGTTTTGAACGAGAACCAGATCGGTTGTGTTGTGTTTTCGATGAGGTCGAATGTATTGACTGGCTTGATTGGGTCGGGCCACATTCCTGCCCAGCCATCTGTGCCGTGGCTATTTCTGGGGAAGAGGAGCACCCATTCGTCAGCCCTTGTATGGAAATAACCGCCCCTGCTGTCAACGGGGACATAGGCGACGACGCCGATTTCGCAAGAGATTCCAGTGTTTTCAAGTCCAGTGACGGAAGCGGTGACGTTCTTGACAGCGCTTCCGGCCCTGATTGCAAGTTGCAGCGGTTCTGTTTCGTTTCGTGCGAGCTTGACGTCAAACTGTCCGGTCAACGAGCTTAGTTTTCCTTTTGTGTCCGCGACAACCGTTGCCTGGATTGAGCCTGAGGCTTGTTTGGGCGCTGGATCTTCCTGGAATATTTTGACGACGGTATCGGTTTGCCAGATGGCGATCTGGTTTTTCGGGATTGGTTTTGATTCCATTTGTTCGGCATGTGCGTTCACGGTCTCGGCCAGGAATGCTCCATCGTGCCTCAGCGTGCCTGTGCCGTTCATGGTCAGATGCAATGAGATGAATCTGGTATCGGCACCCAGGGTGATGTTTCCGAAGACGGGCGTCCATCCGGCATGGATATCATCCAATGTGGGTGGTGGCGCCGAGCCGTATCCGTCCTTCGGGACTGTCTTGTCCTCATTGTGCATGTGGATATGCACTGTTGCCCGGGTATCGAGGTCTTCTGCCTTGAACCAGGCTCCGTAAACGTATGATTTTCCTGGCGTGACGGGGATCTGCTGTCTCCAGCCAATCCAATCTTTTTGGGCACCCTTGGGCACGGACATGAAGGCGTGCTTCTTGCCGAATCCACCCGGTGACGCCAATCCGCTGGTCACGCTGCCGGCATCGGATTTTTCTCCGCCCCAGCTCCAGGCGCGAGGAAGTCCATTGTCATGGGCTTCTTCGAAGGAGGGATTGGCCACCATGTTCGCCGGACTGTCAAGGAGTTCGGCAAATCGCCTGATGCCGTCGGCGGCATTGCCGCTTTCGACGAGAATCTGGTCCGAGGGTATGTCGCTTCCCAGCTTATGGCTGACCTTGACCTGATCGATTTCGTCCTGTTGCCTGTCGTTGGTGTAGAGGTAGAATACAGCGACCGTCTTGGCTGGAATCGACGCCCTGAAGAAGATATTGTTTCCGATTACGAACGTTGGAATTTCGGCGCCATTGTATTGGAGCGAGGCACGCTTGGCGCTTTTGTTTCTGAGTTCGGACTGGCTGATGCTTGCCAGGACGTTGTTTAGGTCGCTATCCAAGCTGTTGGTCAATCGGATTGGGATTCTGTAGTCATAGTTTCCGTTCCATTGGTTCAACGGCATTCGTCCTTGTTCCTTGACGACTTGGTATTCGGGGTTTCCGAAATGCGCAACCATGTCAAGTTCCGGGACTCCCTCCATTTCGAAGGCGAAATCGTCATACCATGCAGTTGCTCCCGCCTTGGTCAGCATTGTTCCTGTCCTGATGCTGGTTGCGTCTTCCGGGAGGTCGATCGTCATTGAGATTTCCGTCCAGTCGAACGTATTTTCAGGTGCGGAGACGCTTTTGTTGATTGCCATGTTTTGGGATTTTGTGCTGACATGCGCGAACCAGCCAGCCTGTCCACCGGTGTTTTCGCCCCTGACCTTGACTCGGATTGTGCACCTCGTGCCTCCTTTGACTGGGATGTTATTGGGCAAGAGCTTGAACCATGATCTGCTTGAGCCCTCATCGGTTTCGACCTTGATGCAATATTTTCCTGTGGCTGGTTTTTCGGTACTCAGCGTGATTCGGTGTTGGCTGTCTGTTTCGGAAATGCGCCATCCCAACGGGAAGCCCCTTGAGATGATTTCGAAACTTCCGTTGGCCAAGCCGCTTTCGATGCCCTGGAGTCGTTCCGGGATCAGCCACGCCTTCGGATTTCCGAAATAGACGTGGTAGGTGACGGTTTCGTCCTTGGCGGCTTTCACAGGCACGAAGAGCTTGCATTTCTCCGTGATGGGAATGTTTTCATCAAGGGGCAATCCAGAAGGAGCCTGCACATGGAATTTCACGTGTCGATTCTGGTCGTCAACCACGCGCAGCCGTCCCAGGAGTTCTCCGATGAGCGGCGATCCCTTTTCGATGTCCAGGCTTACGGGATTTCCTTCGGCGTCTTCGCCCTTGTTGGCGATTACGATGGGCAGCCGTCCCCTCCAATAGCCGCCTCCGTCAGCGTAGAACGTGGAATGCCATTTGGGCGCGCCAAGAACGAAGAACGACAACAATAACAACACGGTGCAAACTTGCTTCATAGCTTGATCTCCTGTGGAATTGGTCACGACGACCGGGTAAAACTTACAGTTCGAGTTGCCTTTCCCGGTCTCGTCATGAGTTTTGTTGGTGACTAGGGGTTACTTGAGCGGCTTTTGGTTTTCATGGACCATGTTGCCGAAGTCCGCGAGCAGCTTGTATTTGTTTCTCCAGCTGGTGTACATGATTCCGGTGCAGTTTTTGGTTTTGTTGCAGGTTTCGAGCCATTCCCTGCTTGTGTCAAGGGTATCCACGTCATAGTATGCCGCACCCTGGGTCTTGAAGCCGAGGTTTTCGAAGAAGGGCATGCTGATGTCTCGTTTCAAGTGGTACCAGCATGAGATGACGATGTCTTTCGGAATCATGTTCCAGACTCCTTCGAAGGAACCTTTGCAGCTGGCGTAGCTGGCGCGTGCATTGTGCGCTGGGTCGAGCATGTCAGACCAGATGTAGATCGTGGCATCGGGCGCGACTTCCTTGATGAACTGGCGTTGCTTGATGATGCAATCCGCAAGGATGTGCGCCATATCCGTATTTCTGGCGACGCAAGCGGCGCATGTGCCTCCTGCCCTGATTTCATCCATGCTCAGGAACCACTTCTTGGGATTGATCGCCTCCTTGATTTCCCGGGCTGATTGCCGGAAAAGGTCATAGACTTTCTGCTCGGACATGCAGGTCGTGAATTGCCATCTTCCGTATCTGACGGGATGGTAATAGGAAATGAGCAGCTTGGTGTCGTCCTTGAGGTTGGCGGCAGGCGTGAGCTTCAGGACCAAGGGCGGTTCGGGATTTGCAGGGAGCAATTGCTTTGCGGCTGGAACGGGTTCGTAGTCCTGTCCTTCGACGAGCACCCTGTCGCTATCCGCGACCTTGACGGTCAAGGGGCAGCCTGGTCTGCGGATGATATTGGTGACGCCCATTTCCTCCAGCTTTACGTCGTCAATCCAGACTTTTCCTGCCTTTGCGCCCCAGGTGCCGAGGTACAGCCTGCTTTCCTCCTTGTCGCCGGAGGAGAAGTACGTCTTGTATTCCTTCCAGTCCTGGGTCGGTTCGATTGCGGGCTCATATGCGCAGTATGAATCGCCTTTTAGTGTGTAGAGTTGGATCTTGACGCTGTTGGAGCCTACAAAGTCTTCCGTCTTGATCTTGCAGGACACCATGTATTGCCGATTCTTCTTGAGCTTTACGAGCATGCAGACTCGCGCGTGCCCATGCTTGTCTTCAGCGAAGTTTTCCAGTCTGATCGACGCCTTGCCCTCGGCTTTGACGTCGGTATCGACGAATGAGCGTTTTCCTGGCGCATCGATCCATCCGTTGATCTTGAAAGCATGTCCTTCGTATTCTTCGAAGTTTCCGTTTGGGAGTGGGGCGATTTCTTCTTGGACAATCGTAGCTGTATCGCCCTTGACGACGTATGGCACGTCAATGCAAGGCAATCCCGCAACGAGATTCCTGTCGTATCCGAGCATCGTTCCATAGCCGATTGACCAGATGATTGGGATCAGTTCGATTTTGTTGGCGTCGCAGAGTCGCTTGACTTCCGCAAGCCTTGCCTTTCGTGCTGCGTCCCACTTGCCGTAGGTATCGAGTCCACATGCGAGCAACATCCCATTGTAGTGGGACTTGGCGGCTGTTTCTAGAAGTTCCTTGAGTTCGACGACGTGCTGGTCATTGTTCAAGGAACGGGAGGCGTAAAACCAGCAATCTTCGTATTCGGCGGCGAAAGACAGGGTGACCGCAAACAGGGTCATCGACAATAATAGCTTTTTCATGGTGTGTTCCTTTTCGGTTATGGTTATGGAATCAAATGCAAGAGACAATTTAACAATATATATCATTACTCAAATCATTGCTTGGGCAAGAGTGTCCAGGAACCATCCTTGAAGAGGAGTTCCGCGATCTTGATTCGCTTGTCAACGCCATCGTCGGGAAGAAGTCGCTCGTCTGGCATCGCGACCTTTGCCGGCCACCACAATCCAACCCAGATCGAGAAGATTTCTCCGTCCTTCGGCTTGATCTTGTCATCGTT
Organism: Lentisphaeria bacterium UBA1407; assembly: GCA_002305655.1. Classification (GTDB taxonomy): domain Bacteria; phylum Verrucomicrobiota; class Lentisphaeria; order Oligosphaerales; family Oligosphaeraceae; genus UBA1407. The sequence continues at coordinate 120,805 of DBPZ01000089.1, read as the reverse complement.
GACAGGAAGCTCGATTTGTCCCGTAGAAGTATGTTTTCCCGGCTCGAGGAAGTTGTCCTTCGAACTGGTTTGTCCGACCCTGGACAAGTGCCCCGAAGGCGCCTGGAGATGGATGAAAGGCAAGATGACGCCATCCATCTTCCTGTGGATTGTCCACTCCATCTCGGTGGAGAGCAGATTGCCGTCCAGCTTGACGGAGGTCGCATTGGCTGAATAGTCCGCCGCGATGCTGAGGGTTCCTACCTTGTATCGGCGGTTGCCGTCGTTGCCGTCAATGGGCAATTCGATGATTGGCTTGCCCAATTCGTCTCCGACTGAGATCATCACGTCGTACGTTCCCGCACTGATGTTTGGCGGGAGCTTGATCGTTCGCTTGCTGGAGAGTGTTTTCGCCGATTGGTCTACGCTGACGGGTAGGTTTCTGAGGTTGAACGCATCGTCGACCAGGACTGCGGCGACTCCTCCGTTTTTGTTCTTGAGGGTAATGATCGGGAAGTAGTCCTTGTAGGCAGGAGCAACTCCGCGATTTTGCCAGGTGGTCTCGAATTCCAGGGTTCCTTCTCTCAGGGACACTGAGTTCTGGAAAGTCACCTTGGTCGGCAGGAACCTGAATCCAATGACCAGGTTGATCTTCTTGATGAGTTCGCGCCAATCGGCGAGGAATTCGTCCGGCCACCAGTGGATTGAGGCGTAGGAAGCGTGGTAGTCAACAATCGATTGGAAGAATCCATGGCCGTCCTCCCAGCAGTTTTTCCTGATTGAGCCACCTACATGCTCGGATTCGATGTAGATTGGGGCGTTTGGCCAAAGCTGCTGTGCCGCCTTGGCGTGGAAGTAGGCCCGGGGTGGCGAAGAGACCAGGATCGAGTCGTCGCGAAGCCCCATCTTGTGCCGGGCAAAGGCATCGACTAACTCTTGGTCCTCGGCTTCGCGGGGAAGACCGACGATGAACTGCCCCGTGGAAGACAAGATGTCCAGGAATGGATGGAAGCCATCAGGGACGGTTTTCCCCTTCCAGTAGGAAGCCTTGATCTTGGCGGAGTAGGGCATTGCCTGGCGATCATAGTCAAAATCGATCAGTTTGGCGGCGCAGGGGCAGTCTTCCGGGAATGCGTTGCCTTCGGGGAAGGTCATTTCCGGGTTTGCCCTGACGGTCGGAACCCCGTTTTCATCGATGTCCATGAATGCAATCGGCGATTTGTTCTCGAAGTTCGGGTTGTGTTTCCAGCCGTTAAGCCTGGCATATGGGTTTCCCCTGTAGAATCCCGATGCAAGCACGAAGGATTTGCCGTGCCACGCCTTTGGGATGACCAAGTCGAAGGTCAGGTCAACGAACGAGCCGACGACGAGTTTGGGTGTCTTGAATCCTGGCCTTGAGAGGAAGTCGTCTTGCGCCAGCACAATGGTTTTCTTGAAGTGCTTGGCGTACAGTTCTACGTGCTTGAGGATTACTTCGTTCGGGTATTCCAGTCTGGTTGACGTCCAGGTATGTCCTTCACCCCAGGTGCCGAAGGAGCCGATGTCGAACAATTCCACATCCGGGTGTCCGTCGTATCTTGCCGCCAGTTTAGCCAGGAGGTTGTCAAGTTTTTCCAGGAAGATCGGGTCTCCGAAATCCGGTTCCCAATGCGTTCCGTCTTCGACGATTCCCTGGCCCGGCCTGAAGTAGTATCCTTTTGCCCCGGCATCCTGGACCCATTTTGGCGTTGCGTACTTGAAACCCGTTTCGGAGCAGGAGATTCTGAAGGATGCCTTGAGTCCCCGCTTCTGGTAGCGTTGCATCGGGGTGTCGAGGACCGACCACTCGAATTTTCCTTCCTCGGGTTCGATGACCGACCACGGAATCCTCAGGTAGATTTGCGTGAGCCCAGGCCAGGCCTCGAGCAAATCCTCGGGCGCCGTCCTGTTGCCGTAGTTGGTTAGGGAATTGTCGTAGAAGTGGAAAACGAAACCCATTCCTGGGTTTGACAGCTCCTTTCCGTTGTCGGCGAAGGTCGCGGTGACGGAATCGGCCTGTGCGGCGACGACCATCGAAAGCGATGTCAATAGAATTGCAAGACGTGGTTTCATCGTTGTTCTTTGGGGATTAAGGTGAATATGAATTATTTACCATCGGTAGTATCTATATGGGTCGTCCGTGGCGATCGGGTCTTGGACATAGTATGACTCGAGCCATGGGGGCGGGACTGTGATGTTCGGCTTTCCGGTCATGCCTCCCTTGAGGTAGGTATCATTGACGAGTACGACGAGCGTGTTGGGTTGTCCATCTGTCCTGAGCAGTCCCTTGTCGAGCTTGAACGATCGGTGCGCCCTGTAGTAGTCCTCCGGGTTTGTTTCCTTGGTTGTTTCTCCGAGGAAGTTTCCGTTGAGCCATGTCCAGGATTCGTCGTCGCAGGGACCGATGTTCAGGATCGGCGTCGCATCGTCGTCGATTTTCGGCGATTGGAAACGCAGTGCGTACCATGTGTATCCGTCGTAGTCCTTGAGTTCGGGGACCTGGTCTTCCAGCGTTGTGCCGGGCTGGTAGGGCTTCCAGGATGACGTATCGACGTTCCAGGCGAACCACTTTTGCTCACGGCCTATGACGTCAGGATCGATTTTGTATTTCCAGTTTGCGGTGAGGTCGATGAAACGTTTGTTTCCCGATCTTTTTTCGAGCTGTTTAACCAGCGGGTTTTGTGCTTTCGCGCCTAGGTTGGCAAGGATTTTCGCGGTGGTGAAGGCGGCTCTCCTGTAGGAGTGCCTGAGGTATGGTTTTTTATCGACGTCAATGTGCCATGGTGCGACTTGTTGGAAGACGAGCTGACGAGTTCCATTGTCGATCGCGCTAAATGTAGGCATGGTTATCCAGAGGTTGCTTGTGTCTTCTGGTTGGTCTTCCGGAACTGAGAAAGTTGCTTGCTCCAGTATTGCGTGCCAGTAAAGGTCAGCTGAGGTGAGTCCCCTGAGCACGTTTGGTGTCGTGTTTGGCAGTGCTGTCGAGCGGATTTTTTCCGGTGGGTTTGCCTTGAGTCCCAGTGCATTGAGTTCTTTGTCGTCAAGTCCGATAGCCAGCATCGCTGTCGTATCGAGTGTGAGCGTTGACGGGGTAAGGAGTTTTTCATCCAATCCATTTGCGAGTACGAGGACATGGTTGGTCTTTGGTTGTCCCTGAAGCAGTTCGTAGTCGATCTTGAGTGCCTTAAGCAGGTTTTCGCCTTCTTGTCCGCCTGCGTAGAGGACTTTCTTGGGCGGTTGCGGCTTGGGCGCCTGATCCAGGTACGTGAGGATATTGAGCAGGATTTTTTGCGCGATGAGGTCTTGCGTCGTTCTTGCGGATACGTCGAGCTGGCAGAAGATCGTGCGTCCATTGTCTTGGATGGTTTCGAGGAGTGGTGCGTATTGCAGGTCGAACCCTCCTACGAGTATGGGGTGCCAGTTTCCGATCGTCGGCTTTTCAATGAGCACCGAGGCGACGCATCCCCTGTTTCCGCTTCTCCAGACTCTGGTATTGGAGAAGTCGAGCCAATTCCATTTTGGGTCTGAGAATTCCCTTTCATCGAGGTCGAGGTATGGCGGCACCAGGGTTGCGTTTCCTCGCCAGTTTGCGAAAGCGGTGTTGATGTCTGCGAATGGTTTTCCGTCCTTGGGATTGTCCAGGATTCCCTTGATTACCTGATGTGGGTTTTGGGTATGGAAGAGTTCTCGGAGTCCGTGGATGTTGGCTCGGAATCCCAGTTGTTCCGTGAGGGCGTCGTAGGATTGCTCCAGGAAGAGGACGTTTCCATTTTGCACTGCATTGGCGAGCCAGTCGATATGAACCGGCTCGTCAAGGGCTTCACGGCCGATGACGACGACCTGGTTTAGGTTCGGTGGCGTGTCGTGCTTGAGTTTCTGGATCTTGACGCCCGGGAGCTTATTGATTGTTTTTGTGGAGAGATTCTTTGGGTCGTAGAGCTGCACGATCGTTCTTGGGATTTGGTTTTTGTCTTCCAGTGGCAGGACTTGGAAGTTGAATTCATCTGTCCATGTGTCCGCGTTGTCGAACGTCGCTGTCATTTGGAGCGTTTGCTGAGTCGCCTCCATATTGTCTTTGATTGGGATGGTCAGGTAGATGAATTCGAGTTGTCCCGGCTTGACTGTTTCGGTGAAATGAACCACTTGGTCATCGTCCTTGAGTTTCCATGTTCCCTTGACTTTTCGGATTTGCCTGGTGTCATTGATCAGCGCGATTGACTTGCTGAGTTTTTCGCCTGGCTTGAAGACATGTGATTTTTCCGTCGGCTGGTCTTTTTGCCCGGCGAAGAAGGCCGAAGTCGGCATGTTGTACCTGAGGAAGGTCTCTCCGACAGGGGATGGCGCCCAGTCGGAAGCAGGTGACGTTCCGTAGATGAACCGGGTTCCTCCGTCGTCCGAATTGACATCGGGTACGATTCCTGGTTTTTTCAGGTCATTCAGGTTTTCGTGCTTTTCCAGTGGCGGCGTGCTGGCGTGCTTTTCCCAAAGTTCATCTTGGTCCCAGGGGAGCATCGCCGAGACGCCTTGCATGCGGAATGACTTCCAGTTGTCCGACACGAACTTGGCGAGGATATTCTTGTAGAATGGATAGTGCCTGACTCCGCCGCAGAGTTGCCACCATGCGAAAGGTTCCCCGGTCGCCCAGAGTTTTTCCTCCAGCTCAAGGGGCTTTTGCCCGAATTCCTCAGCTTGCCTGTAGGCGTCTTCCCCGATTTCCGCAGCGGCGAATTCAGCGGCCCAGAGGCTTTGGAATGCCTTTGTGCGCCAAATGAAGGCGGGGCCGCGATAACTTGACCAGCTCGAAATGTGGGGCATGCCCCATTCGACGAAGAACACGGGCTTGATTCCGTTCTTGGACCAATGCTCCATCCAGTCCGATCGTTCCTGCATAGGCGCCCAATTCAGGTAGATGTTGATGCAATGCAGGTCTCCGAGGTTGCCGGATTCGTGGTGGTAGATCAATCTCGTCGGATCGATTTTCTTGGCGATGTATTCGGAATGCTTTGCCTGGACTCGCCTGAAATACCGTTCAAATCCTGGTTGGCGTGCCGGGTTGCTCCAGTCGATGCCCTCCGGTTCGTATTTGTACTTTCCGTCGATCTTCAGTGGATTTTGGTCTCCATAGTACCCTGTCGCGTTATGGTTCATTGCGTACATGACTACGGCGGGATTGTTGGCGACTTTTCGTATGACGAACCGGGTCGTTTTCTCGTATCTGTCCCGTGTTTCCCGCTCGTGCAGCTTCCAGTCGAACGCATTGAGATGGGGTAGCGAGAAAGACATCAGGAAACCATTTTCCTGAACGGCTTCCAGGAGTCCTTCCAGATGGTTCATGTAACCGTACGTGAAGTTGTAGTGCCCGTTGATGAGGAAGTTGAATCCGTAGAGTCTCATCCTGCGGAGCATTTCCGCTGCGTCTTCCTTGGTGTTGGTACGGACCCAATTGTTGGAACCTGCATCGCAATGGAGCGCCCTGAGGTGGATGGGGATCCCGTTGAGGTGAAGGTCCTTGCCGATGGCGGTGAACTCCCTGAAGCCGAAGTCAACGGGCGTTGTCTGGTCGATGACGTTTTCTGTCTTGGGATCGAGGATGGCAATCTTCGCCTTGAGGAGCACAGGGGTGTCCAAATCCCAGATCGGCGCGTTCTTCCAGGTGAATTTGGCCGGGATGATCTTGTCGGAATTGGGCTTGAGCGGCTTTGAGGTAAATGTCTTGACCGAGTTATCCGGCAAGGTGACGTCCGCCTTGACGACAAGCGGTTCATCTCCTGGCTGGAGGAGTTCGGCATTGAAGGTAATCGTGTTTCGGCTCGTGGAGGTAACGATGTGCACGAAGTCGATTTTCGTTCCCTTTGGCTTTGCCCTGAGTTCAAGGTTGCCGCTGATGCCCTTGTTATTGACGGTCGCCTCTTGCTTGATGATGCGGTCGGGCGCCATGAAGGCATCGCCGTCGTTGGATAGCGGGATTGCCTTGACGAGGATGGCGAGGGTTTGCCTTTTCCCGGGAATCAGCTTGCCGGTCAGGTCGATTTCGCCGCCGGGGAACCAGAGTTCGGCGGCGGGCTTGTTGTCGACGAATACTTTTGCGTAGGTGTTAAGGAGCGAGAAGTCGAGTGTGATTTCCTTGTCAGTCCAATGGTCAGGCGTGGTAAAGGTTCTCTTGTACCATGCGATTTCCGTTGGTTTTGCGAGTCCTTCCGCGAAGTTGGCCTCCAGGTATGGAGCGATCAGCGGCTCTTGGAAGGGGTGGGATACGCTCCATGTGCTCGGCCATCTTGCCGGCAGCTTGAACCATCCCCAGCAATCGTTTTCGCCTGGCGGCTGGTCATCAGAAGCCTTTTCGTCCACGACGGGCCTGAATTGCCACAGTCCGTTCATCGAGATGGTTTCCCGTGTTTCGGAGGTTTGTGTCCAGGCGCCATCGAGCGATTGGGCGACTTCAGGGTCGATGGGGCAAGGCACGTTTCCTGGCTTGGCTGATTGTTCTCCGATGACCGTAAAGGTGATGTTCTTGAATTCGACGGTTCCCGACACTCCGTAAAGCGCGGCCGAGAACCTGAGTTCGACGGCATTTTCCGGTATGATGTACGTGCGTTTGCAATGCCTCCAGTTGGTTGAGCCGCACCAGCCGAAGACATTGGGCCAGCCACCGACCTGCTTGCCGTCCTTGTCGTAGAAAGCCATGGGGAGCCTTGCCGTATGCCAGCCTTCCGGTCCATAGACAACACTGGTGGTTTTCATCCAGAAATCCAGCCTGAGACGACCGTATTCCGGCTTGAGAGGGAGTGTCTGCGATGCGTTGGAATGCTGGATGTCCTTGATAACCAGCTTGTTGGAACCGTCTGTGTTCTTTTCGACGGTGACATTCTGGTGGATTCGCCAGCCGCGAGGACGGCCTTGGGAATCCAAATCGGAAAAATCCGGGTTGACGACGAGCTGCTGCGCGATGGCTAGCATGGAGGTAAGCAACAAAAGCGTGGTAATGTGTTTCATAAAGTGCCTCGTTATGGGGTTGGCTTGGACTGAACCATCTTTATGTAATTTAGTAATATGAGGCGTGAAATCCATAAAACCAACATAAAAACCATGATTTTAGATTTAGTTTTAGGGTGTTTTTCGTCTCATAGTCCCAGTCCCAACACCAGCTAGAAAACGCCTGCAAACCTGAAAGCCGATGGAGATAGGCTAAAAACAGCCAGAAAAAGCAGGCAGATTTTTGTAGAAGATTTCATGTCTGAAATTTGGAACTTTTAGGAAAGAGTGGCATATTTATGTTTTTCCTTAAAAAGCATAAATAACCATATAAAATATGTAGTTTTTCCTTTGGAGCAAGTATGTTTAAGAATTTGGCAACTGTGTTTTTTTTCTTTTCGACGTTGTTATTGGCGATCATTCTTGTGTCGGGTCATTTTGCCGAGAACAAGAAACTGAGTGCTGTCCAGATGAAGTTGGATACGGCATTGTTGGAGAACGAGTCCTTGAAGTCCTCATTGGAGGCAGAGAAAGCCCAGCGTGCTGAATTGGAGGAGAGCAAGAAGGAGTTGGCTTTGCTTGTCGAACGCGTCAAGGCCGAGCAGGCTCGCGTCTCGGTGGCCCAGAAGAAATTGACTGAGACCCAGGCTGTTTCCGTTGCTATGGCGAGCCAGATCAGCCAGTTGAAGAACGAGTTGGTTCGTTGCCAGGAGTTGGTCAAGCAGGCTTCGTTGGCTCCGTCAAGGCAGGAAGTCGATAAACTCAGCAACGAGAATGCCGAGTTGCGGAAGTCGGTCGAGGCACTTCAAGATCAGCTGAAGGAAGGCGGTTCCGACGCGTCGTCGGCTGCTGCCTTGGCTGCCTTGAAGAGGGAGAACGAGAATATGCGCAAGCAGTTGACGGTGATTTTCGCCAATACCGGCAAGCTCATTGACGAATTGGACGCCGCCAAGAAGGCGCTGAAGGAAGGCGGACCCACAGGCGCTGACGCCGATTTGAAGCAGCAACTGGACAAGGCGCTGGCGGACATTCGCCTCAAGGATCATCAGATCGCCGAGCTCAAGGACAAGCTCGCCGGAAGATAAAGTCGATACGTCGCCAATCCAATCACTCAAACAAGGATTGATTCATGCGAAAGCTTAAACTCTACTTGGTATTATGGATAGTATGTCTTGGCCTGGTTCAGGCGTTGCGCGCGGAGCCGGTGCCAATTTCACTGGACCTGGATCAACTGAAAAAGACGATTCCGACCATCACCAGTGACCGTTACCCCGATGCGGATGATGTGCTTGTAGACGACTATCTCCATACCAAATACCAGGCTGACGGTACATCGATCACCTATGACGACCAGGCGTTCAAGATCCTGACGGAGAAGGGCAGGAAGGCAAACCGGACGATTACCTTGTGGTTCAATCAAAGCTACGGTTCGGCGAAAGTCCTGCTGGCAGAAATCTACAAGGGGGATGGGAAAGTGGTCAAGGTCGATGTCGAGAAGCTGTCCCAGGTGATGGTTGACCGCTCGCAGATGTCGTCGAACATCTTCGATCCGAACCACAAGAATTGGACGACGACGATACCCGACTTGGAAGTTGGCGACACGCTTCGTTTCGTCACTTGCCACGAGACCACGAAGCCAAGGGTTCCGAATACGTTCAGCGACTACCATACGTTCGAGGGGACCATGCCGATTGTCCGGTACAAGATCGAGATCGATGCCCCCAAGGCGCTGCCATTGAAGCATCACATCCTGAAGGACGAGGTCGAGGGCACGGTTGCGTTTTCACAGAAGGAATCCGGTGACAGGATCGTGTACCAATGGATTGCCCAGAATGTGCCCCAGATGTTTCCCGAGGCTGACATGCCCGCACGGTACACGGTCGTTCAGCGCTTGCTCGTTTCCACGATCGCGTCATGGAACGATGTGTCCACATGGTACTGGAATCTGTGCCTGCCGCGGATGAAGACGACAGATGCTATGAAGGCCAAGGTCGACGAGTTGACCAAGGGATTGACGAACCGCGACGAGATCATCCGCGCCGTGTTCCGCTTCGTATCCCAGGAGATTCGCTACATGGGGATAACGGTGGAGAAGGAAGCGCCTGGCTACGAACCCCACGACGTCGAGTTGACGTTCAACAATCGGCACGGTGTTTGCCGCGACAAGGCCGCGTTGCTGGTTGCCATGCTCAAGCTTGCCAACATCGAGGCTTTTCCCGTCCTGATCCATGCCGGGCCGCTGAAGGATTCCGAGATTCCGCAGCCGTACTTCAACCATGCGGTCACGGCGGCGCTCAACTCCGACGGGACGTACATGCTGATGGATTCCACGGACGAAAACACAAAGCAGTTGTTCCCTTCCTACCTGGCGAACAAGAGCTTCCTGGTTGCTCGCCCCCAGGGCGAAACCCTCAAGACGACGCCATTTTCGCCAGCCAAGGACAATATGCTTACCATCGAGGCAAAGGCGGAAATCCATGCGGACGGCAGCCTGGACGTGACGGCGGACATTGCGTTTGACGGAATCAACGACAATTCATACCGCGGCGCCTTCGCCAACCGCACCCCGCAACAGCAACGTCAATTCTTCGAGCGCGTCGCCAAGCATATCGCTCCCGGCGCAATAGTCAAGTCCCTGGTGCTCACGCCGAAGGACATGCTGGATACGGAAACGATGCTCAAGGCGACGATCCAGCTGCATGCCGACACCAACTTGTTCGTCGCCAGGGGCGAAAATGCGATTTTGACTATTCCTCAATTTGGTTCCTCTTTGGGCATCATCAACTTTGTGTTGGGGAATGCCGGTCTTGAGAAGCGCAAATATCCATTTTGCAATGACATTGCCTGCGGCGTTCGCGAGAGCATCGAGTTCAAGCTCGATCCCGCCTGGGGCAAGCCGGTGGTATTGCCCAGCTACCAGGACATCAGCGACGGCCAGGTGAAGTGGACGAAGAGCCTTGATTTCAATCCCAATTCACGCACATTGGAGCTGAAATCGGAGTTTGCCATCAATACAGTGCAATTCATGCCCGACCAATACCTGGCGCTGAAATCCCACCTGAAGACCATCGAGGTCAACAATCGGAAAAAGGCGATTTTCAGCCGCGAGGCCACATCCGATCCGGAGACGGCCGACCAGGCGGAGATAGACATTGAATTCATCTCTGATGATCTTCATATCGAATTGTCTGACGAGTTCAACTGGACCGAGACGAAGACGGTGAAGATGCGGATATTGACCTACAATGGCAAGAAGATGTATTCGGAAATCAAGGAATCATATAATCCGATTTGGGAAGACGTGAAGTTGGATTATGCTCGGGTGACGAATCCCGACAAGGCGACGGGGAAGAGCATTGTAAAGGAAATATCGAAGGAAGAGATCAACTTGATGGATGCTGGGTGGGTCGCGTCAGCCCCCCGCTATCCTGCGGGAAAAACGTTGGTCGCCTCCTTGCCGGGCGTTGAGATTGGCAGCGAGATCGAGTACAAGTTGATCCGTGTCGTCAAGAATTATCATTTCTTTTCGTGCAATCGGAATTTCCGCGGGGTGTATCCCATTGCGAAGCGCACGCTGACGATATCGTCTCCGTTGCATATCAAGCTTCAGACTGCCGTTTTCCAGAATGGGTATTTGGCGTCCGATTTGACTGCTCACGAAAACAACATCATCGAGTCTGTCAAGCCTGACAATGGCCGGAACGTCTGGACTTGGACTTCGGTCAACCAGCGGATGATTGCGAAGGAGCGCTCGTGCCCGCCGGCGCCGGCATTCTTGCCTTCCGTCCAGACGACCACGGGGAATTGGGCTACGCACGCCGCGAAGATCGCCTTGGCGCTGAAGTCAAAGGCGGTTCCCGGCCCCGAGACGAAGAAGCTGATCGAGACCTTCAAGGCATTGCCCAGAAGCGAGCAAGTCAAGGCGGTGCGCGACACTGTCGCCAAGTCGATTCGCACTGCGGGACCCAACTTTCTGAATCTTCCATTGGATTGCCTGACCGAGCCGGATGTCACCCTCAAGGAAGGATATGGGCATGCGGGCGATGCGGCGATTCTTCTCTATGCAATTCTCTCGGAGCTGGGCCTGCAGCCGGAATTCATCCTGGCTACAACGTCGCCAAGATACAATAAGATACTTCAGAATGCCATCAACACCCCGAGCTATACTCTGTACGATGCCGTCCTCGTCCGCGTGGTTGATGACGGCAAAACCATCTGGCTCAACGATCAAAACCATTATGCCCAGCTGGGTACGACTAGGTTTGAAGATTGCCCCGCCTTGCTGATGAACGGGAAAAGCGATACCATCAAGCCGGACCAGGATCGCAAGGACGAGACCCATACCCTTGTCACGTTGGAAATCAAGGACGACGCAACGGCGATCTTGACCGAGCGGGAACTCGTTTCCGGTTCGTCGTTCACGGGCTTCAAGCAACTGTACGATGAAATCACGCCCGAGGAACGGCGGCGCCACATCCAGGAAATCATCGCTGGGATTTCACAGAATGCGACGTTGATTGGCGAGTTCACCACGAAGTTTGACCAGTATCCCGGCGAACGCTCCTTCGCCTGCCAAATCAAGGACTACGGAGTTATCGACAAGGATTTCATGTATTTCAACATTCTCACTGGTAGGTTTACCAGGGCTCTTTCATCGTTGACAGACAAGCGCAAGAATCCCTTGTATTGGTCTTGGCCCGTGCGGAACCGCTACGAAGCCAGGCTGGTATTGCCTCCTTCATACAAGAATGTGCTGATTTTGCCTGAAGTGTTGGAATGGACTCAACCGTCCGGCGACGGAACCCTGTCCGCCAAAGTGACCAGGCAGGACAACGGAGACATACTTTTCACCTATGAAGTCAACCTGAAGCCAGATGTCATCCAGCCTGAACAGTACCAGGAACTTGTTGAGATCGCCAAGAGGCTGACCCATCCCGCAATGCGAACAATACTGCTCAAGAAATAACAGAAAGATGCCAATCGTCGAGAAATCCAGTTACAAAACCCCATTTTTACTGGGCAACGCCCATATCCAGACGATCGTTCCCAGCTATATCAGGCCTAAGGAAGACATCACCTATGAACGCGAACCGATGGACACGCCGGACGGAGACGTGATCCATCTGGATTGGTCCAGGACAGGTTCGGACAAGCTCCTGGTCATCAACCACGGGCTTTGCGGACATACCAAGCGCCACTACGTCCTCTCCTTGGTCAAGGCATTCAATGAAATAGGATGGGACTGCCTGGCATGGAACTACCGAGGAACAAGCGCTGAACCCAATAAGCTGCTGAAGTTTACGACGAACGACTCTACGGACGATCTATCGTGGGTGGTGAACTACGCGATAGAACATGGTGGATACTCGTCAGTCGCCCTGTCAGGATACAGCATGGGCGGAAATTTAGTTGCATTGTACTTGGCTCGCGAAGCTGACAGTCTTCCCGAAGAGGTCGTTGGCGGCGCCGTGTTTTGCGCCACCTTGGATTTGAAGGCCTGCTCGTTGGCGCTGGATTCGACCTTTACCCGTTTTTACGAGGAGCATTTTCTGCACAAGTTGTTTGACATGATGATTGAGAAGAACGCCCAGTTTCCGGATCAGGTTGACTTGGATCTGCTTCCGGGGATCAAGTCGTTCAAGGATTTCGACAATGCCTTTACAGCTCCGCTGTGTGGTTTCAAGGATGCCGAGGACTACTGGCGCATCGCCTCGGCATCGAACTATCTTGAGAAGTTGGATCGTCCTCTTCTCATTGTGAATCCGAAGAACGATCCCTTTTTGGCTGGGGATTGCTTTCCCCTTGAGTTTGCGCAGAACAGCGAGTACCTCTACCTGGAAATGCCGGATTCCGGCGGCCACTGCGGATTCATCACGCCGAATATCGGAAAGGAGTGGTGGCCTGCCTACAGGGCGAAGGAATTCATCCAGCCACTTGCAAAATAAATTTAACGTATCATAGTTTCCCATGAAGCTCATTCTTGTTAGACATGGTCAGACCCTATCGAATGTGACGCGTACGATCCAAGGATCGTCGGATTCCAAGCTGTCTGCGCATGGTCAACGCCAGATTCGATACCTGGCCGAATCCTTGGGCGGTCGGCAATTTGACGCGGTTTACGCCTCGGATTTGTCCCGTGCCCTTGATACTGCCAAGGCGATAGTCCCGGATTCGACGATTGTGTTGGACAAGCGTTTGCGCGAATGGGATTTGGGGCATTGGACTGGTTTGCCACGGGCCTACATAAACGAGCATTTTGCGGACGAGGTCGCCGCCTACGAGAGTCGAATCCCAGATTTCGGTCCTCGCGGCGGGGAGACGAAGCTTGAGGTCGAACGGCGATCGGCTGCCTTCTTGAATGACATCGTCCCGTATCATCTGGCTTTGGGGACTGGCACGGTTCTGATTGTGAGCCATTATGGTCCAATCCGGGCGATGCTGACTCACCTGGTGGATCCCGATGGTACCCAGGAGGGGTGGAACCCATACCCGAAGGTGGACAATACGGGAGTCACGCAACTGGACCTGATGGACAATGCCTGCACAGTCGACTTTTTGAACAACCTGGAACATCTGGAACAACTGGCAACACCCAATTAGTAGCAAACAACTAAAGTAAGGAGAAACATCATGGGTATCGGCATTTGGGAATGGTCAATTATTTTCCTTATCGTCCTGTTGCTTTTCGGAGCCAAGCGACTCCCAGAAATCGCGCGCTCACTCGGAAAGGCGGCAAACGAATTCCAAAAGGCAAAGAACGAGTTGACAAACTACAACCCTAACGAGTATCAACAAAGCAATCCGCCGCAACCGCCGCAACAGCAGCAGCAACCGCAACAGCAACCACTGCCGCCGCAGCAGCAACAGGCGGACAACTCGCAGAATCCCAACAATAATCCGCCACAGGCATAAGCGTAATACATACCGACTTGCGACCGGAAGTGCTCCCGGGAATTGCTTTTTTGGTGTGGCAACGGTCGCTTGCGGATGACTGATTGGATTGACTTGCATGGACGACAAGAAGCTATCGCTTGTGGATCATCTGGAAGAATTGCGTCGGCGCATCTTCATTCAGTTGTGCGCCGTTATCGTGATGTACATTCCCGGTTATTTGCTGGCTCAGCCCTCGATTGACTTGCTGATCAATTCCTTGAAGAGGGGCAATGTGTTTCCTGCTGACGCGACCCTGGTCTACACGGAGCCGATGTCGTTTTTCTTCACCCAGCTGTCGATGGGCTTGGTGTACGCTCTTGTGTTTGCGTCACCTGTTCTTGCTTACCAGACGTGGCAGTTTGTCGCGCCTGCCTTGTTCAAGCACGAACGCATGGCGATCTCGCGGCTCTCCGGGTTCAGTTGCCTGCTTTTCCTGATAGGCGTGGCCTTTGCGATATTTCTGGTGTTTCCCGCCTTGATTCGCTTTTCCTATGGGATGGCAACGGACAACATACGCCCCATGCTTCAGGTTGACAGCGTCGTGTATCTTGCCGTCTTGCTGATGCTTGGCTTCGGGGTGATGTTCCAGCTTCCGATTGTCGTCGCGTTCCTGACCTTGTCAGGCATCGTTGAAATCGACACGATCAAGAAGGCGCGTCCATACGTGGTGCTTGTGATTTTCGTGTTGGCGGCGATTTTGACTCCGCCAGACGTGATTTCCCAGCTTGCAATGGGGATACCTTCATGGATCCTGTTCGAGCTTAGCTTGCTTTTTGTTCAGGCTTCCTTGCGGAAGAAGAAGGAACTCAAGGCGCAGGAGGAACCCGAGGAAGAAGAGGGCAATGAGGAAGCTTCGCCAATGGTCCAACCTGCTGCGCAAAACTCAGAAAACCAAGCCAGGGCAAATAATTATACTACGCCTCCCGACCAGGGCGACTACCCAAATCCAGACCTCTACGATGAATCGTACCATCAATACGAGCCTGAATCGTACTACCCAAGCAATTCCGATGTCTCGCCGCAGGATAAACAGGTCAGAATCCGAAATACCACCCCGGCAAAACACGGAACTCGAGGACGAAGGCGCAATCGATAACGACGGCAGGGCTTAAGAAGAGGGATCAAGAAGGAATTTTGCATGAAGAACATCGTCATCAGCTTGTTTGGATCATCGATCATGGAAGGGAAGGCGGGGGCGCCGACGCCCGGAGAACGCTGGTACTCGGTTTTGCATCGGATGCTTAGCGACAGATTTCCCGACATCTGCTTTTCAATCGTGAATGCGGCGGTCGGCGGCGAATCGACCCGCGAGTTGATGGCCCATGTGGATCGCGATGTCTTCAGCAGAAATCCAGACTATTGCCTCTGCATGTTCGGTTGGAATAACGACGATGTCCTAAAACCGGGACGACGGGTCTTTCCCGATGAACTCCAGGCGCTGATGGACGAATTCACAAAACTCGCCAAAGACGCCAACTGCATACCCATCGGCATCGTGACCAATCCAGTCCTTGAGGAATTCCATTTCTGCTCAAGGGTTCCCGAATACAAGGCGATCAACGATCCAGCGGGAGGTATGGATGCCTACCACGACTGGGAACGCGATATGAGCCGACGGCACTTCGAAGCCCATGGCTGGGACTATGTCGATCTTTACAATCTGATGCTTGATCGCAAGTACGATTTCATGCTTCATTCGGACGGCATCCACCTGACCGTCGAAGGGCATCGGTTCTTTGCTGAAAAGGTCTTCGAATGCCTGGAGAAACTCGTGGCTTGATCATCAGTATCCGCTCTAAGAAAACGAATCGGATCTCCTTGAAAAAATCCCTTTGCGAATCAAATTCTATTTTTGGGCGGGGTTGCAGTCAGCCCTGCAAGGGCGCGATATACCAGCCCAGGGCAACGCCCTGGGTTGGTGGATTGCCACACCCGACAAAGCCCTGAAGGGGCGTGACATAGCAATCCTGAGCAACCAACGCCCCGGGACTGGCGTTGGTTATGATGGAAGATACATCTGGTATTGAACATAACTATGTCGCGCCCTTTCAGGGCTTGAGGCTATTGGGGGGGATCTCGAACCCAGGGTGGCGCACACCGGAGGCGTGCTTACCCTGGGCTAATATGTCATGCCCCTTGCGGGGCTAGTGTCTTTAAAACCTTCGATGTTTGAACTGCCATGTTGAAAGCTGCCCTGGATACTTCAATTACTTGTAATTTGCTCATTTATCGCGATGATGAAAAGGTTTTTCAAGGAACCTTGGACTCCCAAAGTCGCGACAATGACCGCAATCTGCCGCCCTGGCTGGTGGAGACGTTGGCGAGTTTGGGCGGCACATTGAACGATGTTCGCCAATGGACGGTGGGTACAGGTCCTGGGAGTTTTGCTGGATTGCGCTCGGGCATTGCGTTTATCAAGGGAATATGCATGGCGAGCGGGGCGCAATTGCGCGGTGTTCCGAGTTGCGTCGCCACGGCTCAACAGGCCAATCCAAAGCCTGGGCAAAAGACCGGGGTCATTATGGATGGTAGGTGCGGGCAAATTCTCCTCGCCATCGTAAAGGATGGTCGCTTGCATGCCGACCCTGTGGCGCTGGATCCCGAAGACCTTCTCTCGACGCACTATCAATGCGATGTGTGGATTACACCCCAGCCAACCTTGATTCCGCCACTTCCGGAAAGCGTCCAAGACAACCTGAAAAAGGTGGACTGCATTGATATCACGCCGTTGATTCTCGATACGATGACCCCGTGGCCGAAAGATTGGTCTGAAATCGACAAGTCCTGCGAGCCAATCTACGTCAGACCGCCGGTCTTCGTCAAGCCGATCGAACTTAAAAACCTGCTGGCGTGATAATTTGCTGACGCAGGGATTTGAGAGCGCTGATTTCGCTTTTGCCCTGGAAATGGAATCCAGGGCAATGCATTTCAATTTTTTTGTCTCTATCGTTCGATGATGTGGTCGATGATTGTATCGACGCACTCGTTTGGATTTAGGTATTGCGTATCGAGGATCAGTTCTGGCTTTTGTGGCGGTTCGTAGGGATCGTCGATCCCGGTGAAGTTTTTGATTTCCCCGCTTCTGGCTTTTTTGTAGAGTCCCTTGGGATCTCTTTCTTCGCAGACGCTGATCGGCGTGTTGATGTAGATTTCCTTGAAAGCGTCCTTGCCGATGATGTCCCTGGCGAGTTTTCTGTCTTCCTCGTAAGGCGAGATGAATGCCGTCAGCACGACCAGCCCTGCGTCGTTCATCAGCTTTGCGACTTCCGCGATTCTCCTGATGTTTTCCTTTCTGTCTTCCTTTTCGAAGCCTAGGTCTCTGTTGAGTCCGTGCCTGATGTTGTCTCCGTCAAGCAGGAAACATGCCTTGCCGTTGTCAATAAGCGTTTTTTCCAAAAGCTTGGCGATCGTTGATTTTCCCGAACCCGAAAGTCCCGTGAACCAGAGTGTCTTGGGCTTTTGCTTGAGAAGCGCCTGCCTCTCTTCCGGCGTGACCAGGGAAGCCTCGCGGGTGATGTTTTTTGACTTTTGTTCAGGTTGGTTGGATTCGGCTGCGGAGAGCCTCGCGATGATCATTCCTGCGGCGACGGTTGCGTTGGTCAGCTTGTCAACGAGGATGAATGATCCTGTGGCGTGGTTTCTGACGTAGATGTCATAGACCAAGGGGCGATGCATCACCAGGTGGATTCGTGCGATCGAGTTGAGTTTGAGCCGTCCGTCGGCTTCCTTTTTTCGACCGGTGTTGACATCAATTTCGTATCTGATTTTAGCGAGCGTCGTCGGCGTGAGCGAGGAGTTGTGCTTGAGTATGTATTCCCGTCCTTCGGCGGCGGGTTTTTCGTCCATCCAAACGAGCATCGCGTCAAACTGCGATTCGATTCTGGGGAGGTTGTTGACTGGCACGACGATGTCTCCCCGGGAGGCGTCGATTTCGTCTTCGAACGTCAGGACGACCGACATTGGCGCGAATGCGTAGTCCAAATCGCCTTCCCAAGTGGTGATGGTCTTGATCCTGGAGGTTTTCCTGGAGGGAAGGACCATGATCTTGTCGCCAGGCCTGACGACGCCTGACGCGATCGTCCCTGCGAATCCCCTGAAGTCCAGGTTGGGCCTGATGACCGTTTGGATTGGGAAGCGCATGTCAATCAGGTTTCTGGAACTTGCGATGTTGACGTTTTCCAGATGGTGCAGGATTGTCGGTCCCCTGAACCAGGGCATGTTGGGCGAAGGCTCGACGACGTTGTCCCCCTTGAGGGCGGACATCGGGATGAAGTGGACGTCCTTGAAGGAAAGCCGAGCCGCCATGGAATTGTAGTCCTGCCGGATGTCGTCGAATACCTTCTCCGACCAATCGACCAAGTCCATTTTGTTGATTGCGACGATGACGTGCGAGATGCCGAGCAGCGATACGATGAACGAGTGTCTCTTTGTCTGGACGGTTACCCCGTGGCGTGCGTCGATAAGGATGATAGCCAGGTCGCAATTGGAAGCGCCTGTTGCCATGTTCCTGGTGTATTGCTCGTGCCCTGGCGTGTCGGCGATGATGAATTTTCGTTTTGACGTGGAGAAGTACCTGTAGGCGACGTCGATGGTGATGCCTTGTTCTCGTTCAGCCTTGAGTCCGTCCGTAAGGAGCGCCGGATCGAAGTCAGTGCCGGTTGTTCCGTGTGTTATTGATTCGCGCCTGACTGCCGCCAGCTGGTCTTCGTAGATCATCTTGGAGTCGTAGAGCAGCCTTCCGATCAGGGTTGACTTGCCGTCGTCGACGGATCCACACGTCAGGAATCTGAGCAGGTCCTTTTTCCAGTGTTGTTCCAAGTATGCGTTGACGTCTTTTTCGATGAGTTCTTCGTCTGGGATGATCATCATGTCTATCTTTGCCGGTCTGTTGCTGAAATAGTCCTGGAGTCGTCTTCTTTAGTTTAGAAGTAACCGTCTTTTTTCTTGTCTTCCATGGAGGCTCCGCCATCGAAGTCGATGACCCGTCCTTGTCTTTCGGAGTGTTTGGTGAGAAGCATTTCCTGGACGATTTTGTCCAGGGTGTCGGCATCGGATTCGATGGCTCCGGTGAGCGGGTAGCATCCCAGGGTCCTGAATCGGACTCTTTTCATCATCGGTTTTTCGCCTGGTTCAAGCGGGAGCCTGTCGTCATCGACGAGGATCAAGTTTCCATCTCTTTCGACGACCGGCCTTTCCTTGGCGAAGTAGAGCGGGACGATCGGTATGTTTTCGCGTTTGATGTAGAGCCAGATATCGAGTTCGGTCCAATTCGAGAGCGGGAACACCCTGATCGATTCGCCCTTGTTGATCTTTGAGTTGTAGATGTTCCAGAGTTCGGGTCTTTGGTTCTTGGGATCCCATTGGTGGAATTCGTTTCTGAAGCTGTAGATTCGTTCCTTGGCGCGGGATTTTTCCTCGTCTCGCCTGGCGCCTCCGAATGCTGCATCGAATTTATAGTGGTTTAGAGCTTGCTTGAGCCCGTCTGTCTTCATCACCTGGGTATGTTTTTCGGAGCCGTGCGTGATGGGATTGATGTCCTGCGCAATGCCGTCGGGATTGATCCATACGAGTAGTTGGAATCCCAATTCCCTGGCGGTCTTGTCCCTGAATTCCACCATTTCTCGGAATTTCCACCTGGTGTCCACATGCATCAGCGGGAATGGGATTTTCCCCGGGTGGAACGCCTTTTGCGCGAGTCTAAGCATCACGGAGGAATCTTTTCCGATGGAGTAGAGCATGACTGGGTTTTCGAATTCAGCCGCCACCTCGCGGATGATGTAGATGCTTTCAGCCTCAAGCTGCTGAAGGTGCGTAAAATTGTAGGTTTCCATTCTGAATCGTGGGGTGTGGGTGCAAACTTTGGGTTCTTCCAGAACTAGATAATGTAATGCCTAAGGTAGGTAAAATCAACTTGTATGAACGCTACGATCGCTGGAAACGGGGTCGGTGATTCTTAGGAACAGTTCAAAACAATTCCGGAACTGCTGCCTTGTTTTTTGAACAACTCCTTGCCAGTTCCAGGTGGATCCTTGGTGTTTGCCAGGAGAGTTCCGGCCAGTTCGGGGTCAATGTGGTTCCGAAGCGCTGGAGCATTTCGCTTCTGAGTTCGTCAATCGTCAGGTCGGGATTGTCTTTCAGGAGCGTTCTGGCCAGATTGTCGTAGTCGTGAACGGCTTGGATCGATGTTTCCAGGAACTCGATGACTTGGTGGCCGGTGACGGCTCCGTTTGAAGGGAGTTCGGGATGTCCCAGGCAAATGGTTTCGATGTCTCCAAGCCTGGCTCGACCAAGGAGTTTTTTCATGGATCCGAGGTAGAGTTTCGGGTTGGAGTAGAGCGCGAAGCCGATGTTCAATGTGCCTCTGCCCTGGACTGAATCGCCGGTGAACAAGGTCTTCGAGTTCAAATCCAGGACGCAAATCGAATCCGGGGAATGGCCTGGCGTGTGGATGATTTCCAGGTCGATGTCGCCAAGCTTGATCCGTTGCCCGTCATGGAGAAGGAGCTTGGGGGTGATGCCGGATTTGAGAAGCACCTGTTGCCCCTCGGGATGGATGGCGAAGGCGGGCTTTGCAAGGGCGTTGATCGCGTTGTTACCCTCGATATGGTCGCCATGGGCGTGGGTGTTGATGACGAGCTTCACATCCTTGTAGCTCAGGTTTCGCGGCTCGAGTTCGTCCTTGAGCGATGTGGTGATCGCATCCTCAAAGGCGGTATCGACGAGTACGGCGCCCTGGTTTCCGATGAAAAGCATCATGCCAGTCCAGAATTCTCGCCAGGGATGTTTGATGTGGATTGCTTCGCTCATAGGGGTCTAGGTTTTGATTTTTTGAGGAAAACACTCAATTTATTGGCGAAAAGGGGTTTGTCAATTACATTAAAGATTTTGTTGCTTTTGCGCCTGGATGGCGTGTGATTTAGCATAATTAACTTAGATAGTCACTTTGAACAAGGACAGGAAAACGATGAAGAAGGTTGTCATTCCGACGAAATTGGACACTGTAGCACGTGATTTGCTGGTCGCAAACGGATTTACTGTTGTGCAGGATTCCGAAACACCGATGGTTGACTTGCTGAAGGCAAACTCCGATTGCAAGGCGTTGATCGTTAGAAGCGAGGAAGTGACTGCTGAGATCATCGACATGCTCCCCAACCTGAAAACCGTGATTCGCGCAGGCGCTGGATTCAATACGATCGACATCAAGTACGCAAGGAAGAAGAACGTTGACGTGATGAACACGCCCGGCGCCAACTCCAACGCCGTCGCAGAAGAGGTGATCGCCATGATTTTGGCCGTGTATCGCCATGTGGTTCCCGCTGACATTTCGACTCGCGCCGGAGGCTGGGAAAAGAAGGCGTTCATGGGGAGCGAGTTGACCGGGAAGACCATCGGCATTGTCGGCCTTGGCAACATCGGCCAGTTGGTTGCCAAGCGCACCAGCGGATTCGAGGTCAAAATCTTGGCGTTTGATCCGATCGTTTCTGCGGCCGTAGCGGAAGACGTCGGCGCCAAGCTGGTGTCGCTGGAGCAGTTGTTTACTGAATCCGATGTGATTACGCTTCATATTCCCGAGAATGACTCGACGCGTGGCATGATCAACGCATCTCTGCTCAAGCTTGTCAAGCCTGGTTGCCTGATCATCAATTGCGCCCGTGCTGGCATCATCAACGAGAACGACCTGAAGGCAATGAAGCCCGAAAAGAAATTCAAGTTCTGCACCGACGTCTATCCCAAGGATGAACCCGGCGAAAAGAGCATCGCAGAAGTTGCCGACTTGATGCTGCCGCATCTTGGCGCCAATACCCGAGAGGCCAACTTCAATGCGGCGAAGCGTGCCGGCGAACAGGCGATCGCCTACTTTGCGAATGGGGTTGACACATACGTCGTCAACAAGGGCGTCCCAAAGGAACTGAACGAGAACTACCAGCAGCTGGCACACAGGATCGCGGCTCTGGCTCGCCACTATGTTGGATTCGACCGTCCAGTCAAGCGGATCGCCTGCAGCTTCTACGGCGAACTGAACCAGTTCTCAAAGTGGTTTATCGCACCGGTCTGCTCGGCATTGAGCTGCGAGTTCGAAATCAACCAGGATCCCGCAGACGCAAAACGCTTCCTGGAAGGCAAGGGCGTCGAGTTCATCGTGCGCTCCGCCGACGACAGCAAGCAGTACGGCAATTCAATGACCATCGATTTCGAGGCAGGCGGCGGCGCAAAGGTCAGCATTCGCGGCACGGTGGCTGAGAACAATATCATGATCTCAAGGTTGAACGACTACAATCGCCTGTATTTCGTCCCCCGCGGAAACGCGTTCTTCGTCGAGTACAAAGACCGTCCCGGCGTCTTGAGCAAGATCACGGGCGCTTGCGCCAATGCGGGCTTGAACATAGAGGATATCCACGCGCCGCGTGACAAGGAAGCCAATACGGCCCTCGCAGTCTTGATGACGGACAAGCCGGTGCCCCAGAGCATCGTGGATGCCGTCAAGGCTGAAGTCCAGGCCAAGCAGGCATTCGCATTCACGATTTAAGGAAGCCTTGGCGACAAGTTGGATTTGAATCCGTCCGAAAAAATCCCCCGCCGACTCTCGTGCTCGGCGGGGGATTTTTCATGCGTGTGAATCACGTTGGCGAGCGTTGATCGCTCGCGTGGAGCTTGGAAATTACTGCTCGTCTTCGATGACTTCTTCAGCGGCAAGTTCATCTTCTGAAATCGCCGGCAGCGGTCCGCAGCCTTGACGTGAAGGGAGTTTTTCCCTGATCTTCGCCAGGAGCTTCTCTTCCAATGCGGGATCTTGCTCGATGGCTTTCTTGGTTTGTTCCCGTCCCTGACCAATCTGGGTGTCGTCGAAGGAGAACCAGGAACCGCGCTTTTCGACAAGTTTCATGTCCAATGCCACATCGAGGAGCGAACCCGCCCTGGAGATTCCTTCGGAGTACATGATGTCAAATTCGCATTCCTGGAAAGGCGCCGCGAGTTTGTTCTTGACGACTTTGACCTTGACCCTTGAGCCTTGCGGTTGGTTGTCCGGGCTCTTGATTGTCGCGATCCTCCTGATGTCCAGGCGGATTGATGCGTAGAATTTGAGCGCTCTTCCGCCGGTTGTCGTTTCGGGGCTTCCGAACATCACTCCGATTTTTTCGCGGATTTGGTTTGTGAAGATGACGCAGGTGTTTGATTTGCTGATGATTGCGGTGAGTTTGCGAAGCGCTTGCGACATGAGTCTTGCCTGCAATCCCACGTGGCTGTCACCCATTTGCCCTTCGATTTCGGCCCGTGGCACAAGTGCGGCGACCGAGTCGATGACGAGCACGTCGATGGCGTTTGAGCGAACGAGCGTATCGGCGATATTGAGTGCGTCTTCACCGCAATCGGGTTGCGATACGATGAGGTTGTCCGTGTCAACGCCGATGATTTTGGCGTATTTGGGATCGAGCGCGTGCTCCGTATCGATGTAGGCGCAGGTGCCTCCTGTCTTCTGGGCGTTTGCGACCACGTGCAAGCAGACTGTGGTCTTGCCTGAGGCTTCCGGCCCGTAGATTTCGATGACTCGTCCTCTCGGGAAGCCGCCGATGCCCAGTGCGATATCCAGCGACATTGCTCCCGATGAGATGACGGGAATGTCGATGTGCGACTGGTCGCCAAGGCGCATGATGGAACCCTTGCCGAATTCCTTTTCAATTTGTCCGAGTGCCAGTTTTAGGTTTCTGTCTTTTGCGTCTGCCACGTTGGCTGGTTCTTTTGCCATTTGATTTAGTCTCCTGTGATGATGAATAGGATATACCTCTACGAGGTGTTGGAAATGAATGATCGTCAAGTAAAATAAGCTAACGTTGGGATTGCCAAAGGCAAGCACAGTCATCGAAAGTCGTTGACTTGACAAAAGCAGGTTGGATTTTCGATGATTCCCGATGATTGCGGATCAGGATGTCAGCGCATGTTTTACGTGGTTGCCTCCTTGCGTGGTTCGTTGTCGCAGAGTCCTTCGATCAGCAGGTTGATCGCTGCGTTTGCGCCCCTGAGGCGAACAGTGTCCCTGTTGCCCGCGAAACGCACGGTCCTGATCGCTTGCCAATCTCGAACAAAGGCGCCGATGACCACGGTGCCGACAGGCTTCTCCGGTGTGCCGCCGCCGGGACCGGCAATCCCGGATACCGCAATCCCCGCCTGAACATGGAATCGTGACTTGAGGCCAGCAAGCATCTCGTCAACCGTTTGCTCCGAGACGGCTCCGTGACGCTCCAAGGTTTCGGGGGCGACGCCCAGCACGTCACGCTTCCATTCGTTGGCGTAGGTGACCACCGCGCCGACGAACCAGTCTGAGGAGCCGGGCACGTCTGTGATCGCGGCGGCGATGCCGCCTCCTGTGCAGGATTCTGCCGTCGCCAGTTGGAGCCCATGGCTTTTGAGCAGGATTCCCAGATAGTGCGCGTTGGTCAAGCAGCCTTCCGGGAGGAGCCTGTAGCCGAAAGCGTCCTGGAGGTTTTTGCGTGCTTTGTCCAGCGGGATGCTGTCGCCATCGTCTGGCCGTCCCAACCTGACCATGATGCAATCGTTTTTGAGGCAGATTGCGAAATGCAGTCCAGGTATTTCCTTGATCGCTTCCTTTGCCCGCGCCTCGACCTGGGATTCGGGGAGGCCCGAGACCCTGACGGTCAGGGTTTGCCAGATGAAGTCCCGCTTTTCCTCAATCAGCGGGAGCAGCTTTTCGATGAACATTGGCTTGATTTCCCGTGGCGGTCCAGGCAGGAGGGCGATCATTGTCTTCCCGCTTTGCAGGACTTGGCCTGGGGCGGTGCCGTTGTCGTTGTCGAGGATGGTCGCCGATTCGATGTGTTCCGCCTGGGTGTCCAGGAAGTGGCTGGGCATCCCCTGGGTGCGAAGCCCAAGGTAGTCCGCAACACGTCGCCTGATCTCGGGGTCGACGAAGATGACGCGGTTGGTGAACTTCGCCACTCCCTTGCGGGTCAGGTCGTCATCCGTCGGCCCCAAACCCCCGACGACGATGACGATATCGGCTTGTTTTGCGCAATCGAGCGCGTAAACGATGTCGTCCACATCATCGGGCACGGCATGTTCTGCCGCGATGGAGAGACCTTTGGCCGCCAGTTCTTCTCCGATGAAGGCCAGGTTTGTGTTGACGGTATCTCCAGAAAGCAGTTCGTCTCCGACGCAGATGACTCGAATGTCCATGTTGTTCAGTAAAATAAATCAAGGTTATTTTTCGGCGACGACCATTGCTGTAGCGTAGTGTTCCTCGTGGGAGATGGAGAGGTGGATGGCGCTGACTCCCAGCTTTTCGGCGGTAATCTTGGCTCGTCCATCCAGTAGGATTTTGGGTCTTCCCGATTCGTTCTTTTGAATTTGGATGTCTTTCCAGGCGCAATGCTCTCCGATTCCCGTGCCTAGCGCCTTTGAGCAGGCTTCCTTGGCCGCCCATCTTGAAGCGTAGAAAATGATCTTTGCCGATTCACTTGCAGGCGCCTGGGATTGTTCGTCAGGCGTGCAAAAATGATCGATGAAGATTTGCCCGTACTTCTCCAGCGAGCGTCTCATCCGTTCGCATTCTATGATGTCGATGCCAATGCCGACAATCATCTTGCCTCCCTGTTTCGGATCCATTCCCTGGCGCTGTTTTGGTAGTCGAGCGCCTTTTTCTCGTCCGTCATCTCCATCAGGAATTTCTGGTACAGTCCGAAGAAAACGCTTTGGAAGATGAAGAGGTTGGTCATTCTGTCTTCGAAGATCGAGATGTTGTCCAATGCTGTTTCGCCCTCGGGGAGCTTGAGTCCCCTGAAGACGAATTCGTCCGCGTCAAGCGTAAAGACCCACTGGTCGCCTTCGTCCCTGGCGATGATGATCTTCGCTTTTTTGAGTTTCTTGCCGGTCGTGAGTGCGGCCTTGGCTTCCGCCGATATGGTTGGGAGGCCTTTCTTGAGGGAAGTCTCGAAGGCACCTGCGCCTTCGGCAACCAGCGAGAGCGGACCGTCGATGAGAATGCTGAAATCGCCGAGCTTTGAAGGGGGCAGGGCGCCATCGTGGGATTCCTGGTAGTGCCAAAGCCAGGTGAGGAAGTTTTGTCCCAGGGTGCTGTTCTGCTCTTGCATGAGGTTTTCGGGCGAGATGCAGAGTTGCGGCACTGCCTGTGGATCGAGTTCGAAGAGTTCCTGGGCAGCCAAGTCCGGGGTCAATGGAATGGGTTCGAAACCGAATGTCTTGGTGAAGAATCCCAGGAAGACGTCCAATTGGCTCTGCGACGCTGCGGTGACGTAGAGCAGGTTTTCGGAATTGTCAATTGCCAAGTCGATGCCGGTCAGTTGTGGCGGCATTTGCGAGAGGAGGTTTTGCTTGACTTCTTCCTTGATGGTTTTGCGTTCTTTTCTATTGAGTTGTTCAACGTTGCGTTCAGCCATTCTTGAGAGTTCGACCATTCTGCATTCGGCGGTCAACAGGGAAGAGGGGATTTTCCGTTGCGCCTGCCTGAGGCATGCGTGGTAGTGCCCGGCGACCTTGACGGTGGTCTCGTCAATACGCGTGTCAAGAAGGTGACGGGGTGAAACCCAACCCCAGGACGGCTCGTCAGTGACTGTGTCGAGAGGGGGGGCGACAAATTGCGCGAAACGATCGATGGTATCCTCAGGCATCGGCTGGGGAAGACGGCAAATCCTGAAGGTCAGGCTACCTTGATCAAAGGCCATGGCTAATGTTCTCCAAATAAAATACGGTGTAGTACAAAGGCAAAATATAAAAATACTCCCCGTGATGGAAAAATCAATTTCCAAGGAGTAAATCAAAATGAAAAAAATATCGGATACGATAAGCAAAATAGAAAAAAACACTTTCGGGTTTGCGGGTGGGACTGGGACAGGTCATTCATCATTCATCATTCGCAAATCATAGTTTGGTTTCGTGTTGTTTTGGTCATGCGCGGGATATTCTGTGAAAAATCGTGCCTGATTGGTTTGTCTAAAACGACTTTTGAGGCTATATTAACTGATTCGTCGTTTTTACGGAAAAAGTTCGTAACATTTTTAGAAGAAGTCACCCAAGGAGCAAAAGAATGGCCGTTTACAATTTCAACGCAGGTCCCGCCGTATTGCCGAAGAGCGTGATGCTGAAGGCTCAGGAAGAGTTCGTCGACTATCGCGGTTGCGGATATGGCATCATCGAAGAAAGCCATCGTGCCAAGCCGTTTGAGGAAGTGATCCAAGCCGCCGAGGCGAATTTCCGCAGTTTGCTGAACATCAGCGACGACTACGCGGTCCTGTTCCTCCAGGGTGGTGCCAGCCTCCAGTTCGCAATGGTTCCGATGAACCTTGCGATCCCCGGCAAGAAAATCGGTTTCTGCGACACGGGCGAATGGTCACACAAGGCCATCAAGGAAGCCAAGATCCTCGGCAACGAAATCGACATGATCTACGACGGTTCCGCAGACAAGTTCAGCCACATTGACGGCATCGCGAACTGGAAGTTTGACAAGAACCTGGCGTACGCGCACATCTGCAGCAACAACACGATCTACGGTTCGCAATACCCCATCTATCCGAACACGGGTGACGTTCCCCTGATCGCTGACATGTCCAGCGACTTCATGTCACGTCCCTTTGACATCAACAAGTTCGGCTTGGTCTTCGCAGGCGCACAGAAGAACATCGGGCCTGCTGGTGCGACGGTTGTGATCATGCGCAAGGACTTGGCTGCCCGCTGCCCGTCCACGGTGCCCACGATGCTTCGCTACACGACGCATATTGATCAGAGATCCCTCTTCAATACGCCTTCCACCTTCGGCATCTACATGATCCGTCTGGTGACGGATTGGCTGGTTGGACTGGGCGGATTGCCCGCCATCCAGGCCATGAACGAGGCGAAGGCCGCCAAGCTGTATGCGGCAATCGATGCATGCGACTTCTATCGCGGCACCGTCGCCAAGGGTTCCCGTTCGCTGATGAACGTTACCTTCAGGATCAAGGAAGGCGACGAAGATTTGGAGAAGAAGTTCGTTGCCGAAGCAAAGGCAGCCGGTCTGATCGGCCTGAAGGGCCACCGCGCCGTCGGCGGCTTGCGCGCCAGCATCTACAATGCGATGTCTGCGGAAGGCATTGACGCTTTGGTGGAATTCATGAACGCATTCGCCAAGGCGAACGGCTAAGCATACAAGCAAAGCTGAACATACGAAGGGCACTATGGTCGCAGCATTGATCATAGTGCCCTTGATTTTAGGAATAGGAAGTGGCTTTGTGATGGGAATCAGTTGACGACGTTGATCGGGGAACCTGCGATGAAGGCGCGGATGTTGTCGACGATGACGGACACGAGCCGCGCCTTAGCCTCGGCGGTCGCCCAGGCGAGGTGAGGGGTAACCAGGCAGTTTTTCGCCTTGATCAGCGGGTTGCCATTAGTTGGCGGCTCGACGGAGAGCGTGTCGATTCCCGCTCCTGCGATGACCTGGTTGTTCAGTGCGTCTGCCAGTGCCTGTTCGTCCACGACGGGACCCCTGCTGGTATTGACGAGGATTGCCGTGGGCTTCATAAGAGCCAGCTTCTTGGCGTCGATCAGCTTGTTTGTCTTGTCTGTCAGCGGGCAGTGCAGGGTAACGATATCCGCATTTTTAAGCAATGTATCGAGTTCGACCTGTTGAATGTACTCTGGAAGGTCGTCCTTGAGTGATCTTGAGTTGGCAAGGACGTTCATGCCAAAGGCATTGGCGATCTTGGCGACTGCTTGTCCGATTCGTCCCAGCCCAACGATGCCGATCGTCTTGTTGGCCAGTTCTTGGAGCGGCGTGAGCTTGAAGGTAAAGTGCGGGCAGCGCTCCCAGGCGCCGTTGCGGATCGCTTCGGAATGTGCGGCGACGTGCATGGCATGTTCCAGGATGAAGGCGAAGACGGTCTGGGCGACCGAGTCGGTGCTGTAGGCAGGAACGTTGGTCACGACGATGCCGCGCTTCCTCGCCTCGGTCAAGTCCACCACGTTGTAGCCAGTGGCGGCGACGCCTACGTACTTGAGTTCCGGCAAGGCGTCCATCTCGGCAACCCCGATCTTGACTTTGTTGACTACGATCATCTGGGCGCCCTTGGCGTGCTCTGCAACCTGATCGGGAGTTGTGCTTTCATAGAAATCGACGTTTTCGACGATTGTCTTGAGCAATTTCACATCGTCCTGGGGATTGTCTTGCCAGAAGCCGTCGAGAATGGCGATTCGATTGAGTGATGACATGGTGGACCTCGCTTGAATGATGGATTGATTAAGGAGCCGTTCAAAAATAAAGTTTACACTTCCGGTTTCTTTTGGCCGCCTTTCCCCCGTCCTGTCAGTCGCGTATGCGCATACNNGAACTGTTGCCTTAATTTTTGAACAACTCCTAATGAAAACACATAATGTAATCGACTTTCGTTGGCATCCCACAAAAACAGATAAAAACGTTTGGAAAATCACTATTCTATTGGTTTTGTGTAGGCGATACGATATGTTAACAGGATTTATTTGCAGTCAAATTTTATCGAAGATTTCAGGGACGGAACAATGAAAGCTGAAGAAGTATTGCGTTTGTGCGGTGATGTGAGTGCGTTGGAGAATGTCTCGTTGCACTGGGACGAGTCGATGGCGGCATATCCAGGCGGGTCGGAAATCGTTTTTTTGCGTGACGACGAGATCGTGTCGAACAGTCGTGCATGTGGTTTTGACGATGAAGTGACGTCGCGTTTGTTGTCGGTTGCCTCGAAGATTCGAAGCAGCGAGTACATGTCCCGCCTGGCTTGGCACTGCTATTGGCGCATATTTTTGTCTGAAGCCCCTTGTCCTCCGTCCGATTGGCCCGAGCCTGCGGAGCTGGGCGAGGAACGCGGAATTCTATATTTGCTGGTTGGGATTGGCTATGTTCCCTTGGTGCGTGAAAATCATCGTCAGCTGGGCTTGCCGTTGGAGGTTGCGCTGGAGACGGTCGCACAGGTGAAGCGTTTTTGCGATTGCAACTACTCTCGCGCTTACAAAGGCCGCCTGGGTGTTTTCCAAAGCCAGCTTGGCTGGATGCGATACTACACGAAGGTTCCGTACATCCGCCTTGGCCGCCTTGAGTATTGGCTTCAGCCTTTGGGGAGTGAGCTCTTTGTCTATCGCGAACGGGAAACCGGAAAGACAATCGCGTTCCTGCCTGACGGGTTGACCTGCCTCGCCAATGGCCTCCGCCTGGCAAAACCCGAAGAGTACGAGGGGCTGGAAACGCGCTTGACCAAGTACCGGGACGATGGCGAAAAGGTGATTGGAACCCCTGTCAACCCAAGGGGATTTGTCGATCCGCGCGAGGTCGTCTTGCCGCGGGCAAAGTGGGATTTGGTGTTCAAGAAGGGCGATATGAGCCTGGGAATGCATATCCCCAGCGGCGGCAAAATGACCTTTGAGGAGTGCCAGAAGTCCCTGGAAAGGGCAAAGGAATTCTTCAAGGAGTATTTTCCTGACAAGCAGCCGGTATCGGTTGTCTGCAATTCCTGGATCTTCAACCCCGAACTGCAGGAGATCTTCGGACCCGAGGCGAACCTGAATCGATTCCAACGAGGATTGTACCTGGTGCCCAACGCAAGCCGACATGGGGACGGACTCTGGTTCATCTTCCTGAAGCAAGGACCCTTCGACCTCGATACGGCTCCAGCAGAAACCAGCCTGCAACGAGGAATACTCGATTTCCTCAAAAAGGGACGGCGCTGGAGATCGGGGCAAATGTTCATACTCATGGACGATATCGACAGGTTCTGCGACGGCACATACCTGGAGCAGTTTGACGAGGTCATGGAGCAAATGAAATGAAGCTAAGCCAGCAAATGAGGGCATTGCTCGAATCCGTGCGGGAAAAGACCTCGTTTCGCCCGAAAGCGGCTCTTGTCCTGGGATCCGGCCTCGGCAATATCCCCGAGGTGATGGAGGTGGAATCAATCCTGGACTACAAGGAGATCCCAGGGATGCCGACGCCCACGGTCGATACGCACACCGGACGATTTGTCTTCGGGAAGATTTGCGGGATTGACGTCGTCGTGCTTGACGGTCGTCTCCATTTCTACGAATGCCATGAGATGGAACAAGTAGTCGTCCCGCTGAGGCTGATAAGGATGATCGGTGCGGAAATCCTGTTTTTGACCAACGCGGTCGGCGGGATTGACGAGCGCTTTGGGATAGGCGACTTTATGGTTGTCCGCGATCACGTATCGCTGTTTGTGCCGTCTCCGTTGCGTGGCGAGAACTGGGAAGGTTGGGGCGAACGGTATCCCGACATGAGCAGCGTCTATGATGCCGCCTTGCGGAAGTTGTTGGTTTTGGCTGGGCGGGAGCAGGGGCTGGAGCTGGAGGAGGGGATCCTAGTTCAGACGAGCGGTCCCCAGTTCGAGTCGCCCGCCGAGATCCGGCTTCTTGGGAGCTTGGGTTGCGATGTCGTCGGCATGTCCACGGTTGCCGAGGCGATAGCCGGGCGGCATTGCGGAATGCGGGTCTGCGCCTTGTCCTTCATCTCGAATTTGGCTGCTGGCCGGAGTTCGACTCCCTTGTCCCTTGAGGAGGTTCTCGAGGCTGGCAGGATTGCCCGTCCGAAGTTCCAGGGGATTTTGACGGGATTCTTCGCAGGTCTTGCACGGGAACTGGCTTGAGAATTAAGGATTGACCATCATTGTTTTTACGACTTTTATCGGTATATTGAAATCACTTGGTTGTTTGAGTTGGTTTTGCACTAGCAGGACCGGTAACTTTAGGACATTATAACAAAAGGCAAGGGTATTATGGGCGAGTTTAAGATTGGTTGGGCAAGGCGCGATGTTTCAACGGATAAGCCGATCAACATTCCAGGGCAGTTTCACATGAGGATTTCCAGGGGAATCTTGGATCCGAACTTTGTGACCGCTCTTGTTGTGGAGGATGGCAACGACCTTGTGTGCTTCCTTTCGATGGACTTGGTCGTGATCCGAAGTGGATTGCTGGACGATATCCGCGAGAAGGTCGCCGAGCAGTTGCCGGAATTCCCCGTGATCAAGATCATCGCCAATGCGACGCATACCCACGCGGCGCCCAGCCACTACAACGATAAGAATTTCGGCCATCCCGGTGATATTGCCGACAGTGAAGACAAGCTCCCGATCGAGATGGAAATTGCCGATCCCAGGGAATACCGGGCGTTTTTGTCGTCGAGCGCGGCGGATGCGATCGTCGAGGCGTATCGTGGTCGTGCCGCCGGCGGGATTGCATGGGGTTATGGCTACGCGGTTGTTGGGCACAGCCGTCGCGTGACGTACATGGAAGACGTGTCCTTGCGCGAAGGCGCCATCAAGAATTCCACCCATGGGGTTGACGGCCATTCCCGCATGTACGGCAACACCAACGACCACGCCTTTGCCGGGTACGAGGCCGGAGCGGATCATTTCATCAACCTGATGTACACCTTTGACGCGGACAACAAGCTGACCGGCGCGATCGTCAACGTCCCGTGCCCGTCACAGAACAGCGAAGGCATCGACATGCTCAGCGCGAGTTTCTGGCATGAAGTCAGGGTCCAGCTGAAGCAGCGCCATGGCGACATCTTCGTGCTGCCCCAGGCCGCAGCGGCGGGCGACCTCTCGCCGCGAATCCTCCACTACAAAGCAGCCCAGGCGAGAAGATACAAGCTCAAGTACGGACGCCCGGAAGCCTTCTCCGAGGAATTCAATCGCCTTGATATCGCAGAGCGGATTGCGGAAGCATTTGACGAGGTCCTGGACTGGGCGAAGAAGGACATCCGTACGGATTTGCCTATTCGCCATTCCGTCGAAACCGTCGAATTGTCTCGCCGTTACCTGAGCTACGAGGAACTGGAGGACGACCGCGAAATGCTGAAGAAGCTGGAAGCGACCCCGTTCAAGACCGATGGAACGCCCAGGGAAAACCTGGTCTTCAATTCCCAGTTGATTTCCGGGCGAAATCGCTGCCGTTCGATCCTGAATCGCTTTGAGACCCAGGATGCGCAACCGAAGATGCCGATGGAACTCCACGCGGTCAGCTTTGGCGAATTCGCCTTTGCGACGAATCGCTTTGAGATGTACATGGACTACATGCACAGGATTCAGGCGCGCAGTCCATTTGCGCAGACCTTCGTGATCCAACTGGTCGGTCAGCCTGGCGATACCGGCGGCTCCTACCTGGCGACTGAACGTGGCGAATGGGGCCGTGGCTACAGCGCCAGCAAGTACTGCAACCAGGTCTCCTCGAAGGGGGGACAGGAATTGGTCGAAGCGACCCTGCGGATGCTGAAGGACTTGACCTGAGCAGGCACTATTTAAATGGACAGCCCGGCGGGTGCCGAATCCGTCGGGCTGTCTTGATTTAGACTTGATTCTGCGTCATGGTGTCAGCTGTTTTTTAGGCTTAACAATTCTCATAGTACTTTGCACTTCAAGCAAAAGAGCCTTTGGTCGCTTCGTCCAGGAGTTTTTGGATGATGGCTGTGATGGCTTCGTTGCTGGTGTTCGGGTATAGGCAGCCGTGATTGCCAGTGTCCTTTTCGAAAGTCCACTGGTAGTGCGCGTTTTCCTGATTGAAGCTGAGCTGTGCCGGGGTGCGGCGGATGAAGAGATCGGTGTGCAGTCCGGAGGTCCAGAGGGTGGCGATGAGATCCCAGCTTGAGCGTCGAAGGTCCTGCTTGCCGCGCTGCCAGATTCGGTAGGCTTCGTGAATGGGGTTGCCGGGTGGCTGGTCCGGTGGCGAGGTTAGGATGTCGCTGCCGCACCAGGAGACCGTAATGGGCGTGGGCCAATTGGCGATGGCGGAAGCGGCGTTGGCGGCGTCCATGCGCCAGTTGAAGGTTTCTTCGCCTTGGGGGAAGGGCGCATTGGCCATGGTGACCAGCTCTCGGACTTTGCGCTTGACGAGTTCATGGCCGGATAATGGGCTGTATTTGCAGGGAGCTGAGGCGAGAAGCGCCGGCAGAAGCGTCAGCAGGCCGACCGCGCAGATGACGGCTCCTTGGTCGGCACTGTCTGCGAGGATGCGGCGATAGAGGGCGATGGCATCAACCAGCCCGGGAATCTTGCCGGGCACCAGACCGTGCTGGCGGGCAATGAGTTCGTTGTAGAAAGGGAAGTTCTTGGTGCGCAACTGGTCGATGTAGGCTGTATAGGCGGAGGAGTTGTGATAGTGACAGTTGAGACCCACAGGAACTTCTTCCAGTCCGTATGCGTTCAGCGCGACGCGGGTATAAGCGGCAGGCCACGGCGAAAGGACGTCGCAGACGACTGCGCCAAGGCGGATGTGGCCTTGGCGGTGAAAGAGCATGGCGAGGGCGAGGGCACCGGCATCGTCGCAGTCGGTATCCATGTCAGTGTCAAGAATGAGAATGGGGGGCATTGGTGGCTCCGGTTCAAATGGGGGCTAGCTTCCTTTTTGGGAAAGCACATTTTGATAGAAACTGACAAGATTCATTGGTCACTCTTTGCTGAAACCAGAAGTATAATGTAAGCATAGCATCGACTGGCAACCGCTAGCTCCAAGCAGGAACTCCTGTTCCATCCTTGATATTATTTGAAGTGGAATGAAGTTGGATGCTGTGGCATTGTGCAGGAAATTACTCCCGGGATTCCTTGAAAAACCTTAATTTTTAGTGGCTCCTAATCTACTGTCCAATCGACTTTTGCTGTCCTTCGTAGTGTATCTATATCAACAACTAAAACATATGGGTCTATTGCTTTCAATAAACCGCGCAATTTTTGTTGCAGATCTGCAATGTCATATGCACGAGGCATTAACTTATTGGTCGTTTCAGCTTGTTCAAAATGGAAAACAAGCCGTATATGTTCGGCACTACGAACCAATGCTTTTAACATTCTAGTGTTAGGATCCCCTGAAGTCCCGCATAAAGCGGAAGGTAGCAATCCTGCCAGCGTGTCCATGGTTTTCTGATAGAATTCTTCTACCGGATGCAGATTTTTCTTCCTGGAATGCAAGCGGTAATCTTTACATTCAATCAGATACAAAGTATTATCTTGCGGTTGCAGTGCAACTAAATCTACGCCTTTCAATCCGCTTATAACTGATTTGTCTTTTTTATTTATCTTACATGAGCGCTGATTTTTCAGTTGTGTTTTATAATAAGGAGTCTCATCGTATTTCACGACTTTCCAGTTATCCTCAAAATGGAAGTGCAATGTTTGGTCAATGGTGATATTCAACATGATCTATGCCCACATCTCCAAATATCTGTCAGACTGATTCAAAGATTCATCCAGCAACAGGATTTTATCCAACTCTTCAGGCGTGTCTCCCTGTTCGATTTTTCCTTTGCCCAGGAAATTTAAGTACCGGATATCACCCTTGCCTATTTGCTCATCGGCTTTTGTCAGCATGTCAATTTCGCGTAAAAGAAACAGGCTATGGGTGGTAATAAACACCTGAATATCCAATTTTGACAATTCTATGATAACTTTAGCAATCAATCGAATCAATTGAGGATTCAAATTCGCTTCAGGCTCATCCCAGAATAGAACCATTCCGGCATGCAAGCCTCCATTCATAAGCAATTGAAGGATGGTTCCAAGTTTGCGCCATCCTTCAGCGGTCATATTGATATCAAAATCCTGCCCCTGGGGTGCAGTGTTGGGATGGTAGTAGAACTTTTCATTTTTCAGAAAGATTTTGCCATCAATGGCGTTTTCCAGTTCTGATACTATTTTTTCATATTCGGCAATCCTTTCCTTTTGATAAGGAAGCCCCAGCACGGCAATCGTATCGTCATACGTCTGATCGTAAGGCAGATGATATTTTTTGCTTAAGGATTGATAGTTTGGATAAATAGAGAGCAATTCACGAGTCGGTAGAAACAAAGCCTCTGGTATCAAATTGGACGGAAAAGCTGTATGCTTCCATATTGTGTTTTTTAGATTACTCACGAGGATATCTCTGAATTTAAGATCTATGTTGAACTCATACGTGTTGTCCGCTTTTTCAAGACACATTATATTTTTAGACTCTACGTCAACTACATTTGGTGTGACAATGTCAATTTCTTCCTCTGTATCAGTCCTGTTTTTTTTTGCTCCAGTTGTTTTTGCCATTTTATTTTTATATTCCATATTGACCAAATCTGCAACCATATCAACTTTGAATACAGCCAGGAAGTTCTCAAGTTCTTTTGACTGTAAAAAAGACTTCCTCTCTTTCTGGTGCAAAGGAAGCAGGCGTATAGCTGCATAGAGAAACTTCAAGAGCAGCGTTTTTCCAGATCCATTTTCTCCAATGAGCACGTTGATTTTCCGGCCGAACTGCAAATTGGCTTTCTTAAATACTGTGAAGTTGTTTAGTTCAAGTTCATAGATCATGGTAAACTCCATCTTGAATCCATAGAAAAGTCACCCTCCCTGAAAAAAGCTCGAAAACTATTGACAATCTGTTGATTTGCAGTATGATTGCGATATCATCCTAAAGTCGTAGTTCCACTCGCCAACGAGGTTGTCGATGATTAAACTTATGCAGGGTTTCGAAGAAATCAACTCGAATGGCGGTTTTCCCTTGTAAAAAAACTGCTGGATGGAATCATCCGCATAAAGGATTGGAACGCCGAACTGTCGAGGCGCCCAATTCCTGCTGTTTGACGTCCATGATTGTCCGCAGTGCCGGACGCACACGGACCACGAATTCTTGCGGACGTCAAAGCCGAAGAAAAATTCTTGACCTTTGAAGGAAGGGATAGTACATTTGTTGATGGCTGATGTCTCCTATGGTTGGGTGTGAAACATGGTGGGACGTAGTTCCGGTACGTCTTGTCGGTTTATGTAGCACATCTTGTGAGCGTCAGCCTTTTTTTGGCACCAGCAATGCCGAACCGGATCACAGGCGGCCGCCTCGTTTTTTACCATAGCAACTAGGTGCAACAAAGCGGAATCTGGGGCACTAGGCCGATAATAGTCCATCAACCACAAACCAGCAAGGTGAAGCCATGATATCAAACCGGGTATTTTTTTTTTGCGCATGCATATCTGCGCTTCTCAGCCTGCAAGCTGCTGACTTTACCGTCTCGGCCAATGTCGCTGGCCGGCAAGTAAAGGAAGACAGCTACCAGTTTACTTTTTCAGCGACTGAGGCCGACACCTGGATAAAATTCCAATTGCCGGCGAATTGCGCCTGGGGCACAGGGCAGACCGAGCTGAGCATCACCCTGCTTAAACCAGACGCTGTGACATTCCGTTTTACAGTCAAGGCAATTGCTCCAGATAACGCCCTGGCTAAATCCGACTTTGCCAGTCTTGAATTAAAAAAATCAGAAACTCACAAACTCAGCTACGCACAGGTTGGTGACAAAGCACCGCAAGAACTGTGTATTCTTAGTGACGAGGCGAAAAAATCACCATTCACCATAGAAATCAGTCAGATTAAGGTCGGCGACACCCAGATTCAATCTTCTATGGCTTGGGTGCAAAATGCCGCTGTCACCGCTTTGCCGCCCGTGCTTTTCAAAGGCAAGCCATTTTTCCCGCTTGGAGCGTATGACTATTGGCCTATCGGCGGCGCTAACAAAGCACGCATAGACCCGGAGTTTCTGGCTGCCGGCGGCAATATCACCGACTTTGGCAACTTGGCTATGCCAAATAGGGCGGGATATGAAAAAAATGCGCAACCAACCATCTTTGCAAACCTTGAAAAAGTCAAAGACGATCCGCAGTTCGAGAATGTGGCCTTGCTGATCGGACTGGGCATGGATTTGATTATGGATAATGCTGAAGACACCAGCGGAAAACCAGGGCATGGTGCCTATATGATTCCAGCAACCGGCGAAGCCTTGGCAGCAAGACGCAAAGTGTTAACCGAGGCAGTGCAAAAAATAAGCGCGTATGAAAATGTTATCGGCTACACCATGGACGAGCCAGAGAATCTGATATGGCCATATTATTCGGCGCAGC
This sequence comes from Lentisphaeria bacterium UBA1407, assembly GCA_002305655.1. Classification (GTDB taxonomy): domain Bacteria; phylum Verrucomicrobiota; class Lentisphaeria; order Oligosphaerales; family Oligosphaeraceae; genus UBA1407. The sequence goes on along the minus strand of DBPZ01000089.1, from coordinate 83,009 downwards.
GCAAAAAAGAATGGGAATTATACAAGGATCAGGACTTGGCTACCTGCATGCTGGAATGGATCAACTCTTGGACCAAGCCGATTATTCGCGAGCATCACTCTGGCGCGCAACTGATGCCCATCATCGCCTGGTGGACGACCTACAAGCAAACAGCAGATATGTATGATGTCTTAATCGCCAATACATATCCCGGAAAAACTACCAGCAACGCCGAGTTTGAAGCTAATTTATTTACGGTGTCCTACGATGCCGCCATGCAGGTGGCAGCGGTGCGCGCCAATGGCGGCGGCCGCAGCGCCATCTTTATGCCGCCTATGTTTGATATTTGGAGCGACAATACACCGCAATATACAATCAACGAGCAGCTTTACGTCATGTTCGCTCCCATTGCGCAGGGAGTCATGGGCATACACGGCTGGCGCTTGCAGCGGTGCAGCGCCGCCTATCGCAAATTCGTGATTTATCCGGCCATGAAAGAAGTCAGCCTCTTGTCGGAATTTTTCCTGGGCGAGTGGCATAATGAGCTGCTGGCCAGTGATCACGATGATGCCACGGTTGAATATCTGTTGAAATTCAAGGAACGTGAACGCTTGGTAGAAGGGCAGGAAGATGCTGAAAGCAAAAAGGCGCTGGCCCTGGTGCCTGACGTGAGCCACTGCCTGCGTCGTCATGCGGACGGACGCTATCTCATGCTGATCGTCAATAACCGACGCGAGTTTTTGCCGGAAGTCAGGTTCAAATGCTGGCTTGATGGGTTGCCGCGTCACATGACTTGCAATATCAATCGCAGCCGCACGGTCTGGCTCAAGAACGGCGAGTTCAAAACTGGCCTCAAGCCCTTTGAAGTGCTTGCCTTTGTCTTCAATGCCAAATGAGTGCGGGCATGGAGGCAAAGAGGCCTTTTATAACCAGTCATCCATTGACGACGCTCATTCCCAGCATGTTTTCAGCGCATGAATCCAGTTGCGATCCGATTGCCTTGTCGAAGCACGTTGCGGTAATCCGTTGATGAAACAAGAGTAGCAGATTAGCTGACACACTATAACAAATCCTTGCTTGAACTATGAAGAACCCATCTAGATTTTTGGCTTTGTTTCCGCTTTTTCTCGGTTGTCTCCTTGGTTTTGCCGACGACGGCATTCCTGTTTTGCGCGGACCATTTCGCGGCGATGGCTTGGCGTTTTTCTTTGTGCATCCTGGCGGACCGTTGAAGCTTGATGTTACGGTACATCCTGATGGGCAGGCCAAGTTTCCGAAGGCGCTGGTCAGGTTCTTCGATTCCTCCGAAAAGCTGGTTGGCTGGAATTACGATCCTTTGGTTCCAGGCAAGCCGGCGACCTTTTCACAAACCTATGCCGAGCAGTCTCCTGCAGGGGTTTACCAGGTGAGGACAAGCTTGGTGGAGGCGACCTGCGACGTTGCCGCGACGCCTGCCCGATCCTTTGCGGTAATGCCCTCTCGATGCAGACTGGTCGCAACCGACAAAGACCAGTTCAAGGAAGCTTACCTCGTGGTGACGGAGAATGCACCGGACAAGGTTTACCTCAAGCACGCCTTTGGTACATGGAAGCTATGGACGCCTGACGGGAAGCTGTTGCTTGAAAACATGGAAACCGGTCATTTGAGCAAGGAATTGGAAACATCGGAGCTTCGCGGCAAGATCCTGAAGCTGTCGATGTTTGCCGGCTCTCCGAACCAGAGCTATATTGCCGCCAGCCAAATGCCGCTGTTTCTGTCTCCGAGCGAATCCTGTGCGCAAGCCGTCGGTTCGTCGTTGAACAAGGCGTCCGACGGATCATTGCATCCCTTTCCGTACCAGTGCCGTATCAAGGACTTCGTATCGTCGTTGAAGCGCGATGATCTTGAAGTCGAGATTGTTCCCATGAGGAGCCTGAAGTCCGAATGGGAGCGCGAGCCTAACGCCCGTGCGCTGATCGACCAGGCATTTCGGTACGTCAACCCGATACTGTCCCGTCAGGTCATCGATCCTGGCCATCCTGATTTCGGGAAGGTTCCCGGCAACAACTTCGTCGCCCTTGCGCGGATTGCGTCATTGAATCGTCCGATCAATCCCTACTACCGGAATCCCGCCATCATCAATCGTGCCTTGTTGGGCTTGTTTGCCAAATACCTGACGTTCCACGAGAACGAGACGGTTCAGAATGACGAGAACAACTACAACGGAACCGATGCGTTATTTTGTGCATTCGAGATTTCACAGGCCGTTTCGTTTTTGGTTCCCGTGCTTGACGACGAGATGCGCGACTTGGCGATTGAAGGCATCCAGCGTCTGGCCGATCGTTTTCCGTTCTACCACGTGTCTTGCGAAAACCAATCGAGTCATTGGTTGATGACATTCCAGTTCCTTGAAGAAGTCGCGCCAAAATTCGGCGACTACGCACGACTCGCCCGGGACTATGCCGTGAACCTGACGGATCCGGAACGCAACATCTATATGAAAACAGGATACCAACGGGAAGCAAACGGACCGGATGCCACCTACCAGGGGCTGACCAACTGCATCCAGGCGCTCTACTACCGGAAAACCCAAGACCAGGTCATCCTGGATGGATTGAAGAAGATCATTGGCCTGATGAACCACAGCGTCGCACCCGAACCCGATGGAGGCAGGATAATCGGTTCAAGCGGTTTTGCCCACAGGACTGGGGACATGGGGTCAGCGCCAATATCATGGCGGAACCATGTTGCTTAAGGGCGTGCTGCCCGAGGCGGCTGTTTGGCATCGGAAGCCCGATGAGCCTGCAGTCGTGGACGACAAGTCGCTGACAGAGCCAACGGATGCCGCCCTGGACAAGTACCCCCAGTGGTTCAATTACCCCTTCGATCCCTGGACAAGCTACTATTACGGCTACGAATATCCGTCCGAATCACTGCAGGATGGTTGCTTCCCCGCAGAGGAAAACGATACGTTCTGGAGAAGCTTCAACGATGAATTCGTGGCGGTGAAAACAAAAGGCTACTATGCATTCAGCTACACCGACAAGTCGATGCACGAATGGCAGCGAAATGCGATCTGCAAGAAGGAAGTGGAAGCCACGAGGAACAACAGTTGGAATGCAGTCCATGGAATCCAACTGGTGTGGTCGCCTGAATACGGCACGCTGATGGCTTCCACGGGTTGGAATGCACATACATACGCAATGACAGCGGCGCTTCTCCAAGACGATACATACACGTTCCCGGACTACTGGAAGCTGAAGTCAGAGGTCAACGAGGAAACAAGGACGATCGAACTCGAAAATCCATTCCTGAACGGAGAAGCAACCATCAGGAGGACAATTATTTTCCATGAGGACGAAATCAAGGTCGAACTCCACATCAACCAACTCAAAGACTGGACTCCAAAGGAATGCTTCGAACAATTCCCGATCATCGACAAGCCCAATTGCACATTCCAATTTGAATTCAATGGAGTCTGGAGCCAAGAACCAACACAATCCTGCACGACCTTCAAGGCGACCAATGACAAGGGAGCAGGGTTCCTAATCGTCTTCGAGGAACCTGTGCGCCTGAACTGGGGGACGCTGCAGGAAGCCTACGAATACGCGATCAAACCGTTGAAACTCGAACTCGGAAACGATTTCAAGCAGGGACAAGCCATCAAACTGACCTATACCATCAAGCCAATTCGATAAATGATGGAAAAGGGCAAACCAAACGCCTGTGGCGGCGATCAAGGGTGCTCCAGCCATGCCTTGAGGTTTTGTGCGACGAATTGGTCGTCGTTCAAGTGTGGGTATTGCTTGTGAACCCTTGTGATTTCGTCTGCTTGGCCGGGTGAAAGTGTTTCGTTTTTGTCAAGGCACCAGATTCCTTTCATCAGTCCTTGCCGCCTGAGGACTTCGTGGACGCCTGCAATGCAACCCTTGAAGTTGTGCTTGGGGTCGAAGAAAGCGGCGTTGCAGTCTGTGATTTCATTGGCAAGCGTCAGGATTTCCTGTGGAATAGGCTCTGAAGCCTGGTTGATCGCGTGGATCTTGTCCAGCAATTCGACGGCATTTTTTGTCCAGCAACACCAATGTCCAAGAAGACCTCCTACGAAGCGCCTGGAGACAGAGCCGAATTGGTAGTTTGCGATCAAGTCGTTGACGATATTGTCGTCGTTGCCCGTGTAAAGCGAGATATCGTTGTCCGCCTCGCAGACGGCCCGAACGACATCGAGGGTGCCGTATCGGTTGAAGGGGGCGATTTTGATTCCGAGCACATTGGGGATTTTTGCGAAATCCCGCCAGAATTCGTATGGGAGCGCCCTTCCTCCCACGGATGGCTGGAGATAGAATCCGATGATTGGGATTTGTTGCGCGACGGCGTTGCAGTGTTCGAGCATTTGGTCGATCGATCCATCAGCCCATGCCGCCATGCTGAGCAATCCAGCATGGTAGTTGTTTTCAATGGCGATCCTGGCTTCGTCCAAAGCCTGCGGAGTCCTTCCGCAAATCCCGCAGATCCTGAGGATTTTTTGGCTTCTGTGCCTTTCCCATTGGTCGATGTATTGGGAGACGTTTTTCAGGACAGGCTGGAAAAGATTGAACTCAGGAGACCGAATTTCAAATTGAGTCGTATGGACGGCGACGGCAATTCCGCCAGCTCCGGCGTCGATGTAGTATCTGCACAGTGCCCGTTGATGGATCCAATCGACGCTGCGGTCCTGGTTGAGCGCTAGCGGCATGGCGGGGATGACGCAACCTTTCCTGAATGTTGTCAGGATGGAATCTGGAATGTCGGTGATTTGTCGTGACATGGTTAGAATTTCCCGTTGTTGACCTCGAAATGAGTTGGTTTTCCGTAGGATTTGCCGCCTTTGAGCAGCCAATCTGCTTGCCATTGGATCAGTTGCTTCACGGCAACCCTGGGTTTGCCGAAGATCTTGACCATTTTGGCGGCGTTGCTAAGGTAGCAGGAATCGGCATCTGCTCCGGCAAAGTTCGGTTCCTTCCCGAAAAGCTTTGCGAACTGGCACGCCGTCTCTTCGGTCGAGACGATCTCCGGTCCGGTGACATTGAGAATTCGAGGTGGGTTGTCGCAAAATTCCAGCGACCTGAGCATCACGTCCGCCGCGTCGCCTTGCCAGATGACGTTGAAATGACCGACAGTCAGGTCTACTGGTTGGCCATGCAGGACCTTCTGGACGATGTCGTGAAGGACTCCATACCTGAGATCGATGGCGTAGTTGAGCCTGTAATGCAGAAGCTTGGAGTTGTTTCTCTGGCACCAGTAGTCGAACATCCGTTCGCGCCCCAGGCAGGATTGCGAGTATTCGCCGATGGGTTCCGGAGGTACGTCCTCGGTGCAGCCGCCCGTGCTTGCAGCGACGAGGGGATAGACGCAACCCGTCGAGGCGGAGACGATCCTGGAATCCGAGAAGGTCTCGGCGACAATCGCAGGCACGAGCACGTTCATCGCCCAGGTTTCGCTGGCAGCGCCTTCAGTGCCGAATTTCCGTCCGGCGAGAAAGAGGACATTGGGTGGTTTCGGGAGTTTCTCGACGCTTTTCCTGTCGAGCAAATCGCATGGTATCGTCGAGATTCCAGCCTCTTCCAGCTGTGTTTGCGTGCCCTTGCCGCTAAATCTCGATACTCCGAATATCCGTCGTTTTTTCCCTGCCAGCTTCGTTGCCTTGACGGCCATTTGGCCGACGGTCGGACCGATTTTTCCTGCGATGCCGAGGATGATGATATCGCCATCGAGTTTTGCCATTGCCTGGATCAGTTGCTCTGATGGCGTAGCCAGCAATGCCTCAAGTTCTTGGTTGTCTTTTGGACAGGCTTGAATTGTCATGGAATCCTCGCGATTAGGTTCTAGGGCTTTTTGGTTTGATTGAAGATTGGGTTTCCAGGCCTGAGCTGATCCGAGAAGTCCCTGTATCTATCGATGATTTCCAGATAGTCTTCAAATCGACGTCCTGCGGAAATATGCTTTCGTTCCTCGTCGTCGAGGATCGCTTCGATTTTCCGTTGTTTCTGCAGCGCCTCCTGGAATTCCTTTCTCGCGTTCCTGAAGTCGCGCTTGAACCTTCTGGTTTGACCTTCCCTGATGTGCTGCAGAGCCAGGATGTACTTGTCCAGCGATGGCTGGAGGAGCAAAGGCGCGTCAAACTTGAGTTCGCGGAATTTTTGCTCCAACTGAAGGAATGCCCTGGTATCCGTCTTGTAGTCCTCAAGGAGCTTTGGCATGTCTTCCAAACGGACGGTCTTGAGTCCGGCAGGACCGCTTCCGCCTACGACCTTGACGGTTTCCAACTCCTGGACGGCATCGGCGATCACATCGGTGCTGCTTCCGCGATGCCGTCTTCTGCTGACTGCCGCCACGCGTCGCACGTAGAATGCCTGCCGTGTCTCGTCCTTTTCGTAGTAGGTCGCGAACGCCTTGTCAAATGCCTCGATGGGATCGAGGTTGTTGCGATCGTCAATCAGGAGGTTTTGGATTCTTTGCCTTTGCGACCCTTTGAGCGTTTCGAGCGAAAGCATAAGCAAGTCGCAGTGCATCATGTAGAGGTCGAAGATCGGTCCGAAGTCGGCGTCAATGCCTTCCGCAAGAAGCTTGTCCACCTCCGGAAACTCGTTTTTTGCGAATTGGTTCCGTGCGACTTCGTAGTCTGCCGTCAGGAGTTTTCCCGGCATGGTTCTTCCTGCGACCCTATGTGTCAGCGCCGAGGCGACGCAATGTGCGATCGGCCTCTCCTGGCCCTTTTTGGATCTTTGCGGGGATGGGATGATTCCGACCATGCCATCGCCGTCCTGCAACCTGTCATCCTTGAGTTCCTGAACCCGACGATAGAGCAGGGTCGAGACGAGCGAGTAGATTACCTGCGTGTCGCTTTTGCCCCCGCCGAAGGTGACCTTGTAGCGGGATGTGGTTTCATCGTCATCGTCAAAGGAACTGAGTTCGACGATGGTGATCTGCCTGGTTGGCTGACCTGAGATGCCAAGGAACCTGTCCACAAAGTCCGAGCAATGGCTGGCGAAGAATCCGACTGACCTGCAGGTTTGCTCATTTGTCGCCTTGATCCTGAATCTTCCCGCATGCAGGACTTCAGTGTAGTAGGAGATTCCGGACACTCTGGAAGCGCAAATGACGATTGCGAGAAACGCGATGTTGCTGAGTCCTGAGAGTGTCCTGGATTTCATAATCGTTATGGATTATTGGGCATTTATCGCCGCATCGTCGTCGATGACCTTTTGGCGGCTTGCCTGCCTGTTTTCCAACAGGCGTTTTTTGAGTTGATCGTCATTGAGCGCAATGATTTGTGCTGCAAGGAGCGCCGCGTTTGTTGCGCCGCCAGAGCCGATTCCGACTGTTGCCACGGGGATTCCGCCTGGCATTTGGACGGTTGACAGAAGGGAGTCGATGCCCTTGAGCGCACTGCTTTCGACGGGGATGCCGATGACCGGTAGGAGTGTGTGTGCGGCGGAAACACCCGCCAAGTGGGCGGCGCCGCCTGCAGCCGCGATGACCACCTTGACGCCGCGCTGCTCGGCAGAGCCGATGTAGGACAAGACAAGGTCGGGCGTGCGATGGGCGGACATCACGCGAACCTCGTGGGAAATGCCTAGCTTTTTCAGGGTGTCAATGCAGGGTTGGATCTTCGGCAGGTCGGATGAGCTGCCCATAATGACGACGACGTCTGGCATGGTGCTTGATTCCTAGTTGAGATGATGAAACGCAATTGCTGAAAAACAATACTATAACATCATTGAGTTGAAAAGTCACTCTTGGGAATGGAATGGAATGCGTCCCCAAGTGCCTTCCTGGATTGACTTTTTGAATGAAAACAATACATTAATTTCTTCGTTCAGAATTTTACCTGGTTGTTTTCCGTATTGGGATCGACTGGGTTTGTTTGATTGAGTCGAGGTTATTTTCTACAGGGAAAAACGATGTCACAGAAGCTTGAGAAAGCCGTTTGGTTTAAGGGTCGCAAGGGACCTGTTGTCCTGGTCATCATGGATGGCATTGGTTTTGGCAAGTACGCCGAGGGCGATGCAGTTGCGGGAGCCACGAAGCCGAATCTGGATTGGTTGATGGCGAATTGCCCGAACACGAAACTAAAGGCACATGGGCAGGCCGTCGGGTTGCCCAGCGATGCGGACATGGGGAACTCCGAGGTCGGTCACAACGCGATCGGTTCCGGCCGTGTCTTTGACCAGGGCGCCAAGCTGGTGAGCGGAAACATCGCTTCAGGAAAGATGTTCGAAGGACAGGCTTGGAAGGACATTTCCGGCAATGCGATCGAGAAGAAGTCCACCCTGCATTTCATCGGCTTGTTTTCAGATGGCAACGTGCATTCGCACCTGGATCATTTGCGGGCGATGATGGAGCAGGCTGTTCGGGAAGGCGTGGCGAAAATCCGCGTCCATATTCTGCTTGACGGCCGTGACGTCGGCGAAACCTCGGCACTCGAATACGTTGATCCTTTCGAGGAGTTCTTGGCTGGATTGCGCGCCAAGGGTTGCGATGCGAAGATTGCTTCCGGCGGCGGCCGCATGTACATCACGATGGATCGCTATGGCGCCAACTGGTCAATGGTTGACCGTGGCTGGCAGACCCATGTCCTTGGCGAAGGACGCCAGTTCGCCTCGGCACGCGAAGCGATCGAAACCTACCGCAAGGAAACAGGAGCCATCGACCAGGATCTGGGAGCTTTCGTCATCGCTGAAAACGGAAAGCCGGTCGGGACAATCGAGGATGGAGACAGTGTAGTATACTTCAATTTCCGCGGCGACAGGTCGCTGGAAATCACCGCGGCCTTCGAAGGCGGAGAGGAATTCGACAAGTTTGACCGCAAGCGCGTCCCGGACGTGGTCTATGCGGGAATGATGGAATACGACGGCGACCTGCACGTGCCAAAGCGCTTCCTGACCAGTCCGCCGGCGATCGATCGGGTACAAGGCGAATACCTCTGCGCGATGGGCGTGAAAACCCTCGCGGTCTCGGAAACGCAGAAGTACGGACACGTCACATACTTCTACAATGGAAACAAATCCGGGAAGATCAACGACAAGCTCGAAGACTATGTCGAAGTCCCCTCAGACGTCGTTCCATTCGAACAGCGCCCATGGATGAAAGGCGCAGAAATCACCGATGTTGTCCTGAAGGGAATCGAAAGCGGAAAGTACAATTTCATCCGATGCAACTTCCCCAATGGCGACATGGTCGGTCATACCGGCGTCTACCAGGCCGCAAAAATCGGCGTGGAATGCGTTGATCTTTGCGTGGGACGCATCAAGAAGGCCGTGAAAGCCGCCGGCGGCGTGATGGTCATTACCGCCGACCACGGAAATGCGGACGACATGTACGAGCACAAGAAGGATGGTTCGGTCCAGATGGAAAACGGAGTTCCCAAGGTGAAGACCGCACACTCCCTGAATCCAGTGCCGTGCATCATCTACGATCCCGAAGGAAAGGGAGAATACAAGACGGAATTGCGCGAAGGATTGGGCATCAGCTCAATCGCCGCAACAGTGATGAACCTGCTGGGGTATGAGGCGCCGGCCGACTACGATCCCGGCGTCCTGATCCCGAACAAGTGATTGCTTGAATGGAGAAATGAACATGAAAGTCCTGTTGATCAATGGAAGTCCAAGAGAGGCGGGCTGCACATTCACCGCATTGAGCGAGGTTGCGGCCCAACTCAATAAGCACGGCATCGAAACCAAGATCTTTCAAATCGGAAAGAAGCCGATCGGTGGATGCGTTGCCTGTGGCGGATGCTATAAAAACAATGGATTTTGCGTCTTCGGAGACGATGACTGTGTGAACGAGTGCGCAAAGCTGATGCGTGAAGCCGATGGAATCGTGGTCGGTTCACCAGTCTACTACTCCGGACCCAACGGACAAGTGACCTCGTTGCTCGACAGGATTTTCTTCGGTGGTTCGGCCTATTTGTTCAACAAGCCGGCAACGGCGATAGTCAGCTGCCGTCGCGGCGGCGCAAGCGCTACGTACGACCGCTTGCTGAAGCACTTTATGAAGACGAACATGCCGATTGTCACATCCCAATACTGGAACAGCGTCCATGGGATGACGCCCGACGATGTCCGCAAGGACGCTGAAGGTCTTCAGACGATGCGGACACTGGCCAACAACATGGCCTGGCTCCTGAAATGCATCGAACACTCCAAGGGAGTCGTCCCATTGCCCGAAATCGAACCCTGGGTCCAAACGAACTTTATCCGATGAAAATCTTCCCGTCCTATGGACAAGCAGGCTTTGACAGGATAAATTATACTTAAGTTTTTCTGATGCGAGAGTGGCGGAATTGGCAGACGCGCAGGATTTAGGTTCCTGTACCGAAAGGTGTACGGGTTCGACCCCCGTCTCTCGTACCATTTGGCGCGATCTTCGGATCGCGCCTTTTTGTGTCGTGAGTACGGTTTTTGAGTACGAAACCGATGAATTTTTGACTTGGTTTCATGGCGGCTTTGCGGAAGCTAGCCCCACAAAACCCAATGTAAACGTCCCAGAATCCCATGACCCAGTCCCATAGGTCACATTCGTCTCATAGGTCTCAGTCCCATTTTCCGACCCGTCCGACCCGTCCGACTAGGAATGTACCATTTTAGCCCCTTGACTGATGACTTTTTTTGAGTACGAGCACCCCGGGTGCCCGTACCTAACGAGAAACCTGAAGCTACGGACGAGGAAACTCAAGCTAACCAGGAATCGAAGAAGCGCCATTGCGGCCTTGCGTTTTATCCTTTTTGCCGGCGACGTGACGATTGAACAGCTGCGTGTTCCGGTTGTGGACACAAGTTCAGCCCATGATTGCTGGGATCAGTTTCATTTCAGCCATTGATCGCAAAGATTGCGAATGCGTCGAGGGCATCGATTTCGATGCGGATCTTGTCGTTTTCGCGTGTCCACTTGCAGTCGCGATGGTCTGGTCCCGTAGTGACGTTCCTGATGTCAAATCCCTTTGGGAGGGTGAGTTCGATCCATAGGTCGTGCAGCGGGACGGGCGGCAGGATTGCGGGTTGATTGGTGATCGAGAGGACGATTCGCTTCTTTTTCGGTTGGCTAAAGAGCGTGAAGTCCGCACATGGATGGGCATTGGTGACCAGGCTTCGCTTGCCTAGCAAGTCGTCCAAAAGGCTGACGAGCGCACGCTTGTGGGCGTCAAATGCGTTGTCCTCGATTTTCCCTGCGACATACAGTGCGGTTCCTTTGCCGAATGCGTGTTTGGTGATGGCTGGGCAGCGAGTGGGGCGCATTGGCGGGTTGCTGATGGCGCTACCGAAACGCTGGTTGTCCGTGGCAAGTGAAATCGGCAGTGTGATGTATGCCAATACTTCTGTTTCGGGGTGTGGAACCACATTGACCTGGCTTCCGTTCAGCATCAATGGATAATCAGGCACGACACCGTCCATGACGTGTTCGTCAATCGGTTGGATGTAGGTGACTCTTTGGGTATATGTTCCCGCGTAGTCGATTCCAAGCACGTCCGCCAGCTGGAAGTTGCCAAGGCGGCCGGTCGTGTCCGAGAACAGCGACGTCCTGTAGTCGGCAAGGATCTTGCCGCCGTTTTCGACGTATTTCCTGATTGCCTGGCAATCGTCTTCGGTCAGGCAGCAGCAATCCGAGAGGAAGACGACGGGGACTGAGTCGAGTTGTTCCGCCCTGACGAATTTGAATGGGATGTGCTCCCGTCCGAGCCAATCGGCGATCGTCCTGAACGGGTCTTTGCCCCGTCCCATGAATTCCGCGTAGGGGACCGGACCCCAATCGGGATCGCAGATCGATTCGATGGAATAGAAGATTCCCACGTCCGCCATGGGGTCCGAATCGCTGTCCAGATAGCTTTCGTATTGCGCGTAGGTGGCGTTGACTTCACGTGCGTGCTCATAGAATCTCCTGTCGAGCCGTCCGCTTGGGTCGATGGCGTCAATCAGCGTAAAGGAGCATTGGTTGGCGATTGCGGCATACGCCCTCATAGTCAGGTTTTGGATAGGTCTTTCCGTGGTATGGTATGACAAGTCCTCGCACCGTGGCGTCATGAATTCCATCGGCCTGTTTTTGGTGAGCAGGGAGAAGGTCTTGGTGATGACGGACTGCTGGATCTTGTCTCCTGTGAAGTCTCCGGCCAGGTAGTCGCTGGCGTTTAGGAAGTCGTCGGAGATGCCACAGCCACGCCCGAAGGTGAGGCGCGCGCTCTGGAAGGTCACTGTTCGTTCAGGGTGGTTTTTTTGCAGGGCTGCCTTGATGCGGTTCATCAGTTCGCCGTGCCACTTGTTCATGCAGTTGTTCAAGGCGATGAACGCCGGGTCGCTCCAATCCGCGAATCGTGGAAGTTGTTGGAAGCCAGTGTCCTCCATAAAGCGTTTCCTGCAGGACGGGCAAATGCAAGGATTGTAGATTCCGACCATGTCAACCCAGTATCCGACGCAATCGTATGCGTCCGCCAGTTCTTCGCACATTTGGACGAAGAAATCCGCGTATCCTGTATTGTGGCAGCATTGTCCGAAACGTCCGCCGCCATCGCAGGTTCCCTTGCCGTCAGGCCTGATGATCCTCCATTCGGGGTGTACATCGTAGGCTGTTCTATTCCAGAAGTTTGTATAGATTTGTACATCGATTCCCCTTTTCTTGCAAGCTTGGATAGTTTCTCCGAGCAGGTCTCGTCCTTTCGTGACGATTCTGTGCGGGAAGGCCGTTTTGGTTGGCCAGAAGCACAATCCGAGGCATGAGCTGGAGTAGATTTCCGCCGTGTCGATGCCTGCGAGTTGCATCATGTCCGCATAGTTTTCCGGATCGAAGTCCCTGAGGAATTCGTCATTCCAATCTGGGATGTGCATGTCAACGAGGATTCTCTTGTATGCTTTCTGGAACCATTTCTTGTCGTTCTTCATGGATCAGGTCTCCCGTGCGATTAAGTTAGAAGGAATCGTCCTTGATGATTGGTTGCTGTCCATCGAAGTGAATCGGCAGCCAGAGGTATCGTCCGTCAATTGCGTTTTCCGGACGCCATCTGTCTGCCATAAAGATGTATTGTCCATCCTTGAGCGTCAGGACGAATGTGCTTTGGCTGCCGAAGGTGGTGTCTGCACCGGGACCTTGGGCCGGGTTTTTCAGTTCGGTCCAGGGACCTTCAAGTGCAGGCGCGACTGCCGAGCGTGCGGCGTTTGGCGCCCAGCCGGTGCATCCAGACCCGATGAAGACGTAGTATCCGTCGTGCTTGAAGATGCAAGGGGCTTCCATCCATCGGAACGGGAAAATCCGATGGTATTTACCGGTGTATCTCAGCAGGTCTGGAGTGAGTTCCGCAATATGGATTGTGCTGTTCTTTTCCGAGGAATAGACGTGGTATGTTTTGCCGTCGTCGTCCCTGAAGAGCGTCATGTCCCTTGAATCCTGTCCGTCCGGGATATGTGCGCCGAGGATGCTGCATGTCGGCGCGATGGCATTGTCTCCGCAACCGAAAGTATCGATGATCTCCTTTGTTTTTTCGATGAGTTTTTCGTCTTTGAGTTCATCGGGAGTGTTGACCGGCCAGATTCCCGGGTTTGGTCTCTGGATGTGGTGCAGTGAGAAGGGACCTGTCGGAGCATCCGCCACGGCGAATCCGACTGCTGCGGTGTTGTAGCTGGTACCGCTTTCGAAGTGGAACAGCATGACGAATTTTCCTGTTTCTAGCGACTGCATGACTTTGGGGCGTTCCATCACGCAGCCAGCCGGTAGTTCCTTGAAGGCGTTGTTTCGGATGTCAAGCACGACGCCTTCGTCCTTCCAGTTGAAGAGATCCTTTGAGCTGTATGCGTGGATGCCCACATGCGCACGATTGCCTGCTTTGCCTTCGATCTTATGTTCTCCGTACCAGTAGTAGGTGTCCTGGTAGAGCAGGATTCCGCCGCCGTGTGCATTGATTGGGTTTCCGTTTGTGTCGAGCCAGGGTTCTTTGGGGAGGCGTTGTGTTGTCATGAAGTTCCTTTGCAATGAGGGGTGACTATCAATGAGGAGAGTTAGCTAAATGTAGCATTGAAGAGGACTTTTACACGCTGGAAGGCTTGTTAAGTTGCCCTGTTGTGGTTTTGATGTTAGATTGAATTAAATGTCCGATTTTTTATACGGCTGTCTAAGGAGCAATTCAATGACCATACGTGACACATTTTGGCTTTGGGGGCATCACGCAGGAGCGCATCAGGGCTGGAAATTGCCGGGCATCAGCGGCGTGGGACTTGTCGAAGGTGGCAAGATCCTGGGAATCAAGAATATATGCAGGGTTGTCTTCAAAAGCATCCCGCAACCTCCGTTCGATCAGGAAACCTTGGATCTGGCGACGCATTTTGATAAAATCGTCTGGTCCATTATAGGGGATTCAAGTTCCCAGCGCAACGACAGCGGAAAAGACGATTTGGACGAAGTCGTCAGGCAAGCGAAGCTCACACCCAATGTCGTCGGTGGAATCTTTGACGACTTTTTCTTCAATGACCGCCCAGGTGCGCGGGCATCCTTGGAACGGACTGCGGAAATCGCCAAAAAGCTCCATGAAAATTCGCTCAAGCTCTGGGCAGTCACCTACGATTTAATCCTGAAATTCGACAATCAAGCCTACTTGGATCTCTTTGATATCATCACGTTCTGGACCTGGAAAGCCAGAAACCTTGACCAGGTCGATGCCAATATCTCCGAAACGATCCGTCGCGCAAAAGGCAAGGATGTCTATGCGGGATGCTACCTGTTCGACTACGGCGACAATCGCCCGATGGATGCCGAGGTGATGGAAAGATACCTGGAAAAATGCCGGCATTTGTTGCACGAGGGCATGATCAAAGGGGTGATCGTATGCTCGAATTGCGTGCTTGGGATTGGTTTGGAAGCGGAGGAATGCCTGATAAGATGGCTGGAAGCCCATGGGGACGAGAAAATCTGAACAGCATGATTTTGTACTTGGAATCTATATCGAAACAGGAGTAAACCGATGTCGAAGAAGATCAGGCTAGGCGTATTGGGGTGTCGTCGCGGGATTTCGTTGGCAAATGGCGCGTTGTCCAACGGCATGGAGATTGCGTTTGTATGCGACCGCAACGAGATTCGCGCCAAGAATGCTTCGAAGAAGCTTGGTTGTCCCTATGTCTTGGAGTACGAGAAGCTGCTTGAGCAGGACATTGACGGCGTGATTGTCGCCAACTATGCGACCGATCATGCCTTTGCCGCGAAGTTGGCGTTGGCTGCCGGCAAGCATGTTCTCAGCGAATGCATGGCATGCTTTACGTTGCAGGAGGCGGTTGAATTGGTCGAGGCTGTCGAGGCTGCGCCGAACCTGGTGTATTTCTTTGCCGAGAACTACCCGTTTTTTGTTCAGAACATCGAGATGAAGCGCTTGTTTGAGTCCGGGAGTTTCGGCAAGTTCACCTATGGGGAAGGCGAATACGTTCATCCCATATCCCGCGATGAGATGGGAGAGCTTGGGGAGACGGTCGGCCATTGGCGCAATTGGCTTCCCGCCACGTACTACTGCACCCATTCCATCGCTCCCGTGATGATGATAACGGGTACACGCCCCGTAGCCGTCAACGCCATCATAGTTCCGCACGATTTCGACGACTTGTCAATCGGCGGTTCCGTCCGCGTCAACGACGGTACCTCCGTCATCCTCTGCAAAATGGACAATGGCGCGGCGGTGAAAATCCTTCCTTGGAGCAGCGTCAGAGACCACGGGCAACGATATCGGATTTGCTGCTCGAAAGGCTCGATGGAATGGAATCAAGGCGATGGGCAAATCCGTATTTCGCGCTGGGATCACGATTTCCCAGACATGGAAGACAAGCCGAAATCTAAAAAATACGCCGCCGAATTGCCCGATGACCTGAAAGAAGCGCTCAAGCACGGACACGGAGGCGGGGATTTCTTCGTCAACTACTGGTTCAAGCACGCTATCGTCACCGGCGAAAAGCCATTGATTGACGTCTATAAGGGAGTCGATATGTCCATGATCGGAATCCAAGGATATCGATCGGCGCTCAACAACTCGAATACCTTCGAAATCCCAGACCTGAGAATCAAGGCAAACCGCGACAAGTACAGGAATGACAACTGGAATCCAGATCCCGAAAAGCCCTGCGACAACAAGCCAATGCCAAGCGTCATCGGGAAAATCAAGCCATCGCAGGAAGCATTGGACTATCACGCGAAGAAAAGCGCCGAATATAGGCAACGGGAAATCGATGCCGCAAATGCCTAGATGAATTATCCTGAAAAAGCAGTTGACGCCATGATGACACTTTGAGTACGGGCACCCGGGGTGGTCGTACTTAAACCAATCCATTTATTTACGTGGAGGATGTGGAACTTTTGTCTCGAGACGCCCCTTTTGAACCAGGCGGAGGCTAGGGAGTTCCAAGTCAAACTTTTATTTCGTACTAAAATGGGTATGGAAAAATGGTTTCCTAGTCGATTGAAATCATCAAGAGTCATCCGGATTACCTAACGGGTTGTGAGTCTGGAAGATTGACGATGTTTG
>DBPZ01000089.1:28032-66516 GCA_002305655.1 Lentisphaeria bacterium UBA1407 | reverse complement strand
AACCGTAAGGGGGCCTCCGCCCCTAAATGTAATGTGCGCGAGGAAGCGGAAGAAGTTGAGGGTGGTGGCGGAGAGGGTTGCGAGTGGCAGAGCGGGTCGGACGGGTCGGACAAGTCGGACAGGTTGGACGGGGTCGGACAAGTCGGACGGGTCGGACAAGTCGGACGGGGTCGGACAAGTCGGACGGGTCGGACAAATCGGACGGGGCATTCAGCATTCAGCATTCAGCATTCAGCATTCAGCATTCAGCATTCAGCATTCGCCGGAGGCTGGAAGGTTACTCCGCTGAATTCCTCGCTGAAATCGCCTGCTTGACCTTTGTTGTTTACGGCTCGGACTCGGTAATAATATGTCCGATGGTCGTCATGGCCGGTGTCCTCGTATCTTCCGACGCAGAATTCCTCATTTTGGACATTGGCGATGAAGGTGTCTTTGTCTGGAACAAAGCCAGGCTTGGTGCTTCGATACAGTTCGTAGTGGGAGAAATCGGACTCCGTGCTTGCTCCCCAAAGGAGGTACAGATGACCTCGGTTTTCCCCGCGTGCGGCACAGGGCTTTGTAATCAGCCCCGTGTAGTTGCTTCCAATTGGCAAGGGACGTCCATCTTCTGAAACCGATGCTTGAATCGCACGCTCCGGCAGGTTGGTGCCTCGAAGGCGAATCGTCACGATTCCGTTCGCATCGCATCTTGGAGGTACTTGGTTGATCTCAGGGCGTTCGTCAACCGTGCAGAGCGACATGGTAAAATCCTGCCCGAGTTCGCACTTCAGCTCTAGGCCTTCCACAGGGCGACCGCAGGTTTCACGCAATCTCAGCACCAATCCGTCGCCATCTTCTGCGCGTTTGAGCACCATCAGGTGGAGATTGCTTGCGTTGACGGACAGAAACGACTTGGATTCCGGCAGGACACCCTGATGTTTTTCCGCTGGCATGACAGTCATTGGATGTGCGGCCTGGTCTGCCAGCATCGGCAGGTTTGCTTCTTGCCAGGTACCCTGGTATGGCACGATGGAGTACCTGAAAATGGGATTGACGTGGTCGCCGCCCGCAGTATGCATCTGCAACCAGTCGTTGAACAAGTAGCTGTAGATGCCAGTTCCAGTTTCCGGGCTGCCATAGTCGGTCTTGTCTGGATGGATCTTGCCGAATTCCACGAGGTGGCTATCGAGTTGGATCAGTCCGACTCCGTAGTGGTTTCCTTCAACGCAGCACCATTCCCTGGCAGCGAGGTATGTATCGGTTCCGTGCCCTGTCTGGTCGATTCCGGGCGTTGCCACGCAACCGTTCAGTTGTGCATAGAACCGTGCGTTTTCGACTTGGAACGGGAAGGCAAAGTAGCCATATCGGTAATATCGCTTTGTGTTGATTAGGTCTCGTACATGCTGCAATTTGTTGGTGATGTCGATTCGTTTTTTGTTGTTTGGGAAGACGTATGTTGTTTCAATCGCCGCCTGGGAGATTGGTTCGTCCATGTTGCAGCGTACGATCGTTTCAAGGTTGTTTTGCGAGATTTCGAATTTAGCTTTTAGTGGGCGATGGAACGTCGCATGGTTGTCGCGTGTATAGGTGAATTCATTGGCGCAGGCAGAAAGCAGGTCGCGTTTAAGTGATTTGTCGTAAATCCTTGCCAAGGAACCATTTTCGGAAAAACTGACGATGAAGAATTCGTTTTCGACTACAGGTGGTTGTGGGAGTGGTGTGAAATCGTCCTGGCAGCATTCCAGCGAGGTTGCCGTCACCACGGCGTAGCCGAAGGAAGGCACCTTGGGCGACAGGAATTTCTTGCCGTCAAGGGCGACGACTTCTTGTCGCGGAGACAATGTTGGATTGAACATGAAGAATCCGTCTTGGGGAACATTCACCCGTTTGTTGAGCAATGTCGTCAGCGCGAGTTTTTGTTCATTGTTTGCGACTTCCTGCGCCTTGTCGATCCAGTCCCGATGTTGCATCCATGTTTCATAGACGCGTCGTCCTTGGTATCCGCTAGTTCCGTAGCTATGTTCGTCATTGCAGATCAGTCCATCCCATGCCCGTTCGAAATCTATGGCTGGGTATGTGTATCCATCGACCATCAGGCTTGCGAGGACGGATGCCATTTCGGCTTCGGGAAGTCGTCGATCGACGGCGAATTTCTGTGCGAGGAGTTCCGGGGTTGTCAATGGGTGTTGGCTCCATCCGCTTGTCATGTCTCCGCGCAACACGGGAATGTCCTTGCCAAAGTGTCTTCTTACATATTCGAAAGGCTCGTCGAGGTTGCCGACCATTCGGATTTTTGGCCAGTCCCACTTGTTATTCCACGCCTTGATGAAGTTTGCGAATTCCAGGCCTGGTTTCTGGTCATCCTGATAGTTGGCAATCAACCATCTGTCAAAGGGGTACCGATTTTCCAGCTTTGCCAGTTGGCGTGACATTTTCCTTTCCACTGCCTCGATCGTATTGCCGTCTGCAGCCATCGTGGGTGACAATCCAAAAGCCATGCCGCCGCTGACGTATTGAGCGCTGCACCAGACGAGGATTCTGCTGCGGGCGTCGGCGCCTTCCCACCAGAATACCATCGGCAAAGGCGAATCGTATCGGACATCGACCCGAGCGCCGCCACCGCCGGCGTCTGGATTCCAGATGTAGGATGGGATCGACTTGTCGCAAGGCCAGATTGTCGAGGGGAGTGGATTCCATTGGTTTGGCGCAAACAGGATGTTTTTGATGCCTGCGGAGCAATAGGGGACGACGAGCGCCCAGCTCATCCCGTTGTTGTCGATCATCGTCATGGTCGAGGATGACACGTTCCAATCGCGGTTCAGGCGTTCTCTTGTATAGGTGGAACGGCACATTTCCTCGAAGCCATAAACTTGGGTGTGATTTCCCGCCGTGCAGCATCCAATCGCGATTTTCCCGGCGTTCAGGTAGTTGTTTGCGACACGTTCTGCCTCCTGTCGTCCTCGTTCCTTTGCGTGGTTTTCCCAGAACCAGGTTCCTTCCATCATGTATCGGTACCGTGATTCTTGTGGCAGGCTTTCTGTTTCGTCGCACAATTGTGTAGCCAACTCCAGGAATTTGACGCTATTGTGGCGTTGGATGTATGGCGAGTTGTGGAGTCCGATGTCGGTATGCGAGCCTACTGCCACGTCCAGCGTCCAGTGCCGAGGCACGATCCAATTGACATTGCACTCGGCCAATGGTTTTCCGTCAAGGGATTTCAGGGTGAACAACGCCTGGCAATTTGTCTTTGGGACCTGGATCATCAGTAGTTTTTCATACTGTCCGTGGCAAATCCCCAGATCCATGTTTGAGATCATGGCTTTGCCTTCGCGTTCCATGTCAAGCAGGCAATGCCCTGTGAACTCGCTCTGGCAGCTCAGGACGACATATTGCTTCCCGCCACGAAGCAAGGGATAGGGGGTGGCGCGAAAATCTGAGATCATGGTTGTTTTCCTGCTCCTTATCTTTTCAGTGAGAACCAGAGGGTTGGCGAGTCTTGTGTGGTTTTGAATGTCCATGCGCCTGGTGCGCCTTCGACGGGGATGTCAGCGAAAGCTCGCCCTGCGGGATCCAACGCCTTGACGACTGGCTTCTTTTCGCCGGGGATTGTAAATGTCGCAGGGATGAAGATGGCGATGGTCGGTGGATTTCCCCAGTTGGTCTTGATCGTGGTTCGTTCTTCGTTCCAGATCATGCCTGGATTTGCAATGGTGCCTACGATGGCGAGGAGCATGGATTTCGATTCTGCGATTGGCAGAGAGTCGCAAGCTACGATTGCGAAAGAAGCTGTTCTTTCCTGGGGCAAGGTCAGTTCCGCCTTGACGTCTCCGAGGATGACGGGGTTGTCTTGGATGTATCCAGAAGCCGTTCTTGCGGCGGGTGCGTTGACCAGGTAAGTTCCCCGATCGTTTGACGCGTCCCATGTGATTTGCGACGATTTCAGGTTAATGTCGGGTTGTGTAAAATCAGCCGGGATGGTCTTGGGCTGGTCTCCATCGTCTGTGAGCTTGACATTGATTTGTGCGTCCGGCAACGCCTTGTTGAAGTCGGCGTTTGGGAACTTGATGCTTGAGATTGTCGGGACAGTTCCCTTGATGTCATCGAAGAGCACTTTTTTGGGTATTTCGAGAGTGATTGTATTCGGGCTTGGCTTGACAAGTCCGTTTCTGTAGATCAGTGCCGCCAGTGGCGAGAAGGTCATTTTCCCGGGATTTCCCGCCATTGCGAAGTATCCTCTCATGGCTGCCGGGGTTTTGAAGTCTGGCGGCGAGGCGAATGAGAACTGGTAAATCGCGTCCCAGTCCTGGAAAGCCGCGAAGGAAGCGATCATCGGGAAGAGTTCGTGGTTGTGTTCGTTGGGTGCCGGATGGTCGTATTCGGAGATGGAGAAGGGTTTCCCCTGGACCCTTTGTGTCATGAGATAGGCATATGAGTATGGTGCTTTGGCGTTTGTCATCGGCGTGTTTCGTATCGTCCAGTGGTTTCCGTCCCAGTTTTTGCCTGGAGCGAAGGTTGGGTGTTGCCAATAGAAGTGCGTGTCCATGTAGTCCGAGAGTTGGCTTTCCCTGATGAATCCAAAGGCGCCGGAATAGTTGACTTGGGAGTCGATGACCAGCGACTTGACCTTGAGGTCCTTTTTGATGTAGTCCATGAGTTCACGCGTCGTCTCGTACTCGGTTTCTGCTAGGAAGTTGATGTAGTCGCTTTTTGCGTTGATGGAGCTGTTGATGATTTCCAGAGGGATATTGTTGTGGTCGAAGTCAAGCGGAATGTTTCCTTCGTGGAGTTCAAGATCCTTGATTTCGACTGTGACCGGGGTGTTGAAGCCGCCTGGTCCGATGGTAAGCCTTGTTCGCTTGTCCTTGAGGTATGTGTCGATACGGAGGCTTAGTGCGTACGTATTCCACTCCGTGTACAGGTTTGCGCCAGTTCTTGCGTATGGGAGCCATGGCGGTTCGGCCGCCATCAGCGAGAAGTTGACGTATCGTTGCTTTGACGCTTTTGCCTTGAAGGTGATCGTGTAATTTTGGTTTTCCTTGAACGGGATATCAAGGAAATGGGTTTGATAGGCCCAGGCGACCTCGCCGTCTTGCTTGAGGTCGATCTTGATGTCCTTGGAATTTTCCGCCGTTAGGACGAAGTTGTCCGGATGGAGGTGTTCGCCCTCTGGCTTCAAGCCTTCGAGGAGGTTGTCTTTTGAGAGAGCCTGGAATCCTCGTTGCCATTCTTGTGCGAGCTTGGCCGTCGAACCATATTTTTTGCCTAGCCAATCCATCCATTGTTTTTGTAGTTCGGTGTAATACTCGGTGCCTTGGATTGCCCTGATCTTGTCTTCTTGGACCAGGCTGGTGATGGCGTTTTCGTTGTTGATTTCGACGAATGCGACCATCGGGTCTTCTGCGGGCGTCAGTCCTGTATATGGGTTGACGGTGGTCAGCAGGTCCCGTGCGTATTCCTTTTGCATTTGGATGAATGGGGGATAGAATCTGTCGAGCGCCTTGCCAGGCCCGAATGCCTTTATCATTTCCGCTGACATGCCCCTATATCGCCTTGACACGTGAAGATTTAGGTTGGCATAGACTCCATTGAGCTTGAGGTGGTACAGGAACCAGTGCAATTTATCCAGTTGCACGGGATCCAGGGCTGTTTGGTCACTATTCCAGATGTGGTTGCGTTCCATCGAGTGGAAACGCATCACGTTGAAACCGATTTGCTTGAGGCGTTTTGCCAGAACTGGGGAGACTTCCTTGTCTGGGAAAGCGTTTGCAAAGGCGATATTGGAACCGAAGAATCGAACTTTCGTACCGTCTTCCAAGGTAAAATGTCCGTCCTTGGCGACGATTCGCTTGTCTGCAGGACCTGGGTTTAGGAATTCGACGCTACCGAGGGCGTCGTCGTACGCCTCGCGCGCATTGGTTTGGAATGGGAACCAGCCTTCGGGAATGTCTTGGGAAAATCCCAGGAAGGGAAGGGCGATGAGGGCGAGAATTGACAAGCTGGAGATTTTCATGATGGTTCCTGGTTTTTGTGGTAGATGAAAAACTTGGAATGACACAATTTACTCAGCCAAACAATCAAATGCTAGTAATCGATATCACAACCAGAACGGTTTACAATGAAAAGGCAACGCTAGCCGATTGCAAAATGAAAAAACCTACTTTGTCTTGGTCATGCGCCTTGTTGTGTGCTACATTGGTTCTCTGACATTTTAACAAGAGTGTAGGCGATTGAATGCTCAAGGCAAGGACATGCAATGAAGAACTCCATTTTACTTTTTGTGTTGACTTCGATGTTGTTTGGGGTAGTCCAGGCACAGGTATGGGATTTCACGCAAAAGCAACCGGATTGGGACATCGTCAGCAACATGCGCGTCCAGCAAACCGAAGAAGGCCTGTTGCTTGATATTTTCGGATTTGACTCGTACATAGGAAACAAGAAGGCTGACATCGATCCCAAGAAATACCAGTGCATTCGCATCACCTACAAGGCGCTGGAATTGCCGGAGGGGACGACAAAAGGCGAATTCTTCTTTGCGGGAAATACGAAGCCGAACTACGTGCACTCGTTCTATTTCCACATTCCATCACTCAAGAAAGACGGCAAGTGGAATGTGATTACCCTTAACTTGGCCGATGAACCAAGACTTCAATCGGCTTGGGTTGACAATGGAAATCTCGACAAGTTCCGACTTGATATGCTGAACCAGTTCCCTGCCAAGATCCTGCTTAAATCGGTTGAATTGCTACCTCCCCTCCCGCCGATGATCGTCGGCATCCAGGACACTACCGCTCCCCAAGGATTCTTTTTCCCAAAGGATTACTTTTTCGACGGCGAGGCGAAAGTCCGTCTTAACGCGGGACGCTATGCACTTTGGTTTCGGGGAGTCGCAAAAGACAATTTCGCTTGGGACGAATGCATTCGTGTTCGCAATGCGCCTTTTACTAGGAATGTGAAGCATGTCAGCTCGCTCTGGCATTGCCTTGGATTCGTTGAGGCAGGCGGCGATTCCCCTGTTGTCCTGGAAATTTCCAGCGATGGTCTCGAGGCGATGTCGGGCTTGGTGCTGACGACGTTTTCAGGCGATGTCCAGGATCGCGACCATCGCATTCCCCTGGAGGTCGTACCCGACCTGAAAGAGCCTCTCAAGCCAGTGTCCACGTTGCTTTTCGACAAGCATGCGCCCTATTGGGGCGGCAAGATGGTCGCCGTGAGGGGCTGCGAGGAACTGGAAGGGACTAGCTTCGTACGAAAGGACTTCGTGGTTGAAGACCTTCCGTCAAAGGCGTTGCTGCAAGTCGTTGCGGACGACTCCATACGGCAAGTCTGGCTCAATGGCAACCCATTGCCCATTGACGGCGAATGGTCAACGAGCTGGAAAGAGCCATCTTCGGTTGACGTGACCAAGTTGCTTGCCAAGGGCGACAATATCCTTGCGGTCGAGTACAACAACGGGGGAAGTGTCGGCGGGGTGTTACTTGATTTGCAGATGATGCTTGAGGATGGTCGCGTCCAGCGTGTCGTATCTGACGAATCCTGCCGTGGCACCTATGGAACTCCTGTTCCCGGATGGCAGGGCGGAGCGGTGAAGCTTGAATCACTGAAGGCTGTTTCCGCCGTGCCCGGACCTCCCGCTACGCCCTGGACCGTTGTTTTGCCCTACATACGACTGATGCCGGCTTCGGTTGATTCCCGTGTCGTTGGGATTCGTCCTTCGGCGCGTTCAACTCCCCGCAATCCATCTTGGGACGTGACGTTTCAAGGGGAGCCAAGGATTGTGGAAGGCGACATTGCCTTTGCGCACATTGTCAACGAAAACGGGGGATTGGTTGCACTCAAGAGCGGTTCCGTCTCAGGATTTTCACCAAGCTTTGGCGATGGCGGTCAAGTCACCTTGACATTCGGGGATTTTGAGCTTCCGCCTCTTGGCTACGACTTGTCGCTGAAACTGATTGTCGGTCTTCATAATCGCAAGTTTGCCGCCTATGATCCTGTTGATTTCACGTTGCCTCGCGAAACGATTTCCGAGCCTCCGGTTCCCCTTCGTTCGGTTCGAGTGGAGGATGCCGGCAATGGTCCCCGGGTTTTGGTGAACGACAAAGCGTTCTATCCGATCTTTTTGAGCATTTTCTACGATCGCGAGGAGACCGGCTTGGAAGGGGCTGATTCACCTGTGAATGTCAGGGAATTCCTGGCTGGCGGTGCCTCGAACACATGGTGGATTGCGCCGCGGAAGTATGACTTCACGGAGATTGACAATCGGATTGCGAAGATCATCAGAGAGTATCCAAACGCCTATGTGGCTGCATGGATCTGGCTATGCCCGCCACCTTGGTACGCTAAGGCATACCCGGATCGCATTTCGAGAAACAATGACGGCACCAGGTTCGACTACTATACCGCGACCATCACCTTCTCCGATCCGGATTACAGGGAGGACGCCAAGCATGCGATCGATGCATTCGTCAAGCACTGCGAAAGCCTGTACAGTTCACGGATGATCGCGTACAATCTTTGCGGAGGGGTGTCGCTGGAATGGCAAGGGTGGGGATGCCATGGGCTCCATGCCAAGAAAGCACTGGCAGACTACAGTCCCTCCGCCAAGCGCGATTTCCTGGATTATGTCGCCAAGCGATATCCGGAACTAAAGGTGTCGGATCTTCCCAGCTACGAGCAACGCTTCAGTTCAACCGATACGATTTTCCGCGATCCCGTGAAGGATCTTGTGGCGCGGATCCACGACGAGTTCTATTCCCAGTCGATTGCCGACACCATCTGCCTCTTGGCCCAATCAGCCAAGGGCGCAATGGCGGCGAAC
Source organism: Lentisphaeria bacterium UBA1407 (assembly GCA_002305655.1). Taxonomy (GTDB): domain Bacteria; phylum Verrucomicrobiota; class Lentisphaeria; order Oligosphaerales; family Oligosphaeraceae; genus UBA1407. The sequence goes on along the minus strand of DBPZ01000089.1, from coordinate 57,722 downwards.
CCCAAGCTTGTCGGATGCTACTATGGCTACAGTTTCGAGTATGGGAACATGAGCTGGTGCGTCAATTCATCGGGTCACAATGCCGCGGCGACCGTCGTTCGTTCCCCGCATGTTGACTTTCTCCTGTCGCCGCCGTCGTACGCCATTCGTGCCATCGGCAACACGGGGGGCGAAATGAAGCCTTTTGGCTCCATCCACCACAACGGAAAGTTTTCGATGATCGAGGACGATACGCGAACGAACAACACGAAGGCGACGAACTACAACCAGACAATCAATCCGGACCAGACGCGGCAGGTGACACGCCGAAACTGGGGCATGGCTTTGGCGCAAAAGACGCCGATCTGCCACCTTCCCATCGTCCAGGGGTCGGATTTCGGCAGCCCCGAGACCCGGCGTGACCTGGCCGCAGTTCGCCAAGTCGGGCAGGAGATATTCGAGAGCGACCGTCAACGCGGCGCCCAGATTGCGGTTGTGGTCGATGAGAAGGCGTGGAAGAACCTGGAGCCTGTTTCGACTTTTGACGTCAACCCTCGTCGTCGCCACTATCTCTACAGCCATAGCGGTGTTGCCACGCCAAGCAATCAGCGTGGCCTGCGGCTTACCGGAAACCTGACGTCTCTCCAGCGCGCCGAACTCATCCGTTGCGGTGCGGCTACGGACTGGATCCTGATGGAGGACGTTCCCAAGCTTGCCGGCAAGTACAAGCTGTTCATCTTCCTCAATGCCTTCGAGGATTCACCGGCGGCGCGTCTCGCCTTCGATGCTGTCAAGAAGAACGCCAATGGAATTTTGGTCGTCTATGGCGCAGGTTTTGTTGGAAGCGACACGGTTCCCGACCTCGCTGGGATGTCGCGACTTCTTGGGATGAACGTCAAGTTGGCGCAGCCAGGACCGTTGGCGATTCGGATCGACGACTTGTCGCCGCAAGCGTTTTCTAGGATCAACGAGACAGTTTTCGGCACGGATGCGAGCATGGATCCGCGCTTTGCGATTGACGATACAGGGGCAAAGGCGCTTGGTCGCTACGTTGATTGCGACGAGGTTGCGTTGGCGTCGAAGCAATTGGGCATGTGCAAGATGACGTTTTGTGGCAGCAACGCATTGACTCCGGATTTGATAGCGGCGATTGCCTTGGATGCAGGAGTCCATATCTACAGCTACAGCAACGATCCTTTGTTTGTGGGATGCGGTACCTTGACCATCCATACCCGGACGGCGGGAAAGAAACAATTCTTGTTTCCTGAATCGACTGACGTGGTTGACATGTTCACCAAGCAGGTTCTTGCGAAGGGAGTTACTGAATTCTCTATTGACATCCCCGCCTTTGAGACTCGGAATTTCCTACTTAGACAAGGCGCTCGTTGAACATTTTGGGATTAGATCAGCATAGTATGTTTCACAATCAGTTGAGGTTTGATCAGATGAGAGTTCTTTCTTTGCTAGCGATTCCTCTTTGCCTTTCCGCCATCGTGTCCGCTGAACGTCCTGCCAATACCTGGCCATTCATCATCGTCAGGCATGCGGACAGGATTCAAGAAGCTCCTGAAACAATGAAGCGAATCCTTCAGATTTGCAAGGACAATCCAGGTTCCGTTGACGAGATCTGGCTGGCAGATTCATCCTATCGTACTCCGGAGGCGCTCAAGCCCATTCTCGACAAGATGAATGTTTTACGCGAGCAGTGCGACGATGCGGGCATCCAGCTTTCCTTCCAGCAGGGAATCACGTTGGGGCACAGTGGAAATCCTGCCTACGCCAAGAAAGTCCCCGGGACAACTCCCTTTTCCGAGAAGGCGTGGCGCGTGAACGAGCATGGCCATATCGTACACGGGCTGCTGTGCCCCCGTTCGCCTGAGTCCCGTCAGCACCTGTATCTCTACGCGAAGACGATCCTGGAGGGATTGAAGCCCAACTCCTATTGGCTTGACGACGACTTGCGAATCGGACTCTCGAAGCCATGCGGATGCTTCTGCGACCTCTGCCTATCCGAGTTCAATGCGAAGCACGGGAGTTCGTACACAAGGGAGCAACTCGCCTCAATTCTCTTTAGTTCAAAGCCCATTGAGCCATTGCGTGAAAAGTGGATCATCTTCAACGAGGAATCCCTGGCAGGTTTTGCGATGCAGCTTCGCCGTGCCGCTGAAGAAGTGCATCCGGAATGCCGTCTGGCCTACCAGTCGATCATGTCTTCAGCCTTGGGGTCTGGGAGAACCTTTTTACCGTTACTGGAGGCGCTTTCAGGACCGTCAGGCAAGCCAGTGGGAATACGGCCTGGCGCTTTATTCTACGACGAGAGCATTCCTCGGGACATGACTCGGAAGTCATTTTCGGTTGCCCGCGAGGCGGAGCGTTGCCGGAAGGCGGGCTACGTTGCCCAGATCGCCTACGAGAACGAGACGTACCCGCGCCACATTTTGCAGAAGTCACCCGAGGCGATCATGATCGAGTGCTCGCTGATGGTTGCTTCCGGCTGCGATTCGATTTCCTTGTACTGGTATGTTGTGGGAGAGCACGAACCAATTGAATACTACGAGAATTTTGCCAAAACGACAGCGCAGTACCGTCCGTACCTGGAGAGGATTGCGGCAAGTACGCGAAAGACTCGATTGGGAGGAATGGCAAGGGCGCTTGGATCCAACCGCTACCAAGTCGAAGATTTCTCGTTGTTCGACCCCAATGAATCGCTTCTGGCCCATGCGGGGCTGGCTGTCACCGTGGAGGAAGCCGATCCGCAAGCATGGATCTTGACGATGGTCTCAGCTCGCTCAATCGCAACCCAGGACATCGAACCAATCCTTGACAGACCGACCATCATCCCCGAAGACGTGTTTGGATTCCTGCTGAAAAATCACAAGGAAGCGCTGGTCAAATGCCTCCCCGATGCCGAACAGGCGTTGCCGAACCTCGCAAAAGCCGTGGCAATGGGGGCGATCGCTACCGTTGCAAAACCTGGAGACGAGCCGAAGTTCGCAACCTATCCAATCCAAGATGGCATGACGCCGGACAATTTCAAATGCGGTGCGGTCGTCCTCCCCACGGCGAAAGGACGAAAGGTCGCCCTTGTCCAGCCGATAGCAGCTTTCCCACTTGCAAACCGGCGCCGGGCATACCTGGATGTGATCGACATTGTCACCGACGGTGCATTCCCTGTCCGGCTTGAGACCTGCCACGCGGCACGGGTCTTACCCAGGATTGATGCGGATGGCAAGGTTGATTCCGTCACACTTCTCAACCACAGCATCGGCGAGACTCCCAACCTGAAGCTGACGGTCAGGAATCCACGTACGAGGAATGCGCAGTGGCTTAGGCCAAGGATGGATCCAGTCCCGATATCGGCGGATGCCGGTTCGCCCGCCAATGCGCCTGTCTTCACGCTCCCTGTCCTGCCGGGGTGGCAGCTGGGAACGCTCATCTTCGTCGATTGAGGTTTTTTCCAGTGTCTGGGTTACCTAAAACAGGCAATTGACGGCATGACGCCAATTTTGTGTCTATTGTTCGTGGTTCAAGCGTTTGTTTAGGAACCACGAATTAACACTAATAAACACGAATTATTTGTGTTCAGGTGAAACGAATTTGCAAATTAAGTTTTATATACATTTTTCCGTCTGTTTCTTTATAGATCGACGCAAAACCGTGTCTTGTTGTAGAGGGACTATCAAATTTTGTATTGTTGAGAAGATATGTTTCAAAGGCATTACGGTTATACAAATGGTATGCAACAACCTCTCCATCTTCTTTGACAATCACATAACCGCCGTTAGCCTCATCAATTCCGTCCCAATCTTTGGCAGGCGTCATGCCAAGAGCAATAGCGCAAAGGAAATTCTTGAATTTATACTCATATAATCCAGGGCGTGGATAGTCCATGGGATTTCTAGCTTCAAGACGAGAAACCAGGGTTCTGCAATCCCTTACATTATTCTGGTAATAATCTAAAAGCATTTCCGCAAGAATATTGTCCATATATGTATCAATCAGCATTAGATTTCCAGAAAACTTGCTGTTTTGGACTTCCTTGAATTTCATGGCTCCGTAAGTGCAGATCCGCTCTATGCGGTCGAGAATTTTTGTTTTTGTATTGATATTATTAACCTCGTTCATTTGTGCGTCCGTTAGCCCAATAACCTCAAAAACGAAATTAGTTGCTCCCGAAGCATTAAGAAGTGTCGGAGCATTGCCAAGCTCTGATTTGATACTGAATCCGTAGACAGAATCATAGCCCGTTTGAATATCGTGAAGTTGCATTCTAATATCTGTTTTGTCGGTTGACGAGGCAGAAATTTTAGTGCAAGCCAAATTGTCCATAATCTGATCGGAGCCGTTTATTGCAAAGGCACTTTTGTTGCCCGCCACGATCTCGTCATATAAATACATAGCCATTTCGACCAGCGTTTCATTCGACAGGGTTTGGGCAACAATGGCGTGACTATGTACTTCTACCGAACCATCTTCGGGGTTGATGATATACTCCTTGGCCGGTTCCCTATCCTCTGACCGCAAAATCTTCAGTATCGGGAAATAGACATTGTCATTTTTGTTTACTTTCTCATCTGCAGCATACAATTTCCCAGTTGAAAGCAACTTGACAAATGCATACAATTCGCTCCATTCGCCTTTATTACCAGTAAGACTCAAATTCGCTCCTCCTTATCTATCATCTACCTGCCAACACCTTTTTTATTTCCGTTGCAATCGCCTCAATGACATTAACTGTTACGCTATTGCCGAACTGCTTATACAAATGAACATCGGCAAGAGGGAGAATGAAATCATCAGGGAAGCCTTGCAGTCTAGCCCATTCACGTGGAGTCATTTTGCGAACGCCTTCCTTATTGATTTCTCCTTTGATATGCGTTGTTGGTTTAAGTTCTTTTTCAGTTTTGTCAATTACAAGATTACGCTCCCGTCCCATGCCACCACATACGATTGCTCCAGCAATGTCGCTCCAATCCCGGATTTCATAACCGAATCCGTGGCCCTTTGCTTCATGACGAGCCCTATGACGGCGAAGCGTTTCGAGATATACATTGCTTAAATAGTACTTGGCCGGCACAGGATTTTCCTCCCGAATGTCCCATAACCTCTTACTATCGTCTGTGATTTCGGGGAAAGTAAAAGTCTCAGGAGCAATGTCGTTTTTGAACGCAACAATATATATTCGTTCTCTGTTCTGCGGCACACCAAAATTTTTGCTGTTAAGCACCTTGTAAAACACTTTGTAACCGAGATCCTCAAAGGTTTTGCAAATAATTTTGAACGTACGTCCTTTATCGTGAATAACAAGACCTTTTACGTTTTCACAAAAAATCACTTTCGGTTTATGATATTCGCAAATACGAGCAACGTCTAAAAAGAGCGTTCCACGGCAATTCCCCTTGTAATCATCGTCAAAGCCCTTACGCTGGCCAGCTAAACTAAAAGCCTGACACGGAAAGCCCGCCAAACAAATATCAAAGGCAGGAATATCTTTTTCATCAATCTTTGTAATATCGCCGGAGATTTCAAAATCATCGTCAAAATTTGCAGTGTAAGTTTTTTGTGCATGAGCGTCCCACTCGCTGACAAAAACAGTTTCGATGAAGTCTTCGCCAAAAGCTCTGTCAAAGCCCATGCGAATACCACCTATGCCTGCAAACAAATCAATTGATCTATATTTTTTGGTCATCGTTCATTCTATGCCCTTTCAATTTTACCCGTACAAGCCCACAAGTGCTTTTTGATATCTTTGCTCCAAAATCTAAGAACAAGCGTCCTTCGGCTTGCAACTGTTTATCCTAAAAAAAGCAGTTGAAATCAGATTTTGTTTCTAATTGATTGATTTTCAATTGGTTATAAAGTTCATTCCGTTCACCATGCTGGTGAATTGAAATGCGTCGGTCTTCTGTAGCGCCTTTACAAGGCGTCCGGCATGGGGGCATCCTGTCCCCGGGCTGAAGCCCGGGGTTAAGCATGGTCGGGCGCCTACGGCGCAAAGTCTTTGGCGCGGACTGCCCGTCCGCAATCCACGCGGACGGGACACGGACGATAGTTCGAACGAATCCGAAGGGTTTTCATAATGCATTGCGCTGTAAGCGCTTAACGATGCTTAACCCCAGGCTTTAGCCTGGGGTTGGCGAACCCACCCAAGTACAGTGCCTTGTAAAGGCACTACAATCATAAGGCATCAACTGCTTTTTTTAGGTTTATCGACCTCGCGATTTTGTCGCATATCATTTCGATTTTTTCAAAGTCATGTTTTCGTGTTTCTCAATCGAAGCCATGTCAATATTCTTGCGCATGACTGAGATAACGATTTAAACCAACAGGAAAACTCGCATCAATAAAGGGGGCTGTTCCTGAAGCTGGAGATTTGCTATGCGGCAGATGCCTGATCAAATTAGCATTGTCCATAGCAGCAAGAATAGCCACAAGAAGTATTTGCTTAATTTACCAAGATGCAGGGGAAAATCAATAGGCAGATTTGATTTTTCCAATTCCTCCCCATCAAAGCAGGCTGAGTTTGACTGTGTTCTTGAGTGCGTTGGCTCGATGGGACATTGAATTCTTGGCTTCTGCCGGGAGCTCGGCAAAGGTCAATGTTTCGCCAACGGATACAAACGAGGGGGCATAGCCGAAGCCTCCCGTGCCACGTTTCTCGTGGATGATGCGCCCTTCGGCGGTACTTCCCTTGCCGTCGGGGGTGACGATGGCGATTGCAATGACGACGAGACATTGCCAGATGCCGTGGAAAGGTTCAGGTATCTAGTAGTTCCCGCATCAAACGTGATAAGCGACGAATCGGCGCATGAATTGCCTCCTTTGCGAGAAGCTGTAGGACAGTTGTGTTTGCCGGAGCGCCTGGATTTTATGATTCTTGGCTTCGTGAACGTTCTTGTCTTGGTGGCGAAGCGTGGAGTGAGCTGGGCTGGCATGCATTCATGTCGTCCGGTTGCGAGTTGCCGGGCAACGATATGTATGGTTATGATGATATTGTTATGTTGGGCGCCGAGGCTGCTCGTAACGAAACTGGCTCGGTGGTATGTTGGACACCTGGACTTTTCATTTTTCAAAGAAAAATTAAGATAATTGCATGCATTTTAGTTCCAGAATGGTTTGGGGAAGGCTCGTATATAAATTACAATTTTTCACCTCAAAAATGATATCTGAAAAAGTCATATTGTTCTCAAGGCAATATCTTTCTCCTGAGAGGGACCTGCTGTTTCTGCATGGGACGGCATCGATGTTCATTGTGCGAGATTCGGCGTTGTTGTCGTTGTTTTTCAGGTAGCGGGACTTGTAGGAAAACATTTGATTGAGTAGATTATAAAATCGCATGTGACCGGAGAAACATTCAATTCCCATAAGGTCTTGTGGGTGATCCAGTTTTGTCAGGTTCTTGTTAAAAACTTGTGACAATTTATATTGTTTGCCATTTGGCATTGCAATTGTTCGAGTTTTAGAATGAAATGTTACAGATTATATGGTTAGGAGTCGCAATATGGAGTTTATTTCAGCGAGAGAAGCTGCTGATAAATGGGGAATTTCTCAAAGACGAGTAGCAGTTCTTTGTTCGGAAAACAGAATAGACAATGCAGCAAAGGTCGGCAATATGTGGCTCATACCTGCCACTGCAGAAAAACCGTTCGATGCGAGGAGTGCTAGTTGTATTCAGAATGACGGAAAGAAAGTAAAACCGTTTTTGAAGTGGGCAGGGGGTAAAGGACAGCTCATTTCAGAGATTGAAAAACATTACCCTTTTGAAGCTAGGAAAATTACAAAGTATGCCGAACCATTTGTGGGAGGAGGAGCAATACTTTTTGATATTTTAAGCAAATACGATTTAGATAAAGTATATATTAGTGATATAAATGCAGAGCTTATCAATACCTATCAAACTATTAGAGATGATATTGATGCTCTGGTTTCATTGCTTAACAAGATGCAAAGTGAATTCCATCCTTTAAGCACTGAAAATCGTAAAAAGAATTACTTGTTGAGGCGCGAGCGTTTCAATGAATTGAAAATTAATGGTGATGAGAATACCAATGTTGAAAAGGCTGCGCTTATGGTTTTCCTCAACAAAACTTGCTTTAATGGCTTGTTTCGTGTCAATAGAAAAGGCTTGTTTAATGTCCCGATGGGAACGTATAAAAATCCGATAATTTGTGACAAGGAAAACCTTTATGCTGTATCCGAGAAACTCCAAAATGTTATTATAGTTTGTGGAGATTATAGGGAGTCAGCTGATTTTATTGATGAAAAGACCTTTGTTTACTTCGACCCTCCGTATCGCCCTATAACCGACACTGCAAGTTTTACTGCATACACTGAAAATCTTTTTAATGATGAAGAGCAGATTGAACTTGCAAAATTTGTTGATGAGATGCATAGGAAAGGCGCGAAGATCCTTGTTAGTAATTCGGATCCAAAGAATATTGAGAAGGAGGATAATTTCTTCGATGATATTTATTCCTCCCATAAAATCAAGCGAGTTGAAGCAACTCGTATGATTAACAGCAAAAGTGACGCGAGAGGTAAAATCAATGAATTGCTCATATCTAATTTTTAAGGAACGAACCATAAAATACTTTACATGATGGGAGTCAATGCGATGAATTGTGGTTTCTGTGGCAATCCTTTGTACGAAGCGCAGTATTTAGTAGTGGGGGACATTGTATATAAGTCCTGCCCGAAGTGTTCGCGTGATAATGGGGAACAACATATCTATTACGATTGCCCTAAAACTTTTGGAATTACTTCAGGGCGTGAAAATCGCAAAAATCCAATGGGCCTGCAAAGTTATTGCGCCAAATGTCGTTCAGGTTCAAGCAGGCAAGGACCGCATGAAAATGCTTTTCCTTGTTCTCAAGCCAGGGAAAACGAAGGCTACGTAATCAATGGGATACGCCTTTTGCCAATGAGTCAGCCTGTATTTGATTCTTACGACGAAGTGAAAAATTTTATTGTAAAAGAATTGCCTGGCAGAGGTGGCCTATACTACTACATGAATGGCAAAATGAATGGCCCGTCGAATACCCTTGTGCTATTTCAATATGGAGAAGAACTTGTAGGCTATGCAGTACATTTGGACACGGTGGAATTGGATGAACCATTAACCTATGGTGATGGTAGTGCATATAAAGGATATTATCAGTTTGCACCGGGGACGATAACTTTGCTTAACAAGCCAATAACCAAAGAAGAATTCGCGAGTGTCGATCCAGCTTTTAACGCTTTTAGTCAAAGTATTCAAGAGATAGAGGTAGGCTTATTGCCTGCAATATTTAAAACAATCAAGGAAAAGGGCGAGCATGCTAAATCGTTTGTTGAAAATCGCTTGCCGGAAGAAGTAGATGAAGAAGAAACCGGTCCTCTTTTTGAGGGTGCAAAGAAGAAAATAACCGTAAACGCGATCGAAAGAAATCCTCAAGCTCGAATTGCTTGCATTAATCATTATCGCAAGAAAAATAAAGGTAGGTTGAAATGTGAAATATGCGGCTTTGATTTTGGGAAAAGGTATGGCGATGAGTTTGCCGATAAAATGCACATTCATCATTTGATCGAAATTTCATCTGTGGGCAATGAATATGAGGTTAATCCGATAGAAGATTTGATACCAATTTGTCCAAACTGCCATCTGGTTGTACATAACAAAAGACCAGCATACACACCTGGTGAGATACGAGAAATGCTGAGGGGAGAAACGGTTGATGACAGTAAATCAAATAAATAAATGGGAGCCGGATGACTTCAAGTTGGAGATGACCACACACTGGTCCTTTCCAAAACGTGGCATTTGGGCAACTCATGATGCTAAGTGGCGTGGCAATTGGTCTCCTTATATACCACGAAATATTATTTTAAGATACTCCCAAGAGGGAGACCAGATACTTGATCAGTTTGCCGGAGGCGGCACGACACTCGTTGAGGCAAAGCTGCTTAATAGAAATATCATTGGGGTTGATGTAAATGATGTTGCCCTCAAACGATGCCGAGAAAAAGTAGATTTTAAATACGAAGGTGCTAATGGAAAAGTTCAGATCCGAAAGGGTGATGCTCGTAATTTAGATTTTATTTCAAGTGAAAGTATTGACCTTATTTGTACCCATCCACCTTATGCTGATATTATTAAATATAGTGAGGATAGCGAAGGTGATTTGTCACATCTTAAGATCAAAGATTTTCTTGAAGAGATGAAAACTGTAGCTGCTGAGTGTTACCGAGTGCTGAAGAAAGACAAGTTTTGTGCTTTTTTGATGGGAGATACTCGCCAAAAGGGGCATATGATTCCGATGTCTTTCGATGTTATGCGAATTTTTGAGAATACCGGATTTAAGCTTAAAGAGCTGATTATTAAAGAACAACATAATTGCATAGCTACAGAGTATTGGAAAACAATCAGCTTGAAGTACAACTTTTTGCTGATTGCCCATGAGTATTTGTTTGTATTGAGGAAATGAGCATATTAGTTAAGTGAAATTGATATAATGTCCTTGTAGTTCAAGCTTTTGTTTAGGAAGAACGAATTAATACTAATAAACACGAATTATTTCTGATTTCGATGTCATTGGCATCGCTTGTGAACGGGGATGATTTTGCTGGGATGTTTATGCCAACTCTATGTTAATCAATCTATTAGGATTAATAGGCAGATTTGATTTTTCCAATTCCTCCCCCATCAAAGCAGGCCGAGTTTGACTGCGTTCTTGAGTGCGTTGGCTCGGTGGGACATGGAGTTCTTGGCTTCTGCCGGGAGTTCGGCAAAGGTCAACGTTTCGCCGTCAGGTACAAACGAGGGGTCGTAGCCGAAGCCGCCCGTGCCACGTTTCTCGTGGATGATGCGCCCTTCGACGGTGCCTTCGGCGGTACTTTCCTTGCCGTCGGGGGTGACGATGGCGATCACGGTGACGAATCGGGCAGTCCTGTTTTCGACGCCTTCCATGTTGCGGAGAAGCTTGTCCAAGTTCCGTCCGTCATTTCCGCCTTCGCCGGCATATCGTGCCGAGTGGGCGCCGGGCAGTCCGCCAAGCGCATCGACCACGAGGCCGGAGTCGTCAGCCAGGACGGTCTTGTTCCAGTGCTTTGCGCAGGCTCTTGCCTTGATCAGCGCGTTTTCGCGGAAGGTATCTGCGTTTTCCGCGATGTCGTCGGGGAGTCCTCCCAGTTCGTCTGCCGAGATGACCGTGTATCCCAAGGGTTTCAGGATGGCTGTGATTTCTTCGACTTTATGCTTGTTTCCGGTTGCGATGGCGATGGTTTTCATGTTCAATCGGTATTCCTATGCTATTGCTTGAGGATGACGAAATGCCTTTCGGACTTGTATTCGCCGATTCCCTTTGCCAGTTCCAGATATCCCTCGCGGGTGTTTTCGTCATTGTCGTTGACGAGGACATTGACAAGGAAGCCTTCCTTGAGTCGTTGCGGCGTCAACGCCAGGTCGGCCAACGGGATCGTCGCTGTATAGGTCGTGGCGTTTCCAGTTCGGGTTGTGACCAGGTTGACTGAAGGCGTCTTGTCATTCGCCTTCGAGAAGACAAAGGTCTCGGGCTTGCCGTCGTTGGTTCTTGCGAGTCCGATTTCCGCGTAGGTCTTCAGTCCTGCGCTGACAGCGAACTGGATTGAGTCGGCATTCCAGATATCGAATCCCTTGTATGGCTGGACATGCTTGTCATCGACTACATCCGCCTTGAGTATGAAGTTGGTCTCGTCGCAGGCGATCCAGACCTTGGCGGACAAGTCGTCCAGTCCCTGCCAGGTCAAATGCTGGAGGTCGCCGGCCTCATTGGCCAACTTGATGTACTGTTCCTTGCTGTCCAGGATGAAATCGGGTTGCCTGTCGCCAATCGACCGATGGCATGTGTGGATGCGGGCTGGTACAGCCTTGTAGGATACGTTCCAGAATGTCGAGAACTTGGTGTCAACCTGGATCGGGGTACGTTGGTCGTAGAGGCTTGGATCGACGGTGACGACAAAGGTCGGCTTGGCGGTTTCGGCAGCTCCCAGCTTGAAGTTGATCGACTGCCTGTCGGCTGCGATTCCCTTTGGCGGGATGATTGCGAGGCTGACCTCGACGGGTTGGCTGGTTGGGTTATCGATTTCGAAGCTGAGTTCGGATGGTTCACCCGGAATGTATAGCAGGTCTCGTTGCCTGTCTTTGAAAGCCTGTGATTGGGCTTCGCCCTTTAGGTGCGTGATCTTCGAGGCAAGCCTAAAGAAGTTGCCGGAGCATTTTGGCGGATTGTCCTGGCCTGTGACCTTGATGAATGCGGGGACTTTGTCAATGGAGAAGACGAGCGTATTTTGGCTGACGTTGATCGGTGTTTCATTGGAGAACATATCGATCAGCGTTGCGGTTCCGGTGACGTCGGTTAGGATCGCTGCCTGGGATGTTTGGCGCCGATCCATGTTCCAGAAGGGGATAAGCCAGTTGCCGTCCCTGTCCTGGAAGAGGAAGATGTCCATGCTGGGACCGCAATCCAGTTGACGGATGAACTTCGCCTGGGTGAAGTAGCTTGCCAGGGTATTGAAGACGACGTATGCCATCTTGGGCTGGAAGTCCCTGGTGACGAGTCCGAAGTTGTGTTCGCCGTTCTTGGGGTCGTATCCGTCATTTCTGAGATCGTACCAATTGTATCCCATCGCTCCTCGCGACCATGCGAAGAGGAATTTCCGGAAGAGCGTCGTCGCCTGAACGAAATCCCCCGCATGGGTCGAGCTAATCGCCGTTTCGTTGGAGTACCAGGGTTGGGGGATATCGAGATCCTGCCTCAATTTGACGAGGGCATCGACTTCTTTCTTGTACCTCTCGTAGGTTCCGTGGATATGGATTGCATGCACGTCGTAGAATCCCCGTCCCTTGGTAATCGCCTTGACCATGTGCTGCGGGTCACGGAAGCCGCTGGAAGGTCGTTCAGGCGGCATGCAGGTGAATCCTGCGGTCAGCATGGTCATCTCCGGAGCCGCCTTCTTGGTTTCGCGGTAGGCGATTTTCATCAATTCGATGTATTCGTCCACTCCGAAGTTGGCAAAGCCGATCAAATCAGGCTCGTTCCATACTTCCACGTAGTGGACCTTGTGCCTGTAGCGTTCAGCGAAGGTCCTGATGAAATTGGCCCAGTGCTTGTAGTCGGGGCGGCGTGCCGACCTTGACGGATCCAGCGGGACCGTGTCTGAAGCATTAGCCCAGGGATTGCCGAAGCTGTAGATCGCTTCGATTTCGACGTTCTGCTTTGCAAACACATCGACGCAAAAGTCGAAGTCCTCGAAGTTCCATCGGTCTTCTTCGGGCTGGAACCGATTCCACCACACGTCTTCTCGCAAGATTTTGGCGCCGCACCATGCCGCCGCCATCGCCTCGAGTTCCTGCTCGTGCCTAGGCTTGCTTTGGGGATGGGAGCAAACGCCGAAAAGGAATCCGACTCCTCGTCCCGGGGTCGGTCCCGCCGGCTTCATGTAGGCGAAGCTTCTTGTTGTTTCGGAATCATCGATGTTGGGATCTGATTCCTTGAAGACGTAGTCAATGGTGTAGATGCCCAGGAGCTTGGGGGCGGGAAGGGGAGAGTATGCGGTTTTTCCTGTAGGTAGGTTGATTTGGAAGGAACCTTTTTGGACGGGGTTGCCGTCATGGTCCTTGATGACGAACTCAAGTTTTCCGTCCAGGGTTCTCGGCTTTGTATTTTCCAGCTTGAGCCTGAAGTTTTGTTCCTGTCCTGGCACGAGGATGCCAAGTGGATTGCCGGTATCCAGGGTAGGGGTTGCCGGGGTCAAGTCGGTCTTCACGGCATAGACCACCTTGCCGAATGCCGCAGTTCCCTGCTGGATTGTCCTGTCCTTGAAATCAATGGTCAGCCCCTGGAAGGATGCCGGGAATTCGATTCTTCCGTTGTTTTGGATCCCACCCCAATTGCAGAGCGGGGGCTTCGTGTTGTCGATATTGAAGGTTATCGTCTGCCACCCTGGCTTGGCGGTCTTGCGGTCCAGGCTTGTTCGATACTGGAGGATTTCACGGAACTTGTCCCTGAACCTGATGTTGAAATGATCGATATGCTCTGGATTCGGGATCCAGACATCCACCGCGAAGGTTGCCGTCGTGAAGGAGTTCATTGGCGGATTCTTGGCAAAGCTAAATTCCAGCCAAGCGTGTTTTTGCGGATTCCAGGTGAGTTTCAGGGCATTTTCACGTCCTTCTACCGTTTCATAGGAATACGATTGCTCCACTTTCTGTGCGTTGACGATGTAGATCTTCGGCTTTTCATGGGTGAAATCCATCAAGGTGGTCTGGGCAAACAGGCCAAGGCAGGAAAGGATCAGGAGCAAAATCGTATTTTTCATGGTTGATTTACTTCGTTTGTAGGATGACTGGTTGGAGCGGCGCCAGAGTCAGGGTGGCATCGAAATCCTTCAATGAAATGAAGTCCCTGGATGCAGTGGCGATGCCCTTGAGCTTGAGGGTGCCCGTGACAGGGAACCTGGTTTGGTTGCACAAGTTGACGAGTGGCTTGCCCTCGTAAACAGTGGAACGGATCTGGACGCCTTGGATCGGCTTGCCGGAGGAATCCACAAAGAGCGCGTTGGAGACGATTCCCGCCCTGGCAAGGATGGACTGCATGGTGTCGATGTGGTCTTCGAGCTGTCCTTCCAAAGTCGCGTCAGGCTTCTGGGCGCCCCAGCCTCCGGGGATCGAGCGATTGTATTCGTCCCGGGTGGTAATGTGGTTGAGGGCGACCAGCTTGCATCCCTTGGCTTTCAGCAGGTCCAGCGCCTTGCGCGCATTTGTCGCCAAGTTGTCGACACTAGGCAGGATAATCAGCTTGATCGACTTCAGGTGCTCCGGGAGGCTTCCCGTTTCGAGGACCTTGTCAAGCGTGCGTTCGGTAAGGAAGGCAGTGGGCTGGTCCAGAAATGCAAGGGCGGTCCAGGCGTTGCCGAGGGCTTGCATTTGCGGTGCATTTCCGTAGTGGTCCGAGGAATTGGACCATACGAGCGCCACATTGCGCGTTGCCTTTTGGAGGGCGGTAACCTGGTAGGCGTTCCTCATCAGGTCCATTGCCGCCTGGGAGACCGCCATGATGTGGCGAGGCCTGTGGAGGACGCTTCCCGCCAGATCCGAAGCAGGATCGTTAGTACGTTCCCAGACCCACATGGCGCTGCAGGTCTGGCCATGTATAGCGCCTTGGATGTGCGCCGTGTAGCAGTGGATTGGCCAATAGTCGTTGAAGTCTCGGTCGAAGATCAAGTGGTTTTCGGTATTGTTGACGGGTTTGTCCGCCACGGACTTCTGGAAGTCATAGGCTCTCAAGTAGCTGTTCCAGGTACTGTAGTAGAGGCTGTGTCCGCTTGTCCAATTGCAGGCGTCGTTGCCGTTGTACTGGGACAGTTCGCCGAACAATTCAGGCGAAACAGACCAGATTCCCGCGGCGCTCCTGCCAAAGTGCGCGGACATCATGATCTTCGCATGGACAGGAATGTGCGGCGCCATCTCGTGGACGACTCCTGCCATCCAGGAGTGGAATTCGGCGAACGTTTCCTGGTTGAACTGGGTGTAGTCGTATGCCAGCGGCGTCATCGGGTACTTTGGCCTGGGACTTGGAATCGGGATTTCGGTGAACGATTTGTATTCTGTTCCCCACTTGGCGTTGAGTTCGTCCAGGGTCTTGTGGCGCTTTTCCAGCCATTTCGGCCAAATTTCCTTGACGACCCTGCAATTTTCAGAATTGTTGCAGATCGGTTCGTTGGACAGGCAGAACGAATGGATCGCAGGCAGGTCCTTGACCATGGGGATGACGTTGCGCAGGTACTTTTCAATGACGGCTCGCGATTCGGGAGCATGGGTGCAGTACTTGAAGAAGCCGCCTGTGCAATCCTCCAGATGGGGATATTTCTCCAATGCCCAACGGGGGAAGTAATGGGGTGAAAGAAGCAACGTGATCGAGACATTGGATTTTTCGGCCCGCTTGGCGACTTCGATGAAGCCCTCGATTGCGTCAGTCCTGACATCGGTCTCGTTGGGAAGCATCGAGGTGGGACCGTGCTCGACCTGGATGTAGTTGACGCCGTAGTCCGGGAATACGTCCACGTCCTTGCGAACCTGCCTGAAATGCCCATGTCCCGTGAAGAAGACGGGGAAGTTTTCATTCAGGGTGCCATCCGGCAGCCTGACTGTCGCCTTGCTCGACGTGCCATCGACGGTGATCTTGCTGGTCTGGTAGGTAGGAACCGGCGGCGGGAGCGGGATGGTCCCTGCGACCATGCCGTCAACAGTCTTCTCGTATTCGTCAAGGATCTGCTCCAGTTTCGCCAGCTCGAACCAGGCGCGGTTGCATTGCTTTGCCCTGATATTGTCGGGCTGGTAGTCCAGGAATCTCTTGACGATGATCGGCGCCAGTCTTGGCATCGATGGGCTTGGGAGATCCTTGAGCGAATCGACCTTTGTCTGCAAGGCGTCGTTGCGCTTGCGAAGCAGCTCAGTCTTGGCTAGAATCGATTTGGCATTGACCAGGTTGACTGTCCGTTCGGCTGCGGCCAAGGTTTCATCGCCCGCCTTGAGCGTCGTCTTGACGGTAATCTTTCCTGTTGAAGTATCTCCTGGATTGCAGGTCAGCGTTGCTTGCCAGGCAGGAAGGTCGTGATTCGGCAGCTTGGCTTGGGTCGAGGCAAGCTCCTTGCCGTCCTGATCGAGGATGACGATATTCGCCGCAACGTCCTTGGTGGGCTTGGCAAGCCCGATAAATCCATTAAACTGAATCTCGCTATCCGTGAAAAGCCACTCGTCCTGCGGGTACGATTCCTTGTCCCAATAGGGTAGGAAGGCGCTGTTCCTGTGGTAGTGCAGCGCCGTCGTCACCGGTTTGAACGATATCTCGTCCACGGGATTTTCCAGCGTCCAAGTCGAGGCTGGGAGTTCGCCTTCTACGAAGATGAATTCGTCCACATCCAGTTGCTCCACGACGTTTTCGACAACTAGCATCAGTGGGAAGCTTGTTTCATCCTCCCTGGTGGTGAACGTGTAGGAGATTCGTTTCCATTTGCCGTCGGTTTTCGGTATTCGCTGCCTGTAGACCCAGCCGTCGCCTCCGCCGAACCATGCCGCCCTGTCATTGCTGCTTTTTGCGGTAAGGGCGATGGTGTACTTTGTCGCCGGCTTGACCTTGATGCTTCCCAGTTGTCCGAACCATCCATAGACGTGTGCGCCGTAGCCTGTCTTGTTGGTGAATCTAAGGGCATTGCTTCCATTTGGCACGTCGTCGTGGACGACTTCGCAGGTGGAATCGGTGTTCCGCTTGTCCCAGACCCAGTCCTGGGGCCGTATGGCGGACAGCTTTTCGAAGGACGGATTGCTGACCAGGTTCGGCGAGGTGTGGAAGGGCAGCAGCGCCAATCTCGCCTGGTTTTCCTGAAGCGGCGGCAGCCAGACGTACGGCGTCGCCTGTGTGCCTTCTTCGATCTGGACGTCGTCGATCAGGACGCCGTCCGTCTTACTGTCGGTGTTGATTCGGAATTCGAAGGGCATGTCCCTGTTTTCTGGCCTGATGGTAAAGGAGACCCGTGTCCATTCGTCATTGGGCAGTTCCAGCCTCTTCCTGAAGCGCCAGGATTGTCCGCCGCCATACCAGACATAGCCAGGGTTGGCGGACTTGGCGTAGAAGGAAATGGTGTACTCCTTTCCAGCTAGCATCAATGGTGGCAGCCGCTGGGAAATGGAACCGTAAATGTGCGGCCCATAGCCGGTGGGATTCTTGATTTGAAGGCAGTGGGAACCTGACATCGATTCCCCTTCGATAACACTGATCTCAGCATTGGCTCTCCCTGGCGATACTATCCAGCCTACAGGACGACCATGGGAATCAACCGTCTCGAAAGATGAGTTCTGTACCAGGTTCTGGGCGGAAGCAAACAAGCAAGCTGTCAATGCGACCAATGCACAATTAAGTGATTTCATCTTCTGTCCTCTTGGAATTGAAATGCGACAACATGGAGACAAAACACATGGAAAGCATAACTTAGGAGCCGGTCACCCATGACTGACCGTTTACAAAACCGCCTTGGATAACCGGCATAAACATCCATTGGAGAAAAAAATACACCCACGCCGGTAAGGAGCTGGCGTGGGCGTTGTGCCATTCGCTCGGCATGCGTCTACTTCACATCGGCGGCTGAGGAGCCGATGGATGACCATGCCTGGGGCTTGACTTGGCTGCAGTGGCCATCGCCATAAAGGAAGTTCACGTAATCGCCATGCAGAAAGTCCAAGCGGATAGACCAGCCGGTCAGGCTGGCGTCATAGACATTGATCGACTTCCAACTCCAGCCATTAAGCGTTATGCAGCCATCCGACATGTAGCCGTAATTGGATGGTTGAACGACCGCCAGGAGCCGCACGCCGGCGTTCACAAGCGTATGCTCGTTGAACATGCAGCTGTAATTCCTGTCCGGGAAATCCGGCCGGTTGGCAAAGGCCCACCAGTAGTTCGGACGCACCACGATGCTGGCGCCAATCGCATAGGGACTGGTGTAGGCCTTGCTCTTGTCCAAAGCCGGGTCGGCGGGGCACTGGAAGATCTTCTTGTCGCCAACATAGCCTAACATCAACTGATGCGGCGGAATGGACAGGTTTTGCGGTGGTTCACCCGATGCGAAGTACCCGGTATGGGGAAAGTAATCCGTGTTGTCATCGGAATACATGGTCATGCCGACGCCAATTTGCTTCTGATTGCTGGTGCAGGAAATGGCTCGAGCCTTGGCACGCGCCTTGCCCAGGGCCGGCAGGAGCATCGCCGCCAAGATGGCGATGATCGCTATCACCACCAGCAGTTCAATCAGCGTAAAGCGCTTATGCGGACGCGAGGGGGGGTATTGCAAGCGAAGAGACGTAAACATGGGGACACTCCTTGTTTTTTAGATCGTGACAGTACCGAGTTTACACCGAGTTTACACTAAAACGAAGCCGATGTTAACTTACCTGCGCCGTCCTTTTTTTGCAAGGTCGGTCGGAGGATTTTCGCTCTGTTTTTTCGAGATCAGCCGCTTTGACGGTTGTTTTCCGTCAAGCGGCAAGCTTCCCCGCTTGTCGTGGCATTCCGGCAGATGAATTTCACCCAGACTCAGACCCGCCAGACCCGTCAGACCCGCCAGACCCGTCAGACCCCATCAGACCCGTCAGACCCGTCAGACCCACCTGGCTAGGGATACGTCATGTTTAGCCGCTTTAGCGGCGACATCGTTTGAGTACGAGCACCCGGGGTGCCCGTACTCAAACTGTTGCCATGGCGTCAACTGCTCTTTTTAGGTTAAATTCGGCTGGTTTCTGGTCAGAATTGCGCCAGGAGCCTTCCGCCGTCCAGGAGATGGGAGGATCCCGTGATGAAGCCGCCATGCTTGTCATCGCAGAGATAGAGGATGAAATCCACCAGTTCCCAAGGTTCAGCAGCTCTTCCGATTGCTGTCTTCATTCCCGCCATTCCAGGCCTTGTCAGCACGGGACCTGGTACGATGCAGCAGGAGCGGACGCCTTTTCCGGCGCCCAGCGTGGCAATGGACTTGGTGATTCCATGCATGGCGGATTTGGCGGCCGCGTAGTCCATGCATCCCGGTGAGCCTTCCTCGCCAGAGACGGAACCGAAGTTGATGATCACGCCGTGCTTGTTGTCAAGCATATTGCCGATGCATGCCCTGATGAAGAAAAGCGTGCCCTTCAGGTTGACATCAAGCCCCCAGGCGATGATTTCGGGATCGCGGTCGCGGAACGCATCCTTGCAGTTGCGCATTCTGGACGATGCGCCGCCGCAGGCGTTGATCAGGATGTCGATCTTCCCATACTTCTCGATGGCGAGCTTGGCGACAGCGTCAACTTGCGCGAAATCCCTGACATCACAGGCGACACCTGTTGCCTCGAAGCCATGTTTCCTTATTGCCTCTGCTTCCCTCATGACGGCTTCCTCGTCGATGTCAGCCAGCACGACACTGGCGCCCGAGGCTGCGAGTTTTTGCCCTGCGAGCAAGCCCATTCCCGAAGCGCCTCCTGTGCAAATCGCGACTTGTCCCGTGAAATCCAGTTCGATGATCATCTTCCGTTCCTTTTCCTCTAGAGTTTTTGGGTGTCAATGACGATTGTCTTGTGATGCGGATCGAGATCGAAAGCCTCGGCATAGTCTGACCTTGCCAGCTTTCCCCTTGCCGCCTTGAGAGAACAATAATATTCGTAGTACTTGAAATCCTTGCTGTTGATGGCAAACCACTGGGTCTGGATCGCCTTTTGCCACAGTTCGAAGCCCTCCCGTGGAATCTTGTAGAGGGCGTATGGTTGGAAATCCGTTGCGTCCTCCCAGTTTTCCGCATAGTAGGGACCGCCTGCGTAATGTGGCGGGAGTTCGCGCTGGAAGCCAGGGAGGGCGGCGTAGAACTGAGCGTCCTTGACGATTTGATTGCAAGCCTTGTGATCCTTGTGAAAGCTGTTTTGCCAATGGGTGAAAATCCTGACTGGCTTGTACTTGCGAATCAAATCCGCAACCTGGAACTTGACTGTGTCGTCAACCGGGAGCAGGCCATCGTCGTAGGGAAGCACTTCCGATATCCCGCCCAGCATCGTGGCGAATGCCGCCGCCTCGTCGATCTTTTGCTTCCTGTATTCATCCGTGGTCAGATGAGGCGGGTTTCCCTTTTCGCCTGCTGTCAGGGCGACAGTAACGATGCGATGCCCAGAGAGCGACAGAGTTGACAGGACGCCGCCCACGGTCAACTCCATGTCGCCCACATGTCCTCCAATTGCCATGAATGTCTTGGTTTCCACGATTTCGGGCTCCTTGCCTTAATAGTGCGCATAGCTGTCGTAAAGCGAATGGATGGTGAGTCGTTCGCGCACCTCTTCCAGGGAAAGCGGCGATCTTGGCTCGATGGCGATCTCGACCTTCTCGTTGGCAGGCAGGAAGAAGAAGTTGTCCGAGAAGATCACTTCGGCGTCCTTGATTTCCAGCCTGGTGAAAAGGGCAGGGCAATCGGCTTTCAGCTCCATGGCATACTTTCCGTCCTTGCAGGTTCGGACGCAATAGTCAAATTTCGGTTGCTTCAGGTCCACGTGTTTTGGCTTGGCGAAGGTATAGTGGTTTCTGGAGATCGTTTTGCCGTCCTTGACGAGTTTGGCGTGGAAGATCAGGCCTCGTTTTCCCCAGGTCGCCAATGCGTTTTTGCAATCGATGTCCGCGACTTTCGCATTGGCTTGGGGCATTGCGTTGCATTTGAGTTCGCCGGAATCCACTGGTTTTCCGTCCAGCGTGCAGATGCTCCAGTTGACGGTCAGGTCGTCTGCCTTCTCGAACGAGGTGTTGGAGAGATGGATTTCCACATGGTTTCCGCCGTCAGTTTCCAGTAGCGAGACAAGAACTGGTGCGAAGAATCGCTTTGCCAGGTAGTGCAGCGCCTTCCAGCGTCCGAAGGAATCGATCGACGACCAGGAGGCGCAGGGCCAGATATCGTTGATTTGCCAATAGAGGACGCCCATCATTCTCGGTTGCATGCGACGGGCATGTTCGCAGGCGTATTGGATGCACATCGCCTGGGAGATCTGGGTCAGCCAGAGGGTTTCCTCAAGTCCATGGGGAAGCTTGAACCAATCGAGGAGATAGGCGAAGATCTTCCTGTTGCCCGTATCGCCGCTGCGCTGGTGGAAGTCCATGATGTATGAGGTCAGGTTGCGGTCTGCGGGTTCGGTGAACGACTCGACCGTCCTGAGTTCGGGGAAGGACTGGAAGCCGAATTCTGACATGAACCGATGATTCCAGGTACGCTGGGACTCAAAGGGCTGCCCGCCAAACCAGACCGTCCAGCAGTGGGCGTCGCCACATGTCGGATCGTTGAAATTCCGCCTGTCGCCAATGGGCGTGTGTGGGCTGCAAGGCCAGTACGGGGTTTGCGGAGCCAGTTCCGAGCAAATCTTGGGCAATGCCTCGTCAAACAGCCGCGAGTAGTCTTTCCAGGACATTGCCGACGATGTCCATTCGTCAGCCACCAGCCCTTGCTCCAATTCGTTGTTGCCACAGAGGATGGCCAGCGACGGATGGTGCCTGATCCGCTTTAGATTATCCTGGAATTCCGCCTGGACATTGTCCATGAATTGCTTGTCGAAGGTGGGATATGTCGAGCATGCGAACATGAAGTCGTGCCAGATAAGGATTCCCAGCTTGTTGCAGAGGTCATAGAAGTCGTCCTGTTCGTAGAATCCGCCTCCCCAGAGCCGGAGCATGTTCATGTTCGCCTTGGCTGCGTCGCCGATAAGCCGTTCATAGTCCGCAGTCGCGATCCTTGGAATCAGGTAGTCCGCAGGCACCCAATTGGCGCCTTTGGCGAAAAAGGCCTTTCCATTGATCTTGAACTGGAATGATTCACCCCATTCGTCGGAATGACGATCCAATTCCAACTTGCGCAGGCCAAGGGTCGATGCCCAGCTGTCCAGCAAGGCGCCGTCTGCATCGAGAAGCTCGACCGTTATGCGGTAAAGGTCCTGGCGACCAAGGCCATTGGGCCACCAAAGCCTCGGATTGCGGGCAATCAGCTCAAGGTTCGTTTCGGCCGAGGCGGATGCCGATTCGACCAGGGGAGCATCGCCATGACCAATCGATTCGAGCTTGACTGACAAACGGGTACCGGAAACTCCCTTGCCGACTTTGTCGGCCCTGATGCGAACGTCCAGCGATACGTCGCCGTTGTCGCGATGGTCCTGGAGGATCAGCACGTCGTCAATCTTCGCCTTGTTGTATGCGATGATTTGCATGTCCCTGTAGATTCCGCATGTTGCCGCCATCGGTCCCCAGTCCCAACCGAATGAGCATGGCATCTTCCTGAGCCAGCTTTTTCCCTTGTAGAGCGGCGAGAAGCAGTTCCAGGCGGGGAGGTGCTTGATCGCCTCCCCCTTGGCGCAGGCATCGACGCAGTTGTCGAAGGTTACCGTTATGGTATTTCGTCCCGGCTTCAGCGCCGCCGCCACATCGGCTTCCCAGACACGGAACATATTGTCTGCCTTCAGCACTTCGGTACCGTTGATGGCGACGGTTGCCAGCGTATCGAGTCCATCGCATTTGAGGATAAGCTGGTCTGCCTTCAGGAAGTCCTCTTCCACGTCAAACGTCCTTGTGTACTCCCAGTCTTTTTGTGAGACCCAGAGTGTTTTGAGTTCGTTGTCCCTCCATTCGATTGATGGCAGGAGTCCTGCCTTCAGCAGGTCGAGGTGTACGACTCCTGGAACTGTCGCTTCGGTCTTGAGTTCCGAATCGCATTGACGAAGTTGCCAGGTACCATTGAGCGATAGGGTTTTCTTCATTGTTTTTCGTATGCCTGTTTGTGATTGTATGGAAGGAATCGGCGAATTGCTTAAGCTATTGCATTTAATTTTAGTTTCAACTTTATCCACAAAAAACAGTATGGATTGATTTGACTTTTGTGGTGCATATGATATTTTAACCTGATGTTTTTTAAGTTGCCCGATGGTGTAATGGTAGCACCACTGATTCTGGTTCAGTTTGTCTGGGTTCGAGTCCTGGTCGGGCAGCCAAGGTGCCTCATGGTGTAATGGTAGCACAACTGATTCTGGTTCAGTTTGTCTGGGTTCGAGTCCTAGTGAGGCAGCCAACCCTTTGCAAGCCCTTCGGACAACAACCCCCGAAGGGCTTTTTGATTTTGAGGGTTGGCAAGCTCATACCTGTTTAAACGTTATTCAGCAAGCAAGGAGTTGAACTATGCCCCTGGAATTCGGCTTTGCGAAGGAAATCATTACTCCTGCGTACGGCTTGCCCTTGCGCGGATACTTCAATCCACGACCCAATAAAGGCGCCTACGACGACTTGGCACTCAAAGCCGTCCTCTTCCGAACGGGAACGACCATCGCGGGTTTCGTATCCTACGACCTGTGCATGCTCTCACAGGAACTTGTCGAACGATTGATTGCCGAGGCGAAACAGGCAGGGCTCGACTTTGCGGACAACGTGATGTTCGCCGCCACACATACCCACACGGGGCCTTACATTGATTCGCGTTGCGCAAAGTACGTGGACGAACTAGTTGCCAAAACCGTCAACGCTCTCAAACGTGCAGTCGACTGCATGGCTCCAGCAGAACTCCTGCATGCAAAAACACAGTGCACAACACTTGCCTTCAATCGTCGATACTGGATGAAATCAGGTATCGTTCTCACCAATCCGGGAAAACTCAATCCTGAAATCGACCGTCCCGAAGGCAATGTGGACTACGACATCCAGCTCTTCGCCGTGCGCCAGGCGGGACGACTCGCCCTGCTGATGGCGAACATCGTCAACCACACCGATACGATTGGAGGCAACATCGTGTCGGCCGATTGGCCAGGACGCATGGAACGCGCCATCCAAGCTGAAATCGGGTATGACATCCCGGTCGTCACGCTCGTCGGACCGCAAGGCAACATCAATCACTTCAACGTGGCGACTGGCGCCGACCAGACCTCGTACGCCGAAGCCTGCCGGATCGGCAAGGGTTATGCCGCCGTGATCAATGCCGCCCTCTACCAGCTCCTGCCCCTTGAGGTGGCTGACATTGCCGTTGCCAATACCATCGTGGAAGTCCCCTACTACGAGGTCGACGACGATCAATACACGGAGGCGCTCAAGGTCTATGAAAAGTACAAGGACGAGGAAATGGAAGACGGACGGGATTTCACCAGCGAAGACATCGCCCGCAAGCATCCATTCGTACTCAAGTACTTCGCAAAAAGGCTGATCGATTGCCACGACAGGCCGCCACGGCCCAAGAGATTGCTCCGGATGCTTGCCATCAGGCTGGGCCAGCAAGCGTGCTTTGTCTCCATCCCGGCAGAGCCTTTCACGGAAATCGGCCAGGACATCAAGAAGCGATCCAAGTATGCTGTGACCGTTCCGGTGGCGCTTGCCCAAGGCGCAGTCGGATACGTGGGATATCCCGAGCACTACGAACGCGGCGGTTACGAAACGTCGCCATCGTCGGAAACGGCTGGAAAATACGTTGGCAAGACCTTTGTCGATACTGCCATCGAACTCATTGCGAAAGTTTGATTTTGGCGCTTTCTAGAAACGAATCGGGTCATTCAGGCGTTCCAATTGAAGCCTGAATGCCTCGATTTGCTCGACCCAGTACTCCTCGGCATCCCATTCCGGGAACTTGGTCCTGAAGCAGAAATCGCTTTTTTGCCTTGCGCACCAGGCGATGAAGTAGAGCATTCTCATGACCCTGAGCGGCTCGATGAGATTGAGTTCATGCTGGCTGAAAGACCTGTAATCCGTGTATCCGTCAATGAAATCCCCGATAAGGTTCCTGCAGTTTTCCGGCTTGTCCGGCAGCAGCATCCACAGGTCCTGGACGGGCGGTCCGTTGAGCATGTCGTCGAAGTCGATCAATGAGATTGTCCCGTCTTCATCGACAATGATGTTTTGCCTGTGGCAGTCCCCATGGATCCTCTGGATTTTCGGGTTGCACTCGAAAGCCTTTTCGCACATTTTCAGCGCTTGTTCGGCCAGGTTCAGGAATTCGGCTTCCTTGCCTTTTGGGATTTGCGCGAATTGGGCGATATAGTCGAGGTCTTTTCGCGTTTGCAGATTTGGCAGCAGCGTGCCTCGACTGGGCGCTTTTTGCAGTTCGCCGGCATTATGTACCCGAGCCAGCAGCGAACCGAGTTTTCGCCAATGGCCAAGACCCGATGGATCCAGCGGTCGCCCGGAAATCTTCGGAAAAGCCGCGAAGGGAATCCCGTCATTGACCGAAATCGTATCGCCAGAATCGAAGGCGGCCGGCACCGAGACGGGAAGCCCGGACTCGTCGCAATCCAGCAAGAACTCATGCTCTTCCCTGATTGCCTCAATCGACCAGCGTCCGGGACGATAGAACTTGGCGAAGAACTGAATCCCGTCCCGAGTCGTCATTTCATAAACCCTGTTGATATGGCTGTTGCAGGGTCTGGCGAAGGTCTCCAGGGGGATCTGCAATGCCTCTTCCAGCCAAAGGATCGCATGGTTGGGGTTGAGTTGCTCAAAAGCAGAGGGTTCCATAGGTCAATTAAAGGTAGGGATCCTGATTCCGGTTGAACAATTCGATGTTCTCGTCCACCTTGATGAGGACGAAATACTCGGCGTCCTGAAGAAGTTTCGTCCCGTCGGAAGGCAGGATGTTGGCAACTGAAATACTAGGTATGGTAAAGGTGGCGCCGTTCTTGTCGATGACCGATACCTTCCCCCTGTCAACGGAAGCCCGCCCGCGAAGGCACTGGAGCTGTACCTTGTTTGCCGTCGGATCGAGAACCTTGACGAATACCACGCAAAACTTCCTGCCTTCAAGATGGTTGAGATTGACTGCCATTGGACCTGTAACCTGTTGTGTGGACATGATGTTTTCGGAATCAGGTACTGTATCCCCTCCACGCGACAAAACAAATGCATTTGATCCAGCAAACTGGGACAAATTGCCCAAAGTTGGGACGATTTGTCACAGCCAACTTCATCAACATCGGTACAAACTCCCTCAAAACAAATTGGCACGCTATTTGCTTGTATATCAATTGTAATTCAATTATAGAATCGGTTGCGTCAACCGAAGAAACAATCATTCACATTCATTAACTAAGGAGGTATGACAATGTGGAAAGCAAGTGGAACAGCGCTATTTGATCCGTGGAGAGATCTGTTCGGTATTGAAAATGGAATCAACGAGTTTCTGTCTGGACTGAACTACCGCCGAGGGGATTTCCCGCCTGCGAACGTCTGGACCGGCGATGACAGGATTGAGTTCGAGTTCGAGGTCCCGGGAATACCCGCCGACAAGCTCGAGGTGACCGCCAAGCAGGATACCCTGACGGTTCGCGGAACACGCGAAGCGGATCCCCTGCCCGAAGGCGCCACGTTCTTGAGGCAGGAACGAGGAGAAGGGACATTCGCAAGAAGCTTCAGCCTGCCATTCAAGGTCGATGCCGACGCCGTGGAGGCAAAGTATCGAAACGGCATCCTGAAGGTTGTCCTTCCCAAGTCGAAGGAAATCATGCCAAAGAAAATCTCAGTGGTTGGAGAATAAAAGCAAGACACAAAACAAGCAGGAGATACGATCATGACAGAACAAAAGCAAGTACAAGGAAAAGATATCACGCAAGTCACCCCAAGGGTTGACATCATGGAAACGGAATCCAACGTCTACTTGGTGGCGGAAATGCCGGGAGTCGGCGAAAAGGGGGTTGACATCGACCTTCAGGGAAATACCCTGACCATTCGAGGCAACACCGAGGCAAGAGAGCAGTGCGACTGCAAGCTCGCCAAGGCCGAATTCTACATGAACAAGTCATATGAACGGCAATTCACCCTGGGAAATACCATCGATGCGGCTGCCATCACCGCAACGATGAAGGACGGAATCCTCAGGCTGAACTTGCCGAAACTCAAGGAACTCGCACCACGCAAGATCCAGGTGCAGGCGGGCTAAGCCATAACCTAAACCTATAATCCCTCCCAGCCAGCCAACTGCGTCGCAGACCTGTTGGCTGGCTGGCTGGCTTTTTACGCAACCGACCAGCTTTTGAGATTTTTTCAAGAAAAATTCCAAAAAACACATTTATTTGATTGGCAATTATCCGAAAGGGGTGTAGATTAATTGAACAAATTTAATCAAGGCGCGATGGCCAAGTGGTAAGGCAAAGGTCTGCAAAACCTTTATTCACCGGTTCGAATCCGGTTCGCGCCTCCAATTTTGACTCAAGACCTGAAGACGAACTGTGGAAACAAGTTGTAATTCCATCTGTTAAGCTGGGGATGGATTTTTTTTTGCTTGCAAGTTGCGAGTCGATGGTTGATATTGGGGGATTAAGCTCGTAAAGGGCACGGCGATCAAGGCGAGTGAGTGATTTGATGGGCAAGAAGCAATCAGATTTCGAAGATTATGACGACGACATTGTCGTTGACAGGAAGCAGAAGCGCAAGCTTGCTCGCCAGGCTTCCCGTGAGCAGCAGCAGACACAGCAACAGGTTGACCACCAAATTGAGAGTGACGACACGATGAGTCGCATTGCCTTGTTGTGCCAGGAGGATCGTTGGCGCGAGGCTGTAGTCTTGTGTCGCACGTGTCTAGCCGAGGCCTTGGAGAATGACGAGGCGGATCTGGCATTGACCCTTGAGATGACCTTGCCGAAGCTTGAGTATTCGTTGCGTCGCCAAATGTGTGCGTCGTTTGTCGTTAGCGTAGAACAAATGATGGAAAAGGAAAAGGAGACTCTCCTGGATGCTGGGAAACAATGAAAAAATCCAGGGCGTGAATTTGTCTGAAGTGTACTCCCAGATGGTCAGGGACTTGCCTTGGTCCGTCTTGTTGGCGTACATCAATGCGAACGCCAACTTGCAGAAGATGTGTACTATCGGTGGATATCGCTTGGATCCCAACAAGCGCGACCGATTCGAGAAAATCATCAATCGCGAAGCCGAGAAGTCTCAATTCTCGGAGGCCGTATGCAACGGTGTCTTCGCGGCTTGGTACCCTGTCCACGCTGAATTGCATGACAACTTGGAAGACTTCTTCCATTCTGACGAGTACAAGTCCTATCGTGAGGAAAAGGGACTTGGCGAAGATGAATACGTGCTTCCGGACGAAAAGATGGACGCCTTCTTCAAGATCGAGGATTTGGATCTTTGGCGGATCTTGCTTTGCTTCAGCCCATTGAAGTTCACCCATGAACAAGCCGGGAAGATTCTGGACAATCAAGCGGGCAGCGCCGAATTGGTTGAGAAACTGAAGGAATTGGAAGGCAAGGTCGAGGAATTGAACCGCAAGAACGAGCAATTGTCCGCCGAAGCGGTTCGTTTGCGCGGCAAGCAGACGGAAGACGCTGCTGAGTTGCAGGAACTGAAGAAGCAGAATCGCCAATTGCGCCAGGACGGCGAATTGTTGCAGCGCCGCCTTGAAAGTGCCCAGGCCGAGAGCCGTCGCTCAATCCAGCAGGCCTTGCAGGCGAACGAAAAGCAGCAGGATTTCGAAACCCAGCTCCGGGAAGAGGCGAGTCGCGCAAAGGCTCGTATCCAAGGCGATTTGGATCGCATCACCAAGGAACTCCAAAGCTGGCAGACGCGCTACGAGGAGCAGAGGTTCGCAAACCGTCAACTGGAGGAAAACGCACAAGCCGCCGAGAAGCAGCGCGACCAGGTGATCGAAGAGCGGAAAGAAATGGAAAAGAAACTCAGCGAGTCCCAAAATGCGGCGGATTTGCTCCTGTCACGCATCGATTGGCCAAAAGTCGGATCCGCAATGAAGGCGAATCCTACGCTGAGGAAAAACCTCAACAGCCTGATAAAAAAGCTGAACTACGAGGAAGACAGAACCTTGACGATCGATGGGACACTCCAGGAATTCTGGACCCGTCTTTCTTCAGGGGACGCTTCCTTGATCAAGAAAATCTCCAAAAGCTCGCTGGAAGAACTCGCCGCTGGCGACATCCACGGATATTGGAAGGCTGTCCTTGACGAATTCGCTGAAGTCCAGCTTAACTTGGAAGCACGTCTTGCTTTGATCAACATGATGCAGAACATCTTCTTCCAAACGCTTGACATGGAAGACCTCGAAACAAGCAAACTGCCACCCAAATCCAAAGCCAAGAAGAAATCTTGATTTTTTCGCTTCGCTTTGTTTGACAACTCACGAAGTCGAAGTAAAGTAAACACACAAAATAAGGGCGACTAGCTCAGTTGGTTAGA
>DBPZ01000089.1:0-27981 GCA_002305655.1 Lentisphaeria bacterium UBA1407 | reverse complement strand
ATTCGAGTTCTGTGTCGCCCACCAGATTTAAGAAAGAAGGACAAGGTCTTCAGATTTTGTCCTTCTTTTTTTTGTTTGAAAAACTGCCAGGCGGCATTTTCCTCACTTGATTGAAATGTCATCAAGATAGAAATGGATGTCCTTGTCCGCAGCTGCGGAAACAAAGCCGATCCATGTCAATCGCTTGAAATCGTCAGACGTCTTGAATTCCCCAAAGCGCTTCGTGGCTTCGCCCGGCACGATGACTTGCAGAGACCAGGTTGACTTTTCGTATTCGACCTGGATCTCGAACCAAGTGTTGTGGGGGACTTTTGCCAATGCCGTTCCCCCAACGGCAAGCGTTCCATCTCCTCCAATCAGAATGGTAGGGCCTGGCACGAACGGAGAGTGCGTCCAGTCTCGCCATTGATGTTCAAGGATCGTCCCCTCGGTCAAATAGGCCTTGAACTTGCCAATGACCTTGCGGCCAAGCAAATCCCAATTGACATAGTACGCAAAGTGGGGATTGTAGCCATGTTTTTGGCCGGGCTTGTCAATAAACTTCAATGACTTCTTGCCACTGGCTGCCTGCTCGTCACTCACAACGATCCCAGCATCTTCACGCTCGATGTAAACAGACCCGATTTCGGGTATCTGACCGACTTTGAGCGACTCGAAATCCTCCGAAATAGCCCCGATGGTTGGTCGTTCAACCAACTCCTTTTCACGGGGAACAATCATAGCGGCAAGTTTTTGCAGCTTGGGATTCCCCTGGATGCCTGCCTGCTCGTATGGAAATGGGTTGAATCCAAGAGCCAATGCAGGGGAATCGGAAAGAAGGTGAAAATCCCTGTTGTCTGCGTCAACAAACTTCGGGTCGGCTACCACTGAATTCACGTCTCGCCCGGTCTCACGCCACATTTTCAGGTTATTGCCGTTGAACGAGCATTCTTTTCCATGTCCCCAGAGAAGATTGCGGTCAGTCGAAAATTTTCCATCCTTTGTCCAGCTTCCTCCATAGAGTCGTCCTTTTTCGTGGCAGATGATATTTCTTTCGAGTTCGACGTGCAGGCCTTCCTTTGGATCGAGTTGGTTTCCCCTGATCATTTGGTATGCTTCCGAGTATGCGAAGATATTGTTGGTCACCACATCGTCATGCGGTTGGCTATAGCAATGCATGTGAAGGCCTCCATCTTCCGTATCATGCACAAGATTGGAGTCGATCGTCAGGTACGAGCTGCCTGCATCGGGATAGATTCCCCATCCGCCATAGCCTCCATTGTTTCTTGAGATGTGGTGGATGTGGTTGTATTGGATGACCGTACCCGGCTGCTGTCCCAAGGTGTAGATTGCAGCCAAGTCGGAAAGGACTCCATTTCCGATATGGTGGATATGGTTCCAGGAGACCGTATTGTGGTGTGTCAGGGTCTTGTTGGTTCCCGACCAACTCCACCCTAGGTGGACACCATCCCAGCTGAAATTGCATATCTCGTTGTGGGACAGGGTGTTGTATGATGCGCTCCCGCCGAGGAAGATTCCGCAGGCATGGCGATAGATGTGACCTCCGTCGTGCAAGAGGTTGTTTTCGACCGTGTTGTGGTTCGTCCCCACGGAGTCGTTCCAGATCCTCGGAATCTCGACGGAAAGGTAGACGCCGCCTCCGCCCAAGTCGTGGATATGGTTGTCGCGAATGACGTTCCGCTGGCATCCCTCCAAAAGCGAAATGCCGTGCTCTCCAAGATGGACAAATTCGCAATCCCTTACCGAGCTGTCATGAAGCCCGTACGCCAGCAATGCCCCTTGTTGAACGTGCGCCCCTTGAACGCTATGCTTGTAGGACGATTCGATGTGGGCGTCCGTATGCATGAACGTCAGGTTCTTGAAATGGAGGTTCTTCACCAACTTGCCAGTTTCGTGAGAACCATTGATCACAATCAAATTTCGCCTAACGACGGGGTAAACCACCTGGCTCTTGCGCAGATCAACGCCTTCCTGGGGGATGACATGCAATGTCGACGCTGCCTCGTCAAAGTACCATTCTCCGGGAACGTCAAGAGCCTTGATGTGGTTCTCGAGGTAGTAGCGGCCATCCTTTTCAACGCAATGCATCGCAAAGTCGTTGCCGACAAAGGATACTTCGCCTGTTTCAGCATCATAGGATTCGATGTAGGCATACTTGTTGGACCAATGCGGGTAGCCGACGAAGGCGACGCCAGGGTCAAGCATCCAATCGGGCATGTCTAGTTTTCTGATGACAAAGGACTTGGTGAATCTCTTTTGCTCCGGTGTCCTGGGAACTGCACACCTATAGAAAAAGTACTTTCCCTCATTGGGAGTTCTTGCCCTGGTCAGGCGACGTCCGTCAACCCAAAGCTGAACAAATGGAATCTTGCCTTTAGGCCAGTCAACCTTGGCGGCCCACACCCCGTTTGCCCCTTGCTGCCAGGCATTGCCGGGGATGGATTCCCCGCCGCTGATGATTGCATCCAGTGATTCCCCTTCATAGGTAACAGGCGCAGTAGAGGTTCCGCCGTCACGTTCGTCAAGCACCAATGGCTCTGACAACTTATGGATGCCATTCAAAAGAATCACCCGTGCTGATTCATCCTGTTTTCTCAGACGAATCAAATCCCGGGCGCAAACCAACGTTTTGAGGGGGTTTTCCCTAGTGCCTGCATTTCCGTCGTCGCCAGCAGGCGACACATACAAGTCAATGCCATGGGCCGCCAATCCAAATACCATCATCAATGATAAGATGCTTCTCATTGCTTGCCTCCGAAAATCGTGACTTCATAAAGATTGCTTTGAGTCTAGCTAACTAAACCATAATCCATAAGATTGACCAATCAAATTTCGTGGAATTGAAGGTCAGATTTTCCGTTTAAAAATCATCGGTTTCGTACTCAAATGGCATGTGACATGCTTTTTCTAGCGGGGGTGGGGTAATCGGACTGGGACTGGGACAGGTCGGACGGGTCGGACGGGTCGGACGGGTCGGACAGGTCGGACGGGGTCATTCAGCATTCAGCATTCGACATCAGGCTTTGGAATTGAAATGTGAAAAGAAGTCGTTATCATATAACATCGTTTCCTGAACTCAACACAAAAAACTAGGTGAATCAAATGCGTACAATCCTACTTTGTGCTATCCCGTTGCTTGGAATCTTGTCGCATGCGACTGAGATTCGCGTCAAGTCCCCTGCAGGCGTTCCCCAGATTCACGTCAATGGGCAAGCTGTTCGTTCGCGCTGGCTTTTCGTCCATTCCCCTGGAGCATACAGGGTTGCTATCGGAAAGGAATGGATGCAATGCGAGGAGATCTTCACGGCGCAACTCGAAAACTGCAAGCCAATCACCTTGCATTTCAGGTTTGACCATAAGCCTGCCACAATCTGGCTTGACGATGTGAGCGTCACCGAATTGGAGTCGGGGGCGGAGCTCTTTCCCGAATATGGATTTTCCGGCGGAATGGGGGATTTCCGCGCGCATTGGAGCTATTGGCCTGCCGACCGCCTGGGCAAAGACGTGGAACTTGCCATCGATGACCATGCTGGTTTCAATGGGGGAGGTTGCCTCAAGCTGACCTTCAAGGATTTCAAGGGGAGCTGGCACGATTTCCATATCTTCACGACTAATCCTCGCATGGAAATGGTACGGGGACGAAAATACAGGCTGAAATATAAAGTCAAATCTGACGTGGACAACCACTCCGTTGCCATGTTTTATCGCCCTGGCAACCCGTTTGCCGCCGCTGGGAGATTCGAGGCAATGAACAATCCAGACCGATCGGTGTTCCATTCGCAAATCAAACTTGCCAAGGATGTAGGAGTCGATTTCATCACTATTCCTTTCCCGTTGGTCTGGAACAAAACGGAAGAACGGGACAGCGACTACGATGTCGTGGAGTCGCGCATGAATGAAATCCTAGTCATGAATCCCAATGCGAAAGTGATTCCCAGACTTTGGGTAGGACCGCCAGACTGGTGGCTCAAGGAAAACCCAACCGAAACCATGGCTTGGGTCAAGGCGAAAAATGAAATCAATGGCTCGATCTCAAGCAGAAAATGGCTTGAGGCCGCCTGCCAAAAGTTGGAAAGGCAAATTCGATACATGGAAGCAAGATGGCCGGACAACATGGCTGGATATCACCCCATTAACCAACACACGGGAGAGTGGTTCTACCTCAGAACATGGAACGATGATTACCACGGATACTCAACGTGCGAACAAGATGCTTTTAAAAAGTGGATCGCAAACAAGTATAAAACAGACCAAGCACTCCAGGCAGCGTGGAGAAATCCAACGATAACCTTGGCAACCGCCGAATGCCCACCTGTAGACATCCGAATAAATGCTCCGGTCAAGGGAGGATTGCTCAGTCCCGAAACACATATGCAACTGATAGACCATAACCAGTTTTTGCAGGACGAAATGGCAAATGCCGTGTGCAGAGTCGCCAAGTCGGTCAGAAATGCAACCGATGGAAAAAAGCTTAGCGTCTTCTTCTATGGCTACGCACATGAATTCTCATTGCTCAATCGCATGAGCGCAAGCGGACACTATGCAATGGGTAAAATCCTGCAATCTCCTGACATCGATATACTTTGCAGCCCAATCTCATACCAGGATCGACAATTGGGGGGAAGCGCGCCGACGATGTCCTCGACAGAATCCGTCGCAATGCACGGAAAGCTTTGGCTTTGCGAAGACGATACCTCGACCCACTTGAGCACGGAAGCATTTCCAGGGCATCTGCAACGAGCCAAGAATCTTTGGGAATCCCAGCAGATGCTGTTGCGAAATCTCGGTGCTCAGGCTTGCCGAAACCAAGCTTCATGGTGGATGGACCTGGGTGGCTCGGGATGGTTCAACGATCCTGAACTCTGGACACAAATGAAGCTTTTCCAGCCCGTTGACGACTATAGGACGGCAAACCCAACCCCCTTCAAGCCAGATGTCGCATTGGTCGTCGATGAACGTACCGCCATGTACGGCAAGGACGCAAACTGGATTACGAGAATGCTGGTAAGCGACGGGCGAGCGCAATGCGCCAGATCAGGAGCTGCGTTCGGACAATTCCTGTTGGAAGACGTTTTGTCTGGCAAGGTCGAAAGCAAGGTCATCGTCTTGGCCAATGCCTTCGTTCTTGACGACCAGCAACGCGATGCAATCCGCGCCTTGCAGGAAGCCAGCCGATTCATCGTATGGTGCTATGCCCCGGGATTGGCGTACCCCGATCGGGCTCCAGAGGTGAAAAATGTGTCGCAATTGACTGGATTTGACCTGAAGGAACTGCCTGAGGACATCGAGAATAAAGTGTCATCAACACCCCTTGGAATCTCGTTGGGCTTGCCGGAAACCTGGGAGGGCCAAGAGCGAAAAGGTATGTTGCTTGGTGTCGCCAATGCACTCGACGATGAAATCCTCGCCCGCTGGTCAAATGGAGCCGCCGCTGTCGTATGCCGCGGCAACTCGATCTTTTGTGCAATCCCTCAGCTTCAACCTGCCTTGATTCGCCTGGCGGCACAAAAGGTCGGAGTGAAGGTCTGGACCAAGGACGAGTGCGTCCTGTACCACAAGGATCCCTATCTCGTCGTAGTCGCCACCAAGGACGGAACGTTTGAAATCGATGCTGGAGATTCCGTTGATATCAAGGACATCGTCACCGGAAAAACTTCTGTGAAAACAGCGACCTGGAAATCCAGCCTGAAACAAGGCGAAACAAGAATCCTGGAAATAGCAAGGTGAACAGGCGACAATAAAACGACCTGCATGTACTTCAATTTCCAAGCGCATGCAGGTCAAGTCAGCCATGGTGCATGTTGGTGGTATCCGAGACGGGATTCGAACCCGTACGAACTATGTTCGCCAGATTTTAAGTCTAGTGCGTCTGCCATTCCGCCACTCGGACACAAACATTCATAATGTAAGTCTATTCGCCACAAAAACAAGAAAATAATGTAGCACTATGCTGGGTCGAGTCGCGAAAATGCAATGTTGCTCTCAGGTACGAGAACCCAGGGTGCCCGTACTTGGCTTTTGTCTTAATTCACTGGCTTGTAGAACACCATTTGCCAGGAGCGTGGCTTGTCCAGGGTAACGACGTAGGCTGCCAGTTCCTTGCCGGAGAGCCTCTTGGTTTCGCCGCCGACGATTTCCACCTGGTACATCTTGTCCGGATTGATGTTGCCGAGGTCCAGGGCGAGGGTCGGGCGCAGGCAAGCGGCACGGCGGAAGGCGATGAAAAAACCTTCGTTTGTCTTTGGCAGGTCAAGCTGGTACGCGCACCAGATGTCGGACGAATCCATCAACGGTTCGGTCAAGGCGTAGAAATCGCCTTGGAAATAGGGTCTGACGCGATCGGCGATCTTAACCATTCGAGTCAACCAGGCAATTTCCTCCTGTGAGAATTCCTTTCTGAAGAACAGTCCCCAATCGGTTGGTGTTACGACGGTTGTCGCTGCCATGCAGCTAAGGAAACCATAGTCGTCCAGCATGCTGATGGCGAAGGTTTCGCCACCGGTGAATGGGATGTACTGGGTTGAATTGAGGGTGATATTCTGGCAAAGCTCCTCGGGGTGCGGCGACATGTGCGCGTCATCCCTGCAATAGCTGTGGCTTCTTGACATCATCTCGATATCCATTCGCCTTCCGCCTGAGGCGCAGTTTTCCAGAAGCATGTCCGGGAAGCGCCTTCTCAGTTCATCCCAGAACTCGTACAATCCATTAATGTGCTTGATTTCCATGACGCCCAATCTGTCGGGCTCGTCATTTTCCTCCCAGATTCTCTTGGTTACCCATGTCATGTTGAAGTCTTGACGATAGATGCCGATATTGCTTTCCTTGATATGGTTGGAGACGGTTTCGACGATCCAGTGCCAGGCGTCTTTGTTTCCCAGGTCGAGAAGGTTTTGGTTTGGGTCGGGATTGTTTTTCCTGTTATGGAACCACTCCGGGTGCTCCTTGAAGACCGGCGTTGTGGCGGTGGCTCGTTCGGATTCGAACCAGAGCAGGAACTTGAGTCCTGCGGCGTTTGCGGCATCGGATACTTTTCTCAGGTTTCCATCCGGATGCGCCCAGGTATTGACCTTCCAGTCGCCGACGTGGATGTACCAATCCGGTCCGCAGTTTGGCGGTTGCTGGGTCTCCCGATGGGGACCGTACCAGGCTGCGTCAACCCAGAAGGTATCGAAGGGCATTTCCGGATGGGCTTTGGCGAAGTTGATGATCTTGAGCATGTTTTCGTCTGTCTTGTTGCCTCCGCTGGCGGTAATCGGAAGCCTTGACTTGAACAGGTTCCCCTTGCTGTCGCGTGGAGACTTGTGGTTCACGATGAAGCGATGGAAATCAACAGCGCCCTGGCGACGGCTCTTGTTCTGACGCAAGTAAACGACAGTCGAGGGCATGACGAAACGCTCGCCGGGACGCATGACGAAATGGGTTCGCTCGAGACCGGAAGTGACCTTGAACTCATTGCCCAGATACTGGAAGTTCGCCTTCCAGGCGCCTGTCCATCCAATGGCGACTTCAAGTCCGTTGAGCGGATCAAAATCAACCCCGAAATAGGGAAGCCAAGTTGCTGAGGAGGCGCCTTCGTCGGTTGTCATTTTGGCATAGTCGCATTCGTGCCTGCGCTGGAGGATCGCGTCCTGTCTGGTAAAGTCGGTCATGACGGTCTTGGCTCCGGTGACTCGCCTGATTCGGATCGCGTTGGTTTCCAGCTTGGAGGTGATTTCGAAGGACAGGAAATCGTCAATCATCCCCGTGTTTTCATTGCCGGCTGCGACAAGTACCGGCCTGATTTCGACGACAGGGTACTCCGGGTAGATCCGTGTCGTCATCTCAAGCTTCAGCTTTTGGTCGGGCGAGGTATAGGTCAGAAGGTATTCAGTTTTCGCAGGGGATTTATCCACCAGCGTCGTCGTCGCCTGCCAGGTTGCAGGCGAGAAAGCTGTTCCCGCATAGATGAATACTGGCGAGAGCATTTTCGCGAGTTCAGCGATTCCCAAATCGGCCTTGCACAGCCACTGGCCCATTTCAAACAACGGCATCATACTCTTCTCCAGGGTTGAATAGGATGAACTATATATAAAAACAAAACCGATTTCACAGGCACTTGAAACATAATGATTCCTCCAATATATTCACAAGATTGGGTTTTCAAAGTATTTTGAGTTGAAATAGCAATATGGAGTTTGCAAGATATGCCAAAATATCGCCTGGGTGTGGTCGGACTGGGGGGCAGGGGACGATCGATGTTCTCCTCGATCTCGAAGAATCTGAGCGACGACTTGATCGGCGTTGCGGCGTGCGATTTGCGACGCGACCTCTATGACGAATTGGCGAAAACCTACGCGGACGCAACATTCTACGAGGATTACGATACCATGCTCGACCAGGCGAACCTGGATATCGTCATGGTGGAAACACCCGCCACATGCCATGCGGAATTCTGCGCAAAGGCGCTTGAGCGCGGCATCCATGTGTTCTCGGACATCCCGTCGGTGGCATCCGCTGAGGAAGCGCAGATGCTTTGGGACGTCCAGGCTCGCTCAAAGGCGTTGCTGATGACCGGCGCGACCACTTGCGGCTGGGGATTCACGATGGCGCTCAAGAACATCTGCGACAAGGGGCTTATCGGAAAACCCTATTACATGGAAGCGGAATACATCCACGACTGCAGGTACCTGTGGGAATTGACACCTTGGAGAAAGCCAGGACCCAATGTCCACAAGTACCCGATCACTTATTGCACGCATTCGCTGGGACCACTGCTCAGAATCATTGACGAAGAACTCAGGACCGTGACCTGCATCTCCACGGGAAGCCATGTTACCGACATTCCGCACGCCAACGACCTGAACGTCGCAATCTACCAGACCGATTCGGGCGTCATGATCAAGCAAATCGCAAGCTTCATCAACAATTGCACGACAGGTCATCACTCCTACAGAATCCACGGGACGGAAGGGTACTTCGAACACCTTTCCTCAAGAGGAGCAGAACCAGCCAAAACATGGTTCAGCTCAACAAAAATCCCCGAAATGAAGACACTGACGCCAATCTCAATCGGCTTCGCACCAGGGGATTTTGACAGCGATATCAGGAACAATCCAAAATATACCTTCGGGCATGGCGGCTCGGATGCCTATCTCTGGTATCTGTTCGTCAATGCACTCAAGAAGGGTGACAAAAAAGCGCCTATCGACCTGAAAGCGGGAATCGCAATGACGCTTCCCGGGCTCTTCGCACGAGAATCAGCGATGAAAGGCGGGGAGAAAGTCAACATCGTATATCCATGGGATAAGGACTAAAAAAATGCAAAAAAACACTGCGAAAATCTACACCTCGTTTCTTGCGGCCTCCATCTTGTTGACAGCAAGCCTGGCGTATGCGCAGAACAAAACGGAGAAAACAAAAATGGTCGGACACAGAAACCAAATCGTCGCAACGGATTTCGTACCTGCTGATGGAATCACGGACGCAAGCGACGCCATACAAAAGCTCATCGACGACAATCCGAACAGGACTATCTACTTCCCGGACGGGACATACCTACTCAAAAAGCCGATCCTCACCCCGGCTTCGCCGAAGAGAAGCGTCTCTCTGGTGCTCGACAACTACGCCGTAATCAAGGCGAGCGACGACTGGACCGGCGACGAAGCGCTCGTCAGGCTAGGAGCCTCGCATCCCGCCAACGACATCAATACCATCGGCAGCGTCTATGGGCTTGAAGGCGGCATCATCGACGGCAGCGGCAAGGCAAAGGGGATTTCCATTGACGGCGGTCGCGAGACGTTCATCCGCAACGTGTCGATCAAGCATGTCCAGGTCGGCATCCACATCAAGCGCGGCGCCAACAGCGGCTCCTCGGATTCGGACGTACGTGACGTCAACATCGTCGGCAACAACAAAGCCGATTCAATCGGAGTGCTCCTGGACGGCTACGACAATACGCTCACGAACATGAGAATCGCCTCAGTCAACATTGGAATCCTTGTGAAATCCGGCGGCAACAGCCTCCGCAACCTGCATCCGCTCTATATCTTCAATTCGCAAAACAACTACGAAACCAGCTGCGGGTTCGTTGACCTATGCGGAAGCAACTGGTACAGCTTCTGCTACAGCGACCAATTTTCAGTTGGTTTCAAGCTGAAGCCGGAAATCGTCAGCATCTTCAATAACTGCTTCTGCTACTGGTATTCTGGCAAAGTCCCCTTCCAAACCGCAATCAAATGCGATGGGAAGTTCAATTCGATCTTCACTGATTTCCGTGCGGGATTTAGCGGTGAAGTTACCGTTGTCAGGTCGCTGATCCTGGCGGAGCCGGGAGGACAGGGTTTCCTCCAGAACGTCGTGCTCGGCAGGCGGACCATGGGACCTGAAGACAAGGCCAAGGAATATCTCCAAGGGCGTTTAATTCAATAAGGAGGCTACTGTGAGCAAGGAAAGTTTGGCGATCAATGGTGGGAAACCCGTGCGTGAACGTCCATTCCCCGCCAGGTTCATGTTGGACGAAGCGGAGAAGTCGGCGGTCATGGCCTTGTTTGACGCCGCCTTGAATTCGGGGAATGCCTTTGGATACAACGGACCTCCCGAGCAGGAATACGAACGGAAGTTCGCGGAGTATCTTGGCGGCGGCTTTGCTGACGGAGTCAATTCCGGCACCAACGCTGTATTCGTTTCACTCGCCGCCCTTGATTTGGAGCCCTTCAGCGAAGTGATCGTACCCCCGATCACCGATCCAGGCGGCGTCATGCCCGTCGTCTATATAGGATGCGTCCCGGTCGTCGCCGACGCCGCGCCGGGTT
Organism: Lentisphaeria bacterium UBA1407; assembly: GCA_002305655.1. Classification (GTDB taxonomy): domain Bacteria; phylum Verrucomicrobiota; class Lentisphaeria; order Oligosphaerales; family Oligosphaeraceae; genus UBA1407. The sequence goes on along the minus strand of DBPZ01000089.1, from coordinate 17,191 downwards.
CCTACAACACATCAGCCGAGCAGATTGCCCCATTGATCAACGAACGCACCCGCGCAATCCTGGTGGCGCACATCGCCGGCGAACCTGTTGACATGGATCCGATCATGGAACTGGCAAAACAACACAACCTCTATGTGGTCGAAGATTGCGCACAAGCCCACGGAAGCCTCTACAAAGGACGAAAATGCGGAACAATCGGACATATCGCCGCCTTTTCAACGATGTTTGGAAAGCACCATTGCACTGGAGGGCAGGGCGGCATCGTCTTCACAAAGGATGAAAAGCTCCATTTCGAAGGGCGACGAGCCGCCGACAGGGGCAAGCCTTTCGGCTTGGTGGGCGCCGCAGGAAACGTAAGGGCGGCGCTAAACTGCAACTTGAACGACTTGTCCGCAACCATCGGCATAGTCCAGCTGGACAAGTTGCAGGGGATCGTCCAGCGACGTCGAGCCGTCGGCGAACGGATCCGCAAAGCCTTGGCGGACCATCCCCTGATCAGGGTAAGCAAGCAAGTTCCAGATACGCAATCCTCCTATTGGTTCCTGAGAATGACCATGGACCTGGAGAAATGCTCCGTAACCAAACAGGAATTCTGCCGTGCCTTGTCCATGGAAGGAATCCCCTTGAACCCGGAATATCGCCATATTCCCTGTGAACAGCCTTGGTTCAAGGAACAGAAAGTCTTCGGAAAATCAGGCTTCCCATGGCAATGCTCGGACTACAAGGGAGACAGAAACCCCGTATTCAAGGTCGATAACGCCATCCAGGCGGCATTGACCGGTTTCAATATCGGCATCAACGAATCCTGGATCGAAAGCGATGCCGACGACACGATTCGGGCAATCCTGAAGGTGGCCGATGCGTATGGGAAGACGGAGAAAGCCAAGTGAGCGACGACCCCGTACGTTGCCCACGGTGCGGTCAACAAGTATTTCTGCGACTCCTAAATACGATGCGACCCAGGGAATTGTCGGAGGTTTTTTATTTGGCGCCTATGGCTTGCTTGCAGGCTTTTTAGGAGGCAACAAGCCCGAGAACGTCTGCATGAACTGCGGACATGTGTTTCCGCCGCCACGGCAAGCGGCCAGCGATTCAGGCGACGGCTTCACTTTCGGTTGCCTGATCGTTGTCGCCATCATATCATTATCGTCATCATTGAGCTAGTATTATGAACTTACAAAGTCCATTTCTCCTTGCTGTTTTCCTTTCAGCATCCTTGCTGATTGCGGAGCCACCGCGTCCCGAGTACGAATTGGCATTTGCGGACGAGTTCTCGGGCACGACCTTGGATTTGGAGCATTGGCATTACCGAGGCAACTGGAAAGGAGGTACCAATGCCGATGACGCCGTCACCCTGAAGGACGGGGACCTCGTCATCACATACTCCAGCGAAAACGGAAAACTCAAGGGTGGGGGAGCCATCACCAATGTCGCCTTCGGCTACGGATACTACGAGACAAGAGCCAAGCTCTTCGGAGGAACCGGAGGCCTTCATTCATCCTTTTGGACAACAGGACTTGGTGGCGACGGAATTACCAGGCCCGTCATCGGCAGTTCATTTGAAATCGACATCTTCGAGTGCGACTCAAACGCCCCTCATTCCCTCCCGCCAAACTTCCACTATTGGCTGGGAAAGCACTTCGTCCCGCGAAAAACCTTCGTCGTCGATCCCAAAACCAGGATTCCTCTCTACAGGACGCTAGTCCAGGCTCATCAGGATTATTTCGTCGCCGGATGCGAGTATTTGCCCGACCGTTTAATCTGGTACTTGAACGGAACGAAGATCGCCGAATACAAGAATCCTGCGATGACTGGCCGAACCCATGTCTTCCTTACGGCACTAGCTGGATACAAGCCGGCGGGAATCCCCGATCCGGCCAAGCTTCCCGGGGAATCAAGATGGGACTACTTCAGATTCTATACCATTAAGCTAAAAGGCGAAAACCTGATCGTCAATCCGTCCTTTGACGACAACAACAGGAAAACCTACGACCCGGAGTTCAATACCAGACTCGACCACCCAGTCTCATGGCTCGAGCCAAAACAACAGGAAGCCGTCAATGTGGACGATAAAATCCTGAGAACCGGAACAGGTGCCCTAAGACTCGGAATGGACGGAAAATACGATACCGCCGCAGAACAGGCGCTGCGCTATATCCCAAATGGCACCTATAAACTACAGGCGTACATACGCAACCCTGAAAACGTTAAAACGCAACTCTATGCGAACGATAAAATCCTAGATATCCCAAAGACGGACGATTTCACATTGTTCACCATTGACGACATCAACATTGAACATGGATTCGCACGGTGCGGCATCAGGGCAATCGGCCAAGACAGCTTCGTCCACATCGACGACGTCTCCTTCGCATGCAATCAAGGAACCGAGGAATTCAACAGGAAAAAGCCACTCGATCCTTTCGAGTACGACTGGAACTACCAGGACGACAATGTCGCGCTGGAAGGAAAATGGCTCGGCTCAAGCCTCTGGGGATACAGAAATCACGCGCTGTACTCAAGCGACGAAAATGCTTCGATCACATGGAAGATGAAAGCGACCAAATCAGGTGTCGCAATCCCGAAAATCTTCCTCGTCACACATCACGAAAGCACTAAAAACGCGTTGGCAACACTCAGCGTCAATGATGAAATCGTACAGTCTGCAATCATCGACCTGACTCAAACACCAGAAGAAACCGATGAACCATGGTTCGAATTCAAGCCGATTAAACTTGAGAAGAACGACCAGGTGCATGTCAAGATGCTGAGGCAAACAACCCCTGACGGTCCGGGGCTCCAATACCTCAGGGCGGAATGCGCCATCCTGGATTTCCAATAGATTCTTCATAAATATCAACTCAACAAAGGGAAAGAACAATGAAAAAACACAATCTGACTTTTCTATTGCTGGCATCGCTATGCGTCTCCGCATTCGCAGACTTCAATGTTGCCCTTGACTATTCAGGCTCTTTAGCAATCCATCTTGACGGCGCAAAAGTTGCAACGGTCACCCCTTCGTACTTCCTGCCTGGGTGGGCGTCCCGGGGCTACGCAGGCGACTTCAAGGATTACACCGGCGACGAACCAATCGAAGCCATCGGCGGTCGAAATGATGATGAGCATCGCGTCAAGATGCACATGAGCTACAAGTTGGTTGGCTCCAACGCATTGACGCTGAACTATGTCTTCACCCCGTTGCAGGACATGAAGGCCCACTCGATCCACGCCTCGCTGTCTTTCCCATCTGCCCAAGTCGCGGGAAGACCGATTTATTCCGATGGCAAGCAGGTTGCTGTCACCCCTGAAGTCCTGCAGGAAAAAATCCATGTGTTCGCCGGACCGACCAACCAGTTCGCTGTTGATTCGCAAGCCGGCAGGATCACCATTGATTTCCCGAAAAAGCTTCCTGTGCTCTGGCAGGACAGCCGGCAATGGGGCGATTCGATCGGCTTGAGAATCGGCGCCAACAGCGAAACCCCTGAATCTTGGGAAGGCGGTGTCCCATACGAGGTCAGCTTCACCATCACATTCCCGCAAAACATCGTCTTCGATCGTGAAAAGCCCATCTTCATCACGGCTGGCGACGAATGGATTCCGCTGAAATCGCTCCTGGAAATCCAGCCGGGTTCGGCACTGGACTTCACGGACGTGGTTAAAATCCACGCGCCGGCAGGGAAATTCGGCTGGACCAAGGCCGTCGGGCAAAATTTCGAATTCGAGGGCATGCCGGGCGTTTCCCAACGATTCTACGGGGTCAACTTCTGCTTCAGCGCCCATAACATCACTCCCGAACAATCTGAAATCCTCGCCGAAAGACTCGCAAGGCTCGGATACAACGCGGTCAGATACCACCACTATGAACGGAATATTTGCATCACGAACAAAATCGGGGACTCGACCCAGCTCAATCCCGAAAAGATGGTGATGTTTGATGCGATGTTCAACGCAATGAAAAAACGCGGGCTCTACGCAACGACTGACCTCTATGTCTCAAGAGACGTCTATGCCACGGAAATCTGGCCTGACCAGCCCGACCCCAAAGAAAAAATTAAAGGGCAAAACTTCAAGAGGCTGTGCATGCTGCTCCCTTCAGCGATGGAAAACTGGAAGAAATTCGCCAGGAACTTCATGACGCACCGCAACCCGCATACGGGATTGACCTACGCCGAAGATCCGTCGCTAAACTTGATCTCCTTGATCAACGAAGGTACGATTGACGTGTTCGGCAATCCAGCCTACAACGAGGATCCAAGATTCAGAAAGGCGTACTTCGACAAGCTCAACGCATGGCTCAAGACGCAATACAAATCAACGGAAGAACGAAACAATGCCTGGGACACACCCGATCTCCCGGAAATCCTGGACAAGTTCCCGGAGAAGCCAGGGCCGGAATGGAGCAGGGACCTTACGAAATTCTACTATGACCTGGAAAGCGCGATGTTCCGCGAAATGAACGCATTCCTGAAGGACGAACTCAAGTGCAAGGCGCTGATCACGAACCTGAATTGCGGTGGAATTCGAGCCTGGTCGATGAAGGCACGAGCCGACCACGAATACCTGGACAACCACTTCTACGTCGACCACCCCTCCTTCATCAAGAACCCCTGGTCGTTGCCATCGAGATGCTCCAACGAATCCGTGGTCAAGCGCGGATTGCCAGGCGGCAACTCGCTGTCCTTCAGCCGCTATCTGGACAAGCCCTTCACAGTCACCGAATTCAACTATTCCGGTCCCGGGCGCTACCGCAGCGTCGGCGGAATCCTGACGGGATGCCTGGCGGCAATCCAGAACTGGAACGGCATGTGGCGTTTCGCCTATTCGCACGGCTCCCAGATGTTCTCGCATAGGGCAGCAACCTACTTCGACCTGGTTGGCGATCCCCTAAACCAAGCCGCCGAACGCGCCGTCATCTGCCTCTATCTCAGGGGCGACCTGCCTGAGGCCAAGCATTCCATCGCAGTCTCAATCCCCGAAAACCAACTGGAGGACAAACGAAACGAACCCAATCCCAGCGCCGTCCCAGGTTGGCAAAAGTGCTCGCTCCTCGCAAAAGTCGGAATCTATCATGGAAAGAGCGATTCCAAGGTTCCCGCCGACCTTTCAATTCCGCTGGGATACGATGCGCCTAAGGCCAAAAACGCCATCCCATACGATGACAAGACAATGTCCGCTGACCAACTCCCATTCCTTTTGGACTTCATGAAGAAAAACAACTGGATCGATCAGGACAACCAGACAACCGTCGAAAACGAAATCGTCCAGTCGGCAGATGGACGATTCACGATCAAGGCAAATGATGACATCATGATCCTCAACACGCCGAAAACAGCAGGGGCGTACGCGCCCAAGGACCAAACGGTCAAGACAGACGCCGTTACAGTCACGATGCTCGACACGGAAGCCACAGTCTGGGTGTCGTCGCTGACAGACCAACCGATTCCATCCTCGAAGCGACTCCTCGTCACACACCTGACGGACCTCAGGAACACAGGGGATAAATTTGCCGAAAAGGCAAGGAAAACGATCCTCCGCTGGGGCGGGGCACCGCATCTGGTACGATACGGAAGAGCTGTAGTCACCATCAAGCTCGACGATCCGCAAAAGGCGACCGTCTATGCGATCGACCTCTCAGGGAAGCGCTTGAATACAATCCCTGCAAAGGCGTCAAAAGACGGATTGGAAATCAATCTCGATGTGAAGGGAACCGACGGCGCACAAATGCTCTATGAAATCACAGTGGACTGATTTACCCATGAATACAGCAAAAAGCCTAGCCCGGAACCTGGGAATCATCGCCGTAGCAACCATGATGATTTCGTCAATAGTTTACGCTAAAGAAGGAAAAACCATGAACGATTCAACTCGACAGCAGCCGTACTTCGCCGTCGCCCAGCCGATTTGGGTTTCCGGCAAGCGCACCGAACTCAATAGCCTTTGCCTGTTTGGAACCAGTTTCAAAGGCGAAAACGCCGTGCTGACGATAGCCGCCAACAGCTTCTACCGGGTTTTCCTCAACGGGCAATTCATCGCCCACGGTCCCGCCCGAGGCGCCCACGGCTACTATCGGGTCGATACCATTCCCTTGCCCTCGAAAGCCGGCGACAATACCCTGTTGCTCGAGGTCGCAGGCTACAATTGCCGCAGCTTCTATTCCCTTGAAACGCCTGCTTTTGTCCAAGCCGAAATCAGCGCCAACGGAACGATCCTCAAGGCAACAGGACGAAACCAGGACTTCAAGGCGGGAATCAATCCGACACGACTGCAAAAGGTCATCAGATTCAGCTACCAAAGGGCATTCTCAGAAATCTACCGACTGGACAAGAACTTCCAGGAACTCTGCCAAAGCCTGGATTTCCCCGAATCCCCATGGGAACGATGCCCCGAGGTCAACCTGCAACCGCGAAACGTCGGCTATCCGACCTACGGGGAAGTGCTGGCCAAGCCCTTCGAATTCGGCACCTTTGTTCTTGACGAAAATCGCAAGCCGTACCGGGATCGTCAAATGACAAACGACTTCCTCAAAATCTTCCCGATGGATCAGCTTGAGGCAAATCCAAGCGACTTGGTCTCCAGGTTCGCATACGCAGTCAAGCCACAAGAGGAATTCAAGGACGGAAGGCTGACAGAAGGCCAATATGCCGCATACGTGCTCGATTACGCATACACGGGATTCATCAAGTTCGAAGTGGAAGCGGAAACCGATTGCGTACTGGATATTATTTTCGACGAGGTCGATCTCAGGGGCGAGAAAAAGCCCGGCGAACCCGCCAATATCGCCTATTGGCGGAACTCAACCGCCAACATCGTCGATTACACCCTGGCAAAAGGAACCCATGCCCACCTTTCCTTCGAACCCTACACGGCGAAGTTCATCAAAGTCATCGCTCGAAAAGGCGCCTTCAAAGTCAAAAAGCTTTCCCTGGTCAAATACGAAAACCCGGATGTGGCATTCAGCTTGACTTGCGAAGATAAACGATTCGAGGATATCGCCAAGGCGGCAATCAGGACCTTCAAGCACAACGCCGTTGATGTGCTCACCGATTGCCCATCACGAGAAAGAGCAGGGTGGCTCTGCGACAGCTCCTTCACGGCACAAACGGAAAAACTCCTGACGGGACTGAACAAGGTCGAAACAAATTTCCTTGAAAATTACGCCTGCCATCCCAAGACACTGCCAAATCTCCCTGAGGGCATGATTGCCATGTGCTATCCGGCCGAAGTCGTCCTCGCCGGCGAATTCATCCCCAACTGGTCGCTCTGGTACCTGGTCGAGCTTTACCAGAACTTCATCAGGTCAAATGACCGCAGGCTTGCCGAAATCAGCAGGGAAAAGGTCGATGGTCTCCTGGCATTCTTCCGAAAGCTTGAGAATTCCGATGGCTTGCTGGAGAATTTGCCCGGTTGGATTTTCGTGGAATGGAGCAAGGCCAACGACCGCTCCTTCGTCACAGGCGTCAACTACCCCTCGAACATGCTCTATGCCCTGGCTCTGGAATCCATCGGCAAGCTCTATGGCGACCAGTCCCTCCAGGACAAGGCGAATGCGATCCGCGAAGAGATTCGCAGGCAAAGCTTCAACGGAACCTTCTTCGAGGACAATCGGCTCCGGAAGGACGGAAAGCTTGAAGTGACCGGGCATACGACCGAAACATGCCAATACTACGCCTTCTTTACCAACACGGCAACGCCAGAGACATACCCTGAACTCTGGAAGACGATGCAGGCCCAGTTCGGACCAACGAGAAATCCACAGACAACGCACCCCAATGTCCACAAGTCAAACGCATTCATCGGCAACTACCTCAGATTGATCCTGCTGGCGCAAAACGGGCTGATGGAACAATTGGGCAACGAATGCATCGACTACTTCCACAAGATGGCAAAAACCACAGGCACGCTCTGGGAGCACGATGCCATCGGAGGAAGCCTGGATCATGGGTTCGCATCATTCTGCATCAACCTCCTGGTCGAATACCTGTCAGGATACCAAGGCGTCGATGAAGCCACCAAGACCATCCGATGCGCCCCATCAAAGTGCGCCTTGGATTGCACGATCACCATCCCGTTCGCCGAGGGTTCGTTGACCTTCGCCAGAAAAGACGGCAAGATTACGATGGAAACCAAGGGCGGATACAAAATCGCCGTGAAAAACTGACGGCTTTCGCCAGGCTATCAACGCCTGACGATATGGGCATCTCCTGCGTGGATAATTCTGATCGAACCTGATGCGTCCTCCAGCAGGAGGTGCCCCTTTGCGTCAATCCCTACGGCACGACCTTCCTGCTGACGCCCATCCTGATCAATGGCAATCTGGCATCCATACAGAAGGTCGGCATCACGCCATTCACTGGAAAACTGCTCCAAGCTCGGTGGATTCGACATCTCCCACGTGTCAAGTACCTTCTCGAAATGTCCAAGAAATTCAGCCAGTACCAACGAGCGGGAAAAATCCGTCCCGGTTTCCATCTTCATCGACGTGGCATATGTACGGAGTTCAACCGGAAAATCAGACTCTGTCGCGTTGACATTGATCCCAATCCCAGCGACTACGCCATGCTCGCCTTGATTAAAAAACACACCTTCGCAAAGGATTCCTGAAAGCTTCCTGCGAGTTTCCCGAGTCTGCAAATCGTTCGGCCACTTGATTCCCATTGGCATCTGCGGCGCAAGCTCGGCAAGCGTCCTGCGCAGAGCCAAGGCGCACAGCAACGGAATCTGGGGAAAGGACTCGCTGGACGCCTTTGGCTTCAACAAAATCGAAACATACAGGTTTTTCCCTGCGGGAGAACTCCATCGGTGATCGAGGCGACCGCGGCCCGCCGTCTGGGAATCCGCGACAATCGTCGTGCCATGAGGCCGGCCATCCGCCGCCAAAACCTTGGCAAGGCGATTCGTGGAATCGATGCAAGCTTCGAAAGCCATGGTGCAACCCAATTCCCGGGTCTTTAGCAAACCTTGCACATTCGATACATTCGGCATGTCGTGTTCCATTGAGCTTTCCTTTATTTTTCTTCTGTTCGGCCAAATCTTGCAGGTATTGCCATAAAAAATACAGTTGACGCCTTTATGATTGTAGTGCCTTTACAAGGCTTTGATTTCGGGTGGATTTCCCACCCCAGGTTGAAACCAGGGGTTAAGCATCGTTAAGCGCTTGCAGCGCAATGCGTTAAAGCAAGCTCGGAGAGCTGGCATCATAAGTAACCCCAGGTNNCCCCCCGAAATCAAAGCCTTGGAAAGGCGACACATGAACCGGTGCCGACATTGCGGATCAAAAGAAAATCAAAGGCGTTGGCTCAAGTGCCTTCATTTGCCGCGACGCATATCGACGCCATGACAGTGCCGCCCCTCCGGGGCTCCGGTCTTGTGGGGGGTGACGACGCCCCAGGTTCCGCTGTGCTCCGCACAGCTTCACCAGGGGTTAAGCATGATATCGCCTCTCCGAGGCTATTCATGCACTAAAAGCGTGACGTTCTGCGAGTACCTGCACTATGATAATCTCCTTCGGATATATTGCAAGCACCTCGGGTGCTCATGCCTTGTTCAGCCAATTGACGGGCGTCACGATATCAACTGCTTTTTTTAGGTTCATTCGGATGTTTCCATCCAGCAGTTTTTTTATAAGGGAAAAACGCCATTCGAGTTGATTTTCTTCAGGACTCTGCATAAATTCCATTATTGACAACCTCGTTGGTGAGTGGAACTAAGACTTTATGAGGATATCGTAAGATCCTGCAAATCAACTTTTCGGGGCGCTGCTTCATGGATTCAGGTTTACAATCTCGCGCGCATGGCTCCCAAAAACGAAGAGCCATTGCACTGCGAACACACAAAGGAGATGACAATATGCGTTCAATAATTTTGCTTTTGCTGTTGCATTTAATGTCTCTGACAAGTGCTTTTTGCGCTGAGATTGAGTTCGAGTATTCTATGCCGATTATGTTGTTGCCAGTACTGCGCGTGCTGCATGAACGGGATGGAGGAAAGTCTATCCACACGACTCCTGAAAATTCCAAGCCACTCACAGCCAAATTGTCCATGGATATATCGGACGTCAAAGACGATAAGATGGCAAAGGTCAGCAAGAAGAGAATCAGGCTTGTTGCGGAGTCGTGCGGAGTAGTTTCCATATTGCGTGTAAGGGATGGGACCGTCATGCGAATCGAACAGGATGTCGCAGGTGTTTCTACATCATACAGGCAGATTTGCGAGGGCAAGCTTGCAAGCATCAAATTCAAGGACAAGGAATATGAAAAACTATCAAAGGATGCGTTGCTGGACTTGCTATATCGGAACGAATGTCCTTTTACCAACCTTCCTTGTGGTAAATATACCGTCATCATCGAATCAAGAAACAGCAATGCAAAAGACGCCTTCTGGGGGGATGTAATCATCAACAATCCCACAGATGTCATCTACAGCTTTAGCCTGGGAAAAGGAGGATGGCTATCGCATGCATCCATAAAGCGTGGAGGGACTGAATTGAAAAACCTGAAGTTTTCGGTGGACATTCTAGAGGGAGGCATACTCGCCGATGTGGCTGTTTCAGATAGCAATGACAAGGGACTCTCTGGAGCACAAGCGTATTTCTATCGTAATCTTGGCCTAAAAGCTTATATCGTCCAAAAAGATGGTGCATTTGCTCCTGTGCAGATATGGAAGGAGAACGGAATTGAAAAGACGACAATGACCATTGAGCAACTCTGGCGAAATCCTTCAGTGGTGCTCGGCGAATGAATGGCAAGTGGTCAGTAAAACTTTATAATGCATTACAAACAAAGTTGATAAATAGGATTGATGAATGAAGACGAAAACCATGCTGATTTTCATGCTTCTTGCATTCTGTGCATTGCCCTTCAAAGGCATCGCGGCTCGGCGTGCGCCCGATGAACGGATAGACTCCCTTCGTAAGGAGGCCAGCCTTGATAAGCTTCTTGAGTCCCCCGCCGAAAACTGCAACAGGGTTTGCAGCCTATTCATGACAGGTAGGAATCCAAAGCTGGAGGAGGCTGTCGGGGAAGTGAAGCGCCGCGTTGGTTAAAATCTATTCAAGGCTTCCAGAGACGTATGACGGAAGGCTTCTCAGCGGATTGTGCCGCGAGATAAACCGTCTGCTGAGGGAGCCTGGCGCCGACACTCCCGACGAGTCCATCTGCAAGCTTGTGGAAGAGAAGTACATCGACTCAAGCCGAAAGCCTTTGGACAGCCTTGCGCCTGCGCGTGTGGTTGTCATCTACCGCAGGCTTGGACTCAAGGGGCGGCTTGCAAAAGAATGCTCAATCCCGCCCAAAGAGTTGAAGGACAACAAGGCGCTTTTCAGGACCATGCAGCTGACCGACGCGACGGAAGGGGAGTTTCCCGCACTGCCGTATGCGGAGGAGCTTCTGTCGCGGTACGACAAGGCGGGCAATGTTGACACCGTCGCCTGCGGAAACGTTATTGCGCGTGAAACTCCCGCCAAGACACTCGAGCTCTTGCCTGCCTATGCCGAAAAAAGGTCTGCGCTGTACATAGAACTCCACACGGCGGCGAAGCTCCTGCAGAAGAACGGCGCTGATGAAAAGGGCAACTACGAGTGGCTGGGCAAATACGTGGCAAAGGCTGAAGGTCGTCTTAACGAAAACGAGGGGCGCATCCTGCGCCTCAGAGCATACAGAGACGCGATTCTCATGCTTGAGCAGCGCTCTGACAACGATGCCATCCTCTTCCTCTGCAAGGCGATGGACAAGTCCGCCGAAGCTTCCGACAAGGCCTGCGAAGACTACTGGCCGATTGTCCTGAGCAGGGGCAAGGCTTTGAGCCAGCTCGGCATGAAAAAGGAGGCCATTGCCGTCTATGCCCAGGCAAGGGACTATGAGTTCCTTGCGGATCGTTTGCGAAATCAGGCCCGGCGGGCAATAGCCGAACTTGAGAAACAGGCCGAATAATAGATGTCGGGAACTGCTGCAATTGCCAACGGAAGCTGCCGCCGCTGACAGTGTTCTCTACCTGGGAGAGCGATGTGTCTGGTATATCACGCTCTTTCAGGGCTTGGTTGCAATCTCGCCCAAAAGAGGCATGTCACATGCCTAGTGAGTACGAAAATTTTTGAACGACTCCTTACCTGAATCCGTGAAGTGAAAAACGCATCGTCATTTTTGCAGACATGGCAATTTTTGCTGAACTTCCGGATGAGCCGGTTGGTGCGTGCCTGACGATTTTGCGCTTGGCCTTGATGTGGTCAGCAGCGCCGTGGCAAATAAAGAAGCTAAAGCCAACGCCTTTGCTTTGGATTCGCAGTGTTGGCGCCGATTCATGTGTCGCCTTTCCAAGGCTTTGATTTCGGGGGGGGCTTTCCCCAGATTCCGCTTCGCTCCATCTGGGGTTACTCATGATGTCAGCTCTCCGATCTTGCTGTAGGTGCCTGCGGCGCTGTGGCGGCCATGAACCCGATGGTGCTGCGGGCAAATATGGACGTCGGATGGCAGGAGTTGGGTGCCACAGGCAGTTCGGCGTCCCAATCCTTCATGCGGATGTTTCCATCCAGCAGTTTTTTTACAAGGGAAAAACGCCATTCGGGTTGATTTTCTTCAGGACTATGCATAAATTCCATCATTGACAACCTTGTTTGTGAGTGGAATACTACTTTGTGAGGATATCGTAAGATTCTGCAGATCAATTTTTTGGGGCGCTATTTCACGGATTCATGTCCAAAGGAGGAACTTTTCAAATGAAAATTAGTGTCTTGCTTTGCATAATTATGCTTTTGTCTGTTGCTCATGGAGAAGATGCGCTGACATTTGACTGCGCAACCCCCATCATACTGGATCCCATACTGTAGCACATGCGGGAAAACCTTGACGATGGCGTTAAAGGAGAAAGTTATCTGAGTTTTTCAAAACCAATTCAGGTAATATTTACCATCTCGCGCATGGCTCCCGACAACGAAGAGCCATTGCACTGCGAACGCATAGAGGAGATAACATACGACATCCCGGACAAGAATACTTTCAGGCTCTACTATGACACTGGTCTGATTGTAATGATCAGGCATGTTGACAGCAAGGGGAAAGTCACAGAATACAGGCAAACAATCAGGGACAAAATCGAACAAATCCATTTCGACGACGATGATTACGAGAGGCTGTCAAAGGATTGCCTCTTGAAAGTGTACATGGGGGAATCGCCTTTCAGGCTTTTGCATGATGGGAAGCACAAGGTCACTATGAACTACAAGTTCACGAAGACGCACGGAATGGGCAACGTCAATTTTCATGAGGCGGCCCTGGAGTACAAATTCAGTTACCATAGCGGGAAAATTTACAATGCAGCAATTAAAAACTCCCGCATCGACGCTCTCGTTTATTCAGTTACAATGCCAATACCAGGAGGGAATGTCAAACGTGCCGATGTGCTGGACAATTCACCACAAAGAAGTGGCTTTTACTGCATTTTCCATGATGACATGGGGCTTATGATGTATTCTCAAATGAATAAAGGAAACCGGAAAGAAGTCACCATTTGGGGACGAAAGGGCAAGGAAAAGATTGTCTATGATTTAAAAGACTGGTTGGACAAGGGGATGCCCGTAAAATGCAAGCCTGCGAAATAAAGGAAATTATAAGAATGAATATACAAGGGCTAGTACGTGCTGGCATCCCGTGCTTTTTCCGGCTGGCCGACCGGGAAAAGCCAAGACAACATATTGCCAAAGGACATGATATGCAACCCTGCACTTGCTTCGCTCGTGTTCCGAACCCTTCGGTTCGGCTTTAAAGGATGTGCAAAATAAAAGTTGCGTTTCATATAAGGGTTTGGTTGCACTCGCGCCCAAAAGAGGCATGTCACATGTCATTTGAGTACGAAACCAGTGATTTTTTTTGGTGAGTTCCGTGCGCTCAAATCTCTGAGTCAATACAGAAACCACCTTGTTTTTATGGATAAATTCAGCCTTGGATTTCGACTTCCGCCGGGCAAATGACTGTCGGATCCACTGCGTCTGTCCTGGTCGGCAATGTGATCTTCCCCGCCTTCCAGCCACGATGCAGCAACATCCCTTGGAAAGGAGGTTCGCCGGCCAATCGACCCGATACGCGAATCTTGCTTGTGTCAAAACCCGCTTCCAATTTCACCTGCGTGTTTTCTTCGCCAGACAGGACAGGTTCCAGATTGAAATACTTCTTCAGCGCTGACTTGGCGTCGTCGTGGACTTTCCGCGCCGCCGCGCCAACCTGTTCGTTGGAGTAGGGACTAAGATCCTCTTGCAGGAAATCAATCAGCCGAGCCTCACGCTGAAGCAAAGCCAATGTATGCACCGCCTCGCCTTCCAGCAATACCTGCTGCGCCGAAGCCGATTCCTCGGACTCGGGAGCGGCATCTTCTGCGCCGACCGCTTCGCCGGCCGGCAGGCATTTCTTGGACATTAGGCTCTCCCAATCGCGAGCCGATTCATCGGATTTTAATATGGACCAAAATGCCTTCCAGGCTACCTTGAAATTTGCCATAGCTTGTTTTTCCTAAATGGTTTATTGCTGAAAAATCTAGTTTAGTTGAGCGGAAGCGCGATCGATGGCGCCCGATCGTAATGGTCGATCAGTTCCACGATGGGTTCGCCTCTCAGTCCGTGAAGCTCCAGGATCACCAATTCGTTGCGACCTTGCTTGAGGAGTGGGGCAGGCACGTAAAGCGCGTATTGTGGACCTTCCTGCCAATAGCGCCCCAGGTTGAACCCGTTGAGCCAAACCTGGCCTTTACGGCCGTATGGGACACGCAACCAGGTGTCAGCTGGTTCGTCAACCTCAAACACGCCACGATGGAAACACGGCATGTTACCTTGGGAAACCAAAGAACCAAAGGGCAGGGCGGACAAGTCGTCAAAGGGGAGTGGGGTGACGGTCCAATGATACAGACGGCGACAACCATCCATCACTACACCCGTCAAGCCTTTCCAAAAGTGCATGTGCACACCCATTCCTGAGTTGAACCGACCCATGTTTTCAACCAATATCTGGATCTTGCCGGTTGGAACTTGAATCGATTGCGATGCATCGTTCCTGTAGATGGTCCCATAGGAAACCCCATCGACGAACACCTGGGCCCTGTCGGCCAGATTCTCCAGCTTCAAGGAGCAAATGCGCATCGGCAAGTAGCTAAGATCCGTGGAGTAGAGGATAAAGCCGAAATCTTGACCGTAATACTCCATGGGCTCGGCGGTCACGCTATCCACCGAACGCCCCAGCAACTGGAGATTCTCAAGCAACGGAGCGCTTTCTGCCAGGTTGACACGACCGAAATCCCGGGCTGGAATCAGCTTCGGTTCTTCGGTAAACGCCTCGGGACAATGCTTCTTGATGACCGATTGGATGATGAAGTACTTTTCCGTTGGGTTTCCGGCCTCGTCCAAAGGCGCATCCGTATCATATGAGTTAAGGTAAGGGAGATACTTCGAGCCATCCGACACCGCCCCAGGATAGTAGCCGAAGCTCGTGCCACCGTGGAACATGTAGAAGTTGAAGGACGCCTTGCGCTCCATCAGGCTCTCGACGTCAACCCGGACATCCTCCGGGTCGTGCGTCAGCCATCCTGATTGGGTCCATTTGTGGGAAACGCCGGACCACAACTCCATGACAATCTCAGGAACCCCAGGACGAAGCGCTTGAATCGTGTTGAGGAAATTCACAGGTCGGCGACGACCATTCCCCGTCAGCAACGTTTCGGGTATCCCGCCGGATAGCGCCGTGGTCGATGAAATGGAATCCGAGATGAACATCGGAATGTCAAAGCCAGCATCGATGTGAAGCTGATACAAGTGGCGGATGTACTCGACGTCGTTGCCGACGCTCCCGTACTCGTTGTCGATCTGCATCATGATGATCGGGCCGCCTTGTGTCCATTGAAGCCCGTGGAGCATCGGCAGGATTGTCGCAAAATATCGGTCAACGGCTTCCAGCCAAACAGGATTCATGCAACGTATGCGCATCGGGGGCTTCGATAGCAACCACGAAGGAATGCCGCCAAAATCCCATTCCGAACAAATGAAGGGACCTGGGCGGGCGATCACCATCAAGCCCAATTCCTGAGCCAGCTTGATGAACGACACGACGTCACGCCAGCCGCTGAAATCATATTCGCCTTCACGCGGCTCGTGGAAATTCCATGCAAAATACGTTTCAACCGTATTCAATCCGCATTGCTTCAGCTTCATCAAGCGATCACGCCAATAATCAGGGTGAATCCTGAAGTAGTGCATCGCACCGGAGCGAATTTGAGTCGCAACGCCGTTGATCAGGATGTCTTTTCCTGCAATCTCAATCGTATTTTTCATATCTTCTTCCAAATAAACAGATTACGCAAAGGGATCAAGTGTCTTCTCGGCAATTCCCGATTCGCAGGAGCGAACGCCTGCATCCATTGCCGCAAGCTGCTTGAGGTTGAAATCCAACGTAATCATCTGATGCAAGGGCTTCCCGGATTTCAGGTGGTCGATCATTTGACGGCCGAGATTCAGCGAAGGATCGTTTTTAGGAGCCAGGGTTTCCTCGGGGGGCAGGGCGCGAGTGTAGGGCTTGAAGGTCTTGTATACCTTGACTTCGGGCGTAAAACGATCGCAGACAATCGTTCCCTCGCTTCCATACAGCACCGGACCAGTCGGAATCTCGCCTGAAGAAAACGTTGACCAGGAACCCTCGGCATGGGCAACACCATCGCCAAAATCCGCGATGAATGCCGAATAATCCTCGATGTCAGGGGCAAAGGGCATCAGGAAATTCTTCCGCAAACCCATCACGCGATCCGCTTGACGACCGAAAAACCAGGTCGCCAACGTAAAGCCATAGCCCGCATAATCCGCCAGGGAACCACCGCCGCGATCGTGTCGATACCACCAGATATCGCCCAATGCAGCACGATCCTCGCTGGCATTCAAACAGTATGGACCACGGGTGTTCGGACTGCGATATGTCACGCGCAACAAGCGGCCAATCGAACCCTCGTCAACAAGGCGCTTTGCCAAATTGAACGCTGGAAACCAGGCAATTGGCCAGTTTACGGCACATGTAGCCGTACTTTTACGCGCCGCGGCCAAAATCCGACGCCCATCGGACATCGACAACGCCATCGGCTTCTCAATCACACAGGATATGTTCCGGAGCAAGCACGCCTCGGCAACCTCGGCGTGAGAGTTGTTGTCGCTCGCAATGCATACCAACTCGGG
>DBPZ01000110.1 GCA_002305655.1 Lentisphaeria bacterium UBA1407 | reverse complement strand
ACTATAAGTCAATTTTACCCTTTTTCAATAGAATAATCAAGGGGCAAAGTAGAATTTTGTTAAATTTACATTTCAGGCATACGCCATCATGGTCATGTCGCCACTTTTGGCGTCCCACTGTCGTGTCAAATCAATTCAATCATGATGGAATCATTGAAGAGAAGGCCTTGCGGGGTTGGCTTGCAGGTAGTTTTGTCCAGTTCGACCAGGCCTGCTTTTTGTAGTTTTTGCAATTGTTGTCCCCTCAACTGGATTGGGTCGACCTCCGTCAAGTTCCGGAACTCGACCAGGTTCCAGCCTTCGACGGTACGCAATCCGAATGCGAGGATTTCTGCGGCGCGATCCAATGGGGGGATTCGATCGATTTCCGGATCCTGCCCGCCAATCCATTGCCGGAGATTGGCTGGCTGCGTCCATCTGTCCACGCCGTCGAACGAGGTCGCAGCCGGTCCGAGTCCCAGGTATGCCGCTCCATGCCAAATGGAATCATTGTGCCGGCACCGTCCCCGGGCTGTTGCGAAATTCGAGATTTCGTATCGATGCAATCCTCGGGTTGCCAAGGTCGCCTCGATGAGGTCCCAGGCTTCTACGAAGGTATCGTCATCGGCTTCGATCTGCCGTTCGGCGAGCCGGGTTCCCTCCTCCACGGTCAAAGCGTAGGCGGAGATATGGTCTGGTTCGAAGTCGAGCGCGCGATTTAGATCTTGCTCCAGCATCTGCAGGGTTTGCGTTGGCACATTCCAGATAAGATCAAGGTTGACGTGGCTGATCCCCGCATGTCGGAGCACTCGGATCTTATGTTCAAGCCCATCGAGCGTGCCCCGACGTCCCAACATCTTTCGGCACGATTGGTTGAAGCTTTGGATGCCCAGGCTTGCACGGGTCACCCCGATTTCGCCCATCATGTCAATCTTGGCTTCCGTCAGGCTTTCCGGATTGCACTCGACTGTCCATTCGCATTGGGGCGACAGGTCGAAGCGCTCTCGAATCCCCTGGAGCAATCGTTGAAAAGCCAAGTCATGCAAGACGGTTGGAGTGCCACCGCCGACAAAGACCGAGTCCAGGGTTTCGCAAGACTTCCCATGCCGGGTCATTTCCGCCAGGACGGAATCCAGGTACATGTCCTGAAGCTCGTCGTCCCAATCGCATCCTTCCGAATAGAAGGCGCAATAATCGCACTTCCCGTTGCAAAACGGGACATGGACATAGAGTGCGGTCGGGGCACGGCGCTTCAGGGAAAATGCAGTCTGGACTCCCTCCATCTTTCGTTACAGCTGGACGACTTGTCCCGTACGCGCGCTTTGGATTTCCGCCTTGATGACACGAATCGTCTCCCTGGCGGTCGCAGGCGTAACCGTCTTCGGCTTGATTCCCTTGCGGATGCAATCGAAGAAATAGACCTGCTCGTTGAAATAGGGACCGGCCTGCTTGATGTTCAAGCCGCTCTTGAGCTCTTCAAGTTCGGCGCCAAGATCCACGGCGATCGGTTCCCCGCCCTTGTACAAGAGCAGCGACGGCTTGTTGCGGCCGTTGAACTCAAGCACGGCATTGTCGAAAAATGCGCGATATGCGGCCGTGAACGGGAATCCCTTGGGCGCGTCGGCGCTGCCTTCCGCGCTGACAACGATTTCGTCGCCGTAGAGATAGTTCGTGAAGCTATGCACGATTCCGCCTTCGGTCCTGTTGTCGCGTTCGAAACCTCGTGCTTGCACTGCCTTCGGGGTGCCGAGCATCCAGATGATGGCGTCTGTATCGTGGATATGGCGGTCGAAGATCTGCATGCCGCCTCGCTCTTCGTCAAGGAACCAACCTTCCCAGCCGACCGAGACGCCACCGACCCGGGTCATCGAAAGTGCCCTGAGCTTGCCGAACTCGCCGCTGTCAATGCATTTTTTGAGATAGACGTATTCGTCCCAGAACCTGAGGACTTGCCCGATCATCAGGTTTTTGCCTGCTTTTTCGGAAGCCTTCAGCATGTCGGTGCAGCCATCCACATTGATCGACATTGGTTTTTCGCAGAACACATGGCATCCTGACTCGAGCGCCTTGATGGTCATCGGTGCATGCAAATAGGTTGGGCCGCAGACGAAAATCACATCGAACCCGCCTGCCTTGATCATCTCGAAGCCATCTTCGTACGTCTTGACTCCCAGGTCGCGTTCAGCCCATTGACGCAAGTTAGCCTGCACATCGGCGACTGCGAGCAGCTTCACATCATCATGCTTGGACATCAGGGAAGCGTGCGTGCGCCCCATCCCGCCAAAACCTATCAAACCTACCTTCATCATCCGTCTGTCCTCGTTTATCCTTTTTGTTCTGAAATGATTTTCTTCCAGTGGCGAAGCCATTCCCGCCTCGCCACTGGATTTGATTTTATTGCTGGACCAACACGGTCATCTTGATCTTGGAGTAGTTCTTGGAGCTGCCGGTGAACGTCCAGTCGGGATGCTCCGAAGCCGAGTTTCCAATTCCGAAATCCGGCGTTGGCGAGCGGAAGTTATTGAATGCGAAGAGGGTTTGGCGTTCACCAAAGAGGTGGACTTGCATCGATCCATAGCCAGGCTTGGGTTCGCCATCCGAGACATCGTCACCAAAATCGTACTTGTTTCCAGACGCGCCCGGGACACCCCATTTGTTGCCTGTCCCGTAGTTGTTGGGCCAGAATTCAATATTGCCTTCCTTGTGTTCGCCGCACTTGATTCCGGGAACATTGGAGATGACGACCAGGTTGAAGACACGCTTGGCGAGGATCGCATGAAGAGGAAGGCCGAAGTCCTTCACATTGTCGCTGAAGGCATCCATGGACACGGCGATCCACTTCTCATCGCCGTCAACCGCCTTGGATTCGACGAAATACGTCACTCGCTTCGCAGTCCTGATATCGGCAGACTTGTCAGCGATGTACTTGGCTTTGCCATCCGCCAAAGGAACACGCAAATCGATTTCATACAAGGTCTGTGCGTCTTTCGCCAAGTATTCCTTGACTTCATCGACGGTCGCCTCATGGCCAAACCGGAACGCGCCCAAGGGGAAGCCGGCTTCGTTGAACAGATTGCCCTCGTTCAACTGATGCCAGTGATAGCGGACGGATTTCGCCTTTTCGACACCGTCAGCCGTAACGATCAACTTGGCGCCATCGATCTTGACTTTCGCCTCGCGATGAACACCGTCGATGCCAGCCAAGGTGAAATTCTTCACCGCTTCATCATTGGTGGTCTTCCAGCCTTCGGCGTTCTTGAAGGTAAGGATAGCTTGCCCGCCGACGAATTCGCAAGAGGCGAGGGTCGGCGAATCGGCCTTGATGTCCTTGCCGTAGTCCCGCTTCAGCGCCAAGGCGGCAAGCCTCTTTCCAACGGTTTGCTTGTCGTGGGGATGGATGTCTCCCAGGTCGCCGACATCATTGATGACCGCCATTCCGACTTCGGGTCCATTGGCGTCTGCGAACGCCTGTTGCGCTTCCATCAGGCGCGGAAGGCGTTCTGGATCGCCGCCGTAGTTGAACGGAGCTAGCTGGACGAAATAGAACTTGAGATCGGGGTTTTGGAAGACTACTTTCCAGCCATTGAAGAGCGCCTGCATTTTATGGCGATAGAGCATGCCATCGCCAAGGTTTGAGCATCCCTGGTACCAGATTGCTCCGCGGAACGCAAAGGGGACGAAGGGATACAGCATCCTGTTGTACAGAACGGTAGATTGCTGATGGCTGCTTGACCAAACCAGCTCACCCGGAAAATCCGGTGCTTTCGGAAGTTCCTCTCCAGCGTCTTTCGCTGCCTGGAATTTTTCGAGCCATTCCTTGTAGGTCTGAATCGTCTTGTCGGCGATTTCGCTGTACGTTTTCGTGCCTGGCAGCTTTGCATTGACTTCGTGTGCGATATTTGCCACTTCGGGAACGGAGTCAAAGCCGCATGGAGGCGTCCAGGGCTCGATTCGCGTTCCGCCCCAGTGCGACGTAACCAAGCCGATCGGAATCTTCAGTTCCCGCTGCAACTCCTGCCCGAAGAAAAAAGCGCATGCCGAAAGCGAGAGTCCGTTTTCCGTGTCGAGTGCTTCCCACTTCATCGGGAAATCCGTCCTGGGGAATTTGGACCATCCGTAGGGGACCATCTTCGTGAAACGGATCAGGGGATTGGCGCCTTCTGCCACGAACTTGTTGCCGTCGGTATTTCTCCAGCGCGCATTGTCGGTCCACATCGGCATTTCCATATTGGACTGTCCGCTGCACAGCCACACTTCGCCAACCAGGACGTTCTTGACGGTTATCGTTTCCGCAGCGCCTTTGATCACCAATTCCGCTCCTTCGGCATTGGCAGTCAACGGGGACAACCTGGCCATCCACTTGCCGGAATTATCTGCGACAGCCTTCACCGCCTGGCCGGCAAACGAAACCTCGACCGACTCGCCGGCATCCGCAGTGCCCCACACGGGAACCGACATCTCGCGCTGCAAGACCATATTGTCAACAAAGATGGGCGCAGGCACCAATTTCGCCAACAATGGCAACGACAGCAACAGCAATCCAATCAACAAACTACGATTCGCTTGCATTTTTTACTCCTTGGTTTAAAAATAAATCTTATTTCAATCTCAAGAATACGACTTCCAACGGCTCCAACGTAATCTTCAACTTGTTCCCCTCAATCACGGGCTTCGCTTCGCCAAGATCCGTGCCGACGCAACGAAGCGACGCGACAGGCGCCTCGAAAGCGGCATCGCAGGCTTTCTTTTCCGAGCTGTTGACCAGAAGCAACCACGTTTCGCCGTCCTTGCCGAAGCTCCTCCAGGCGATATCGGCATTGCCGGAGACCTCCTTGAGTTCGAGAGGCTTTTCAATGGACAAAAGAACCTGGTCCAGCCTGCCGATGTCGGCGGCCATCCTCTTGACCTCAGCCCAGCGGACGTCGAAGGGATCGACGCGCAATGCCACGCCGCCCTGCCCCTTCAACTTGTTCATCTTGTGCAAGTCAAACCACGAATAGAAGATCAACCCGTTGGCGCCGCCGGCAATGCACATCCATGCCATCGACTTCATCTCCTGGAAGGTAGGGGCGCGGCAGGCAAGGACCTCCGCATCCGACCTGCCGTATCCTCCCCAGTAGGACGCCCAGTTGAAAACCTGGGGCACCATCCAGTTCGCGTGGCACTCGAAGCCGCCTTGCGTGGTCCGAACCGCCCAATCATAGGCCATCGACGGCGACTTCGTCGGAATCGGATAGGGATCCGTGCCGATGATGTCAAAGGTTGGAAGGTAGTCCGTGACTTCGTTGATTTGGTACAGGACAACCCAGGCGGGACGGCCGGGATCGATTTCCTCGACCAGGTCGCGCTTCGCGGTCAGCTCCTCCAACCTGGTTATGGGCAATTCGTCGTTGATGTACCATGCGATGATGCCTGGGTGGTCCATCACAGCTTCCATCTTTTCCCGCGTCTGCTTGGCAGCCTCTTCCCAATTGGGAATCTTCGACCACTGCATGTTAGGATAGATGTCCTTGACGCTGTAGATCACCTTGATTCCGTTCTTGTAGGCGTTATCGAGCTTCTCACGGCTGATCATCGTATACGGCATCAGGCAGTTGAAGGCGCTGTCCTTGTAAATGTCGATTTCATTAGGCTTCACATCGCCGAAATACATTCCCAGCGGGAAGAAGGGCTTGCCGTCCAGAATCAGCCGGCGATGGGAGTCGATGTAGGATTTCCGCTGGGGAATCGCATCGACCCTCTTGAACTTCAGGGTACGGACTTCCGTTTCGCCATTATGCGGATTCTTCAGGGACAAGCTTAGGAGGTAATTGCCGGTCTTCAGATCCTTGGTCGGAACATCGAAGGCGAGCTTGGTCGCCTCTATTGCCGATGCGGTGAACGTACCGATTTCCTTTCCCGCTTCATCGGTCAGCTTCAGGCTTACCCCTGACTGCTTGATTTTGTCGTGGTTTTCCTTGCTGTTCGAGAGTCCCGCGAAGACTTTCAAGGGGGTTCCGGCGGTGATGTTCCTGTAGTGGTCGGAGGTCATTTGGCGGAGCATCGGCGGGGTGAATTTCCTGAGCACGACATCGTCGAACCAGGCGACTCCTGCACTTCCCTGCCTGCAATAGACGGTAATGCTGAAGCTGACCGCCTTCTCCGGGCGATTCCTCACGAAACCGCGAACCAGCTTCCATTCTCCGTTCGTTTCCTGCGCTCCTCCCGGATAGACTCCGCCCACATAGTTTCCGTCCTTGTCCGAGTATTCCACGCAGACCGTAGGGCCGTTACCTTTCATCCCCATTGTCTTTACCCATACGCTGAACTCGTAGAAGCTGTCCTTCTCCAAGTCGATCTTCTGGCTCAAGAGCACGTAGTTGTCCTTGTCATGGTTCTCGAACTTCAAGCTGTACTTGCCGGTTTTGGCGTATTCCGAGGACTGGGTATAGACCGGTCTCTTGTCACTCCATCCCACCAGACGCCCCTGGTCGTCAACCTCTTCGAATCCTGGATTGACCAGCAAATTGTCCTGTGCCATCAAGGCTGACACCATGCATAAAGTCGCAATAACGAACGTTCTCATTTTGCACCTTCCTTTTGGTTTTCATTTAACAAAAAACAATGCAAACTAATCATCAATGATATCCATCACCAGGCGCCCTGCCTTGGGCAGCGCCTCCCGAATGGTCACGTTCAGGATTTCCCCGACTCGAACGCTGTCGCGCGTGTAAACAACGCCACGCTCGTAGAGTCCAAGGACCTCGGCCAGCACCAGGCTGCCTTCCTGCCGAACAACCATCGCCTCGAACTCCTGCCCAATGCAATTCCGCGCAATGTATTCCAACAACCAGTACTTGTTCGCCTCACGCTCCAAGCTCCTGTTCTGACCACTGGTGCGGTCAACTTTGTCAAGGACCGAAAACAATTCCTCCTGCTTGTAAGGCAATGGACGACCCGCAAAATGCGCGGACAATTGACGCTGGATAACCAAGTCGGCATAGCGACGCAATGGCGAACTAACCTGGGTATAAAGGTCAAGCCCCAAGCCAAAGTGAGGCGCGGGATAAGTGGACAAGTGAGTACGACGCATCCGACGAACCATCTGGTCGAACAAGCAGGGATTGTAACGCTTCAGCGTACGAACGGGTTCCGATGGATCCTCCTGTGCGCGGTAGATCACGGGAATGTCGTTCATCAATGCGTACTTGGCAGCCAAATGATTCGCCAAAATCATGTATTCGCCAACCAATTGGTGGCTCGGCGTCTCCTGGTCTACATGCTCGACAGTGATCTTGTCGCCGGATACGCGAACACGCATCTCGGGACGGTTCAAAGAAACACCGCCACAATCCTCACGATACTCGCGCAATTTCTTCGCTATAAGCAAAAGGTCACGCAACGACTCCGACACTTCGCAAGTCCCCGAAGACAACATCCGGTTAGCATCGTCGTAGGTCAAACGATGGGCAACCTTGGCCTTAGCAGACGCAAAACTCCAATCCAACATGTCGCCATCCCTGTTGAACACGACTCGGAAACTCAGGGATGGACGGACGCGACCTGCAACCAGACTCGCCAAATCATGACTCAGGCGAGCTGGAAACATCGGTACGGTCGTCGTCGGCAAGTACATGGACAATGGACGCTCCTCAGCAGCCACGTCAAGGGAATCGTCCTTCTGCACGAAGAACGCAGGATCAGCAATATGGATCCCGACGATCAGGTTGTCGCCTTCCCTCTGGCAGGACAGGGCATCGTCGATCTCCATCGTTTCCTCGTCGTCAATGCTGAAAAGCAGCAGACTTGTGAGATCGAGCCTAGCCTCGTCCTCCGGGAATTCCTCCAGTTCGGCTGCGGCATCGAGGACTGACCTGGAGAATCCCGCGTGGATTCCGTTGACGAGCAGGAATTCGTCAGATCCGGCGGGGAGTCGTCCGGTATTCTTAAGGACTCTCACTCCGATTTCCCGTGCGGATTGCTTATCGTGGGCACTTCCCAGAATGTTGACGGCCTCGCTATTGGCCCCACTCAGCAAATAATCAATGGTTTGCGCGACAAAGGTTTCCTGCTCTTGCGGGACGTCCACGTGCGGGTCGCCGATTTTGTACTCCAGGACTTTCGCCACCCACAAGCCAGTACGTTCACGGAGCGCCGCCTTTTCAGCACGAGCCTGCCTAATCGCCAGGATTTCCGCGGCCTCCTCACGGCTATTGACTGCAAAACCGTTCTGAACACGCTTGAAATGAACCGAATCCGAGAGCATTTTCCGACCGAGAGCCGATATGTGGACCGGATCAGAATCCCCGAAATACGCCTGGCTGATATCCGCCATCGAAGGCTCGCCACCCTGTTCAAGCAAATCATCCCAAAGAAGCTCAAGGTCTATCTCAAGCATCGCCTCCTGAATCGAAGACTGAACCGAGGCCAGGGAAGACAACACATCCCCCTGGGACAACCCATGAGTAACCAAGACCTGGCGAGGAGTCACCCTCTCTGTCTTCGTAACACCCTGAACTTGAAAACGCTCAGAACCCGCCTTCGTCACGACGCCAAGGCATAACTCGTTGTTGCCTGAGAAAAAATCAACTATTGTCTGAAGTAGATAATCCATTCGAACCCAAATTAACTGTATGACACGATAACCATGCGCCATATCTTAAGGAAATAAGGCGACCGACTTCACGCCAATCGCCTCATCTCGATTTCACGCGACCAATAATCTGAATGCTTAATATATAGTAGTTTTACTGCATTGTCCTCATTGCATCCAGCTTTTTCTCGAATCTGCCGAAGACTCCGCTAGAACAGGAACCAGAGAAATGCGCCCACAACGACCAATACCAAGAAGAAGACAGCGCATCCCTTTTTCTTCGTCTTCTCAATGGCCTGCTCGACCATCATTTTCCCCTTGCAACGCGAGGTTCTAGCAAGCATCTTCTTCGTCTTCCCCTCGGCAACCGCCTTGTCGACAGGCTTGGGCGTGGACGCCATCAACTTGGACAACTCCTGACGGCTGGCATCAGCATTGACCGTGCCGAGGATTTTAGTCAAGGCGGCCAGCAATTCTCCAGGTGTCTGGAAACGCTTGTCCACTTCCTTCTCCATCATCCTCATCGTCAAGGCGGCAACCCTCGCGGACACCTTTGGATTAACTTCCCTAGGATCGGGCACAGGTGTTTCCATGATGCACTTGAGGGTCATCGGCGCAGTCGTTGCATCATAGGGACGCTCTCCAGTCAGCATTTCGTACAGCGTGATGCCCAGGCTGTAGATGTCGCTTCGGCTATCGACGTTTTTGCTGGAAGCGATTTGTTCCGGCGGAAGGTATGCCGGCGTTCCCATCACGTGATTTTGCATCGTCAATCCCATGTCACTCGCCTGGTTTTTCGCGATTCCCAAGTCTGCCAGCTTCACATCCCCCTTGAGCGTGAACA
Source organism: Lentisphaeria bacterium UBA1407 (assembly GCA_002305655.1). GTDB lineage: Bacteria > Verrucomicrobiota > Lentisphaeria > Oligosphaerales > Oligosphaeraceae > UBA1407. The sequence continues at coordinate 19,899 of DBPZ01000110.1, read as the reverse complement.
TGATGTTGTCCGGCTTGATGTCGCGATGGACGATTTGCTGTTTTGCGATGACATCAAGCGCTTGAGCCACATGGTAGACGATGAGGCAGGCCTCCTTTTCGGGAACCTGGACATGCGAGTCCAAGTGATCCCGCAGGCTCTTGCCGTCAATGAAGTCCATCACAAAGTAGCTGCGTCCCTTTTCGGCTTCGATCTCGACCTCGTGAACACGCACGATATGCGGCTCGGACAAGGTCATGGCCAACTGAGCTTCCTGGAGAAAACGCTTTTGCACAACCTCGTCCGCATTCTCCAGCGACATCACCTTGATGGCGACCAACCCGCCGTTTTCCCCGTTTTTAGCCAAGTAGATGCTGCTCATCCCCCCTTTGCCGATCTCCCTTTCGATGACGTATTTACCCAGATGGTCCCCCTTGAGCAACTTCGAGTCGAACATGCTTGCCCTTGGCTTTACTTCAGACGACTCCTCCATCACCATTGTGGCTTCGCTTTCAACTTCCGGAGTGATTCTGGGAATAACGAGCTTCGGCTTCTCGCCGCCCGTCTTCCTGCCTGGATAGACTTCGAGAAGCTCCCTGCCAGTAATCACCTTCTTGACAACCAAACGCAGTTGCCAATCGCCGCATGCCAGCTTGCTGTCACCCTCCAAGTAACCTTGCCCAACAAAAGCCTCGCCATCAAGCTCGGCTCCCTCAAGGGCGACGGGTTCCAAAACAACGCCTTGCTCGTCAAGCCTGACCAATACCCCAGGCGAAGGACCGTCAATTCCAAAACCTTGGTCGGGCGTGTATGAGATCAATACATCCTCGCCTTCTTCAAGATTCTTGACAACTTCATTGTCACCATTGAACTTAAACTTCATTGTCCCTCTTCACTTATCATGTTGCCTTCCTGGAGATTGTCCTTGACCTGATGTACAATATCCTGAAGGGATAAATTCTTGCTGTTGATCATCTGGAGACCATTGGATTGGCAAAAGTCGATGATTGCATTGTTGTTCTGGGCCGTCTTCGAAAAATCTGACTCCGCCCTGTCAAGCAGGAAGACAAAGCGGACACCAGAGCTCTGAAGCATGCTCGCCTCCTCCATGATGCGATTCAAAAACGCATTCTTTGACATCCGCTGGTCGGCGGATGCCTGCGAATGTTTCAAGATAACAAGAGCCGGCTTGCTGGCGATAATCTTCTTTAGCCGCTCCTTGAAGTCTGACCCGTCGCCCGCAGGCTGGTACGATGTCGTCTTGGAAGTATGCTTGGCTATCGCGTCCCTCAACGTCATCACCCCCTCGTCAGAACCCGTAAGCAAGACGATCGCACCTACTTTCAAAGGATCCGACTTGATCTCGGGCTGGGATCCTTCTTTTTTCTGGGCGGCGACCACCGCAGGCTCGACGAGCTTCTGAGTAGCAGCAACCGCAGGTTCGATGACTTGCGCCACGGGCTTCGCAACCTCTTGCGGAACAATGGGCTTTGGCTCAGGAACTGGAGGCAGCTGCGTGGATTTTTCCACAGGTTGAGCCGCTGGCTTCGAAACAGGCGCCACCGCCGGCTTGGACTCGGGCTTTGCAGCTGGCTGGCCTTGAGTTGATGTGTCTGCCGCAAGCTGGACATTAGGTTGCGTAATGACACGACTTTCAGGCCCGGGCTGAGCCTGAGTACCTTGGGTTGATTCAACAACCTCCTCCTGCACAGTGGCTTCCCCAGCTGGAGCGGGCGCCTTGGAAGGCTTGAGAACCAGCATGGCGGCAAAAGCCATAATTGCAAGCAAGGCAACTCCGCCAGCAACGAGCTTCATCGTCTCTGACTTCGAGCCGCCGCCTGACGCCACAGGCTTCTTGTAAATCTCCTGGAGTGCGCGAACACGCTGGAGCAATTCCTCCGGAGTGGCAATTCGTTGCTCGACATTTTTCTTCGTCATATCGCGAACCAGGTTGGCCACATCAACTGGAATGCCAGGATTGTCCAGCCTGATATTCTTGATTTCATCTGGGCTGGTAACCTGCGTAAGGACTTCCATCAAGGTGCCTCCCCTGTATGGCTTTCGTCCAGCCAGCATTTCATAGAAGACTATCCCGAGGCTGTAGATGTCCGCCCGGCAATCGACCTTGCTTGAATCGAGCGCCTGTTCCGGCGCCATGTAGGCTGGAGTGCCAAACACGGATGCCTCCACAGTCAACATCGTATCCTGTTCTGCGTTCGACTTGGCGATTCCCAAATCCGCGATTTTCACGTTGCCGCATGAATCAAACATGATATTGTCAGGCTTGATATCACGATGAACCATCTTGTGGACGTTCGCTGTGATCAATGCGTCCGCGCATTGCCCCAGAATTTCCAGGGCCCGAGGAATCGCGATGGTGCCTTCCGTGGAAATCAACTTGGACAAGGTGCCGCCGGAGACATACTCCATGATCAGGTAGTAGACGCCAGCCTCGGAATTGTAGCCGGCATCATAGACCGAAACCAAATTGTGGTGGTTGATCTTCGAAGCCAATTTCGCCTCGCGAACAAACCGGTCAACAAACTGCTGGTTTTTCTGCGCTACGCTGGGGAACAGAATCTTAAGCGCAAACGGGGTCTCAAGAACATTATGCTGAGCCAAGTAGACAGCCCCAAATCCACCTTGACCAAGCTTCTTCTTGATCGTGTACTTCTCAAACGTATCGCCAGGCTCAAAACTTATCTCTTGATTTTCCATGTTGGAATCCAATTCCAAAAGCCATCGCGGAAGAACTGAATGCCTACTCTTTATTCAGCCGGAGATTACAACAACATACTAGCTTACACCGCACTTAATATTTATTCAAGAAAACAGAGAAAAAACTTCACTGGACCTTGGCAAATTGTTTACAACAACCCTCTCGTCCGGCCCGTCCTGAATGATGAATGAATTGTCAGACCCTGTCCGACCTGTCCGACCTGTNNCCGACCTGTCCGACCTGTCCGACTGGAGTCATTCACTGCTCGTCAAGAAAAAATACAATGATGGACGATTACTTTTTCTCGAGGAAAACATACGCGAGATTGAGTGAGATTCCCTTGGCGTTAACCATCTTGAACGTGTTCTTTCCGGCATTGAGTGGCAGTGTTGCTGTCCTGGCGACTGACCATTGCTCTTCCTCTACCCCAAAACCGCCAGTCGAGGCGAATTTGATTTCACCAATGTTCTTGCCATTGACTTCGAGAGTCCTGGCGGAGTTGTCCTTGGCCGCATAGACCCAGGCGACGGCGTAGTTTCCGGCAGCCGGCACGACAATTTCCCAGGTCAGCGAATGCCCTTCCTTATCCCAGCCCGCAACGCATCCGTCCGCCGCAATCGGACGACCATCGGCAATAAAGACCTCGCCGCCAGATTGAGATACAAAGGACTTCGCAGGAAGAAGACGATCCGCAGGAAGAATCGGCAACACCTTAAGCGGAGTAACATAGAACCTGCCAGACAACGAAGAACCACCGTCACGAGACAAGGTCGCAGGGATGTGAACCGCCTGCGAAACCGAGCCGCGAAGCGAGACATCGACAACCTTTACCTCGCCAGGCTTCAGGTCAACCGAAAACTTGGCAGGCTCGAAGGACAAGTCAGGAGCCGCAGGCGACTTACCAATCGTCACGGTTCCCTTCAATGGCGCGTGACGGGATGCCGACACCGCGACCTGGCAATGGCGGGCAGACTTCATCGTCAGGCTGAAGTTGTCTGACTCGATTGAGGGCAGATACGGCAAATCAGGGACATGGTAGTAGCCCTGGGAGCCATTGAGTGCGCTGGTCCTGTACGAATGCTCCTGCATCAAAGCCACGCGCCTATCCATAGCAGGATGCGGGGTCGAATACACGCGGACTTCGCCAGGAAGCCATGTGACGATTTCCTCCCGCCAATCACCGTACAGGTCGCAGACGGCGATGACACCTCCCTCGATCCTTCCGTCCAATGCGCGCCCGAAATAGTCCTTGACATTCCTGCCGGAGACTGCTTCCTTTTCAAGGTCGGCATCCCAATAGACGCTCCTTGAGTTGCTGATGTTTTTCGTGCCGATCACCTCCCCCTTGCAGGAGAAAATCTTCCGCCAGAATTCCTTTCGACCATGCAATTCAACTGCGAGGAGTTCGGTGCCTGGACGAGTCGGGTCGAAATCGGCGCATGTTCCGGCTCCGACGTGGGTGGTCGGCTCCCCCCAACCCCAAAGCACCTTGCCTGTCCTCGCATCGACGAGGCAGATGCCGTTCTTCGGTTGCGGGGTTTCTATGCAGTAGGCGATTTCCATCCCGGGGTTGTCCGGGTCGTGGTCGGAAAGGTGCATCACGTCGGGATGCCCGAGTCCCGTTGTCCACAGGACGGTTCCATTATCGTCAAGCGCCATGGATCCCAGCAAGATTTCGTCCTTTCCGTCTCCATCCAGGTCGGCGACAATCGTCGAGTGCGCCCCTTGTCCCTGATATTCTCTCGGGAGTCCGACATTGTCGAACATCCATACGTTTTCGAGCTTCCCGTTATTGAGTTGCCAGGCTTCCGCCTTCATCAGGCTATAGGTTCCCCTGAGCGCGATCAGGCATGGGGTCTTGCCATCGAGGTATGCCATTGAGAGTTGGTTTCGCGACATCAGGTTGTAGTTGGCAAACCCTTCTCTTGAAGGCCAAGGCGCACGGGCGATTTCCTTAGCCGTCATTCCGTCCAGGACCACCAGGAATTCATCGCCGGAAATCACGTGCCCTTCAGGCGTCCTGGGATCGCCGTCGGCATACTTCATCGCGATTTCTGCCTTCCCGTCGCCATCAAAATCATAGACGACGAACGGGGAGTACCAGACTCCCGTTTCGTTTCCCCAGCCCATCGACTTGGTCCAGAGATGGGTGCCATCCGACTTGAATGCCTTCAGGTGGTAGGGGGTCTTGCTGGGATACCAGTACGCATCCCAGGGATCGATGTTCGTGCCGGGAGTCTTGAAAACGAAGTCGTACTCCCCATCGCCATCCAAGTCGCCGATACCGACGTGGTTGAAGGTTGAAATCTCCGAATCATTGAACTTGAAGGACTTGTAGCCTGCTTCCCAGACCTTGCCCGTGCCCGACTTGCCGGATTGCCCTGCCGACGGCCTGACCGTGTATGTGTCGCCCGGCTTGCCATTGGGGTCGAACCAGTCGCAGGTGGTTGCTATCGGCGTCGAATTGAGTTTCTCCTCTCCCTTGAAGACATCAAACGAGGCATTTGGGGGATCTTCCCGCAGGAGCCTCCAGGTGACCAGGACGCCATCGCCCGAGGGTATCGGCGTGACGGATCTGCCCAGCGGCTCGATCACGCGTGTTTTCGCGGCGCCGTCAAACGGGGTCGAACGACCACGTGCCTTTGGTGGAGCAAGAAGCACGTATTCCACATAGGCGGGACCATCATTCCCCCTGTACGGGCGAAGCCATACGTCAACCGATTTGCCCTTGATATCATTGGCGACGGTTGCCAGGTAGCGAGCCTTGGCAAACTTTTCCCCGTCCATGGAGAACTCCACGTTCCTGCGGCATTGCAGCGCAACCTGGTACGCGGCGTCATCAGGAACCTCGATCGTCAGCTTGCCGGTTCCCTTTCCGTCCTTGATGCTCTCGTAGCCTCGAACCTGGTCGATCGGAATCCTGGTTCCCACTTCCTTGAAGGGGAAATTGACCTTTGGGTTCGGGATTGTGCCCATCTTCTTTTCATCGGTGGAAGGCGAGACGGTAAAGCAGTCGATGTAGGAATTTCCGCATTCCGAGGGGTCTTCGTCATGGGCAAAGCAATTGGAGACGATGACATCGATGAACCCGTCTTTTGCCTTGACATCCTTGTAGTTTGCCGACCAGGTGACCCTGTCGAAGGTCTTACCGCCGTCCAGCGAGACTCCGATTGTCCTCGCCGCCTTGATGTGGAGCGTGTTTACCGGGTCTTTTGCGGGAATCCTGAACTCGATCGGGAAAGCATCCGGACTCATCGGATCGAGATCCCTGGTGACGACCGCTCCGCGGACGACGTTTCCGCCGCCGGACCAGGAACGGTTCACGTCCGTCTCCCAGAAATCCCAGCCTCGGTAATTGGCAGGACGCGGACCGCGAAGAAGTTTCTTCTGATCAACCACGACGGTTTCAGCCTCATACACAACTTGCGCCAGGCAAGCAACGCAGCCCAGCAATGCCAAAACCAACAGGATTCTCTTCATCTTGCACATCTCCTTGATTGGATTATTAAAACAGGCTTTCGCAAAATTCCCTTTCGGTGCAATTATCGATTCTTGCCTCGGCGAGAAATTCGTCTCCGGCCTGGTTCCCCCAGGAATAGGTCAGATAGAGACCATCGTTCCACTCGCAGAAGTCCATGTCCGAGTTGTTGATGTTCTTAGCACCGAGGATGTATGTTCGTTCGTCCTCCGTGAAGTCGCCCTTGATGATCCTGTCGTCACCGTCAGCTTCCAGAATCGGAAATTTCGGGGTAAGTGTCCAATTGACCAGGTCTTTGGATCGTGCAGCCGACTGGCGGAAGCCTTCGGAATACGTGCCATGCAAATAGAAGAAATAGGTCCAGTCCCCAAAGCGTCGAATCGCGGGACCGCCCGTGTAAAATTCCTTTCCGAACACAGCTCCCGGCACCGGCTTCCATTCGCCCATATCCTTTGAACGGGCGAAAAACATGGTAAAGGGAACGCCAACCAGGTCTTTTGGCGCACCGAGTTCGTAGGTCAGCAGGAAGCCGTCCCCTTCCCTGCATATCGATGTGTTGTAGCCCTGCCAGCCTTCGCCCTCCAAAATCACGCGGGGAGACGTCCAGTTGACAAGGTCAGTCGATTCCAACTGGTAAAACCTGGGCATTCCCCAGTGTTCGACAGCCGTGACAACCATTCGTCCTTCCCATGAAAACGCATTGCCCATATGCAGGCCAAAGCCGAAAGGTGCGCTCAACTCACCGCTTTCAACGTCAACAAAGCGAAAATACGAATCCCCCGTATGATTGAAACGATAGTGGCGACCATCGCGCATGTGGCGGATGTACTCGAAACGAAGAAGACGACCATTGAACACGACCGGATTCGCTTCGACGATGAACAAGTCTATCGTACCTTGCTTGCGTATGCAATACTTCATTGGAAAACTCCATTTCAGGGTCAGTTACGCCAGGAAAATAAAACAATATCCCACTCAAAGGCAATTGTCAACTTGCACATTGCCAACAATTAAAGAACAGATGACTTGAAAACCCCAAATGGACAAGCCACATTTACTCGAATGCCAATTTTTAGAACCGCCTTCCAAACAAGCAACCAAGAGGAATCAACACCATGAGCAGACACATTCTGATCAAAAATGGAATCTTGCACGACGCCGTCTCTCCCGGACCAAAAGACCTAGATATCCTTGTCACAGACGGTAAGATCGCAAAAATCGGAGGATATATCAGGCCACCGAAAGGCACGGAGACCATCGACGCCACCGGCCTCCAGATCTGGCCCGGTCTTGTCGAGGCACATAGCCACATCGGAATGGAGAACAGCGGAACGCTGGAAAGCGGCGACTACAACGAGCGCAACGACGCCATCGTGCCGCAACTCGAGGCGATCGATGGAGTCGATCCATTCTGCGAAGAGCTTGTCGTGGCGAGAAACGCGGGAGTCACCTGCGTCGCCACAGGACCTGGTTCGGCAAATGTGCTCGGGGGAACATTCATAGCGATCAAAACCTTTGGCCGCAGGATCGAAGACATGGTCGTCAAGCGCAAGGTCGCCATGAAGTGCGCCTTTGGCGAAAATCCCAAGCGTTGCTACGCGAGCAAGTCCGTCTCCAGCAGAATGACCACAGCTGCCAAGCTCCGTGAAATGCTCTTCAAGGCAAAGGAATATCTCGCCAAGAAGGAAGCCGCAGGCGATGACAAGGAAAAGCTGCCCGCCTTCGACTTCAAGCTCGAGGCGCTGATCCCAGTCATCACAAGGGAAATCCCGCTCAAGGCACATGCACACCGGGCAGATGATATCTTCACGGCAATCAGAATCGCACGTGAATTCGAAATCAAGCTCACCATTGAACACTGCACGGACGGCTCGCTGATTTCGGATATCCTGGCAAAAGAAGGCTTCCCCGTCGCCATCGGCCCGACGTTCAGCTCCATCTCGAAACCCGAACTCAGGAACAAGTCCTTCACCACGCCTGCCGAACTGGTCGCCGCAGGATGCAAGGTATCGATCATCACGGACAGCGGCGTCATCCCCCAGCAGCACCTGGCGATGATGGCGGGAATGGCAATCAGGTCGGGACTGGATCCCTTCGANNCGGGTCGGCTCAATCGAGCCGGGCAAGGACGCGGACATCGTCATCACAGAAGGCAACCTGTTCTCGCTTGAATCAAAAATCATCAAGGTCCTCATTGAAGGCAATACCGTCTTCGAAGCATCTTGGGAGCAAAATCACTAAAACGAAATCGTGCTCAAAGGACAAGCGATATGCCCTTTGAGCACGGCATTCCAATCTAATTAGCGAATCTCATAGGTAAATTCGCGCTTTGTGCCATCGTATCCCAGATGCAGATCCTTGCCTTCGGCGAGTTCGCCCGAAACAACGAGCCGCGACACCGGGTTTTCAAGCCTTCTGGTGATGGTTCGCTTCAGCGGACGGGCGCCATAGACCGGATCGTAGCCTTCTTCAACCAGGGCATTCTTTGCCTCGTCGCTTGCCTTGAAACCAATCCTCTGGTCGGCAAGACGCGATGCAAACTCTTCCAGCTGGATATCGACGATGGCCAGCATGTGGGTCTTGTCCAACCGATGGAACACGACGATGTCGTCAACGCGGTTCAGGAACTCGGGCCTGAACAAGCCTCGCAACTGACCCATGACCTTGTCGTAGATTTCAGTTTCATCGAGATCTTCGTTCTCGGCAATCAACTTTCCACCGACGTTTGAGGTCATGATCACAACGGTGTTCTTGAAATCGACGACTCTGCCCTGGGAATCGGTCAGTCGTCCATCGTCCAGCACCTGCAGCAAAATATTGAACACATCGGGATGCGCCTTCTCGATTTCATCCAGCAGGAGCACGCAATAGGGGCGTCTGCGCACCGCNNCGGGACACGGAGTACTTCTCCATGTATTCGGACATGTCAATGCGGACCATCGCACGCTCGTCGTCAAACAACTCCCGCGCCAAAGTCTTCGCCAATTCGGTCTTGCCGACGCCGGTCGGTCCGAGGAAGATGAACGATCCGCTAGGTCGCCTGGGATCCTTCAATCCCGCTCTGGCACGAACGATCGCTTCTGAGACTGCGTCAACCGCCAAGTCCTGCCCGATGACTCGCTTGTGAAGCAGTTCACCCAGTCCAAGCAGCTTCTCCCGCTCGCCCTGCATCAATCTGCTAATCGGGATGTTCGTCCAACGGCTGATCACTTCGGCAACATCCTCTTCAAGGACTTCCTCCTTCAGAAGACGCTCCTCCTCGGATGCCTGAAGGGTCTTTTCAGCCTCTTGAAGCTGTACCTCCAATCCTGGGATGATGCCATTGGTCAACTCAGCCGCCTTGCCCATGTCGTAGTTCCGGCGCGCCTTTTCCAGGTTTGCCTTGGCGAGTTCCAGGGCTTCCCTGATTTCGCTGACCTTCTTGATCGCTTCCTTTTCCTGCTGCCAACGGGCTTCCAGCTCCTTGACACGTTCCTTGACCTTCGCCAATTCGACTTCCAGTTTCTCGGAACGCTCGCGTGACGCAGCGTCGTTTTCCTTCCGCAAGCCGACCAGTTCAATTTCAATTTGCATCTGACGACGAATCGCCTCGTCAAGCTCCACGGGACGGCTGTCGATTTCAGTACGCAAGGCAGCTGCTGCCTCGTCAATCAGGTCAATTGCCTTGTCCGGCAGGAATCGATCGCTGATGTACCTGTCCGAAAGCACTGCCGCCGCAACAAGCGCCGCATCGCGAATGCTCACCCCATGGTGGATCTCGTATCGCTCGCGCAAACCACGCAATATCGAAATCGTATCCTCCACGCTTGGCGGCTCGACCAGGACCTTCTGGAATCGACGCTCCAGCGCGGCATCCTTCTCGATGTACTTCCTGTATTCGTCAAGAGTGGTCGCACCGATGCAATGCAGTTCGCCTCGAGCCAGCATCGGCTTCAATAGGTTTCCAGCATCCATCGACCCTTCGCTTGCCCCTGCGCCAACGACGGTATGCAACTCGTCGATGAACAGGATGATCTCACCATCCGCGCTGGTCACTTCCTTCAAGACCGCCTTCAGGCGCTCCTCGAATTCGCCGCGGTACTTCGCGCCGGCAATCAAGGCGCCCATATCCAACGCGATCAACCGGCGGTTCTTCAAGCCCTCGGGAACGTCGCCCTGGGTGATACGCAAGGCAAGACCTTCGGCAATCGCCGTCTTTCCGACGCCCGGCTCGCCAATCAGAACCGGATTGTTCTTCGTCCTTCGAGACAGGATCTGGATGACCCGCCTGATCTCGTCGTCACGCCCGATCACGGGATCGAGCTTGTCCTGCTGGGCCAGCGCCGTCAAGTCCTTCCCGTACTTGGACAATGCCTCGAACGTCGCCTCAGGATTGGTGCTGGTCACCCGCTGGTTTCCGCGGACTTCCTTCAAAATCGGCAATAGGCTCGAAGCAGTAACCCCATGACGGGACAACAACTTCGACACGCCGCGACCACGCTCGCACAAACCGTGCAGCAAGTGCTCAACGCTGATGTACTCGTCCTTCAATTGACCTGCAAAGGATTCCGCCTCCTCCAAAATCCCAATGCCCTCCTGGCCAAGATAGACCTGACCAGAGCCACTCCCGGTAACCGATGGAATCGACCGCAATTCACGATCAATGTCACTTGAAAGTGCACGGACGTCAACTCCAAGACGAGTCATGATCGAGTTGATCAAGCCATTGCCGTCGGCAAGCAATCCCTTCAAAAGATGCAAGCCAGTCAATTCCTGGTGATTCTTTTCTCCCGCCGTGCGCTGTGCATATTGCATAGCCTCACGGCTCTTTTCCGTAAACTTGTCATAGTTCATTCGTGTACCCTCCTGTTTTGTTCAAAATTGTTTCGACCAATCTAATGATGAATGATTGATCACTACTTTTTCATAGTATAATAAACAAGCAAAAACCATGCCAAAGTCAACAGCCACGACACGTCGCTTCCCCTGGGACAACTTGTCACACCTTGCCACCTTATGTCACCCTCCCCCCCATCACACCTTCCCCTTTCATCGCTTTATTCCTGCAGCGTATTTACAAGGCATGTCACATGGCTTGTAGCCACGAAAACGATGGCTTTTTCCAGGTTTTGACCAAGTGTTTTTCCATGGGGCGAAAGCAGTCTTTTTCTTGGGATAAAAAAACACAGTTTTGTGTTTACAAATTGGTTAACTGTATTATATTAGGTTTTTTGGTTTTGATGCGGTTCTCGTTTCTTGATTGGCTACAATCGACTAGTCATCGCTTGAACCCGAATCACTTCGCACGTTCAATAAGGAGTATTTCCACATGACGAAAATCACTTTCATGGGCGCAGGCAGCACGGTCTTCGCCAAGAACATCCTTGGCGACTCGATGTTGACGGACTGCCTTAAAGACAGCACGATCGCGCTCTACGACATCAATGCGGAGCGCCTTCACGAATCGCACATGATGCTCGAGAACCTGAACAACAACATCAATGGCGGTCGCGCAAAGATTACGACTCACCTGAACGTGAAGCAGCGCCGCGCCGCATTGAAGGACGCTGACTTTGTGATCAACGCTATTCAAGTTGGCGGTTACGAGCCATCGACGGTTGCCGACTTCGAGATTCCGAAAAAGTACGGGCTGCGCCAGACGATCGGCGACACCTTGGGCATCGGTGGGATTTTCCGTGCCCTACGCACGATTCCTGTGATGGAAGGCTTTGCCAACGACATGAAGGCAGTTTGCCCGAACGCGTGGTTCTTGAACTACACGAATCCGATGTCAATCCTGACGGGATTTTTGATTCGCAAGTGCGACATCAAGGCTGTTGGCCTTTGCCATTCGGTCCAGGTATGCGCCGAGCATCTTCTCCGTTCCTTGAATCTTTGGGACAAGTACAATCCCGTGACATGGAAGGTCGCCGGCATCAACCACATGGCTTGGCTGCTGGACATCTCCAAGGACGGAAAGTCAATCTATCCTGAAGTCCGCAAGGCGGCGGAACGAATCAACAGGGGCGCAAGGAAAAAGGATGGCGAGAAGCACGGCGACATGGTCCGCTTCGAAATGATGAAGCACTTCGGCTACTACAACACAGAGTCCTCCGAACACACCGCCGAATACCACCCCTACTTCATCAAGAAGCAATACCCCGAGCTGATCGAGGAATTCAACATCCCGTTGGATGAATACCCCAGACGCTGCCAAAACCAAATCGCCGGATGGCTCCGCCAAAGGGAAGAAATCGTCAACAACAAAAAGCTTACCCATAATCGGACCCATGAGTACGGATCATACATCATGGAATCGATCTTGACGGACAAGGCGATTGAAATCGGCGGCAATGTAATCAACAACGGGCTTATCTCCAACCTGCCAGCGGACGCCTGCGTGGAAGTCCCATGCTTGGTCAACAGGAACGGCGTACAGGGATGCGCAGTCGGAGAACTCCCCCCGCAATGCGCAGCATTGAACATGACCCACATCAACGTCCATACCCTGACCATCGAAGCCGCAATGGCAAGGTCACGCTCGCTGGTCTACCAGGCGGCAATGCTCGACCCGCACACCAGATCCGAACTCACGCTGGATGAAATCAGAGCGATGTGCGACGAACTCTTCGAAGCACACGTGAAAGACGGAATGATGCCCGAATACAAGTAACGCACGTCGGCGCAACAAACATTCCATTTACCTTCAAGCCGTTGATGCAATGCAATATTGTCTCAACGGCTTTTCAGTTCAATCAACAATCCTCCACACTATGAGCACACCTTCGACGAATATCAGGTTCCTGGTCGGCATTGACCTGGGCACCACCAATTGCTCCGCATGCTACATCGACCTGACCCAGCAAGACCGTGCCCTGCAAGACCTGCCGATACTGCAACTGGTGGCATCAGGCGAAACGGCATCCGAAAACCTCCTCCCCTCGTTTTGCTATCTGCCCGGCGACCATGAGCTGCCAGCAGGAGCCATTTCGCTCCCATGGGAACCTGCACCCAAACTCGCAGTGGGACGCTTCGCCAGAGAACAGGGAAGCAGGCTCCCGGACCGCCTGGTCGCGTCAGCAAAATCCTGGCTCGCACACGCAGGAGTCAACAGGACAAGCCCAATCTTGCCCTGGGGAAGCGAACTCGGAGACCAAATGCTGTCCCCAGTAACAGCAGCAGCCAACTACCTCAGCCACATAAAAAATGCATGGAATGCGAAATTCGGAAAGCAAAAGGACGCCGATGGAACACCATGCCTGCTGGAAAATCAAAGCCTGATCCTTACCGTGCCCGCTTCCTTTGATGAAACAGCACGGGAACTGACAGTAGAGGCGGCACGAGACGCCGGTTTGACACGCCTGACACTGATCGAAGAACCGCTCGCCGCATTCTACGCATGGCTGGCGCAAAACGAATCCAATTGGAAAAGCCAGGTTTCAACCGGCGACGTGGTCCTGGTCGTCGATGTCGGCGGCGGCACAACCGACCTGACGATCGTGGAAATCGAATCGGACGACACATTGCGGCGAAAAGCCGTCGGCGAACATCTGCTGCTGGGCGGCGACAATATGGACATGACGCTGGCAAGGCATGCCGAAGCAGCCTGGAACACAAAACTTCCACAACGCCAATGGACCCGGCTCTGCCAAGAATGCAGAAGAGCCAAGGAAACCCTCCTTGCCAACGACGCGCCAAACTCGACGACCGTCACGATCACAGGCGAAGGAAGCTCCCTATTCGCACAGCTCAAAACCCATGAATTCACCAAGGAACAGGTTCACGACATTATCCTGGAGGGATTCTTCCCCAAGCTCCAGCTGTCAACAGGTCCCGTCGAACGCAAAAGAGCACTCCAAGAAATGGGCCTCCCCTACTCGGCCGATCCAGCCATCACCAGGCATATCGGCCAATTCCTTGCTTTCGCGGGACAGACACTCGCCAAACCAGAACCTGTGGCACACCCGACAAAGGTCCTCTTTAACGGCGGCGCCCTGCTCCCCGAAACACTGCGCAAGCGAATCCTAGACGTGATCGCATCCTGGTTCCCTGACTCCCCGCCTCCAACCGAACTCCAGTCGGAGGACTTTTCCCTTGCTGTTTCCCGCGGAGCCGCCTTTTACGGCTTGGCTCGCGCCGGCGAGGCAGTCAGGGTCAAGGGCGGCATCGCCAACGCTTACTTTCTCCAGATCGACAGGGCAGGACACGACAAGCTCCTGTGCGTCATGCCACGCGACACGGAGGAAGGCACGGCCTGCAAGCTTGACGAGACCTTTACGCTCCAAGCCAACATCCCCGTCGCCTTCCCCTTGCACGCATCGGCGACGCGCCTCGACGACAAGCTGGGAGACCTCCTGGATCTTCCCCAGGATACTATCACGCCGCTCCAGCCGCTCCATACATCGCTTAAATTCGGACGCAAGACCGACAGGACCGAACTCAAGGTCAATCTGGCGTCCAGGCTCAACGAAATCGGAACCCTGGAAGTCTGGTGCGAAACCATCGACACGGGCCATCGCTTCCCATTGACATTTGACCTCAGGGGATCAAACATCAGCCAAACAACCGCGATTCAGCAGGACCAGGTCATCGTTGACGAAGCCAAGGCGAGCGCCGCTTTGGCCCTGGTCAATCAGGCATTCACCGACCAGCCAGCCCTGCTCGCCTCAATCCTTCCCAAACTGGAGGAAATCCTCGACCTGCCTAGGGTTCAATGGTCGGCGCCATTGCTCAGGCGTCTCGCTGACCTTCTTCTCCAGCATCCTGAATTCAGGCAAATCTCGTCCGAACACGAGGCACGCTGGCTCAACCTGACGGGCTTTGCGTTGCGCCCCGGAACGGGTTGCGTCGGCGACGACCTTCGCATCCGCAATGCCTGGAAGCTCTGGAAGCCAGGTCCCCTAGCCGCCAAAAACGCCAGCGTCCAGCAAAACTGGTTTATCTTCTGGCGACGCCTCGCCGGCGGACTGTCAGCAGGCCAACAGGACCAAATCGCATCGCCTCTAGCGAAAAACCTGATTCCCAAGGACGGCAAGATTCGTCTGAAGCGCGGCGACCAATTGGCATACGAACAATGGAGATGCCTGGCGTCCATGGAACGAATCTCGCACAAGACGAAACTTAAAATTGTGGATTCAATCCTGAGCACCGACTCCAAGCTGGATCCCGAGCTGTTTTGGGCATTGGCGCGACTCACCAGCAGAACCCCGATCCACGGCACAATCGACACCATCATTCCACAGGACAAGCTCCAGCCAATCTTCGGGAAACTGCTGAACGCCGCCAACCAAGTTGCCTCGCAGCAATCCAAGCTCCCATTCCTGGCAATCCTCGCTGCGGCAACTTGCACCGGCATCCGAACGATCGACCTACCGGAACCGACACGCCAACAAGCCGCGGATTTCCTTGCGCAAAACAACCTTCCTGAAGACTGGACAAGCCCAATCCTTGCAGCCGAAACAGCCGAAGACGACGCATCCTGGAAAGACCAACTCCGGGGAGATACCCTCCCAATGGGCCTCAAGCTCAATTGACAACGTAAAAATCCGAAAAAAGCGGAAAAAAGCGTTTTCACATGTTGGACAATTGCGAATTATCCGTTATAGTAGTTGAATCGTAAAATCACGTGCGGGTGTAGCATAGTGGTAATGCTCCAGCCTTCCAAGCTGGCTATGTGGGTTCGATTCCCATCACCCGCTCCAAAGTATCCCAATCCCGTGAAGGACAATTTCCTCCACGGGATTTTTTTGTTCCAATTTTCATTTCCATGTTTGCCTTTCGGCCTCTCAACCTACATATTAGCAGGATGGTTTCCAAGATAGATTGATCAATCTCAAATCACGCAAGACCAACAGGAGAATGCATGAACAGGAAATTTCTGGCAAGCTTGGCATTGCTTCTTTGCCTGACGACAACCTTTGCCCAATCTACGGACAAGACGCCTAGTTTCATCCGCAAGAAGGTCATCGAGTACGGCTGGGATGTCCCGTATGCGGACTATGTCTCCCAGAACATCGCCCAAATGGAAAAACTCCCCTTTGACGGACTGATCTTCAAGCTCCGGTCAATCGGGGTCATCCTCTCCACTAAGCCAGCAGACCCCGAAAAGCTCAAGGGAGACTTCGAAGCCTGCAAAGCCATCAAGACATCCAAGTTCACGGACAATTTCATCATCGGATGGGCGGCGTCAGAACAAGATTGGTTTGACGACGCGCACTGGGAAGTAATCCTGCAAAACACAAAAAACTTGGCGAAGGCAGCCAAGCTGGCCAACTGCGTAGGAATCTGCTTCGACCACGAACCCTACGGCTTCAACCCCTGGTCCTACGCAAAGGCAAAGCACAGGGAAACCAAGACATTCCTCGAATACGAGGCGATCGCACGAAAGCGCGGCGCTCAGTTCGCAAGGGCGCTGGAAAGCGAATTCCCAGGCCTCAAGGTCCTGACATTCTTCCAATTGAGCTACTTCGCATCCCTCTGCAAGCCGATGGAACCCGCAAAACGAGCCGAGTTGCTCGCCAACAACGGATACGCATTCCTCCCAGCCTTCCTAAATGGAATGCTCGATGCGGCAACGCCAAACTTGATGATTATAGATGGAAACGAAAACGCATACTACTACACAAACCAAAACCAGTACTACGAAGTCTACCATAGAGTCAAGCAATCAGCGGAATACCTGATCGACCCAGCCAATTGGTACAAGTACAAAAACCAAGTCCAGGCAGGACAGGCGCTCTACATCGACTACTACTTCGACATGGGTTCGAAAAGCAGGAGGCTCAATAAGTTCCTCACGCCCGAAGAACAGGCCCTGTGGTTCGAACATAATATCTATTGGGCAATGAAAACAACGGACGAATACGTCTGGTGCTACAGCGAAAGAATGAACTGGTGGCTGAACAGAACCGTCCCGCCAGGATGCGAAGACGCAATCGTCAAGGCAAGGGAAGCACATGACGAAGGAAAACCTTTCACTAAAGACCTGAAGAGCGCACTCGACAAAGGAAGGGAACGACAAGCCGAAGAACTGGGAGCCAAACTCGTCAAGCCAAAAGCAACAATCCCAAAAATTCCGGCAAATATCCAAAAACCTCAAATCGATGGCAAATTCGACGGCCAAGCATGGGAAAACGCGATCGAGCTCAACAACCTGGTCGGAGTGATAAACCAAACGCCGGAAGTCAAGGCGAAAACGTCAGTCAAAGCCTGCTACGACGACAAGGCGCTCTACCTGGCAGTCACATGCAATGAACCTGAGATGAACAAACTCATCGCGCCTGAACTGAAACGCGACGACGCCAACATCTGGAAGGGCGATTCGCTGGAACTGTTCTTCGCAGCCCCAGAAAAGAAAACCCCTGTCAGCCACCTGATTGTCAATCCTTCCAGCTCGTACTGGGACGCCCTTCACCTTGAGTCTTCAAACGACCTTGGCTTCAATCCGACCTGGCAGTTCGCCGTCACGAAGCAGGCCAATGCCTGGCTCGTCGAATTTGAGATCCCATGGGCGGCAATGACGGTGACGCCCCCAAAACCAGGCAGCACCATCAGCGTCAATATCTGCCGCCAACGTTCCGCAGGCAACGAGTGGTCGTCCTGGTCGCCGCTTGTCAGCGGCTTCCTTGAGTTCAACCAGATGGGCACCTTCACGTTCCAAAAGTGAGAGGATGACGATTACGGATTGAGCAATGCGTTGAACTCTTCCTTGCTCACCTGACGCCCGTACGGAGTCTGTTCGAATGCCTCGACATACTTGCAATTCAAGCCGACAAGCTTGGCGATATTGGCATCGCGTGGCTCAATCCACATCGAATTGAGCCAATCGACCTTGTCAATCTTCGTTATGTCGAAATTCTTGTCGCCCTTGTCCCAGGGAAGCCATTCGTAGAATTGCGACTTGTGGCAATCCAGCATTTTGAGCTTGGTTTCCATCACGTCGTCAATCGGAATCGCGGCGTCGATTCGAATGGGCCTTGGATCGACGAAGGCATCGTAGCACACTGCGAAGACGGGATTGACTTCCGGGATCGGTGTATCCGGGCAGCACAAGGGCACCTTGACCAGATATGCGGCGTCCTGAACCAACTGACCGGCCGCTCGATGGTCCGCATGGTAGTCGCAGGTACGATGGGAAATCACGATGTCAGGCTTGAATTCGCGGATGATCCGAATCACGCGATGCCGGTTCTCAAGCGTCGCCTCGAGTTCGCAATCCGGCGTATCGAGCACTTGGTACTCGTAAATCCCCGCAATTTCCTTTGCCGCCTGGGCTTCCAGGTAGCGACGTGCCGCCAAGTCGCGGCTGCTCATCGAATGATGCCCCTTGTCGCCATTGCAGCAAGACACGAATTTGACCAGGTGTCCCGCCTTCGCCAAACGGATCGAGGTTCCCCCGATCTTCAGATCGCAATCATCTGGATGCGCACCGAAAAACAAGATTCTGCGTGGTTTGCCCATGGTCTATTTGCCTCCTATTTGTCCTTTATGTCATCCCAAGCCACGTATCCCGACGCCGCCAGAAGGACTTTTTGCGTCAGGTAATCGTGGGCATACGAGTACGGATTTTCGATTTCGCCTCGGATCATCTGTGCGAATTCCACCATTTGTTCAAGATATCTGTCGGTACGTCCTGGGAATTCGATGGTTTGCTGTCCTTTCTTGAAGCCTGGTTTTTCATTGACAAGCCAGAGCTTGACATGGAGCGGCTGGTTGTCAAACCGTTCGATTGGCGTCAATTCGATGCTGCCGTTTGTTCCGTTGATCTTGAGCCTTCGTCCGTATCCTCCATCTTTCGAGCATGCCCTGAGCACGACGGTCGCATTCTTGTATTGTAGGATCGAGAGGCAATTGTTTTTGATTTCCGGCGCCACGTCCGGCGTGTTTTGCAGGAACGGGGTGATTTGTTCCGGCGCTCCCATGAACGCAACGATGTAGTCGATCAGGTGGCAGCAGAGATTGAACATGATTCCGCCCTTGAAGGTTCCCAGGTAATCCTGGTAGCTATCGCCGCCATAGTGGTGGTTCATGTCCATTTCGATCTCAAAGATATTTCCGAGCACGCCGTCCTCGACCAGTTTCCTGCAGTGCTGCATGGCGGGATTCCCCCGGAACATGTACCCCATTTGGAACGGAAGTTGCTTCGCCTCGCAGCCATCCAGCAGCTTCTTGAACAAGGCCAGGTCTTCGCCGCCGGGCTTGTCCA
Source organism: Lentisphaeria bacterium UBA1407 (assembly GCA_002305655.1). Taxonomy (GTDB): domain Bacteria; phylum Verrucomicrobiota; class Lentisphaeria; order Oligosphaerales; family Oligosphaeraceae; genus UBA1407. The sequence continues at coordinate 540 of DBPZ01000110.1, read as the reverse complement.
TGTGCATCGGCAAGCCAACCTCCATGCACTTCAAGGCACGGGGAACCAAATCCGTGTTCGGAGTCTCGACCAATACGCCCTGCAGACCCGGATAGTTCAGCAACTCCTCCTCGCTGATGAAGGTGCATCCTTCGAAGGGCCCCATCCCATTGAAATGAGTCGGTGCCGGATTCGGACGATCATCATAGACTCCAACAACTTCGAATACGTCGGTCATCCGCCGAACCGTCGCAATCTTCCCATTGGCATGCTCGTGGGTCACGCCCAATTGCGCAATCTTGATCCGTTCCATTGGCCTGAATTCCTTTTCTGCTTGAATGTAAATATGTGAAAAGTAATAATCCCTAAAAATACTATGTCTTCCCAACTCAAGCAAGCAACCGCAAACTCTTTTTCAACAGAAAAACAAAACGATATTGCTTCGATTCGAAAATCAACGGGAAATTCGTTGTGAAAAACCCAACCGAAAAGATTCCATTTTTCACACTTTCGTACTCAAATACCATGTGACATGCATTATATGTTATTTGCATTCCCCGC
>DBPZ01000102.1 GCA_002305655.1 Lentisphaeria bacterium UBA1407 | reverse complement strand
GGGGCACCTTGGGTGGTCTGGGGGGCACCTTGGGTGGTCTGTGGGGCACCTTGGGTGGTCTGGGGGGCACCTTGGGTGGTCTGGGAGGCATCTTGGGCATGCTATGCCGCGTTGAGCTAATCCCCGCAAAACCACCCCGAAGCCAAGCCCAAAAAATCACCGGTTTCGTACACAAAATGCATGTGACATGCCTTTTTGTGGCGGGGTTGACGAAAATGATTTTGGGCGATGGGGACGAGCAGGGAGGAAACTGACGAGCAAAAAAACTGTTGCTTCGTACTTTGCTTTAGTTGGTGCCAAGAATGGAAATGGGAAGTATAGTATTTACTGAGTCGGAGCAAATCTAGGTAAGAACAAATGAAAAGCATGAAGAACAAAACCATATCATTGGTCATCGACTCGTTGCGCGAGAAGTACGGGGATATGGCGGGCGAGTACTATGTGGGCTTCAGTGGCGGCATCGACAGCACGGCGTTGCTGCTGATGCTGGTAGCCGCAGGAATCCCAGTGACCGCAGTTCATTTCGAGCACGGATTGCGAGGCGACGAATCGAAGGCGGATTGCGCATGGTGCGAGGAATTCTGCCGTGCGCGTTCGATTCGGTTCTTGAGCCGAAGCCTGGAGGTGCTGGGCAATCGTCGCGAAGGAGAAGGAATCGAGGAAGCGGCGCGACGGCTTCGCCTGGAAGCATGGCAAAGCCTGGTCGCGAATGGCACTGTCGTGTTTTTGGGGCATCATGCGGACGATGTGCTTGAGGACTTGTTTCTTCGCCTTGCGCGAGGCTCGAATAGCTCCGGGTTGACCGGATTGCGCGAATATCGTGAACTGAATGGACTGATGATCCATCGGCCGTTGCTGGACTTGCGGAAAGACGACCTGGAAAAGTGGCTGCTTGAACAGGGCGTGGCAGATTGGAGAATTGACAGGACAAATGCGGAAAGCGAATATCGGCGAAATGCGGTTCGCAATGAATTGCTGCCGTTGGCGCGAAGAATCTTCGAAGGCGACGGCGGCTTTCGACGCTCCCTGGAAGTGTTGCGTGCCGATGCCGATTATTTGGAGCGCCTGGCCTTGTCGAGCTATGTCGATTCACCTTGTCATGATCTTGGGTATTGGCGTTCTTTGACGGTTGATAGCCCGTGCTTGCTGCCTCGTGTATTTCGTCATTGGTGGAACGATGTCCGTGGCGAGGATGTACAGCCGTCCCATGGGACATTGCTCCGTTTGGGCATTGAGCTGAGTCGCTACACGGGCGGAGTGGTTGAGTTTCCTATCGAAGGCGGTTTCGTCTTGCGGCTTTGCCCCGATGGACTTGAGCTGGCCGAAGGAAGCGATGACGAGGAACTGGAATCGCTGACGTGGCGCTGGAGAGAACAAAAGACCATAAGGTGGGGCGAGTGGGAATTGCGGGCGGGTGATGTCGAAAACGGTTTTTCGGAGCGATTTTTGTTGGCTTCGTTGCCGGATGAATTGGTGATCCGAAGCTGGCTGCCTGGAGACAGAATGATTCCGTTTGGACGCAAGACCAGCAAGAAAGTCCAGGATTTGTTTGTGGATGGAAAGATTCCCCGGCATGAGCGGAAACGGATTCCATTGGTGTGCGCCGGCGATGAATTGATATGGATCCCCGGCGTGAAACGAGGGGAATTTGGACGGGTGGCGGACAAGATGAGCTTCGTTACCCTGAGCTGTAAACGAGTGGAAAAGGAGTCGATGTGCAATGAGGACGATAGTTGCGATTTTGATGGTGGCGATAGTAGGTGAAGCGATGTGTGCTGTAATTGATCTAGGGGATTTCAAGGGCGGTCATTGGAATGGCGTTGTCGAGTCGCCTGGTGGCGTCGAGTTGCCCGAAGGGGTTCCTGTTGGTCGCGGCATTGGCTTATGGCGGAATTTGCCTCAAACAGTTGGGATATCGGCTATGGGTTTTCCCCGTGACTTGACGAAATACACGCATTTGAGCTTTTGGCTTCATTCTGCCAAGTCGAACAACCAGGGCTTGCTGCTGTTCTTTGGTTCGGAGAATCCCGCCAGTGCTGAAGCTGGTGATTACTTCTACCGCCACCTGAAGGTGAATTGGACTGGTTGGCGCTATTTCAGGTTTTCGCTGCGGGATGATTTCGGGTTGAGCCGAAGACCAGTTGGATGGAACAAGGTCGATAACTTTTGGATACACGCAAGCGGCTGGGAGAATACGCCTTTGGCAGATACCGAATTGCGGTTTTGCGATATGAAGTTGACGTATGACGACATTGATTTGTCTCGCGTAGGAAGTCGCCGGGAAAGCGGTACTGTTTTGGTTCATGATATTGCGGTAAGAAATAAGGGGGAGGCATCTCGCAGTGTCGAGTTTCGAGTTGTTTCCAAGGATTCCGGGCTCGAGGTCGAGGTTCCTCTTGGTGTTGAAGAGGTAGGTGTCGAGGAGTCTCGTCAATTTGCAGTCAAACTTCGTTGCACTGACGGGGCATTGCCAGCGCTGTCCCGGCTTGGTTGCCGGATTGGGGTGCAGGCGAAGGGCGATGAATCGGCGGAATTCTTCCTGGATTTGCATATGCATGGAAACTTGGCTCGTGGGCGTCATCCGTTTTTGTTCGTTGACGCTGAGGGCTTGTCTGCGTTGCGCGGCAAGCTGAATGACGGCTGGATCGGCGATTGGTATTCCAGGTTACTTGCGCGTTGTGGCGATGCATTGTCTAAGCCCTTGGAAGTCAGCAAGATGGAAGGTCAATGGCCGCACCACTACGTATGCAAGGCGTGCGGGGTCAGGCTGAAGAAGGTCGATGCCGGTCATTCGTGCACCAAGTGTGGAAAGGTCTATACGGGTTGGCCGTATGACCAAGTGCTTGAAGGGTACAGGCATTGCACGAATTGGTCGATGATCAAGGCCTTGGGACAGGCTTATGCCTTGAGCGGGGAAGAGAAGTACGCACGCCGCGCCAGGGAGATTCTGCTTGCCTATGTAGAAGTATATCCAACATTTACGTATCACGATGTCCGTGGCGGCTCAAGCCATAGCGGAGGCAAGATGCTGTCGCAAACCCTTGACGAGGCGGTGCAGGTGATCGATGTGGCGTGGGGGTATGACCTGATTTACAACAGTCCCTGCCTGTCTGAGGAGGACAAGCAGAAAATCGAGAACATATTCCTGAAAGAAGTCGCAAGGACGATTCTCAGGCACGATGCCGGGATCAGCAATTGGCAGACCTGGCATAATGCCGGCGTGGCGGCTATTGGCTTCGCGATCAATGACAGCGAACTGATCTACCACGCCCTCAAAGGGGATAGCGGCATGGAATTCCAATTGGAGAAAAGCATCCTCGAAGACGGATTCTGGTACGAAGGAACGGCATCGTACCACTTCTATTCCCTTGATGCCCTGATCTGGACCGTTCAAGCAGCCTTGATGGCAGGACTCGACTACACGGACAATCCAAGACTCATTGGGATGTTCGACGCACCGCTGGCGTACATCACCCCGGGATTGACGTTCCCGGCCATCAACGATGGCGACGCAACCCCTATGCGGGGTTTTGCGGGCAGCTATGAATGGGCGTATGGCCGATATGGAAAACCGGAGTATGGCTGGGCGGTTTCCCTGATATCAAGGCGCGGCGACTGGGGTGTATTTTTCGGTAAGGAGGTATTGCCGGTCGGCGTCGATATTTCCACCTTGCTCAAGAGCCGTGACTTTTCCGGATTGGGCGCGGTTGTGTTGCGGCAAAGCCGTCCAGGAGGCCAGCCTTGGTATGTGCATTTCGACTACGGCCCTCACGGCGGCGGGCACGGGCATTTCGACAAGTTGGTGCTCAATGTCTATGCAGCCGGCAGGCTTCAGGCTCCCGATCCAGGGCGCCTTGCCTATGCGGCGGCTCTTCAGGGGAGTTGGTATCGCCATACGGTTGCCCACAATACGGTGGTCGTTGACGAGCGATCCCAAGTCCCGGCAACAGGTCGTTTGACCTCGTTCCGAGAAGAGGGCGACGTGGTGCTGGCGCAAGCCGAATGCGATACAATGGTGCCAGGCGTCCTCTTCCGGCGAAGCGTTGCGTTGGTTGATGGAATCATGGTCGATGTCTTCCAGGCACAATCCGATCGCGAACATTGCTACGATTACGCATGGCATAATTTCGGCGAATGGTCCGACATCGAAGGCTTGGATTTCCAGCCGATGGAATCGCTGGCGAAAGGCATCCACGGATACCAGCACATAGCTGAACCTAAAATCGCCGGGACGGATCAGGATTGGATCGTGGAATTCAAGAACGACAAGAGCCTGGGACGGTTCTGGATGAAAGGCGAAACAGGAACGAAACTGATCCGAGGAACTGGAGTGGCGAACAATCCGCCGCAACCATGCCCGATGGTCCTTGTCAGGCGACAAGGCAAAAATGCCTGCTTTGTCTCCTGCGTGGAATATGTGGTCGGTGAAACGCCTAGGCAAGCCTCCGTGCAATTGGTTTCGGCACCATATGATCCCAAAGTCGTGGTCGAAGTCATGGTGGATGGGAAGCAGAAAAGACGAATCGAGTTCTGAGCTTCCCTTGTGGAATCATGAAAAAAGAAAGCGGCGATTCCGCTGTCTTGTGGAATCGCCGCCGAAGGTTGCGACTTGATGTCGATAACCGGTTTAGCAGACAAGTGCCTGGCAGGCGGTGATGGTGGCGACGCCGACGATGTCTTCCACCGTGCATCCTCTGGATAGGTCGTTGACAGGCTTGGCAACGCCTTGGAGGATCGGGCCATAGGCTTCCGCATTCGCCAGTCTCTGGGTCATCTTGTAGCAGATGTTGCCGCAGTTGAGGTCGGGGAAGATGAGGATGTTGGCTTGTCCGCGAAGAGGCGATTCGGGAGCCTTTGAGGATGCGACCGAGGGAACCAGGGCGGCATCCGCCTGAAGCTCGCCGTCGACGATGGCGTCCAGGCCCATTTCTGCGACACGTGCCTTGGTGAGTTCTGTCGCCTGAGCCATTTTGTCAACGAGTTCTCCTGCTGCGCTTCCTTTTGAGGAGTAGCAGAGGAAGGCGACTTTGGGTTGCGTTCCGATCAGTGCCTGATGGGTCTTGATCGTTGCGATGGCGATGTCAACCAGTCCTTCGGCATCGGGGTTTGGGTTGACGCCGCAGTCGGCGAAGATCAGGGATTCGTCGCCGGCTGGTGCTGGCGTTGATAGGTCCATGAGGAAGCAGGACGATGCCATCTTGATTCCCTTTGCTGTTCCGATGCAGTTGAAAGCGGAGCGGAGCATGTCGCCTGTCGAGGCGATAGAGCCCGCGACCATTCCGGAAGCATAGCCCTTGTTGACCATCAAGTTTCCGAAGAACAAGCGGTTGGCGGCTCTCTTGGAGGCTTCTTCTTCCGTCATGCCTTTCGCCTTGCGGCGCTCGAAAAGAATACCTGCCAATTCGTTGAAGTACGCCGCCTTGGTCCAGTCGATGATTTCCACATTTGAGTTTTTGAAGCAAATGCCTTCGGCGGATGCCTTTGCTTCTTCAGGCGTTGCCAAAACCTTGACTTTGGCGATCTTTTGGTCTGCGATAAGCTTGGCGGCCTTCATAACCCTGGGATCCTGCCCCTCGGGGAGGACGAGAGTCATATTCGCTGCCGCGGCTTTCGGGAAGAGCTTGTCCATCAATCCTGCCATTTTCCTGCTCCTGTTTTGGTTTTTGCTGGTACTTATATAATATTAAGGTAAGAGGGCTTATTTGGATGTGAGCTTTACGGTTTCCATTGCGATCATCAGCTCTTCGTTGGTCGGGGTGACGACGAGCTTGATGGTGGAGTCTTCCTTGGAGAAAACGATTTGCTCGCCACGGGATTTGTTGGCTTCGGCGTCGAATGTCACTCCGAGAACGGCGAGTTTTTTGGCGATGATTTCACGTGTTGTGATTCCGTTTTCACCGATTCCGCCTGTGAATACGATTGCGTCTGCGCCACCGAGGAGAAGGTAGTAACCACCGATGTAGTGGGTTAGGCGGTGAATGAACATGGCGTATGCTTCCTTGGCATTTTTGTTTCCTGAATCCCTTGCGACTTCGATGTCACGCATGTCCGAGGAGATTCCCGAGACGCCGAGAAGTCCGCTCTTCTTGTTGAAGATGTCGTCCATTTCGTCAGCGGTCTTGCCGGTCTTCTTCATGAGGAAAGGCATGACTGCGGGATCCATGTCGCCGCAACGTGTTCCCATGACCAGTCCCATCAGCGGGGTGAGTCCCATTGAGGTGTCAAGGACATTGCCGCCGTTGACTGCCGCCAAAGAGGAGCCATTGCCTAGGTGGCAGGTGATGATCTTTGCCTTGGCGGGATCCAAGCCCAGGAATTCACAGGTGTTGAAGTAGACGAACTTATGGCTTGTTCCGTGGAATCCATACTTGCGGACTTGATACTTTTCATAATACTCGCGCGGAATCGCGTAGAGGTAGGCTTCGGGTCCCATTGTCTGGTGGAAGGCCGTGTCGAATACGGCGACGTTGGGCACGCCTGGGAAAACTGTTTCGCAGGCCTCGATGCCGCCCAGGTTGGCGGGGTTGTGGAGCGGTCCGAGAACGAAACAGTCTCGGATGCCTTCCTTGACGGCTTCGCTAACGATGATCGGAGCCGTGTACTTGGAGCCGCCGTGGAGGACGCGATGCCCGATCGCCTGGACTTCCGAAAGAGACTTGAGGACACCGACCTCGGGGGCGACCAGCTTGTCGCAAACAGACTTGAGCGCTTCGCTGTGGTTCTTGATGGTCAGGGCTTCCTCGAATTTCTTGTCGCCTGGCTGGTAGATCAGATGAGGAGTTTTCAAACCGATTCGCTCCACAAGCCCCTTTGCTACGACTGTTTTGCTAGTCATGTCAAACAAGGTGAATTTCAGGGACGAACTGCCGGAGTTGATGACCAGAACTTTCACGAATACTCTCCAATTGGTTTGTGAATGGACATAAAACAGGGCGCCAGATAGCGCAGGTTGGCTATGCGAGGCGTCCCTTTTGGAAAAAAGATAAACCTTATATTATATTATGAGTTTTTCTTCTATCAAGCCGGAATGTCAAAAAAAGTAACATTTGGAACAAGAACGATGATTTTGCGAAAAAAAATAACGAAGTCATTGGATTTTTTAAGAAGTTGGATTATTTTATTAGTCTTTACAGTTTTTTCGCACCTTACCAGTTCGGGTGAACCCCAGGTGTCTGCCTTGGCTTTTCAGGAAGCGAAGGAGGCACGGGAAGCGGCCGAGCAGCGTGCCGGTCAGCTAGAGGCAGAGGTTTTGCGGTTACGAAAGGATCTTGACAGGGTTCGTTCAAGTTACGCGGATCTTTACCTTCAGAGCCAATCTGTCATAGAGCGGCTTCGGCTGACCGAAGTGCGGGCGGCGCACTTGTTGCGCCAGAAGGAAGGTGATGACTTGGGAAAGCTTTCGCTTGAGGCGATCGAGGCCTTGTCCGAGGCCAGCCGCCACCAATTGGCCGTTGAGGCCAGCTTGCGAAAGTTCGAGGAGTCATTGGCGACAATACTGGATGTTCTCCGTCCCAGTGATGCGTTGCGTCGCGAGCTGATGGGTCGTCTCCAGGACTTGCGTAGTTCTGTCGAGAGCAGTCTCAAGCCCTTGTCGATAGTCGCCAGGCGAGGCGAGGGCATGGCGGTCAATCAGGGATGCGGGGTCTTGGGAGTTGACGAATCGTTGGGGATGGTTCTTTTGGATCGCGGAAGCCAATCGGGGATGCGGTCTGGAATGACGTATGTTTTGCGGCGCGGCGATGAGTTGCTCGCGAAAGTGCGTGTGGTCGAGGTACGGGTAAGCATGAGCGCGGCTGTATTGGTATCTGGAACGATGTCATCGCTGGCTGCGGGAAGCGTAGTTGTACCGGAGTGAGTTTTGATGTTTGAGATGCTAATTGGCGGCCTTCCCCAGGCCTGGGGGCTTGGACAAGCGGGTTGCCGTTTTCGTTAAGGAAGAAGGATATGGAAAAGTTAGCCGTCACGAAACAGGTACGGATTTCTCCGTACAAGGCTCGTGAAGTCGCCCGCCTGATTCAGGGGAAGGGCGCCGTCGAAGCCTTGCACATGGTGAGTCTGATACCCCGGAAGGCCGCACGTCTTATCGAGAAGACGCTGAAGTCGGCTATCGCCAATGCCGAAAATGACGAGAAGGCCGGTGTTGACCGCAGTCTTCTGGTTGTCAAGGAAGCATTGATTGGCGAGGGTCCGACGCTGAAGCGTTTTCGCCCCAAGGCGCGTGGTTCCGCCGGACACATCAGGAAACGCACCAGCCACATTCGCATTGTGGTAACGGACGAGGCATAAAAAGGAGTTCACAGTGGGTCAGAAAGTAAATCCTATTGGCTTTCGTCTTCCAGTGACCAAGGACTGGAAGTCCCGTTGGTTTGCCCGCAAGGCTCAATTTGGGCCCTTGTTGCAGGAGGACCTGAAGATACGGGAGCATTTGACGAAGGAATTGTCAGGCGCGGCAGTGAGCAAGATCGTCATCGAGCGCTTCGCGAAGCGCGTCAGGGTCACGATATTCACCGCTCGTCCTGGAATCATCATGTCCGGCAAGTTCGGCACCGCGCCGACAAGGGCTGAAGCCTCGGCGGATGGCAAGCCCGAACGTCCCAAGAGGGGCGCCGGAATTGACAAGATCAAAGACATGCTGGGCAAGTTGGTTGGCGACAAGGAAGTCCTGGTAGAGATCAAGGAGATCCGTTGCGCCGAGATTGACGCCCAGCTGGTCAGCGAGACGGTCGCCCAGCAGCTCGTGAAGCGCATCCCGTTCCGCCGTGCGATGAAGCGCGCGATTCAGACGGCGATGGGAAGTGGTGCCGAAGGCATCAAGATCCGTTGCGCCGGTCGATTGAACGGCGCCGAACTTGCTCGTACGGAGCAGTACAAGGACGGCAAGGTTCCGCTGCACACGTTGCGTGCGAACATCGACTTTGGATTTAGCGAGGCTCACACGCTGGCGGGTCTCATCGGAGTTAAAGTTTGGATATGCAAACCCCAAAATTGGGAGGACACTAAAAATGCCAATGATGCCAAAACGCGTAGAGCACCGAAAGGTTCAGCGCGGGTCCCGGGCGGGAATCGCAAGCAGCAGCAATAAGCTGGATTTCGGCGAATATGGTCTTCAGGTTCTTGACCGCGGTTGGTTGACTGCCAACCAAATCGAGGCTGCACGTATCGCGGCAACGCGTCACATGCAGCGTCGCGGGCAGATCTGGATTCGAGTATTTCCTGACAAGCCTTTCAGCAAGAAGCCCCTTGAGACCCGCATGGGCAAGGGAAAAGGCGCTCCCGAGGGTTGGGTTGCCGTGATTCGTCCCGGCAACATGATCATCGAGTTGAGCGGATGTTCGGAGACGATTGCGAAGGAAGCTTTGGCTCGTGCGTCCAGCAAGTTGCCGTTCCGTTGCCGTTTTCTGAGCCGCGCCGCGAAGTAAGGCTTTACAGAAGGTTAGGAATAGGAAGAAAACGATGAAAGCGAAAGAAATACGCGAAATGACACCCGAGGAAATTGAGCGTTCCTTGTTGGAATGCAGGAAGGAGATCTTCAATCTCCGTCTCCAGTTTCAAACGGGTCAGCTAGAGAATTCGTCACGTATTCGCACGTTGCGCAAGGACGTTGCCCGTCTCGAGACCGAGAAGTCTGCGCGTCGTCTTGCCGAAGACGGTGTGGTTCGGAAGTCGGGCATGGGACGTAGGGCTCGCCAGGAAGCGGAACGCAAGTTGGCAGTGACCGCTGAGCACGAGGCTCGTCGCCAGGCGAATCTTGCGAAGGGTTCTGCGAAATAACAGAGGGTAGTTCAAAGATGTCAGAAGAGACAAGCAACAAAGAAGTGACGGCGGCGGCACCGGCCCGCAATCTCCGTAAGGTTCTCACCGCGACGGTCGTGTCGGACAAGCAGGACAAGACGTTGGTTGTGCGCGTTGATCGTCGTGTGGCGCATCCTCTCTACCGCAAGGTTGTGAAGATTACGAGCAAGTGCTACGTCCACGACGAAAACAACGAAGCCAAGACCGGCGACATCGTCGAGATCATGGAAACGCGCCCGTTGAGCAAGCTGAAGCGTTGGCGGCTCGTGAAAATCATTAAGTCGGCGGTAGTCGATTGAGGAGGAGTGACAGATGATTCAGATGCAGACCATCTTGGATGTGGCGGACAATTCTGGCGCCCGCAAGATCATGGCGATACGTACGTTGGGTCAGCGCAAGAAGTTTGCCGAGGTTGGCGATGTGATTCGTGCTTCCGTCAAGGAGGCCGCGCCGCGCGGCGGCGTGAAGAAGGGCGAGCTCGTCCGTGCCGTTGTGGTGCGCACCGCCGTCAACATTCGTCGTTCCGACGGCAGCTTCCTTCGTTTCGACCGGAATGCCGCCGTGATCATCGACGATCAGAACAATCCGCGTGGCACTCGTATTTTCGGGCCTGTTGCCCGCGAGTTGCGTGACAAGAATTTCATGAAGATAGTTTCATTGGCGCCGGAGGTGTTGTAAGATGTCTAAGGCGAAGATCAAGAAAGACATGACGGTTCGCGTGATAGCGGGTGCCGATCGTGGTAAAGTTGGCAAGGTATTGAAGGTTGACCGCAAGGCCGAGCGCGTGTGCGTCGAGGGTGTTGCCATTCGCAAGAAGACGATTCGCCGCAGCCAGACTCATCCCAATGGCGGGATTGAGGAAGTCGAGGCGATGATTCACATTTCGAACGTGATGAGCGAGGATAGGTGGCAAGCCAGGGCTGAGGCTCGCAAGGCCAGGTCGGGCGGTGGTCAGGGCTGAAATTGCGAGGTCAAGAGATGATAAGCAGTGCATTGAGTGAATATTACAAGGAGACCGTGGTTCCCCAGTTGATGGAGAAGCGCGGCTACACGAATCCGATGGAGATTCCGAAGCTGGTCAAGATTGTGATCAACACCGGCGTCGGGACTGACAAGGATCGCGAAGTCATGACGGCTGCCGTCGAGACCCTGAATTTGATTACCGGGCAGAAGCCTGTGATCACGAAGTCTCGCGTCAACGTCTCCAACTTCAAGTTGCGCAAGGGCATGGCGGTTGGCGCCAGCGTTACGCTTAGGCGTGGCGTGATGTACAACTTCCTGTATCGCCTGATCAACATTGTGTTGCCACGCGTCAGGGACTTCCGGGGTATCTCGCCGAAGTCGTTTGATGGGGCAGGGAACTACAATTTCGGCTTGACTGACCAATCGGTCTTCACCGAGATCGATCTTGACAAGGTCAAGCATACGATTGGAATGAACGTTACGATAGTTACGACTGCCAAGTCTGATGATGAAGCTCGCGATTTGCTGAGCTTGCTTGGCATGCCGTTTGCTGGTGCTAACAATTAAGGGGGCGTACTGTGGCGAAGAAGAGTTTAGTCATCAAGGCGAAGCGTACACCGAAGTTTTCGAGTCGTGCGTATCACCGCTGTGAGCGTTGCGGTCGTCCGCGTGCCTACATCCGCAAGTTCCATCTGTGCCGTATTTGCTTCCGTGAATTGGCGAACACAGGTCAGATTCCGGGCGTGACGAAAGCCAGCTGGTAAGATATTTCGGAGGAAAAGAGATGAGCATGAGTGATCCCATCAGCGATATGCTGACCCGCATTCGCAATGCATCGAATGCGAAGTTGCCGCGCGCAACCATGCCAAGTTCGAAGATGAAGGCTTCACTGGCGGAAACGTTGAAGGAAGCTGGTTACATTGCGGACTACAGCGTGGAGGATATCGGCAATAACAAGAAGGAACTGACGATTGTCCTCAAGTACAAGGGCAAGGGCAATGTTCCTGTCATCGAGGGCTTGACTCGCGTCAGCAAGCCGTCGTGCCGCGTTTATGTTCCCAGTGACAAGATTCCTCGCGTTCTGGGTGGTCTCGGCATCGCCGTTCTCTCGACGTCATCGGGTTTGATGACTGATCGTGCTGCCCGTAAGCAGAACGTTGGCGGCGAGTTGCTGTGCTACGTTTGGTAATGCGCTGGAATTGGATGGTTTTCAAGGAGAAATAAAATGTCACGAATAGGCAATAAGCCGATAGCGGTTGGCGCATCGACAAAGGTTGAAGTCGCCGGCCAGGCAGTGACGGTAACGGGCCCCAAGGGGAAGTTGTCGTACACGATGCCTGCTGGAATCAGCCTTGAACAGGAAGGCAATGTGATAAATGTCAAGCGTGCCAACGATGCTCGCCAGTCGAAGATGAACCATGGGTTGGTTCGCAGTCTAGTGAATTCGATGGTCGTAGGCGTTACCGATGGCTTCAAGATTGACTTGGAGTTGTCCGGTGTTGGATATCGTGCTCAGGTTGCAGGTCAGACGTTGACTATGAACCTTGGCTTTTCGACTCCTGTCGTCTACGAAGTGCCTGCAGGTGTCAAGTGCACTGTTGCCGACCAGGTTAAGATCAGCTTGGAAGGCATTGACAAGCAGCAGGTTGGTCAGGTTGCGGCGATCATCCGCAAGTTCCGTGTTCCTGATGCCTACCATGGCAAGGGCGTTCGCTTTGCAGGCGAGAAGATTGTCCTTAAGGGCGGCAAGAAGGTCGGCAGCTGATTGGCATGTCATTTGTTATTGAACCTTGTTGGGTTAGTTACCTTGTATTGGGTTGGGTTGCAGTCCAGCCTTGTAAGATTGGAGTTTAAGGATGAGCAAACAGAGTAGGAAACAGGCTCGTGATCGTCGTCACCGCCGATTGCGTTTTAAGGTTCAGGGCACTGCCGAGGTTCCACGCCTGAGCGTATGCCGTACTGGCGCGCACATTTACGCGCAGCTGATTGATGATGACAAGCAGATTACGCTGGCGAGTGCCTCGACTCTTGAGAAGGCGAATCGCGAGCAGAACCTGGCTGCGAACATGAAGAGCGCGCAGGTGATTGGCAAGTTGATTGCTGAGCGTGGATTGGGACTTGAGATCAAGAAGGTCGTTTTTGATCGTGGCGGGTTCAAGTATCATGGTTGCGTGAAGGCTTTGGCAGATGCGGCTCGCGAAGCTGGTCTGGAGTTTTAAGTCACTTTATTGCCTGGCCAGATGCGGCTAAGAAGAGTCGATGCCGATGCAAGCCGGGAATCTAGGAAAGGATCAACAGGAGAACAATTCCGTGGCAGATCAAATTAAGAAACCTGAAGGCGAGGATGCGCCTGTCAATACTCGGGATTTCGTGGGTGCTGTAGCTCAGGACCAGGAATACGAGGAGCGTGTTGTTGCGATCAACCGCAGCAGCAAGGTCGTGAAGGGCGGTCGTAACTTCTCCTTCAGCGCTTTGGTTGTCGTTGGCGACAAGAACGGCAAGGTCGGAATGGGTTTTGGCAAGGCCAACGAAGTTTCGGACGCCATTCGCAAGGGTGGCGAGCATGCCCGCAAGAACATCGTCGATGTTCCGATGTTCGGCACGACGATTACCCACTTTGTGGCTGCCGATTTCCGCGGTGCCAGCGTCATCATTCGCCCTGCCGCACCGGGTACCGGTGTGATTGCCGGCGGCGGCATGCGTCACGTTTTGGAGTTGGGCGGCATCAAGGATGTTTTGGCGAAGTCCTTGGGATCGAAGAATCCCGTGAACGTCGTCAAGGCCACCTTTGAGGCCATTGCGAAGTTGCGCACTCGCAGCGAGGTCTTGGCGAAGCGCGACCGTCATTCCCTATAATACGAGTCAGAAACACTTAGGAACATAGCGATGAAACTTCACGAATTATACAACACGGTTCCTCGCCAGGCGCGCAAGCGTGTTGGACGTGGCGACGGTTCTGGTCACGGACGCACTGCGGGTCGTGGTGACAAGGGCGCAGGCGCTCGCAGCGGCCACACGAGGCGTCCGTATTTTGAGGGTGGTCAGATTCCTTTGATCCGCCGCTTGCCGAAGCGCGGCTTCAAGAATCCGAATCACCTTGAATACAACGTGGTCAACCTGGCGATCCTGGAAGAGAATTTCGATGCCGGTTCGACTGTGGATCGCGATGAATTGCTGAAGCGTGGTTTGCTGAACAAGAACACGCGTCCTCTCAAGATCCTTGGCGATGGCGAATTGACCAAGTCTTTGAATGTGACTGCAGACAAGTTCAGTGCCACCGCGAAGGAACGGATTGAAGCCGTCGGCGGTACTTGCACCGAGATTGAGAAGTCTGTTTACAACGAAGTCGAGCGTCGCAAGGCACGTCGTGCCGAAGCGGCCAATGCTCAGGCTTCCAAGCAAGACTAATGATCTTTCGATAATTGACTTGCTGTGGAGAGGTTTGCGGTGCCGCGTTCATCATGCTATCGTTCGCGGCGTCGCAGGTTAAATCCGATGGCACTAAACAGACAAGGAATCTCACATGATTTCAGCGTATAAGAACTGTTTGAGAATACCCGAGTTGAGGAAGCGTCTGCTGATCACCTTTGGTATTATTGCCTTATGCCGATTGGCGAGTTTGATTCCATGCCCAGGGGTCAATCCTGCTGGTTTGAAGTCGTTGTTCGGCTCGAACAGGGGCGAAGGCGGCGTGATGGATTTGCTGGATCTGTTCAGTGGTGGTGCGCTTGAGCAGTTTGCAGTTGGCGCATTGGGCATCATGCCTTACATTTCCGCGTCCATCATTATGCAGTTGATGACTCCCGTATTGCCTCCCTTGGAGCGCATGATGCGCGAAGGCGAGAGCGGTCATCAGAAGTATAACCAGATCATGCGTTACGTCACGCTGGCCATTTGCGTGATCCAGGGCGTGATGTTCTCGTCGGCGATGATGAATCCTGGTCGTATCGGCATGCAAACTGAGAATCCCGTTGTGATCAACCCCGGATTCTTCTTTGTGGTTTCGACGGTTTTGACGTTGACTGCTGGTTCGATGATGGTCATGTGGCTTGGCGAGATGATTACCGAGTACGGAATCGGCAATGGCGCGTCTTTGATCATCACTGTCAATATCGTCGCCCGCTTGCCGGTGGCGCTTAACAGCTTGTTCAAGCAAGTGTTCGGCGGTGCTGCGACTGGCGACAACCAGTTGACGATCATCCACCTTTTGATTTTGATTGTGATGTTCTGCGTTGTATGCGCCGCCACGGTTGCCTTGACGCAGGGGCTGCGCAAGATTCCGATTCGCTACGCCGCGCGTCGCGTCGCGAGCATTGGCGGCACGACTGCCGCCCAGACCAGCTACTTGCCATTGCGCGTCAACTACTCCGGCGTGATGCCCATCATCTTCGCGGGCGCGATTCTCTCGTTCCCGATGATGCTGTTGCGTTATCTTCCTGCGGATTGGACGATTGTGAAATGGATTGCCCCGTTGATTGCGTATGGTAGCGCAGGCTACATCATCATCTACGGCCTGATGATCCTTGTGTTTTCGTTCTTCTGGGTTGCCAACCAATTCAATCCGATCAAGATCAGCGATGACTTGCAGAAGAACGGCGGCTACATTCCCGGAATCCGTCCTGGCAACGACACGGCTGATTTCCTGGATCGTTCGATGACCAGGATTACCTTTGCAGGCGCGATCTTCCTGACGGCGTTGGCCATCCTCCCGATGTTGCTGAGCAAATGGGTTGGCATCCAGCCCCTGATCGCCCAGTTCTTCGGTGGCACCAGCCTGATGATCATCGTCGGCGTGTCCCTGGATACGATGCGTCAAATCGAAGGTTATTTGCTTTCGAGGCACTATGACGGCTTTATGGAGAAGGGGCATTTGAGGAGCAGGCGCGGATAAGACCGGGAACCGATCGACATCCCAGCCATAGGGCATTTTTCGCACGGGCATTCGCAGAATCGGGTGTCCGTGCTTTTTTTTGCATATTGACAAACGGTGAATTGACGATGGGTTCAATCGAATACATTATGGCGCCGTTGGCAGGATATACGGATGTTCCGTTTCGCCGGATGTGCTGGCGATATGGTCTTGATCGCGCCCATACGGCACTGATCGATGCGGGTGCGCTTGCCTATGGGAACAAGGACAACCCGACGATCCTGGCAAGATGCCCCGAAGATCGCTGGCTTGCCGCTCAATTGATGGGAAGCCGCCTGGATCTGCTGGCGAAGGCCGCGCCCATGTTGGATGCAATGGATTACGATGCCATCGACTTCAATATGGGATGCCCCGTGAAAAAGGTTGTTCAGCGACAGGCTGGAGCGGCATTGCTGAAAAACCCCGCCCATGCACTGGAGTGCGTCAAGTTGCTGAGGGATTTGATTGCAAAGCCACTGACCGTCAAGCTGAGGATCCTCGATGAAGTGGATCCGGAGCCGACATTGGCCCTATGCCAGGAACTCGAGAAAATCGGTGTTGAAGGCATTGCGATCCACGGTCGCCTGGCGAGTAGGATCTATTCAGGTCCCGTTGCATTTTCGGTGATTCGTGCAGTTCGCGAAGGGCTTCGCATTCCTGTCACAGCTAACGGCGGTATTATGGACGTGGCCACTTGCAGGGAATTGCATGAAGGCACGGGATGCGACCGTCTGATGGTCGCCCGCGGAGCCATTGGCAACCCATGGATTTTCAAGTCCTTGAAAGAGGGCGTGGATTACCGACCTTCCCATCAGGAGCTTTGCGGGGTGTTGCACGAACATTTGTCTGGAATGATTTCCGAATATGGGGAGACTGCCGGGTTGGTCAACGGAAGGAAAATCATCCTGGCCTATATGGGTGGTCGAGGATATCGACGCTCGCTCAAGGCGGGAGTCTGCCAAATCTCAACTTGGTCCGAATTCCTGGGCTTTATGGAATTGCTGGAACAGGATGAACCGAATTTGCCCTGATGTTTCCAGTATGGACATCTCGTTTTTGCTACAAGGGGGAACATCGCAAAAAAAGAGGTGGTTTGATTGGAAAAACCATGGTGAAGGGATATATTTAAAATTGTCGTGTCGTCTGTTTCGGAACCTGTCGACAGGGACGCTGTGAACCGGGTCAGGTTGGGAACAAAGCAGCCCTAAGCGGTTTACTTGGGCGTCAGGACCTCTGATTCAGGCGGCATGACTTTTTTTGTGCCCTGTGATGTTGTTGGTCAGGGTTCGAAACAGGGGATGTACGGGCAACCTGGAGACGAAGGATAATGGCGTATCAGGTATTGGCGCGCAAATGGCGGCCTCAGACTTTTTCGGAAGTAGTCGGACAGGAGCATATCAGTCGCACGCTGAAGAATGCCATTTTGCAGAATCGCATTGGTCACGCCTACCTATTTGTTGGTTCGCGAGGGATTGGCAAGACGACGAGCGCTCGAATTTTCGCGAAGGCCTTGAATTGTTCGAACAACCAAGGTGGCGAACCCTGTTGCCAATGCCAGAGTTGCCTTGAAGTTGCTGCCGGAACCTCGCTTGACGTGATTGAGATTGACGGTGCGTCCCATAACAAGGTCGAGCATATCCGCGACATCCGTGAAAACGTCCAGTATACGCCTGCCCACGGCAAGTACAAGATCTATATCATCGACGAAGTCCACATGTTGACGCCTCAGGCTTGGAATGCGTTGCTCAAGACGCTGGAGGAGCCCCCCGAGCACGTGAAATTCCTGTTCGCCACCACGGAACCCCACAAGGTGCTGCCGACCATCATTTCCCGATGCCAGCGCTTTGACCTGAAGCGGATATCCGTCCCGTTGATCGCACAGCGGCTGCGCCAGATTGCAGACGGCGAAGGTGTCCATGTCGAGGACGCGGCGTTAGGGGCAATCGCCCGGGCGGCAGATGGCGGAATGCGTGACGCGCAATCGATTTTCGACCAGATGATCGCTTTTTGTGGCGGATTGGCGGAGGGTGAACTAATCAGCGAACAAGACGTGATTGACGTGTTCGGCCTGGCGTCTGGAATGGAATTGCGCGAAATGGCGGCCGGCCTGTTTGAGAACAACATCAATCGGTCGATGCTGGTCTTGCAGAAGCTTGCCGATAGTGGGCGCGATTTGGAACGCTTGTTCGGCGACTTGATTTCATACGTTCGGAACATCATGGTCGCAGGGGTTTGCAACGAACCCGAGAAGTTTTTGGAGGTCAGCGAGACAGAATTGCAGGATTTGCTGAACATCGGCCGCGGAGTCGATCCCCAGGTTGTTCAGCGGATATTGCAGGGGCTTGTCGCGCAGGAATGGTCGTTTCGTTCAGCTCTAAACAAGCGGATCTATTTCGAGACCGTCCTTGCCCGCGTGATGCTTGACGCGCATAGTGTCCAACTGGATGACATCATCGGTCGCCTCAATGTATTGAGCGGGGTTCTTCCTGCGGATCGGCTTCCGCCGCCCAGAACACCGGTGGTCATACCGGCGCCGACTGTGGTGGCTTCGGCTTCGGTGGCGCCCGTTCCAGCTCCAACCCCGGCGCCCGTTGCCCAGGCGTCCCCATCTGCTCCAGCTCCCGGACCTGTTCCCAAAGCAGAAACCGTTCCGGTCGTCGAAAGGGTTTCTGCCAAGGTCATTGAGCCCGTGGTCGAGGATGATGCGCCTCCTCCTCCGGTTCCACCAGAAGCTTTGGATAACGTTGGGGATGGCGTGGGGATGTTGACGACCTCGAATCTTATTGATAGGATGCCCCAGCTGGATAGTTCTCAGGACAATGATGATGGCTCGACTATGGATGCCCAGGCTTCGATGCCGTTGCCTGTGCTGCGTGACGAAGGCGTATTGCCGCAGAATCGTCCCCGGGACGACGAAGGCTTGCAAGGTGAATACCGCGAGCCTACGGCGGAGGAGAAGCTGGCTTTGGCGAACGAGCCCTTTGTGAAACGGATCAACGAGGCGTTAGGTACTGAGATCATTTTTGCTCGTGTCAAGACATCGGGGACGTCCGAAGGGTAGTTAAGGATGGATTGTTTCAGGCGGGAAACCGCCGATTTTTGGAGAACTGATGTCAAATTATCCGCTGCCATTGGAGCGATTGATAGGTTACTTCAGCCGGTTTCCCGGTGTTGGCAAGCGCAGTGCCGAGCGCATGGCGTTGTCTGCGTTGTCGTGGACTTCCGAGGAGTTGTCTGATTTCGGCGATGTGTTGTCGAGTTTGCGTGAGGCTGTGAAGGCCTGTGCGGTATGCGGGAACATATGCGAGGGTGATTTGTGTCCTGTTTGTTTGGATTGTGGTCGCAATCGCGAGTTGGTGTGCGTTGTTGAGCATGCGTCTCAGATTATTCAGTTTGAACGGTCGGGGAGTTACCACGGGTTGTACCACGTATTGGGAGGGAAGTTGTCTCCGTTGTCGGGAAAGGGCCCTGATGATTTGCGTTTGGCTGAATTGCGCGATCGTTTGGAATCAGGTGGGATCCGCGAATTGATTTTGGCGACGAGTCCTGATGTGGAAGGCGAGGCGACGGCCCATTTCCTGGCGCGTGAATTTTCATCGTATTCGGTTAAGATCACGAGGATTGCGTCTGGAGTTCCGATTGGTTCTGACTTGAGTTATGCTGATTCAGCCACATTGGCGATTGCCTTGGAGGGGCGTCGCGGATTGGAGCAATGAGCGATGCTATCTGATTCGTTGCGAGATTTTCTTGGTCACATCCGTCTTGAGCGCGGCTTGTCTGAACTGACTGCGCTTGCCTACAAATCGGATTTGGAATTGTTCCTTGGGTATTTGGACAACGAGTTGAAGTTGTCGGATTTCAGTGAAGTTGTGCGTGACGACATCTTGGATTTTCTTGAGATGGGGCAGGCTGACGGGTTGTCTTCTTCGACCTTGGCTCGCCGCCTTGTCTCTATCAAGGTGTTCTTCCGTTTTTTGGCGTTTGAGAAAGTGATTCCCCATGACATCACCGAGATCATGGACGGACCTCGTTTGTGGCAGGTCTTGCCTGACTTCCTGGGCGTATCCGAGGTTGATTCGTTGTTGGCTGCCTATTCTGGGAAGCATGAGTTGCTGGCGATCCGGAATTGCGCGATATTGGAGGTACTGTACGCCAGCGGGTTGCGCGCCAGCGAGTTGACGTCCTTGCGTTTGGACAAGGTCGACTTCAATGAAGGCTACTTGCGAGTATTGGGGAAGCGAGACAAGGAGCGGGTGGTTCCCTTTGGCCAGGAGGCGTCCCAGGCGATGTTGCGCTATTTGCGCGAAGTTCGTCCAAAACATGACAAAAGCGGCGTTGCACTGGAGTTTTTCCTGTCTGTGAATGGTCGTCCGTTGACTCGGGAACGGATATGGATGATTGTCCAGGAGGCGGCTCGCTTGGCGGGAATCGAGAAGCGGATCTATCCGCATTTGCTGCGTCACTCCTTCGCGACGCATCTCTTGAACAACGGGGCGGATCTGCGTGTCATCCAGGAAATGCTGGGGCATGCCAGCGTGGAGACAACGCAAATCTACACCCATACCGATGTGAATAGGATGGCTCAGGCGCACAAGCAATTCCATCCGAGATCATGATGGCAAACACTTGAAAAACATCCGATTCAGTGCATTTTATAGGCATGAATAGGGAAGGGAACTTTACAACGAACCACCAGGGAATGAAGACGATGAGCCTAAAGATTGGATTGCCGTTGATTTTGAGCATGGTGTTTTTGATTGGTTGCACGAAGGCACCCAGCGTGGCTCGCGTGGAACGTGAAGTTTTGACGTCCATACGCGACTCTTGGGCAGCAACGCCTGGCAAGGAATCGGTGACGATTGACGGGATAACTCTTTCAAAGGCTGGCAAGGATCAATGGAGCGGGACTTTGCAGGTGTCGGGCAAGGGGTGGAAGGAGGACGTGCGCGTGACGGTGAGATATTTCAAAGAGGAATTGAGTTGGGAAGTTGACAAATGGTCGATCGGGGAGTAGGAGAATCCGGCGTTGAGTATTGGCGTGCATTGTTTTTGGCGTGCTTAGGCTGGTGCCTTGGCTTGTTGTTGTTTCGTTTTGTTTCGGCTCAGGGACACCTGTCTCGCCTTGGCGTTGGGTTGAAGCTGGTGGTTTCGTTGCTCCCAAGCCAGGTTTTTCCCGTTGGTTTTGGTTTGCTAGGATTGGCTGGCGCGTTGCGTCGCTACGGTTGGCGGCATTGCCTTGATTGGGCACGCGGTCGGGCTGGTTCGCGCGAGCGTCTGCTCGGTCATCTCCAGATGCTGTTGCTCTGCGTTTTCGTGGTGCCGTTGATGAATTATGCGATGGCCTTGCTGAGCGAGAAGCTAGGCTTTCCAGTTCATGAGCAGTGGATTGTCCAGGTGGCACGGACTCGACCAGGTGCATTGTTCTGGTGTGTCTGCTTGGTCTCGACAACGGTTGTGGCGCCAGTGATGGAGGAAATCCTCTATCGACTGATTGTGTACGAGGCAGTTTTGCCTTTGGGCAGCAGGGGTGCCGCCTGCATTTCGGCGTTTGTCTTTGCGATTGCCCACGGGATTTGGCAATTTATCCCCGCGCTTTTCTTTTTGGGCTTGATGTTGCAGCGTGCCCGTCGTCTCGGAGGCTTGCGCCAAGCGATGATTTTGCATTCCAGCTACAACGGAGTTTCGTTTATATTGATTGTGGTGTCCGTGTGTTTTGGAATCGGACAATAGATCATGCCCGCATAATCAAAGCCAGGCATCGATTGTTTTAAGTGCGAAGACGATGACTGTGGTGAGGGTGATGACTGCGCATGCGTAGGCTGCGATAAGGAGTCTTGCCATCGCGGCTTCGCCTTTTTGGTGCATTTGGCTCATGATGACCAGGTTTGTTGCAGGCGGGACGGCGGTTTCGACTATGATGATCAGGGCGCACAATCCGTCGTGGGGAATGAGATTGGTGTGCCAGAGGCAGGCAGCCAGGGCGAATCCGAAGAATGGCAGGACGAGCAGGCGTCCGGTGATCAGGGCCGCGAAGGCATTCCATTGGATGGGTTCGTCACGGGGAGGAGGATCCGCGAGATTGGCGCCAAGTATTAGCAGCGAACATGGAAAAACGCCGTCGGAAAGCAATTTCAAGGCGCCCATCACCACGTTGAGGGGAGCGTCGGAACCGATGAACAGCTGCCTGAGAGGAGGAAGCAGCCCAATGCTCAAGCCGATAATTGAGGCGCAGTTGGGAGGACTTGCCATGTGCTTCCAGGAAATCGTTCTCCAGGAGCAGCCTGATAGATATGGATAGCCGAATATCCACAAGATCGGTGAATGACCTAGAAGATATACGGAAATGTAGGTGACCGACAGGTTGCGCGCCTGATCGGGATTCTGGGCGAACATTGGAGCGGTGGCGCAAATCGTAGCCAGCAAGGGCAAGGGAATGTAGCTTGCATTGCCAAGTGTGTTCCCTGCGATGGTCAGGCGACGGAGGTGCGGGGGAACCCTGAAGATGATCGCCATCAGCTTGCCGATTAGGAAGCCCACGAGGCAAACGGCGGGAGCCGAAAGGAGTATCGGCGCGTAAGTGCCCAGTGATTCGACGTTGATTTCCTTGCTGAGAGAGACAATGAGCAACGACGGAAGCATCACCCAAATCATGATCTTGCTCAAGGAGCGACGGGCTTCGGCGGTCAGGACTTTTGTCTTGCCCAGGACACAGCCGACCAATGCAACCAGAAGCAATCTGAGAACGGCTTGGAAACTGACTGAGAAGACGCTTTGCATGTTAGAACTGGAATAGGTCGGGCTGGTCTGAATCGATGGACCAGTCAATGGGGCCTTGGTTGAAATCCTTCAGCAGCTGGTTTGTTTTCGAGAAGGGTCTTGACCCGAAGAATCCCTTGTAAGCGGCAAGGGGCGAGGGATGCGGGGCTTCGATGCAGGCGTGCCTGGACGTGTCAATCAATTCCTTTTTGTCCTGGGCAAACTTGCCCCACAGGATGAATACGACTGGCTTTTCCCTGGCTGAGAGCGCTAGTATCGCCGCGTCGGAGACTTTTTCCCATCCCATGCTTTGGTGTGAAGTAGGTTCATGTGCTCTGACCGAGAGGATTGTGTTGAGCATGAGGACGCCTCTTTTTGCCCAAGGTGCGATATCGTGCGATGTCGGGGTTGGGATTTGGAGGTCGTCCGCCAGTTCCTTGATGATATTTCGCAGTGAAGCTGGCGGTTTTGTAGTTTTAGGGACTGCGAAAGCGAGTCCACAGGCTTGCTTCGGTCCGTGGTAGGGGTCTTGGGCAAGGATGACTGCCTTGACCTGGTTGTACGGAGTTTCGAAGAAAGCCCTGAGCAGGTTCTCCCTGTCGGGATAGATGGTGTGCTCCCGGTATTCCTGTGCGAGGAATTGGTTCAGTTTGTCCAATTCGCCTTGTTGGATGAAAGGTGACATTGCATTACGCCAGTCCAGAGGCAATTGGAGCATTTTGTTTTCCTCGTGGATTACGGGAGTTGCGCCAAATCCTGGCAAGCCTGGTGGATCAGGTCGAAAAGATCCTGGATCTCGTTGGTTTCCAGGCAGGAGAAAGCAATCCTCAAGTTGGTCGGCGTGATTGAAATCGTACCGACCCCGTACTTGTCCAGAAGGTAAACCCGCAACTTCTCGGCATCGACCTTCTTGAGTTTGAGGCACATGAAGTATCCCGAGTTGAAGGGGTATGGCGTCCATGCATCGTCGTACTTCGGATTGGAAAGCACCTCATGGACTTTCAAAGCGCGTTCCTTCATCTTGGCGACTTTTTGCTCGCGCTCCTGGTAGAACGATGGGCAGCTGAGCGCTTGAAGGATCAGCTTCTGGGAAAGCGAGGAACAATTGCTGATGACGGCACGGATGCAACCGCCGAACTTGGAGTTGATCGCTTCGTATAGTGGCTTGGGATCCTTGGCGGATTTGACGGCGATGCTGACGAACCCGACCCTGAGACCCCAGACATAGACTTCCTTGGTGGCGGCGTCTGCCTTGATTGCCAACAGGCGTTCGTGCTTGCCGGCCAGCTTGGTGAAGATCGATTGCTTCATGCAGGCATCGTCGAAGAACAGGCCGAAATAGGCGTCGTCGATGATGGCAACAACATTGATTCCCTTGTCGGCGATCCTGATCAGTTCTTTTGCGATGGCATCGCCTTCTGCATCAGTGGGCGTGTATCCGCTTGGATTGTTTGGGAAGTTGAGCAGGACGATGATCTTGCTTTTGTCTTGGGAGTATTTGTCCAGTGCTTCGCCGAAGGCCTTGGTGTTGAATCCGCCGTTGTCGAAGAACGGATAGAAGCACGGGACAGCCTCGGATTTTACCACGTAGTTGAGCGCGTAGTTTCCCCAGTTCATGTCCGGATAAATGAGCGGATCGCCTGGGTTGACGAAGATTTCTGCGAGAAGCGACAAGCCGTGCGACAAGCCGCTCGTTACGATTGGAAGCGACACCGGTACGCCTTCCAGGTCCGGGTTGTCATGGAGGGTTTTGATTTTCCAAGCTTCCCTGAGCTTCTGGTTTCCAGGCGAGGACGAGTAGAGGAGGGCGTCGTCGGAATCGATTCCCGGAAGTGAGCAGATCAGTGACGGGAGGCACATCGCCTTGCCGTCTTCCATGGCGACCCCGATAGTCGCATTGAACTTGGTTGCCTTGACTTTTGCTTCGGCGGATTGGCTTAAGATGCCTTTGGGGAAATAGAATCGCTTGCCACGTTCCGAGAGCATCTCGAAAACGTAGGGATTCACTTCTTGTATCGTCCGGTTCAGTTCTTCAGCCAATGCGTTCATTCTTCGTTCCTTCGTTCTTTTGTCTGCCAAGTGCTCAATGAGCGAAATCAAGTCAACTTATTAATATAATGCATATTCGCAAAAAAGTGAATTTTGCGTTTCGGAATTTTTGATTTCCGCATGTTTTGTCCGACATGTCGCCTACATGACGCCGACAATATCGTTGACGTCCTTGACGTTATGTTTGTCAAGCCAGTTGTTCAGGTCTTGCGGGATTTGCGCGAGGCAATTCGGGTTTGAGAAGATAGCGGTCCCGATGGCGACTGCATTTGCGCCCGCCATCATGAATTCGACCACGTCTTCTGCGCAGGACGCTCCGCCCATTCCGATGATTGGCACGTCGACCGCCTTTCTGGTTTCATAGACCATCCTGATGGCGATCGGCTTGAGTGCCGGTCCCGAGAAGCCGCCAGTTTTATTGGCGATTTTGAAGGTTCGGCGCTCGATGTCAATCGCCATGCCCGGGATGGTGTTGATCAACGAGACCATATCCGAGCCTGCATCAACGGCCGCCTTCGCGAAGTCGGAGATTTTAGTGACGTTCGGCGAGAGCTTTGTGACAAGCGGGAGCGATGTTGCCTTTCTTACTGCCCTGACGACTGCTGCTGCCTGGGTGGTGTCAGTCCCGAATGCGATTCCCCCTTCCTTGATATTGGGGCAGGATATGTTGATTTCCAGTGCTGCGATGCCTTGCTTTTCATCTTCCAGGCGGCTGGCGACTTCAGCGTATTGCTCGATGGTTCTACCCCAGATGTTGACAAATACGGCGCAATCCAAGGTCCTGAGGTAGGGTAGATAGTCAGGATGCGCGATGAATTTGTCGATTCCCGGGTTTTGGAGCCCGATGGCATTCAGCATTCCACCATAGACTTCGGTGGTTCTGGGCGTTGGGTTTCCGTGGGATGGGAATGGCGAGACTCCCTTGACGGTAACGCCGCCAATGTTGTCAAAGGAAACCAGGTGCTCATATTCCTTCGCGTAGCCAAATGTGCCTGAAGCGGTAAGAATCGGATTGCGCATGGAAACGCCAGCAAGGTTGACGCGGAGATTTGCCATAAGTTGTAGTCCACTGGATAAGTTTACGAACGTATTTGCAGATTACTGTACCAATCCATCGTCCAAAAAGCAAGCGAATCGAGCCATCGGGTTGAAGATTTTCGGAAAAACACTATATTGAAGAATTCTGTTTTTAGAGTTGTTTTCAGGCATTGTTTTTTGATTTCTAAGGTATTGTTGTTTTTTAAGTTGCTATTATCATGCCGACGTACGATTACAAATGTGAGAAATGCGGTGATCGTTTCGAGTACTTCCAGAGTATGACGAGCGATCGTTTGACGACGTGTTCGAAGTGTGGCGGTCCGTTGAGGCGTCTCATCGGCGAGGGTGCCGGCATCATCTTCAAGGGCACGGGATTCTACTGCACGGATTACAAAGGCAGGCAAAACCCGCCATCGGAACAAGAGAAGAAAACCAGTGAGAGCAGCGCTCCGAAGACCAGCGAAAGCACGAAGACGACTGCAGCGGCAAGTGCGTCGTAATGCGATTCGCTTGTATGTTTGATTCCATCGCAGAAAACCTCGGGAGACTAAAATGTTAAATTGTCCGAAATGTGGTGCGGATAACTTGTTAAATGCGATTTTCTGCCGTACATGCGGTGAAAAATTGGATTTGAACGAGCTGAAGCCAGAGAATTTGACTCAGGCTGCGAAAGCGGCATCTGCCAAGGAATTGGCATCAAAGCGTGCGAACCAGATTGTTGGCATAATCTTGACTGTCATATTAGTCGTGATTTTGGCTGGCGCCTTGATTCCTCCTGCGGGGAAATTGGCGGTTGCCGAGCCTAGTGCGGAAGCCCTGGCGAAGTTCGAAGATGCGCTGGGGAAGAAGTCCCAACCAGCTGCCAGCAGCGAAGGGAAGGGCAAAAAGAAGAAGAGAGCTGAGAAAGCGGCCGCAGCCAAGGACGTGGAGGCCACGTTTACTGACGAGGAAGCCAGCAGCTTGGCCAACAAGTCGATGAAGTTGCCTCAGGCTGAAGGCGGCGGCAACATGATTCCCACGGGAGTTACGGTCCGCTTCCTGGAAAGCGGCAACGTCAAGGTCATCTTGTCCTGCAAGGCATATGGGTTCCTGCCGTTGAACTATGTTGTGGAATGGAAGCCCACATTGTCTGGAAAGGGGAATTTGGTCCTGGAGGATTTGAAGCCTCAGCTGGGTTGGCTGCCGATGCCGATTGAGCAGTTGTCCAAGTTTGTGACGGATCAGTTCAACGCGATGTCAGGTAGCTGTGGCGAATTGAACACGATTCGCCGTCGCCTGAAAAAGGCATCGGTATCGGCTGGTCAGTTGACGATCACTACCGGGGACTGATCTGGGAAGCGAGTGGTTGCGGGGAAGTTGATGGCAGGAAAAGAATCGTCGAATTCGACTTGTCGTCCCATGACGGTATGGGAGTTGAACAACCATATTCGTCAATGTCTTGAAGGGTCATTTCAAGCCATTTGCGTACGTGGCGAAGTGAGCGACTTGACGATTCATTCGTCCAATCACGTCTATTTTACGATCAAGGACGAGCAAGCCCAATTGCGTTGTGTTGCTTTGGGTTATGGCGTCAAGGCGCGCCAGCTCGGCTTGCAAGTTGGGATGGAGGTTGACGTTTACGGATGCGTTTCGCTGTTCGAGCCTCGGGGTGATTGCCAGGTCAAGGTATCGTCAATCATTCCTGCGGGTGCCGGTGAGTTGCATCGCCGATTCGAAGAACTGAAGGCTCGCTTGTCAGCGGAGGGATTGTTTGATGTCCAGCGCAAGCGCCCGATTCCGACGATGCCGAGGATCATCGGATTGGTGACGTCCTGGACCGGGGCGGCAATTCAGGATTTCTTTCGGGTTTTGAACCGGCGTTTTAGCGGAATGCATGTGCGCGTGATCCCGACGCTTGTGCAAGGCGACAAGGCGCCGGAAAAACTGATCAAGGCGCTGGAGTATTTCAATGAAACGGATAGTTGCGATGTCATTGTGCTGACCA
The DNA here is from genome assembly GCA_002305655.1 of Lentisphaeria bacterium UBA1407. Lineage (GTDB taxonomy): Bacteria > Verrucomicrobiota > Lentisphaeria > Oligosphaerales > Oligosphaeraceae > UBA1407. The sequence continues at coordinate 34,623 of DBPZ01000102.1, read as the reverse complement.
GGGGCGGAGGATCCGCAGAAGACCTGTGGTGCTTCAATGACGAAAACTTGGCACGGGCGATTGCGGCGTCCAGGTTGCCTGTCATCAGCGCAGTCGGGCACGAGCGAGATTATTCCATCTCGGATTTTGTTGCGGATTACAGGGCGGCGACTCCGACAGCGGCGGCGGAGATCCTGGTTCAGGGCAAGGCTGCCTTGGGGGAACGTCTGGAGCAGTTCGAGATGCGCATGTCCAGCGTGATGCGATTGCGGGTTTCGAAGTTGGCTCAGCGTTTCCAGCGCGCCTCTTCCTGCAAGTACTTGCGTCATCCCAATGAATGGATTGACCAGCTGTCCCAGCGTTTGGATTATGCCGGGATGCGTCTTCGCGGATTGCTGGGCGGCGTTGCGTCGGGTCGTCGCCAGCGTCTTGATTCGGTTGAGAAGCGTTTGCCATTGGCAATTTCGCGCTGTCGTGACAAGTATCGTCATCGCTTGGATCGGGTAGGGCATGTCTTGTCTGCCCTGGATCCCAAGTCCGTATTGACTCGAGGCTACAGCATATTGCTTGACGTAGGCGGTCGTGCGGTTCGCGGGACTGGCGATGTTTCTTGCGGTGATCGCTTGCGTGCGTTGCTAGGCAGTGGTCGGCTTGATGTCGTTGTTGATCGTGTGACAGATGAAGGGAGCGAAGGCTGAAATGGAAGAGCAATCTGATAAAGTCAAAGCCGGGCAGGGTGAGTTGAAGTTCGAGGAGGCACTGGCGCGTCTTGAGGCAATAGTCGCCCAATTGGAACGCGGCGAGTTGAGCCTGGAGGACAGCATGGCGAAATTCGAAGAGGGAATGAAGTTGAATAAGCTTTGCCAGACGAAGCTTAAGGAGGCAGAGCAAAAGATTGAGAAGCTGATTCGCAAGGAGGACGGAAGCTTGGAATGGGGAACCCAGCAATAGGGCGCGGCTTCGAAGACTATGCTTCAGGACGATGACGAAAACTCCGTAGAAAACAATAACGTGGAACTCCCGCTTCTGTTTCCTCGATATGCGGAATTCCGTCCCGATGATGAACGTCGTTTCATGCCTTGGCTGGCGGTTCTTGCCAGCAGGCGGATTCCCTATCGTGTCGTGTATCGTGGAGATGAAGCTTGGATTCGGGTTCCGCTGCGCCGAGCCGAGGCCGCAAGCTTGGAGCTGATGACCTATGAGGAACGCAATCGGGACTGGCCGCCGCCGGAAGGGGAGATGCGATCTTCCGGATCTACGCAAAAAGCTTTTGTGAGCGATGCTTCGTTTGCGTCATTCATGTTGTTTTTCGCGGTGTTGTTCAGGTTTTTCCTGTGGGTTGAGAACCACGATGGGCTTGGGGAATGGAATCGTCTAGGCGTATGGGACCGCGATTTGGTGCTCAAGGGGGAATGGTGGAGGAATTTGACTGCATTGACCTTGCATTCCGATGCTCCGCACATGTTTTCCAATATGTTTTGGGGGTTTGGCCTTGGCAGTCTTGTCGGGACTGAGGTTGGTGTAGGCGCTGGTTTGCTTGGGATGGTATTGTCTGGTTTCCTGGGCAATTGGCTGATGGCGTTTCTGGGCGTTTCCGGGCATCGGTCCTTGGGCGCTTCGACGATGGTGTTCGGGCTGCTTGGCTTGCTTGCGGCGTTGCATACGTGGCGTGGCGTTACGTTGATTCGAGGGCATCGAGGCTCGTTGGTTCGAGTGATACCATGGACGCCGTTGATTGCATCCGTTGCGATGATGAGCCTGTATGGTGCGGCGCCCGGGACCGACGTGCTTGGGCATGCCTGCGGATTTGCGTTGGGCGTCATAATCGGACTAGCCTGGCGAATCATGAAGGTCTGGACCTTGACGCGGGGAACCCAATTCCTGCTGGGCTTGCTGTCGATTCTCCTTCTCGTCCTCGGCTGGGTCTATGCGCTGGCATGAGCCGAAGAGGCGCGTCGAAGTTCTCCAAAAAACAACACGAGGTCAAAGCGAAAAATCGATGGTTTTGTACTCGGGAGGCATGTGGCGTGCCCCTTTGGCACGCAGTTGGGAAATTCTGCGTTCTCCGCGACTCAGGTCCAAGCGGACGGCGCAATGCGAGGCTCCGAAATGATGCGCGAAGAAAATTGTATCATGTAACTTGTTAACATTTAAATAGGTTGTATGTTAACTAACTCATTGACTTGGAGAGGGACGGTTTTGTATTTGAACGATGATTATTGTAGTTCGAAATTTCGTACGAACATTGAGATATAGCGAGGAAAAGACATGACGATGACAAAGCGTGATTTGGTTGTCCGCGTTTCCAAAGAGACCAAAATCAATCAAGTGGATGTAAAGACAGTCCTGGAGTCAATCCTGAAGACCCTGACTGAGGAATTGGCGGCGGGAAACAATATCGAATTCAGAAATTTCGGCGTGTTCGAAGTTCTGACGAGAAAGGCACGGGTGGGACGCAATCCCAATGCGCCGAGCAAGGAAGTGCAGATCCCTGAAAGAGCCGTGGTCAAATTCAGGGCCGGCAAGGAAATGAAGAAGCTTATCGCAATGCTTGATCCTAAAAAGTTGGCGAGCGATGAGGATTCTGAAGGCTGATCGCACAAGCCTGCGTGCGATCAAGGCGCGCCAAGAGGAAGTCGGCATCGAAAAATAGCGCTGACTTCCTTTTTGTTTTTGCCAAAGACAGATTGGAGTAATGACAATGGCATCGAATACTGAACCCCTCCCGGGAACCTCTGATATCTGGGAGCCGGAAACCCTAGATTGGATTGCACTCGAAAACGCCGCGCGAAATGTGTTCCACAGGTATGGTTACGGTGAAATCCGCACCCCGATTTTCGAACGGACAGATGTGTTTACGAAAAGCCTTGGCGATGAAACCGACGTGGTTCAGAAGGAAATGTACACGTTCCAGGACAGGGGCGGACGAAGCTTGACCCTTCGGCCCGAGGGAACGGCAGGTGTGATCAGGGCGATTGCCAACGCAGGGTTGGAACAGGGCGAGGAAAAGCGTGTATTCTACTTTGGCCCGATGTTTCGCGGGGAACGTCCCGCTGCCGGGCGTCGTCGGCAGTTCCATCAGGTCGGCGTTGAGACCGTAGGTTCGAACAATCCGTGGATGGACGTCGAAGTGATTGCGATGTTGTGCCAATTCTTGGACAGCATTGGGATCAAGGACAGCCATGTGAACGTGAATACGAGGGGATTGCCTGAGGATCGTGCCCGGGTGACTGAGGCGTTGAAGGCGTACTTTTCTCCGAAGATTGGTGAGATGTGCGAAGATTGCCGCCGCCGCCTGGATACCAATGTCTGGCGCATGCTGGATTGCAAGAACGAGCCATGCAAGAGCTTTGCCGCGGATTCTCCCAAGATCGTCGATTTGCTTGGTGAGGAGAGCCGGACATACTTTGACAAGGTCTGCCGGGGGTTGCATGAGGTTGGCGTTGAGTATGAGTTTGCTCCCCGTTTGGTTCGTGGTTTGGATTATTACATCCACACTGTGTTTGAAGTGACTCACTCTGGCTTGGGCGCCCAGGATGCCTTGGCGGGTGGCGGTCGCTACAGGATTCAGTTTTCCGGCTCGAAGAGTCCGATCGAGGGAATCGGTTTTGCGGCTGGCATGGAGCGCTTGCTGCTGGCTCGCCAAAGCTTGGGAATCACGGCACCGGAGGTTCGTGACGCGGACATCATGGTGCTTGGATTGGGCGAATCGGCGGTGCTTCCTGCGCTGCAATTGGCGCAAACCCTCAGAGGCGAGTTTGCGGGCTTGCGGGTGAAGGCTGACTTTTCCGCCAGGAGCATGAAGGCGCAGATGCGCGGGGCAAACAGGGCGCGCGCGCAAGTCGCCCTCATCCTGGGTGAAGACGAATTGGCACAGGGCACGGTGGTCTGCAAGATGATGGAAAACTCGGAGCAGGAAACCATCGCCATCAATGAACTCAACGGATTCTTGGCGGCTAAGCTGAAAGTCTGTTGATGAATAATAAAGGTTGTCTCGAAAAACAAGAGAGCAGGTGAAAACGATGTCATACGTGCGGACGCATCATTGCAATGAATTGGGCTTGGACAATGTGGGCGAAAACGTGAACCTGAGCGGTTGGGTGAACTCTTCGCGCAACCTGGGCGGCTTGATCTTCATCGACCTCAGAGACCGCGAGGGAATCACGCAGTTGTTCATCGATCCCGTCGCGAAGCCTGAGGTGGCGGCGGTGGCAAAGGATATCCGTGACGAATGGGTCATCCAAGTCGCGGGTACGGTCAGGCCACGCCCCGAGGCAATGGTCAACAAGAGCAGGGCTACGGGAACCGTGGAAGTGGAAGTCTCTGAGCTCGCTATCCTGAACCCTTCCCAGCCAATGCCCTACAACCTGAACGATCCTTCAGCCAGCGATGACATGAAGCTCAAGTACAGGTACCTGGACATGAGAAGCTCAGACATCGTGAAAAACCTGAGGCTCCGCCACAGAATCACCAAGATTTGCCGCGATGTGCTGGACGCTAACGGCTTTGTCGAAGTCGAAACCCCGATTTTGAGCAAGAGCACGCCTGAAGGCGCGCGTGACTACCTGGTTCCCAGCCGAGTCCACCCCGGTACCTTCTATGCCTTGCCGCAGGCGCCGCAGCAGTACAAGCAAATCCTGATGGTCGGAGGAGTCGAACGATATTTCCAGATTGCGCGTTGCTTCCGCGACGAGGACTTGAGAGCCGACAGGCAGCCCGAGTTTACGCAGATTGACCTGGAGATGAGCTTCATCGACCAGGATGACATCATGGCAATGGTCGAAGAGATGATTGCTGCCGTTGTGAAGGATGTTCGCGGCGTCGATGTCCCGCGTCCATTCAGGCGGATGCCGTACAAGATTGCGATGGATCAATATGGCTCTGACAAGCCGGATCTTCGCTTCGGGATGACGATCCAGGATTTGTGCGACGTATTTTCGGCGACGGAATTCAAGGCGTTCCGCGGCGTCCTGGACGCTGGCGGCATGGTTCGCGGAATCAATGCGAAGGGTCAGGCGGCAGCGCATAGCCGGAAGAGCCTTGATGCATTGACGGAAACAGCCAAGCTCTTTGGCGCAAAGGGATTGGTTTGGCTGAAGGTCGAGGCGGGCGGCGCTTTGTCGGGTTCCGCTTCGAAGTTCATCACAGCATCCGAGGCGAGTGCCTTGGTTTCGGCCATGGACGCCAGCGAAGGCGACCTGCTGCTGATTGTCGCCGATGGCTGGAAGGTCGTCTGCGATGCCTTGGGTCGCTTGCGCTTGGATGTTGCTGCGCAAGCGGGAATTATTGACGACAAAGCCATGGAGTTCCTCTGGGTCGTTGAGTTCCCGCTTCTGGATTGGGATCCGGAGGAAAAACGCTTCGTCGCTGTCCACCATCCTTTCACTGCCGCGATGAACGAAGATTTCCAGTTGCTGGATTCGGAACCAGGTCGAGTTCGCGCCAAGGCGTACGACGTGGTCCTCAACGGCGTGGAACTGGGTGGCGGATCGATCCGTATCCATAGAACCGATGTCCAGGCGAGGATGTTCAAGACCTTGGGCATCTCCGACGATGACGCAAAGCAGCGTTTCGGGCACATCCTCGAAGCTCTGTCCCTTGGCGCACCACCGCATGGTGGTCTGGCAATCGGACTGGATCGATTCGTGATGCTGATGTGCGGTGCAAAGTCAATCCGAGATGTGATCGCCTTCCCGAAGACCGCAAAAGCGTCCTGCCTGATGACCGATTCGCCTTCGCAGGTCGAGACGAAACAGCTGGATGAATTGTTCATTAAGACTACCGTGTAAAGAGGTGACGATTTTAACCTTAAAAAAGCAGTTGATGCCATGAGAGTCATTAATGTCATGGCGTCAACTGCTTTTTAGGTTAACCGATATTTCGAGAATGCAATGAGTTACGAGCGCGACAGGACAAGATTCTTCAGTGACAGGCTTCGATGGGAATGGAATGGAATCGTGTGGCGTCATGCCGATAAATTGGGCTTGCATGGAATGCGCGAGCCTGTGTTCTCAATCAATCGCGAGATGAATGAACTGGGTCGTTGGTATCCGTTTCCCAAATCGATGATCGAGTTGAAGGAGTCCTTGGTTCTTGATCATCCGTGGTACGCCGTGAGTGAGGTGCTGAGGCACGAGATCGCCCATCAGATAACCGATTACCTGAACCCCTATCTAGACGAGCCGAGCCATGGTCCCTGCTTTCGGAAAATTTGCGAGGCAATGGGGGTCAATCCATCAGCCAAGATCAGCTATAAGGCCTTGGACGAGCGTGTGTTTTCAGACGAAGGCGAATCTGCCGAGCCTCCTGAGATGTTGCGGATACGGAAGCTTTTGGCGTTGTCGTCGAGCCCAAATGAGCATGAAGCGAGATTGGCGATGCAAAAGGCCCATGAGCTAATGCTGAAATACGACCTTGATCCCGAAATGGAAGGGCAAGAGGACGAAATGGTTACGATTACGGTTGGCAAGCCCTTGGCAAGGCGAAGCGAAGTCGAAATCATGCTGGGAAGCATACTAAGGCAATTTTTCCCGGTTAGCACAATATGGATTCAGACCAAGTGGTATGACAACGAGTTGAAATTCCTCTTGGAAGTTTCGGGCGCACCATCGGATGTGAAGATAGCGTCATATTCCCACGACTTTCTGGTACATGCGATTGATTCCGCCTGGCAACAATTGCCTGGTTCGGGCAAGTGGCTGCCAGGAGGTCGGAAGTATCGCGACTTTGCCCTGGGCATGCTCGAAAGCGTATGGAGGACGCTGGAAAAAGAAAACGCCAAGGGGCAGGAGTGCGGTCTGGTTTTGGCGCGTCGTGCGAAAGTTGACAATTACGTTTCCCGCCGTTATCCTCGCCTCCGTCGCTCCGGCGGCAAGGCGCTGACGATCGACAAGTCGATGCATGAGGCGGGAACGAGGTCCGGCCTAGGCTTGAAGATCCGTGCTGGGATTGAGAATCAGGCGTGTGACAAGGTTCGATACATTGGTGAAGGCAAGGGCAAATGACTACGAAAAAGCTTGCGTTTGGACGATACGACTATGCTGCGTTTTTGACGTTTTCGGCCTATTCAGGGTGTTCTGTCATCATCCCATTGGCGTTGGTCAAGATGAAGGGCGACCTTGGCTTTTCCCTGTCCCAGGGCGGTGCGCTTCAGGTTATTCGGAGTATTTCGATGGTCGTGGCGATGGTTTATTGCGGCGTTGCGGCTGGAAAGTACGGGAAACGGAAGACGATGGGCGTTTCGTCCTTGTTCATGGCATTGGGGATTTTGGCGTGCGCTGTGTCGCAATCGTACTTGATGTTGTTGCCAATGCTGTTGATTACGGGTTTGGGCGAAGGGATTATCGAGGGGATCGCGACGCCTTTCGTGCAGCAATTGCACATAGAAGAAAGCGGTAGATATGTGAACATTGCCCATTCGTTTTGGTCTGTGGGAATGTTTGCCACGGTGCTTGGCGCCGGGGCATTGCTCAATGCGGGCGTCCATTGGCGACTTGTCATGGGACTGGTCGGAATCCTGTCGCTGATGCCGATGGTATTTTACTTTTGGCCTGAAAGTCCTGGTCGCGAGTATCCTGAGACACAGGAGGTTATTGACGGGGCGAAGGTTGCCCGTCAGGCGTGGGCGATTTTGTCCACCCCAAGGTTTTGGGTTTACTTGGCGATCATCTTCCTCAATGGAGGATGCGAATTTTGCCTGAGCTTTTGGGCGGCAAGCTTCATTCAATTGAATTTTGCCGGCAGTGCGTGGGCAGGGGGAATCGGTACTGCTCTTGTCGCATTGGGGATGTTCATCGGACGGACGTGCAGCGGCATATTCGTGCCTCAGGACAAGCTGAAGCACTTGATGCTCGGGTCTTCGATCCTGTGCTTGCCTGCGACAATTCCTATGGCTTTCCTGCGACCGGAAGCATTTGACAATCCGAACACGGCATTGTACATCCTGTACGTGCTGCTCTTTTTCGGCGGCCTGGGCGTGGCATGTTTCTGGCCCACGTCCCAGGTCTATGCGACGGAACAGTTGCCACATCTGGATCCGACGATGATCTTCGTGATCATGTCATGCTCGGGAATACCTGGTTGCGGAATATTCTCGTGGCTTATGGGTGTGCTTGGCGACACGGTTGGCCTGGACAAGTCGTTTTTCCTTGTGCCTGTCACGGCCGGCTTGATCGGCGTGATCATCGCCATCGAGGGATTCTTGCTGAAGGAGAAGCCGAAGTCTGGAAGTGTTCCCTAATGCACTTCCCGCACAAATGATGAGGCATTGCGAATTAGGTACGCTAATACTATAAATATCTCGCTAAATTGCATTAAAAATCATGGTTGACTTTCTGTTATTAAGGAAGTAACATAATTAATGTAAGCTTTTTAGAACTATGATTTAGGTACGATACTTGCTTATACTTTGATGGAGCAGAGAAAATCATGGATAGCGAGAGTTTAGAGAAAGGTTGGCGTTATTTGATGGAAGTCCACAGTGGTTTGAGCAGAATAATCGAGTCTAGGGCCCCTTTGCCACAGTATCAGCAGTTAAACTTTTCTCGGATACGAATATTGCGTGCTATTTACGAACATCCAGGCAATTGCGCGATGTTGAAGGAGGTAGCCAAGGAATTGGGTTTGACAGCGGGTGCAATATCCCAGATGGTAGATTTGCTGGTGAAGGAAGGCTTGGTTGTACGGACTCGCAGCGAGACGGATCGTCGTGCGGTAACATTGCGTGTGTCTATTCAGGCTGAAACGGTTCGCCAGCGTCTTTTTACAGCGTTCAACGATACGATGACCGAGGTGTTGTCTGGGGTATCTGAGGAGGATTATGCGGGTTTTCTTCGGGTATTGGAGGTGATGCGTGAGAGGATTGCTGAAATATCAAAGCCTAAGTGAGTTTGATTAGGTTGCTGTCGCATGGCAAACCTTCAGCGCCTTGCATGCAGTGCATGAGTTCGTCAAGGGGTTGAGGCGAAGCAAGACGTACTAATTATTGAAATGATGCAAATGTGTAGCGGGCTTGATTGCAAAACACAGTTAGGTCAGCTACATTTTTTTGTTTGGGTTTATGTGGATTGGGTCGTGCGAAAATTGACTTGAACCAAGGAATTTATGATGAAGAACTACCGAGTGATGATGGTGTCCGAGGGGAATGCCAAGTTGGAGGAAGGCGAGGTACGTGAACTGGCGCCGCACGAGGTGCTGGTTCGCAACATGTTCACCGGTGTTAGTGCTGGTACCGAGCGTGCCTGGTCTTTGTCGATGCCGAATGCCAAGAGCAACTTCCCGTACATGCCTGGGTACAGCGGTTCAGGCGAGGTGGTTCAAGTCGGTTCCTCAGTGAAGAATTTGTCTGTTGGCGATCGCGTTGTTGTCAATTGGGCTGGGCACCAGTTGTACTCGATCTTGGGGCGTTCGGATCTGGTAAAGATTCCGGAAGGCATCGATATGATGGAGGCTTGTTTTGCACACATTTCGTCCTTCCCGATGTTGGGAGTCAGGAAGCTTCAATTGGAATTGGGCGAGAGCTGCATGGTGTTGGGACTCGGGATTCTAGGCGTGTTTGCAATTCAGTTTGCCCGCTTGTCTGGCGCAATTCCGTTGTTTGCTGCGGATTTCTCGCCTGAACGCCGCAAGTTGGCGCTGGAATTGGGCGTGGATAAGGTGTTTGACCCAGCAGATCCCGATTATCCTAAGCAAGTCAAGGAGTTGACGGGCGGGAAAGGAGTCGATGCGATCGTCGAAGTCACCGGGAATGCTGCCGCATTGCAGACGGGTTTGACATACGTTGCGCGGAATGGGCGGATTTCGCTGCTGGGTTGCACCAGGATTTCGGATGCGCCGATCGATTTCTACAAGTATGTCCATTGCCCTGGCATCAGGTTGATCGGTTCACATACAATGACACGGCCGAAATATGAGTCAAGCCCGTTCAATTGGACAGAGCCTGACGACTACAATACGTTCCTGAAACTCCTTGCGGCAAAACGCATCCAGGTGAAACCTTTAATCTCAACAGTCGTCAGCCCAACCGAAGCGCACAATATCTACCACATGCTGGCGACAACCAAGAACCCGCCGCTGGGACTCGTCTTCGATTGGACAACGATGGTCTGACAAATCAAGCCAACGTGTCGGGCAGGTCGGCCAGGGTCATTCATCATTCATCATTCATCATTCATAATTCATAATGTAAGTCACTTGCAAAAAGTTTCATTTCGTAGATATTAGGATTTTCGTCAACTGTTATCGATGAGTTGATTTCGCGTCGTATAAGAACGGCATTGTTTGTAGGTATAAAGAAAGCGCAAGCAAGGAAGGCATCAGAATGAGTTTATTGGCGATTGATGGTGGCAAGAAGGTATATGAAGGCAGTTTTCCAGGTTGGCCTTCCTTTGATCCTGCTTCTTACGACAAGGTCGTCGACATTTTGAAGAGCGGCAAGGTCAACTATTGGACGGGTGACATTGGCAAGAAATTCGAAGCCAAGTGGGCTGAGTACTTGGGCGCCAAGAACGCGATCAGCGTTGCCAACGGAACGGCGGCGCTCCACGTGGCCCTGGCGGCATTGAACATCGGACCTGGGGACGAGGTGATTTGCCCGTCATACAGCTTCATTGCTTCCAGCTTCTGCGTCATGCAGGCTGGCGCGCTCCCCGTGTTCGCCGATGTCCGCGACGACCATTTGATCGATCCTGCTGACATCGAAAACAAGATCAACGAACGCACCAAGGGAATCGTGGTGGTCCATCTGTACGGAGTCGTGGCGGACATGGATCCGATTATGGCTATCGCCAAGAAATACAACCTCAAGGTAATCGAAGACTGCGCACAGTGCTTCGGTGGACTCTACAAGGGACGCATGTGCGGGACGATCGGACATGCAGGATGCTTCAGCTTCTGCCAAAGCAAGCACTTCACTACAGGCGGCGAGGGCGGAATGGTGGTGACCAATGACGACGACCTGGCGTGGGAGATCCGCTCGGTACGCGACCACGGCTATGACGTGAAGGAACGGCTCAACCTCCTGGAAATGGAAGGCAAGCTGATGTACATCCACAAGAGATTGGGATACAACTTCAGAATGACCGAAATCCAATCCCAGATCGGACTTGTCGAACTGGCGAGATTCCCCAATTGGAACCTGCCAACTCGCCAGCGCAATGGAAAGATGCTGGTCGAGGCGCTGAAGGACCATCCGCTGGTCTATGCGGTTCCCGTCGATACGCCCGAGCGCGTGAACTCCTACTGGTGGGCGCCCTTCGTCCTGAAGACCGAGAAGCTGACCTGCAGCATCAAGAAGTTCATCGCAGCTGTCGCCGCTGAAGGCGTTCCGGTCTATAGCGTGCTCTGGCCGGAAATGTACAAGGAAAGGGTCTATATTGAAAAGAACGGATTCGGCGAAGCCAAATACCCGTTCCGCGATCCCAAGGCGCGGGATATCGACTACTCGAAGGTCAAGTGCGAGAAGGCTGCATGGTTGACTGACAGGACGATGTCGTTCTTCACGCATCCAGTTTATGAGGTGGAACATATCCAGGCGTACATCGATGCCTTCAAGAAGGTCGCAAACGCCTATATGGTCAAATAGTTACCGGAGAACCAATATGGCTAAAATCAAGTACGGAATCATTGGATTCGGCGGAATTGCCGAAAACCGTATCGCCAAAGAGGGATTTGCCTGCGACAAGTCAAGGTTTAAGCCCCTCGAAAACGCGGAGCTTGTCGCCGTAACGGATGTGAATCCCGCACGTCGAGCCGCTGCCGAAGCGCTTGGTCTCAAGTGGTATGGCAGCGCGGATGAACTCTTGGCGGATTCGCAGATCCAGGCGATCTTTGTCGCCACAAACAATTTGACCCATGCCTCGGTTGCGATGAAGGCATTGAAGGCCAACAAGCCGGTCATCGTCGAAAAGCCAATGGCGACTACGGTTGCCGATGGTGAGGCGCTGGTCAATTATGCCAAGTCCAAGGGACTGTCGCTGACGGTTGACCACATGATGGTGTACAACGCATGGAACAAGATGGCGCGGGACATGGTCAAGGGCGGTGCCTTGGGGACGGTGAACGATGCGTGCTTCCACATGGAATTCGCATATGGCTACGATCCTGCGGAAGCCGCGACCTGGCGTTGCGCCAACCCGGATGAATTGGGCGGTCCCATCGGCGACGTGGCAAGCCATTGCTTCTATATGGCGGAATACTTCTTTGATGAGCCGATTGTCAAATTGGCGGCGGTCTACTATCCGAAGCTGATGGATATCGTTGTCGAGGACGGAGCCTACGTCAAATTCCAAATGAAGTCGGGGCGTCAAGCTTCCTGCAAGGTCGCCTTCTCCGAGCTACGTGGTGGCTTGGGGGGTACGCTGAGCAATCTTGGCTATGAAATCTACGGCGATGTCGGTGCCCTCCGCTCATACGGAACGATGTTCCAGCTCTCGGGACACCAAGGCGAACCCATCCAGCAACGATTGATATTGGATCGGTTCGATGGTACGGCATGCCCAGTCGTTCCCGAATCATACCCCAATATCTACCAGTCGGTAATCATAAGCCACGCGAAATCCATCATAGATGGAAAGCCTTTGGAAGGCAATGATGCAGTCCATAACCTGAGGCTTTGCGCGGCAACTCATGAATCCGCGCAAAATGGCGGAAAGCTGATCGAAATAAAATGATTCGCTGACACGAAAACTCAAAGGCCCAAGATCCATGCTGGGATCCTGGGCCTTTTTTTTGATGCGTTGTTTTCAGGCGCGAGCACTCGGGGTGCTCTTATTTAAGGTTAAGGGTGTCCGTTTTTTACGTCCATTGCCTTGAGGGATCGGTAGTCTGTTTTTCCGGTTCCGAGGACTGGGATTGCGGGGATCTTTACGATGTTTTTGATGCCATGGATTGGCGAGAGTTCTGCGTCGCGAATCGCTTGATTGACCGCGTCGCGCTCGAGATCCAGCATGGTGAAGAGCGTGATGGATGGCATTTCCTCGGTTCCGAGCGCTTCGACCGCAAGCGGTATCTCTTCCATGTCAGGCGTTCTGTATTTGTTGAGCAGAACCTCTTCGATGGCTGGCAATGAGACCATTTCGCCGGCGATTTTGACGAATCGCTTTTTTCGTCCTTGGAAGACGATATGTCCGTCTTTGTCCTCGAGGACCAGGTCGCCTGTCCTGTACCAGGCTTCGTTGTCGATGGTGACGAATGGCGATGGTCCGTCGAAGTTTAGGTAGCCCGAGAATACGCAGACTCCCTTGACGTAGAGCATTCCTGTTTGACCTTGCTGGACTGGTTTGAGGTCTTCGTCCCTGATGGTCCATCTCAGGATGTCGATGACAGGGCCCAATGTGCCTTGCTTTTCGGCGCCGATCTGGTTTAGTGAGACAATCGGGCCGCATTCCGTAATTCCATATCCTTCTAAGATATGTGCGTCCGGTCGCTTTTCCGCGAAGAGCTTGTATGTTGTCGCCGGGCATTTTTCGGCGCCTGTGATGATGAGCCTGATGGACTTGAGTTGTTCTGGCGTTGCGTTTCGGAAGATTCCCGCAATGAAAGTTGGTGTTCCGACGCTCATTGTTGCCTGATATGCCGAGATCAGCCGTACAAGCATGTCGCCTTCGGTTGGGTTCGGGTGATAGACCAGCCTCATGTTTGCACATGCTGGCATAATGAAGTTGATGATGATTCCGAAGGAGTGGAATGGGGGGAGCATGGCAAGGATGCAGTCGTCAAACCTGAGATCCACACGCCTCATTGCTGACCTGACGTCTTCGATGAGGTTGACGTGGGTGAGCGGAACCGTCTTGGGCAGGTTTTCCGAACCCGAGGTGAAGAGGATTGCAGCGGTTTCAGGAACCTCCGCATTGCGCAATGAAGCCCAGGAAATCTTTGACAACAGGAGGCAGCTGAGCTTGGTCAGAATCGAAATGCTGGATGCCATCTCTTCAAGATAATGGAAATTTTCCTTGATCTCGGCGAAGTCGATCCCTCTTCCTTCCAGGCGCTCGATAAGTGCCGAAGAGGTTAGGATGTGTTTGGTCTCGGCGTTCTTGAGGCAGTGCCTCATGTTTCGGAGTCCGACAGTCCAGTTGATGAGCACGGGAATCTTGTTGGCGAAGAGCGTCGCCAGATAGACGATGTAGACGGGGAGACAGGCTGGCATCAGGATGCCGACTCGATCGCCGGGAATCTTGGCGATGGCTTTTCTGAGAACCATAATGGAGACAATCATCTGCTTGTAGGTACAGACGCCCTTGCTCTGGTCGGCAAGCAGGACACGATTGGGGTATTTTTTTGCGTTTTCCAGGAATGCGCCTGTGATTGTGGTTGCGTCGTCGGGGATTTTGATCCTTGTATCATCGGGCTGAATGAACCATTGTGGCGGGATGGGTCTCAGCGGTTCGAGTCCGTCGCTTTGTCCGGTTGCTGCGACGAGGACTGACGAGACCGTTCGGAGTGTTTCCGGATTGTTGACCTGGTGTCCGAATTCCTGTTGAATCCAGGCTTGAAGTTCGGTGATCATCAGTGAATCGAGTCCGAGATTGGTTCCAAGGGTATCCGAGTCCCTGATTTGCTTGTTGATGGACATTTCATGGAGTTTTGCGTAGACGGTTTTCCTGATGTCATCGGGAACGTTTATAGATTCTTCTTTCTTGTTGAGTTCTTCGGGCTCTGGTCGTACTTGGGGACCGCCCCTTTCAAACCAGGAGTATGGGACATAGGTATTGGGTTGGGAGGTGGCATTGTAGAATTCTTCCAGGTACCTGTTGATTTCCTCCTTGGTGCCATTTCTTGGGAAGTCGGCTGGGCAATCGACGAGGTCGATGGTGACATCGCGCTTTGGCGTGAAGAAGATGAAGTTGGCGAGAATGTGCTTGACGTGTCCCAGCAGGATTTCGCCAAATGGGGATTGGTATCCGATTGATCGCCCAAATGACGATCCCCAGAGTCCCGTTGTGCGGACGAGGACGATTCTGACTTCTGGATACAGGTCGAGCATCCGCCTGACTCCGCCGTTTGCGCGGAGTTTTTCATATCTTGACCTGTAGATTCGTCCTGCCGGGTAGAAGAGGACGTTGTCGCCATTGCGCAAGCAATTGACGCATTCGCCCAGTTGTTGTTCGACCTTTTCAATGCCTGCCTTTCCTGCGATCCCGATGTCGGGAAGCGAGAGTAGCCTCAAGGCTTTTGCGAAGAACTTGAGCGGTTGCATGCGGATTTGCTTTTCATCGGCAAGCGCCCTGGGTTTGAAGTCTTTTGTCAATATGGCCGACACGATTACGGGGTCGATGAGCGCGGGATGGTTTGGCAGGAAGAGGATGCCCTTGTTGCCGCCCTTCTTGACCTTGTCCAGTCCGTTGACCTTGACCCGATACCTGAGCTTCAGCAGGAATGTTCCGATGATTCGAATAATAAATAACATCATGGTCGAACTCCTAACGTTTTGCGAGCGCGAATCGGTCGCGTCCGGAATAGTCTTTCTTGATATCAACAAGTGTATAGTTTTCGTCGAGTAGGATCTGGCGGACTTTTTCGCCTTGGGTTTCACCGATTTCCATCACGAGCCATCCATCCGGGAGAAGTCGTGGTTTCGCTTGTCTTGCGATGTCCCTGATGATTTGGAGTCCATTGTCTTTTGCGAGCAAAGCCGTGATGGGTTCGTGGTCTTTGACGGTCGGGTCCAGCTTGTTGTATTCGTCTTGCGATACGTACGGGGGATTGGCGGTGACCAGGGCGAAGTGCAAATCTGCTGGGAGAGGCTGGAACAGGTCGCCTTGGAGAAATGTTACATTGGATGCCTTGAGACGGTCACGGTTGCGAAACGCCCAGGAAAGGGCGTCTTCAGATATGTCCGTGCCGAATATCGTCCGAGCTGGATGAGAGGCGGACAACGCTAGCGCAATCGCGCCGGAACCCGTGCAAAGATCAACTATCGGCCCGTCAAGGGCCAAACGTGACAAGGCCAGCTCAACCAATTGCTCCGTCTCGGGACGTGGGATCAGTACGCCTGGACCAATCAATAGGTTCACGCAGTGAAACTCAACCTCGCCCATGATATATTGCAGCGGCTCGCCGGATTTTCGGCGAGACACACGCTTGCGCAACGTAACTTCCAGGGCGGAAGGAAATTCTGCGCCACCACAACAGGGCACGCGAATCGGATCGTCTCCCAATAACTGGGACACAAGCCAACAAGCCTCCTGACGGGCATTGGATATCCCGGCGGACAACAGATCCAGGGTGATTTCACTTAGTAAGCTCTCAATGCGCATCGATGACAAAACTGGAAATCCCTACTATGAATGACACTTTGACAAAATATGTCACATGTCTCATGAAAATCAAGTTTGTGGTATGATAAATATGGTGTTATGAATCATTGCGAAATACAGTTGAATCCATTACATTAAAGTAATGTTGTCATGTAATCAATCAAGGACTAAATGAAGGAATCTTCTAACAGGATAGTAGAGCGTTATTGCCTATTGGGTCACCCGGTAGGTCATTCGTTGTCTCCAGTATTTCAGAATGCTGGTTTTCGTGTTTTGGGCTTGGGTGTCAGCTATGGCTTGCGTGATGTTTTGCCTGAGGATTTGGGCGCTTGTTTTTCCGACTTGCGCTCAAGTCATTATGGTTGGAACGTGACGATACCTCATAAGGAAGCCGCGGTTGGCCTGGTTGACGAGCTGGACGATGTTGCACGGGTTTTGGGGAGCGTGAATACGGTTGTGAACGAGGATGGGTATTTGCGCGGGTATAGCACCGATGGATACGGATTGGAGCGTTCTCTTGAGGAGTCGTTCGGGGTGGATCTACGTGGTTTGCGGTTGTGTTTTCTGGGCTGCGGCGGTGCGGCTCGTGCGTGTTCGATTTACGCCGCGATGCGCGGGGCAGGGGAGCTTATCCTGGTGAACAGGACGAGAAGCCGTGCCGAGGCGTTGTGCGCGGAAGTCATCAAGGCAGGCGGACATGCCCGGGTCGTGGATCATGAGGCGGTCGATGAGTTGTCGGAGCGCTTGCAAGGAGTTGACGTATTGGTTCAGTGCACGTCATTGGGTTTGCGTGGCGGCGATCCGTTGCCGTATCCAGTTGAGCTGTTGCCTGCCGGATTGTTGGTGATGGACATGATCTATGGCGAGAGCCGATTCCTTCGGCTGGCTGAATCACGTGGCCATCGTACGACCGATGGTCGCGGGATGTTGCTGCACCAGGGATGCCGGAGTTTCGAGCTGTGGACGGGGCGGAGTGCGCCGGTTGAGGCGATGCGCTCGGCCTTGTGGGAGGCATTGTCAGCCGGAGGGAAGAAGTAATGGGATACCGGGTGACGATACTGGGCAGCGGCACGTCGTATGGCGTACCTGTAATTGGTTGCGACTGCGCTGTTTGCCGGTCGTCTGACTCCCGTGACCGACGTAGGCGCACCGCGGCGTTGATCAGTTGCGGCGAGACTCGTTTGCTGATTGATGTCGGTCCTGATTTTCGTGAGCAGGCCTTGACGTTTGGGATTAGCAAGCTGGATGGGGTGTTGTTGACCCACACGCACGCGGACCATTTGCATGGTTTGGATGATTTGCGTGCGGTGACGTTGCGTTCTCGGAAGGAACTTCCATTTTATGGGAGCGGCGAGAATCTTGAGTTTGTCCGCAAGCACTTTTCGTATATTTTCAAGGACGATGATTTTTCGTTGGGCTGGGGGATTCCTCGGCTGTCGCTTGTACCGATTGGTGACGAGCCGTTTGAAGTTGGCGATATTGCGGTTCAGCCTGTCCCGCTGTGCCATGGCCGCTGGAATGCGACGGGGTATCGGGTGGGATCCTTTGCGTACTTGGCTGATTGCAGCGGGATTCCGGAGTCGTCCTTCCAGTTGCTGGAAGGCGTCGAAACCGTCGTCATCGATGCCTTGCATTGGCGCGAGCATCCGACGCATTTGAGCTTCGAGCAGGCCTTTGCGTTGAATGCCCGCCTTGGTGCGCGTCGGATGGTGTTGACTCATCTGACCCATGAGATCAGTTATCGGGAAGACAGTGCTAAGTTACCGCCGTTTGCCGAGTTGGCGTACGACGGTCTAGAGATAGAGTTCAGTTAAAGTGAGAGATTCGCGATGCGATACAGTTATGCTGACAGTGGCGAACGTAGTTTGATATTGCGTGGTGTAAAGCGTGTTGTCCTGAAGATTGGGACGCGGTTGTTGATGGACGTGCCGGGCATCTGTGCCCGCGAACGGGTAGCCCAGTTGGTTAACGAAATTGCGTTGCTGCGTTCATCGGGGATCGAGGTGATCGTGGTGACAAGCGGCGCGGTTGGCGCCGGGATGCAATTGCTGGGCACGAAGCGTCGTCCCTCGAGCGTTGCGTTGAAGCAGGCGCATGCGGCTGTCGGTCAATGCGAATTGATGACTTTGTACGAGACGGCGTCCGTCCAACATGGTTTCCATTGTGCGCAATTGCTGTTGACGGCGGCTGATTTGCAGGATCATGAGCGTCATTTGTTCGTGTCCCAATGCCTGACCGCCTTGCTGGGGACTGGGGCGCTGCCCGTGATCAATGAAAACGACTCGGTTTGCGTCGATGAAATCAAGGTCGGAGACAACGATACTCTCTCGGCGATGGTTTCAAGCCTGGTACGGGCTGATTTGACGATCCTGCTGACGACGATTGACGGGATGCGCGAGCGCGACGAGGAAACAGGCGAGCTTGGGGCACGATTGAGCGTGGTCCATGAGCTGGATCCGGAGTTGCTGGCGATGGCGCAGGGGACGGATGGAAATCGGTTCTCGGTCGGCGGGATGATCACCAAGCTTCGTGCCGCCGAGATGGTCACGCGTTCAGGGGAGGCGCTCCTGATTGCCGATGGGTATGACTTCAAGGTCCTTCGATCGATTTTCGCTGGTGACGATGTTGGATCTCTGTTCCTGCCATCGCGCAAGGTACGCATGCACGCCCGCCAACGGTTCCTTGCGTTTTTCGCCCAGCCACGGGGAGACCTGATCGTGGACAAAGGTGCGGCGAAGGCGGTGTTGGATTCCGGGAAGAGCCTGTTGCCTGGCGGAATATTGGGTTTGCGTGGGGTTTTTGAGCGCGGGGACGCGGTGCGGATCCTGGATGTGGAGCGTGAGGAAATCGGCAGGGGGTTCGTGAATTTTGGCAATATGGAGCTGTCCTTGATCTGCGGCGCCCAGACCGGAGACCTGGCAAAGCTCCTTGGGCATGCCCCGGATGCCGTCGAAGCAGTCCATCGGGACAATCTCGTCGTGTTCAAGTCATTGATGCAAAAATAATCGCGGAAACCACAAAAAATTTTGCGGTGATAGTAAATTATGTCAGTACGTGTTACATTAAAAAAATCTTGAAATAACAGCTAGTTGGTTTTGTGACGAATGGGATTGACTGGCGAATTAAAAGGTCAGATTGCAACAATAAAGGGAGTTTTCAATGTCAGGTCATAACAAGTGGTCGACAATCAAGCACAAGAAAGGTGCTGCGGACGCGAAGCGCGGGAAGATTTTTTCACGCGTCAGCAAGGAAATCATCATGGCTGCGAAGGAAGGCGGTGCCGATCCTGCGTTGAATGCTCGTTTGCGTTCGGCGATTGCGGCTGCGAAGGCTGCGAACATGCCTAACGACAACGTTGATCGCGCGATCAAGAAGGGCGCAGGCGGTGGCGATGGCATCGTAATGGAAACGTTGAGCTACGAGGGCTACGCGGCTGGTGGTGTTGCAGTTATCGTGAATTGCTTGAGTGACAACAGAAACCGTACGGCGGCGGATATCCGTTCCTTCTTCAACAAATATAACTGCAGCTTGGGCGCCAGCGGTTCAGTGTCATGGAAATTCCACCGCAAGGCGAAATTCGTGATCGAAGGCGAAGCTGCTGACGAGGAGAAGCTGTTCGAGATTCTGCTTGATGGCGGCGTCGACGTGGAAGACATCAGCGTTGACGAGGATTATGCAGAAATCATCGCTCCCCCCGAAGCCTTTGGCGCCGTTTTGGGTGCGTTGGAAAAAGCCGGTATCACGGCATCAGAATCAAGCATTGCGTTGATTCCGGAAAATTTGATGGAAGTGACGGATGTGAACGTTGCAAAGTCAGTCCAGAAATTCATCGAGGTTCTGGAAGACTATGACGATGCCCAGGAAGTCTATACGGATATGGATATTAGCGATGAGGTCGCCGAAGCCTTGGCAGCCGAAGAAGATTGAGCATAAGGTCTTTTTTGACCGATGATTCGAAGGGAGCGACTCGCCGCGGCAGGTGATCGCTCCTTTTTTGTGAAAACGACCTTGAGGACAAGACAATGAAAATCGTCAGTTCGGCGGAGATGCGTGGGCTTGAAGCGGAGGCGATGCGACGGGAGCAGGGCGGCGAAATCGGCGGGCGAAGCGGGTTTGACATGATGCTGGCGGCGGGACAGGCTGCGGCCGGCGAGGCGATTGCATTTGCTGGACTTCTTGCGAATCGCGGCTATCCGATCAAGCGGGTCGTGGTGCTGGCGGGCAAGGGAAACAACGGCGGCGATGCCTGGGTGGTGGCGGATTGCATCAACCGATTCGCAAGGTCGAACAATGCAAAGTTTCTGGTCGAACTGTACTCCGTATGCCAATTGGACGAATTGAAGGGAGATGCGTTGAGGCACGCGCAGAAGTGCTCCGATGACGTGATTCGGCACCTGGGTGTGACTTTACTGCCAGGGGACTTCGGGGACGACAACGTGCTGGTGATCGATGGATTGCTGGGAACCGGGGTGACGGGAAACGTGAGGGGAACAATCCGGGATTGGATCACGCAGGTCAACAAGATGAATGTGCCGGTGCTTGCACTGGATGTCCCTTCTGGACTTGACGCCGATTCGGGTACAGGAGATTGCGTGATGGAGGCGGATGTGACGGTGACGATGGGATTGCCGAAGACGGGGCTGTTCCGTGGGGAAGGTCCCAGGGCTTGCGGTCGATTGGTGGTTGGCTCCATTGGACTGAGCCACGAAATGCTTGCGCTTCCCCAGTCTAGCCTTGAAGGCTTTGGGCTGGATGAGGCACGAAGGCTGGTGAGACGTCGTCCTGCCGACGGTCACAAGGGGGTGTTTGGTCATTTGCTCTGCGTTTGCGGGAGTTCGCATTACGGTGGGGCGGCGGAGTTGAGTTGCATTGGGGGGATGCGCTCGGGGGCTGGGCTGGTCACTCTGGCGGTGCCGGAGTCGAGTCTGGCGCGGAGTCCGCTTTCATCTGCGATTTTTCGCCGCTTTCCCGATGCTCGCATTGCGGAGTTCCTGCCATCGTTGTTGCTTGGAAAGCAGGCAGTCGTTTTTGGTTGCGGGGTTGGTTCCGATGTTGATCCACAGGCATTGGAGCTTTTGTTTGGTAGCGGATTACCGATGGTCCTTGATGCTGACGGATTGCGAATGCTTGCCTCGAATCCTGAAGTTTTGCCGCTGGATTTTGCTTCTCCTTGCGTATTGACTCCGCACCCTGGTGAGTTTCGGGCGTTGCAGTCGGGTTTTGGATTGGTTTCTAGCGGCGATCGTGTCGCAGATGCGGTTGCGATGTCACGGCGTACCGGGTGCGTTGTTTTGTTGAAGGGGCGTTTTTCTGTCGTCGCCGCCCCGGGCGAGGATGTTGCGACGGTGAATTTATCTGGCGGTTCATCGTTGAGCACTGCTGGTACAGGCGATGTCCTTGCCGGGCTTGTTGGAGGTCTTCTGGCGCAGGGGATGTCTGCCAAAAATGCAGCTTGCCTGGGCGCCTTCATCCACGGTCTTGCCGGCGATTTGTGGGCATACGCTACGCGAACGATGACTGCGGATGACCTGAATGAACTCCTCCCGAAAGCCTTTTCAATGGTAAACCCGATGGCTTAAAACGTTTTGGGACAATGGTATGTCACGCTTCTTGCGGCGCTAAAAATGAACTTGCCGCCTATTGCTTGAAGATGAATTTTCCAGAAAATTAGTTTTTTTCGCTCTGAATTGGATTTTGCATTTGATTTTCTGTATGTATATTGTTAAAATTCAATATGAGTCCTTAGCTTTAAATAATAATCGATTTACATAAGGAAAGAGAACATGCTGATTTTGAAGCGGAAAGCAGGAATATGCCTAGGCATTTGGTTGGTGTTTTTCTGCTGTTTGGGGATCGTGGGTCAGGAAGTTGAGGAGGAGATTGTTGCGTCTCCGGTTAAGCCGCTGGGGAAGTACGAACCCTTGGTTCGTGGTGGTGGACAGTACATTGAGATTGCGGGCACGGTGATAGAGTCTCTGTGGATGAAGGATGCGGGGAAAGGAAAGACGGATCTGTGGCGCCACTTCATGCACGGGATGACCGACCATAGAGGATATCCGTTGGTTTGGGACGCATTTGTGGGCAATGGACAAGCGGGGGTTTTGGACAAGGCGGTTTTGCTGGACAGTGCGGTCAAGACTTCTGGGTTGTCGTCGGTGTGCTTACCTGGGAAGGGCAAGGTGGTTTTTGAAAAGCCGATATTAAGCATGGCGGATTTGTCCATGGTTCGTGGAAAGACCTTGCGCTTTTACGTTTGGATCAAGGGCGAGGGCACGGGAGACGGAGCGGCGTTGTGGGATGGCGCGCCCCAAGTCACCTTTTATGTCAAGGATGCCAATGATTTTGTCGTTGGGACGAAGAAGTGCAATTTCCGCACTCGCGGGACGTTCCCGTGGCATTGCTACTATATTGAGGTGCCGATTCCAGCGGTTTTGGCACTGAATGAGTTATCGCTTGGCGCGGAGACGAAGGAAGAGCCGAAGGCCGGGGAAGGCGGCGCGCAAGCGGATGATGGTTTCTCCGCGGCGTTGCTGAGCGACTTGGGCAGTATCGTTGAAAGCGGAATTGACGAAGACGTGTCGTTGCCTGCTGGTGGTGGCTTGTATGTCAGTGTGTCGAATCCCGTTTCTGGCAAGGCATGGTTTTCCACGATGTCGTGGGAGGTCGCATCCGCAGAGAACACTCCAGCCCGCGAGAAGCGTTGCGATCCGACTACCGGGAGCATGGCGCCAAATCCCGATTACGACGAGCTGCCGATGCATCTCTACTTCGGGCTTTCCAAGGACCACATGTGGAAATTCCTGAAGGGGAACAAGGCATTTGGTGACTTGACCTACAAGAGCATTATGAAGGACTACGTTTTGAATACCGCCGCCAAGGACTGGAGCCATACGCTGCACGCCTTGCCATACATGGTCCAGATGGTTGGCGCGGGTACGATGTTGAATCTTGTTCCTCCAATCGAGCTTGGATGGATCGAGGCATTGGGTGATGTGCTTGAAGGCTTGCAGGATCCCGGGAGCGGCTTGTGGAAGCTTGACGGTCATGGCAGCCTGGAGCTGACGTATTTGATCGTGGCGAATTCCTTCAGCTGTCGTCAATGCGACCACGGTGACGCGACTGTTCACGAGACTCCTTGGCTTGGAGTTGGGAAGCGTGTTGTTCCTCGTGCCGCCGAGATGTGCGACTCGATTTTGGGCGCGCAGTGTCGCGACAGTCGCGGCGGCAAGCGTTTGGCTGGTTGGACTCGCTTTGCATTCAAGCCCCAATCGGTTGTCAATGGCGTGACAGGGATGGGTTCCTTCGAGATGTGTTCCAGTGCCGCTGCGGTGCAATTGCTGTTGCGTTGCTATCCGTTGGTTGACGGTGGGCGAAAGGCCAAGATACGCGAATCGTTGCGTGGGGCGTGGACTTATGCGATGCAGACGGTATTCCGTCCCAATGGTCTTTGGTACCAGGGGGATGCGTTGCCGGATTTCCGCGGACCTGCGTTTGGTTTCCAATTCCTGGAAGGGACGCAATGGCTGGAGACCAAGCGCAATGTCGCTGCGGTCGCGAAGCCTCAAGTTGAGACTGAGTTGAATAGCCGCGAGGATTTCACGGTCAGATGGAAGCCTGAAAATGAAGCGTCGCTTCGCATTTACGCCACCAGGCCCGGTGTGGATGTCTCATCCATAGGAGACAAAGATCTGATTGCCATCATCCACAATCCCAATGCCAAGAGCCTGGGGACAATGGACGCAATGCTGGCACTGAGGGAAATCTCGCTTTCCGTAGAGAAAAACTGGGGGGCGACGCCAGAAAAATATGGGGCAGTCTATGCCGCAGATAAATTGGCGCTCTTCAACAAACAGGTGAAGATAACCCAGGGAAATGGAATTGTCATACCGAAGCCGACGGATCTGGCCAACGAGGAAGGGAAGCTGGTCTATTGGCTGGCGGCAACATCGCCCTACAGCGAATTGTCGGAATTCATCAAGGTCAACAGTCCTGAGGAAGAGGCCGTGGAGCAATGAGCGGTTCCGCAGTGTGATTTTCCTGTGTGGGACATGATTTTAGCTGGAAAAACGTCCTGAAAAGTCGCATTTTTGAGAAAGTGTTGTATTTTTCAAGGATATGTTATGGTGTGATAGTGTTGGTTTGCTGGCATGGAAATTGCTAGATAAAGTTATGGTATTAAAGAATTCTTTAAAGGTTTGGCGACCCGGATGTCATATAGGGGACATAGGCAATGAAGATATGCAGACAATTCACATTGATTGAGATCTTGCTGGTGGTTACGATCATGGTGATCATCATGGGATTTACTGCTCCTGCGTTTTCGCGGATAACCCGTGGGAATGCCGTTGACGTGTCGTCCAGGATGGTGTCGGGGCAATTGGCGCTAGCCCGTGCGGAAGCGGTATCGAAGCGTCAATGCATTGCCGTTGTGATGCCTGGTGCCAGATTTAATCCGCCTTCGAGTGATTCGTCTAGTGCGTTCCACTTCACGTCATTCCGTTCTGCGATTGTCGAGGAGGATGCGGATGGGAAATTCATATTCAAGAAGTGGTTCCCCGGGACTGAATGGACGTTTTTGCCAAATGGCGCCGTGATTGCGGAGGTTGATGGGGATGGCGAGGCAGGCAGCTTCAGCGCAGGCATCGAATGCAAGGTGACTATGGATGTTCCATCGAATCCGGAGATCGTGAAATCCCGTAGCGTCAATCGTGATTGGCTGGCTGCTGATAGTGGACTTCAATTGAATGAATTGGGCAGGGGCCGTGAGTCCGGCCTGTCAGTTGTTTACGAGGCGACGGCTGAAGAGATGTGCCCAGGCAGTAACAATACGAATACGGATGGAATACGTTGCATTGTCTTCAAGCCGAATGGTCGTGTCGCGGGCGGGGCGAAGTACGTGACGATTGTCGAGGGCATTGTGCCCGCAACGACGGCTCCATTCATTTTGACGAACGGTAACATCTTCAACATGCGTTTGATGCGCGTGAACCAGTTTACGGGCAAGGTTGTTTTTATAGAGACCGAGTACGGTGAGGAATCACCTTGAGGTGGTTGATTGGGCATGTCATTGTGCGTAACAGGTTCATCGAAGGAGTAGATTTAAGATGAAGAATCGCAAAATAGGATACAATCTAGTCGAGGTCATCTTGGCATTGGGCGTTTGTGCGATTGGCGTCGTGAGCATCATGGCGCTGTTTCCCATTGGTTCGGCGGCGGCTCGGGATGCGTCAATGGAAACATACTCTGCCAATGTTGCGGATGAAATGCTGCAATTCATCAAGTACAGGCTCCATGAAGTCGATCCCACTCATGACATGCCCACGGCTCAAGCGAAGATCAATGCCCGTTGGACGAAGATCGTCGGTTCGGATACCTCGGATATCAGCCATTACGAAGGTACGGCATTGGATAACTTCCTGAACACGGTGACGGATCCCACGAAATTGGATTCGACGACTGAATGGAGGGCGCCAAGCGAGACAGATGGTTTGTTCGATGGGACTTTTGACACGAACGAAAGCATATTTCAATTGAACAGCGACAAGGGGATTTACCAGCTGATTGTCCATCACAACGAGTCAGGGGTCAAGTTTGGCGATGTGGATGATACTGATTCCACGAAAGATTTTGCGATGAACGTTGATTTTCGCGCGATAGCGTACTTGTGGAAAGAGAAGATTGTGATTGACCAGTCTAGCGCGACGTTGCCTTTGGAGGTTCCCTACACGACAGGCGCGCGCTTGGTCATGCGTGTCACGTGGCCTGCCGAGTTGCCTCTTGCGGCTCGCCAGCGCGCCGATTACGTTTTGGAAGTGTTCAAGCCGATTGTGCATTGATAAAGGAGGAATGAAATACATGTTCAACCAACGGTCAACTCATCGGCTGCATCGCTTCACCCTGGTGGAAATCATGGTGACGCTGGCAATCATCGTCGTGATGATGGGGTTTCTTTTCCACTTTGTGATTGGCGCCCAAAGGATATGGAGCGCGACATCGAAGGGCTCGGAGATGTTTGAAGAGGCCCAAATCATCCTTCAGGTGCTGGAGTCCGACTTGAAGGGGATGGTTTGCGAGCTGGCCGAGGACAATCCCTCCGGCGCATTCCCGGTAACCTTTACCCGTTCGGCTTCTGGCGAATTGCAGGAGTTGTTCTTCATGTCATCGCAAAGTGCGGTCAATGTGGATCTTCCAACGACGCCCCTGCCCACTGACGAGGAAAAGCTGACTCCTCGCGTCGGAGTGTATCCAGTGTACTACAAGCTCGTATCGGTAACCGGTAGCGGCAACCCGCCCTTCAAGTTGTATCGCGGTGTGTTTGATCGTACCTTTGGGACGACAGATCCATTTTTTGCGGTTGGAATCGAGAACAAGGCGAATTTGGGTACTGAACTGCTGGCGTATTTGCAGGCTGCGGACGCCGCTGACAGCAAATTGACGATATATGATGTGCTTAGCGAAAATGTTGAGACGTTGAAGGTAACGTTTTATCCGGAGAGGGCCGGAACGAATGGTTTTTTGGATATCGTACCTATTTCCGCGAAGATTGAGTTGAAATTGCGCCAGTCTCAAAATGAAGCCGAGCGTAAGGCTGCTGAGCTTAATCCTGAAAAAGAGAAGGATGTTGACAAGCGCGTGTTTTCGAAGATAGTTTTTTTGAACTAAGATGATTTTATTGGAAGATTATTCAGGCAATCATCCGTCCAATTCGGGGGTGACCATGGAAAAGCATAAAAGGTTAGTGGGTTTCGGCCAGGAAGGTTCCGCGTTGTTGTTGACGTTGGGAATCTTGTCGTTGGTTATGCTGATGGCGATGAGCTTTGCGTTCAGCAGCCGGACGACTCGGCATGTTGCGAAGGTGAATGCTGATATGACGGCGGCATCGTTGCATAGCGAGACCGGGGTCGATCGCGCCGTCGGCTTGATGGATTACATGCTGGATAGGCTTGATGAAATCGGCAACAATCTTACTGATCCGGATCCGACCCTCGCGCTATATCCTGCCCGTCGCAACCTTGCGGCGGTGCTCGCTGCCGCAGGTGGTGTCAACCCCGTGGAGGCGGCATTGTATGGTCAGCGTTTCAACTTTAGCGCCCACAAGTTCACCTACCAGCCAGGAGGGTCAGGAAACCCCTGCGTGACGCAGCATATGTGGGGATATACCAACGAGGCAAGCAATGGCGGAACGCCGCTAAAGGACGACAGCGTTGAAACGGATCCGACCCTTCCAAAACGTTCCTTCTACGATACCATGCTCCAGGAAGTCCCGGGCTTTGAGGACATGTACATCAATCAGTGCGTGACTGCGGCTCCCCCAGACATGCCAGCATTCGAGGGATCCGACAAGGGAACCAGGGATGATGCGCGTAACTATTTGCAAAAAGTCGGCTTCCAGACCATCTGGAGCGGAGACGAAGTGGTGGGACGCCTGGGATACCTGGTCCTGGAGGAAGGGCATAAATTTGACATCAACCAGTTGCTGACATTGCGCAAAAGGGCATCCGGCGGCGATTTGCCTTTCGTGCAGAGCGATGGTATCGTCCTGGCAGGCTTGGACGAGGAATGGTCCTTGGCGAATAACGACTACTACTTCAACATCACAGGGGACTACAATCCGCAGTCTAGCTTGACGAGCGAGGCTTCGACCAAGCGCCTGGGCGCACATGTCCAGGAATTGAACGTGGGCAACAACTATTATACCAGGCTGTTTAACGGTATTGACGCAAAGATTGGATGGCAATCCTACGACCATCTCTGGAAAGGCAATATCCCGGGAGATGTGCCATCTACCTACGCCGGCATTGTCGGCGCAAGCGACTACAAGGACGACCATGCGCTCTTTACGTTCTTTAGCGCCGAGGAACCTGAGTCATGGCGCTATACGGATGATAATAAGGAGTACGCAAGATTTGACATTACAGGCTATGAATGGCGTCCGACGGCTGCCACCCCCGTAAAGTACTATGGAGCCGGAAACAAGCCCTCAGGAGAACCGGATGCCAGCGGATGGAGCAAGACATGCACCGGTGTCGACAAGGATAAGATGGTCAAAACGTTGGCGTTTGTGCAAGACAGCGGGGCGCCGAAGCCGGACACTGACATACCGGCATTCTCAGATAGCGAAACGGATGCTTCGGAATGCATTCCCGCATTGGCTGACATGGTTGAGGATGCGGATGATCCCAGCGGCAGCGGGAAGCGTTCGGTTGCCCGCCAGGTGGCGGCGAATATGATCGACTATTGCGATGGGGATAACCATGCGACTCTTGAAGACGGTTATTATCCCGATGTTGTGACGGACCCTGTGGATGAAGTTGAGCCTCCCAAGTATTGCGGCAATGAGAAGGTCGCTTATTTCAACGAATTGGGATTGCAGTTTGCCATAACGAGAACTTTTAACTCTCCCAACTCCTTTGACCATCTCGTTACATTGAAGCCGAAGGTTGAGTTGTGCAATATCTTCAATGAAGATGTGCCCAAGGGGAATGTCAACGTCAGGATTTTCGGTACGAGAACAATTGCGGTCGGCACTGGGGCGCCAGGCGCACAAGAGAATTTCGATAGCAGGTTTGAGATTAGCCAGTCCGGGACGATTGCTGGAAATACAGTTTATTTTGATGGTGTAGAAGGCATATTCCAGAACATCCTTGAGTTTACCGAGTTGGGTATTCCAGTGGGTACAGGTGCCCCGGGAGTTTTTGAGTACGTAGCTCCTGAGGTTAACGTCGTGTTGCGCTTGGTGAAGATTGTCCTTACGATGGAAGGCGAGAATGCGGATGAAGCCTATGACATCGGTTATTGGCAAGCTGACGAGTGCGAAGAGTCAAAGCAGAAGTTTGTCATGCGAATCAATTTCCCGGGTTATACGGATCCGCTATTGAATGGCAATGTCAGCGACGTTTACTACTATGCGAGCTTGGAGGGCAACGATCCACGCTGCAACCATCGGACGATAGGCTGGAAATGGAGGAAGCATCCGGATGAGGCCGACGATGGTTTCCATCCCGATAATGATAAACATGGCGGGGATTTTACGTGGAAGTCCGGCGAGGCGACCATCCCTCCTACCGCTGGCGACGAGGATGCCTACCACTTGTTCTCAACCCTGGGCGCAAAGAATCTCGCCTTTGTGATTCCTCCAAGTGGAGTCGATGTCGAAACGGATGCAGCGGATAGCACCACAGGAGACGTCAATAAAATGTCAACGAATTTCATCCGCAACGCTCCCTTCGAGACGATGTGGGAATTGGGTGCGATCCATCGTGGCGAACCCTTCAGGACCATTAACTTAAGCATGTACACGGATCCTGATTCCAGTGACTTTGACGGTTCGTACGAGAAGGGTGACGCCCATATTTTGGATCAGGTGAAGATCGGGCCGTTGAAGTACAGTCGTGGCCGGTTCAACATCAACAGCGGCAATAAGGACGCCTTGGATTTCATGGTTGATGGTTTGTTTGGCGAGAATGATGCGTATGACAATTATAGTTGGCCCACAGGCGCCGCCTTGGCGCTGCCGACATGGGTGACGGACTTGCCCCCCGGCTTCCATCGCGGCAGGTTTGCCAACATGATCGCCGGAACAACCTATGATGCCTATGATAACGACCGGCAGATGGAAAGCATCATCGGACGTACGGCGAATCTGCTGACAACGCGCAACGAGGCGTATTCGGTCATCGTGGTCTCGCAGGCATTGAAGGATTTGTTCCTGGAGCTTGACACCGTCGCCGCCAGGGAAGCACAATTCAACGCGCTGAAACAAACTTTCGTCAATCCCACGATATACGAAGCGTATAAGGCAGGAGCTAAGGAAACACATTACTGCGACATTTTGGGCACGAATGTGACTATGGCGAACTTTGTTCGCGATGGCTGGACTGGCGAGATAAGGGTGGTCAAGAAAGAAAAGCTGAACAAGGACTAGTTGAGGTGAAGCAGATGAGCATGATAAAGTTGATACTTGTTGCCATTCTGTCGACTGCATGCATGGTGTTTTCCCAGAAGAAGGCCGACCAGAAGCCGAACCCTAAGACTGCTGAGGAGCAGAAGCAAGCTGCGGCCAAGGCTCAGGCGTTGGTCGAGAGCTTGAAGTTCGAGAATTTGACTGCGAATCAGCGTCGTCACTACGAGGTCTATAGCCATGTTAGGCAATTGCGCGCTGAAGGAAAGTATCGTCAGAAGGAATGTTTCGAGCCGATGTACAGTCCGATGGGGGCCTATGCGACGCAGTTGCATCCACTGGTTCAGAGAGCGGCTCAGAGGTTGCAGCTTCAGGCGGAAAATTTATTGAAGGATGGCAAGGAAGATTCGGCGAAGAGGGTGTTGCGTCAGCAGGCGTTGTATCGGGAGATGGGAAAGATTTGCGAGGAGATGGTTGCCGCATACAAAAGCCGTACGGTAAGCAAGATGGCTGCGAGCATCAGGCAGTACAATGGCCATGCCGAATTGATGTTGAACGAAGGCGCCAAGTTGCCCAAGCGTGAATGGTTGACGGAAGACGAGGCGGAGCTGGTCTATCGCATTCAGGAAGCCGGCAAGAGGGCGGCAAGGCAACAACGTATCCAAGAACCGCCGAAGGCAAGACAACAACAGCCCAAAAGATAGACTTGTTGAAATAGAAGGGATTAGAATATGAGACGTCGATATTTTACATTGATGGAATTGTTGGTTACGATTGGTCTAATCGTCATAGTGGCCGCCATATCCTTTGGCGGCATGCGGTATGCGTCCGCACGTGCTGACGAGGCAAAGACCCTGGCGACGATGGAGGAATTCATGGCTGCGCTGGAAGCCTTCAAGCAGGATTATGGATATTATCCCGTGGTGGAAGAAGGTACGGGTGACGGCAAGTATGATGTCGATTTTTCCAGAAATGGTTGGAAATTATTCAAGAACGAGGAGACGAAGCCCAACAAGCGCAACAAGGCGTACATGGAAAACATCCCTTCCGAGAAGCTGAACGATGCGTACGGTTCGGCAATCCAGTACCGGTATCCCGGAGACAGGAATCCGGCAAAGTACGATGTGTGGTCGAGGGGCAAGGACGGGAAGAATGGATTTGCCAGCGTTGCCAATGACACTCCGGGGTCTGATGGCAGCGATGATATCTGCAGCTGGAAGCAACGTTGATGATTTATGATCTAAGCTAGTGCGATGCAGGCTGACCGGCTGCAACCCATACGGACGGGACACGAAGTGAACACGGACGATAGTTCGGACAGACCAGCCGGGTCAGCTGGAATTGCCGGATTTACATAACACATTGCGCCGTAGGCGTCTAGCCATNNATGCTTAACCCCAGGCTTCAGCCTAGGGGTGGGAATCCATCCAAAGCCTGTGCCTTGTAAAGGCACTACAATCAATCTGATTGACCAGGAAAAGTGATTGTGTGCAAGAAAATAAGATTTTAGGTGATAGTAAACTAGTATTTTGATAACAAGAGGAACGGACGATGAAAAAGAAAAATTTCACCTTGGTTGAATTGCTTGTGGTGATTGGCATCATCACGATATTGGCAGGCTTGTTGCTTGGCGCTTTGATTCGCGCGCCAAAGAAGGCGGAGCAGGCGAAGATCATGGCGGAGGTCACTACGTTGACCAATGCAATCCGCCAATTCGAATCCACGTACGGCGTGTGGCCGTTCCCCGCTGGCGAAGTGACGGCTGAAGATGCAGTCGGCGTTGACGGGAATGCGTTGTCGCCAACCCAGTACGAAAACATGATTCTGATGCTTCAGGCACCTAAATCGCTGATCAACGATAATACCAGTAGGTGGTATAGTGACGGGTTCAAGGAGTACAGGAAGCTGAACAAGCGGGCGATAGCCTTCCTGGAGTTGCATGGCAATACCGAAGGGGAATTCAAGGATCCTAATGATGAGAATTACAATATCGTATTCGATACGAATTACGATGATATCATTACCATGACCAAGCCAATTCCCGGCTTGAAGGGTGACAATTCCACCAGTGGAAAGTGGAAGTATCGTACTCCCGTTATTGTTTGGAGCAAGGGAGCGGATAGGACTTGTGTGACGGGAGAAAGCAACGAGCTGCTCAGCAATAGCAAGAACCAGGACAATGTGTATTCGTGCCCGACCGTGTGGACCAAGGGCGAAGGGCATAAGATCGACCGTTAACCATGCATTAATCAAGCATACGTAAGCCCTAATGGGGCTAGTGTCCACGATTCATAACGACCGCCCGTCGTCGAAAGTTCGGCGACGGGCGATTGGTTTTTAATAAGAGGTGCAAAGTCATGCGAATTGCGATATTGGGTGCGACAGGTGTTATAGGTGGTATGACGTTAGAGGTATGCCGCATGCTTGGTTCGTCATGTCGCGTTGTTGGCATCAGTTGCGGCAACCAGGTTGGGAAGTTGCGTGATTTGGCCAGCGAGTTCGGCGTCGAGTGGGTGATGTGCGGCGATGGCAGCCGTGGCCATGACATTGCCTGGGGATCTGGGATTTGTTGTCTTCGTTGCGAGGAGGAGTTGGTTGAAGCTGTCAGCGGGGATGGGATTGACGTATTGGTCTGCGCCGTGTCGGGGACGAGCGGGTTTCGTCCTGTGATTGGCGCCTTGCGTGCGGGCAAGCGTGTTGCCTTGGCGAGCAAGGAGATCTTGGTATTGGCTGGCGAGGCGGTGATGTCGGCCGCCCGTGGTGGCGGTGGCGAGTTGTTGCCTGTTGACAGCGAGCATTGCGCGTTGTTCCAGTGCCTTGATGGGCAAAAACCGGAAGATGTAAGCCGATTGATCTTGACTGCCAGCGGAGGTCCCTTCAGAAACCGTCCAAGATCTGAATTTGGTTCGATTACAGCAGCCGAGACTTTGGCGCATCCAGTGTGGCGGATGGGGGCGAAGATTACGGTCGATTCTGCGACAATGATGAACAAGGCGCTTGAAGTTATCGAGGCCAAATGGCTGTTCGGAGTCGCTGAAGACCAGATTGACGTGGTGGTGCATCCCCAGGCAATCGTCCATTCAATGGTGGAATTCAAGGACAATGGACTGCTGGCGCAATTGGCGTGCCCCGATATGAGGCTCCCAATCCAATACTGCCTGACCTATCCAAAGCGCATTCCGGGATTGTGCCCGAAAATGGATTTCAGCAAACTGCTGAAACTTACATTCGAAGCGCCCGACACGGACAAATTCCCCGCCTTGAGGCTGGCGCACGAGGTGCTCCGGAAAGGCGGAGCGATGGGAGCCGTATTCAATGCCGCCGACCAGGTCGCGGTCGATCAATTCCTGAAGGGGAAAATATCATTTCCTGAAATCTCCGAACTTGTGGAGACCACCCTGGAACGATACTCACATTATAAAGATGAGCACTCCTGGGAAGGGGCGTTGCAGGTGCATCAGGAAATCTTGGAGACGTTGCCTCAAGCTTAATTTTGGTGGCGTGGAGGAAGGGGCACCCGGGGTGCTCGTACTCAAGTGCTGTCGCCGCTAAAGCGGCTAAACATGACAAAGCCCCAATCAGACGGGTCGGACAGTGAGCTTTTCCCTACAAAAAACCTTCCCGAAGCCTTAGCAAAAAAGACCTTGCTTCAATCTTTTTTACGCCAATAATGCATTGCGCTGCAAGCGCTTAACTATGCTTAACCCCAGGCTTTAGCCTGGGGAGAGGAATCCACCCGGAAACCGTGCCTTGTAAAGGCACTACAATCATAAGGCGTCAACTGCTTTTTTAGGTTTTACGCCATTAATACAGTGACAAACATACGCAAACTGTCTTTTTGTCGCAAGATTAACGAAAAGCTTATTTTATACTTTTCGCACGAAGCCCTCTTGGCCAAAGTAGATATTCATTAACTGGCGAAAGATAGGGATTGATTGTCGGAATCCCCATTTTCAAGGTGGCGTGGACTTCCCTTTTTGCAAGGCGAGACCATAGCAAAAAATCATCGATTTCGTACTCAAAGGCCATGTGACATGCCTTCCGGGTTCGTCTTTTGGAAAAAACTGCGAAGCGGCGGATTTACGTCACGGAAAAGGCAATAGCAGCCGATGGCGGAACATGATTTTTGGTGTTCCATTGTGGGAAAGAGTGCATGCCTTCGGCAGGGGTGTTGTGGATTAGGAACTCTCAAAGACCTTATCTCGACCTTGCTTTGATGCCAATAACATAGGTACAAATATACATAAAAAGACTTTTTGTCACAAGGTCAAAACAAAATCAAATTAAATTTTATTTTTTGCATAAAATTCAACTTGAATTAATACTGAAGAAAAAACAAAAAATGATTTCTGTAAATACTTGATATGGATATTTATAAGTAGAAAAATATAGGTTTGTAGTTAGTTAAGAGCAATAATATTTAGAAGGTTAATAGTTTAGCTTCTTAGCTGTAGTAAAAAATTATCAGTAACAAAGAATGAGAAATAG
>DBPZ01000114.1 GCA_002305655.1 Lentisphaeria bacterium UBA1407 | reverse complement strand
GAGAAAAACGGCTTGCGTAAGTACGAAATCAGGCTGAATATGCCTGTTTCTTTAAGCCTATGGGATGACTCTGATTTTTTAACAGTTCCTAAGCAAAAGAGGACAGTGCAAATGATTATTCAGGCGAAGGATTTTCAGGTTTTTCCTGACACGAAATGCGATTCCACGTACTGCATGAACCTGTTGTTGGCGCATTTGGCCGGATTGCCCGCAGAGGAGGAAAAGATCGTTTGCTTTGAATGTGGACGATACGATTTCTTCTTGTTGCGCGACACAAGCAAGCGCAATTATCATATTTCGAACCACAATCAATATGACCACATAAATATTGCGGTTCCCGTTGAAGGCCTGAAGAATGTCGTGTTCGAGGGGAATGGTTCCTCGTTGGTTTTCCATAGTCGGCTTGTTCCCTTTGCGCTGGTGGACACATTTGGCGTGACGATGCGGAATTTCAGCGTTGACTGGGAGTTTCCGACGATGCACCAGGTTGAAGTCCTCCAGGTCTCCGAGGATGGAACGTGGATGGATGTGCAGCTGAATCCATTGGAGACCTACGGAATCATCAATGGCAAGCTGCATTTCCTGGGAACCGAGCTTGACAATCCGCACTACTACATGACGTTCGAGGCGAATGGCCGCCTTGCATACCGGATCAGCGATCGTGGATTCCATCCGACTTCCATCAAGGAAATTGGCTTCGGCAAGCTGCGCCTGACGATGCCCTGCGGCGAGCACAAGCCCGGGCAGTTCCTTGCCCTGCGACCCACGGAACGGCCGACGCCGGCGTTCTTCCTGTACCGAGCCGATGAAACCAAGCTGGAAAACATTGATGTCCATTTTGCTCAAGGAATGGGAGTGTTGGCGCAACGCTGCACGAATGTGACGCTGGACGGATTCAATGTGAAACGCCGTGGCGATGACGATCCACGCCGGTTTACGCTGCACGCCGATGCAACGCATTTCGTCAATTGCCGTGGCGAGGTCAAGGTCGTCAACTGCTTGTTTGAGGCGATGGCGGACGATGCGATCAACGTACATGGCTGCTACCTGAAGACGATGGAACGTCTTGCAGACGGCAAGACGCTTCGTGCCGCCTATATCCATCCCCAGGCATATGGCTATGAATGGGGACTGTCAGGCGATGAAATCATGTTCATCAACTCCGCAACACTGGCGCAATTGGGTGACGTCAACAAGCTCGTTTCCATCAAGCCCTGCGATGTGGATGGCATCGAAGGCGCCAAGGAATATCTCCTGACCTTCGAAAAGGAGGTTCCGGAAATTCCCGCCAACGGAGATCTGGGAATCGAAAACCTGACCTGGACCTCAAGCGTCGTCTTCAAGA
Source organism: Lentisphaeria bacterium UBA1407 (assembly GCA_002305655.1). Lineage (GTDB taxonomy): Bacteria > Verrucomicrobiota > Lentisphaeria > Oligosphaerales > Oligosphaeraceae > UBA1407. The sequence continues at coordinate 16,557 of DBPZ01000114.1, read as the reverse complement.
ATAATGTAATTCGAAACAATCGCGCTCGAGGCGCCTTGTTCTCAACCCCTAAGTCCGTCCTTTGCAAAGGGAATTTCTTCGACCATACCCATGGTGCCGCCATCCTGCTTTGCGGGGATTGCAATGGCTGGTACGAATCCGGAGCTTGCCGCGACGTCGTGATCAAAGGCAATCGATTCCTCAATGCCCTGACATCGATGTACCAGTTCACGGACGCGGTCATCTCCCTCTCGCCGGTCATCAAGGAGCTGGACGAGAAGTCGCCGTACTTCCATTCCAATATCAACATCATCGACAATACCTTCGAGACGTTCGATGCCCCTCTGGTGGCGGCGTTGTCGGCGGAGGGAATCGTTTTCAACGGCAACACGATCATCAAGAACCAAGACTTCGAGCCGTTCCATGAGAACAAGACGATGTTTACCTTCGACCACGTGAGGAACGTGACCATCGGTGAAAATGTTTTCCCCGATGGATACGATCCTAAACGTGATTGCACGGTGCTTCGGAAATAAGGACTGGCCTGAGTACGGGCACCCGGGGTGCTCGTACTTGCTGGTTATGGACGTTGAAGCTGGAGTGTTTCGGATTCGCCGCCGATGATTTCACGGAAGGTGATTTTCCAATTGCGTTGGCGGTCGAAATTCGTGAAGGGGAGCTTGAAGGTTGCCTTGCCTGAATTGAGGGCGAGATTCCTTGAGTATGGGGGATAGGGGACGCCATCGGCTTCGAAGGTGCATCGGATTACTGTGTCGATTGCCGTTGGCAGTGAAACAGTGACTTTATCGTTGTCGAGGTTGCATGAAGGCTTGCCTGGTTTTGATTTCAGGAGGACAAAAGCGTAGGGTCGTCCTTGGGCAAGCTGGACTTGAATCTGCGAAACCTTGCCGTAAGAGACTCCGTTCACCAAGTCATAGACATGGAATTCCGTGCCGAAGTCGGCGTTGACGTCTTGGGCAGGGGCGTTGCCAGCAAGTACTCCAACGAATCGGTTGCCTTGCCGGTCAATCTTGGTGAAAATCCTTGCGTCTCGTACGGGCTTGCCCTTGTTGGTCAAGGCAATGAATGGAATTGTGACGCCGAAGTTTCGCAAGGCGTCTTGGAATTGCCTCTGCTCGCGTTCGATGACGGCTGCATTTTCCGGCATTTGCGGATATTCCAGCGCCTTGCAATATTGCGTGTCGATCTGCGAAACAAGCTTTAGGTTTTGGGCTGGGATGTTGAGTTTTGCGGGGGTGTTTCGGATCTTGCAGTTGGCCTGGTGCGTTCCGAATTCTCCTTCGGCATAGATTTTGCCGTTGTTGTTGGCGAAGTCCTGGAGCGATTTCAGTTCCTTGTCCGAGAGCACCTTTGCATCGGCTAGGACAATCACTTTGAAGTTGCCTGGAATTCCATTTTCGAGCTGTTCGTAGGAGATGAATTGGAATGGGATCGCTAGATTTCTGAAGAGATCGATGAACTTGCTTCTGAGTTCCCTGTGTTGATCCCGGCGATTCTCGATGAATGCGCGTCTAATCGAGGCCTGGGAGTATAGAATTGCGACTTCGGGGTTTTCCTTGTAGTTGTTGATGACGAGTTTTCCGACTCCATTGGCGAGTTTTTCGAGATGGCTTTTGTTGTCGGCTGCCGGTTTTGAGAGCGTCCAGTCTGGATTGACCAGCGATTTATAGTGGAATCCCATGATTCCCTTATATCCGAGGAAGAGTGTTTCCCAGCATTTGTCAATTGCCGTGTTGCCTTTGCTTGAGTATCCCCAGCTCCAGGGCATGATGGCGCCCGATGGGATGAACGAGCGGTGGATTTCGTGCTGGCCGCCACCGTAGTAGTTCATCAGCGAATTGAATTGCCTGGTTTGCTTCCACCAATCCATGCCGCCGTAAGCGGTTGGCGCTTGCGTTCCTGAGATCGATACGAGGCAATTCGGGTCGTTTTGTTCAATCGTCTTGCGGATGATTCCGACTACGTTTTCCAGCCTTCCATCCATGAATTCCAGGTGGTCGGCCCAACCTGCGACGAGTTTCGGGTTTGCATAGACTTCGTCCCTGGTCATTGGGAGGACTTGGTCCCAGGTCTGGAAGTCGGTGCTCCAGTTGCCGTTGAGGACGTCCAGGGACTTGTATCGGTCTTTCAGGAAGATCCTGAATTGTTCCAGGCAGTGGTTTGAGAAGCAGAAGTCGATTGGCTTTCCGTTGTATCCTGTAATCGATTGTTCATCTCCGAGCCAAAAGAACCTCATTGCTTCGCAACTATAGTTTTGACTCATCTTATTGAAGTTGTCCTTGATTTTCTGTAGGAATTCCGGATTTGAGAGGCAGACATTTCTCACGAGCAGTGTTTTGTCTTTTGTCTTTGTGTATTCTTCCGGCTCGCTGGCCTGTCCGAGTCCTGCTCCTGCGAGGTTTGTGGGATGGAAACCATGTCTGGTTGTGAAATCGTGCGCGATGGTTCCCCAATTTGAGATGATTGTCTTGATGTTGAGGCTTTTGATTATTTCCGCCTGGTGTTTCCAGAGGTACAGCCTGGTTCCATCGCCCGTGATCCAGGTTCCGATTTCGTAGTCGTCCCAGGCGAGCTTGTCCTGTTTGGGGCGGACTTTTACGATCGCTTGCCTTTGTGCGATTTGGTGTTTGTTTTTGTGGAGTTTGGCATTGATCTTGTATGCCCTTGAGAGGAGTTCGTTTTCGATGGTCAGGTCGGCTTGGCTTCCTGGTGTTGATTCGGCTTGCTGGATCAATCGTCCCCAGCAGTCGATGAGTTCGACGAGTTGGGTGCATCCTGTAGTATCGCCCGCAAGCTTGAGCTGTACTTGAATCATCTCGCCTTCATTATAGTTTGGCTTGTCAGTGATCAGTTCGAGGATTTGCGCGTTTTCCGTTCCTGTTGTGCTCCAGGTTCCCCAACTCAGGACGTTTCCGTCATGGTCCTTGAGGATTGTTGAGACGGCGAGGTTTCCGGAGTAGTCCAATCCTTCCAGTGGCACGGTGATTTTGTTGTCCCCTGGCTTGAGTTCGAATGGGACTTCCCGTTGGAATGTGATGTCGTTGAACGGGGTTGTGACGAAGCAACTGAGCTTGCCGGCGAGAGTTGCGGTTGCCGTCAGGTTGAGCGTCAGGGATTTGTCAATGACATCGGCATTTTTGAAAGTGATTGGCAATGATTTTCCGGCCGCCTTGAGGATTGCCTTTCCAAGGAGCGAGAAGTAGAGTTCGTGCTGGCTTTCCTTGTCAGGGTAGAAGTCCAGGAGATTCGGTGTCAGTCCGGCCTGGTCTCCGAACCGTCCGAAGTTCGCCTTGTACAGGATTGCGATAGCGTTGTTTTTCTCGGTGATGTAGGGTGCTTGCGCTGCGTTGGCGAGGACCTTGGTGTCCTTGTCTGGCTTGAAGGCAAGGGTTTGTTCTTCTCCAAGCAGATTGAACGGGATTCCTTCGAGCCAGCTTTCGGGATTTTCGCAGGGAGATGGGGTTGCCTTGATTGTCGTTGGTTTTCCGGTCAGCCCTAGAAAGTCCGGTGGATCGAAGGGACCGATATAGACGATCCCGGTCCCGTTTTTGATTTGTTCCTGGATTTTCTGGCGTGCCTTTTGCGAGAATGCTTTCCAGGGCAGGCCACCGATGACGATGGCGTCATGCTTGTCGTCAAGCGCTTTGAGGAGATTTTCCTCGACGTCGTTTCCGGTCAGCAGTCCGAATGTGTCTCCGAGGCTGTAGATTGGGTTTGCGAGCACCTGGCTCAAGCCGGAGTAGGGGAGGTAGGTTGTCTTGACGTTGAAATCGAATCGCTGCTTGAGCTGGGCGATTTCGGGGATGCATTGGAAGTCCGTGAGCGCGAGGACATTGGGTTGGGTTCTTTTTGGGAGTGGCTTGCCCCATTTGATATGGGGTGTTTCGGTGACGTTGTCAAAATTCCTCAGGTTGATTTGCTGGATTGAGCTTTCCCGTTGCTTGATAAGTGGGGCGACGATCCATTGCTGGTCGCTTTCGCCGAAATTGACTATTTGGTTGAGCCTTGCCAGTTCGTCTTGCCCGTTGGCGAGGATCACTTCGAGTTCAAGGATTCCTTCCTGATCCAAGGTGACGTTTGCGGTGAATTCCTTGGTGCCGAACTTGTCGAATTCAAGGGTGTTGGTTGTAAGCTGTGTCCAGTTTTCCTCTCCGCTTTTCCTGATGTTGAAGGTTGCCTGGACGGTTCCTGCCTTGCCGTTGTAGATGATGACCTTCAGTGGGACTTGGTCGCCGGGTTCGGGAGCCGCCTTCAGGACCTTGATGTCGCCAACAAGCCCGTTTCCTGCGCCGCAGACGGCGTCCAGGCCGGTAAAGGCAATGAATTCGACGGATGTCTTCGCTTGCTTGCCAGCCTCGATCGACATGGGGATCATTCGCCATTCCAAGGTCGGTATCTTGTCCTTTGAAAACCAGCTGTAGAATGCGTGGACTTGTGCGTAGTCCATGGCGATCGCGACTCCCTTGCCTGATTTCGCGGCGCAACCCAACCAGCCTCTGGCGGGATTGAAGACCCACAAGTCCAGGGGGCGCTTGTGGGGAGCTATGACCTTGATTCCTTCCTTGGTTGGGTAGAAGTAGGTCGTCTCTTCGCCCAAGACGCCAAGGTTGTGGTGGAGCAGGAAGGCGTAGTTGAGGGCGGACATGGCGTCGGGAAGGTTTTCGAATGCATAGTCCAGCTTGATGATCGTGGTGTTGTCTTGGAGGGTATAGGTTTTGACGACGTTGAGGAAGTCGATTCCGCCGCCTTTTTGATTGCCTGAGAAGGTTGCGACATAGCTGTCTTCGGTCAATTTCTTGTTGAACAGGAATGGCTTTTCCCTGAGGAAGAATCTGGATTTAGGTATGTTCCAGAGGTTTTCAGTTGTCGAACCGATTGTTTCCGGGTTGGTGAGGTTGACATTTGCCGGCTTGAAGGTCAGGCTCATCATCCGTCCGCCGAGTTCTGTGAAATCGACTGCGAATACATCGTTTTCGACCCTGAGGCAATCGGCCTTTAGGTTTTCATAGTAGATGTTTTTTTCGTTGAAGGCGAGCAATTGCGTACTTGCCAGAAGTGTCATGAGAAGGCAGATGTTTTTCATTTGGGTTCTCTATTGAGTTCGTTTTCCGATTGTGGGTATTTGCCGCAGATTCTGATTTCATTGATCATCATATGCGCGTCGCCGGTGGCTTTAATTCTGATTCTGCATGCTTGCCCGACGCCGTCGATTCTGTAGGTATAGGGTTTGCATGTTTCATCGATCAGCTTTGTATCCGGCTTGAGTGGCTTGTAGTATGCCGGGATGATTTTGATTGGGGTAAATGAACCATTGCCTGGATCGACCATGACGACCAGTTCCTTGAGCATGTACCATTTTGTATGCTTTTGGGCTACGATTTCGACGAAGTCCACTATTGCCGTGTGGTTGAGGTAGCAGGTGATTTCCCTGGGGGAGTCTTTCCAATGTGCTCCTGTCTGGATGATTCCGTCATTCAGGCAATTGGGTTTGGCTTCCTTGGTGAAGCGGTCGTATTCGTAGATGAAGTCCAGTTCGTTGTGGTAGGCTTGGAGCTTCTTTTCGCGGAATGCTCTTCTCGCGAGGATGTTTGGTTCTGGCGCATGCTTGTCTGCGTCGTTCGGCAAAGGATTGAGGTTTCCGTTGAGGTTGAAGAGGGTTCCGGGCAATCTGACGGCTTTGCCTTTTGCGAGTTCGCGCACGTGGCTTCCATTGAGTGCGACATCGTAGAAAGCGATTTCATCGATGATTCCGTTGAATGGCGGTTCTGCGTGATTGGCGCTATTTGATGCGATGTAGAGTTCCTTGAGATGGAATTGGTCCGGGATATAGGTTCCTTCGGAATGGGCGCGGAGCAAGCCATTCAGGTAGATATTGACGAAGGACGTGTTCGTGTGCTTTCCCCAGACGCAGAGGAGGTGATGCCACTTTGTGATGGTCAAATCTTGATCGACAAGCTTGACGCTGCCCTGTCCCTTGGCATCCTTGATGGTGAAGGTCAGTTGGTTGTCTGCCAGGCGGAGAGTGAAGAATTGCGGGGAGTTGTTGCCGCCGCTAAGCAGCATCGCAGGTTTGGCGGAGTCTTGTTTGGGAAGGAACCAGCAGGAGAGGCTGCCTGAGCCAAAGTCGCGTCCTTCCACGAGGATCCTAGCCTTTCCTGTCAGTCCTTTGTCAATGAAGCCGTCAACCCACTCGGCTTGGCAAGTCAGGGATATGAACATTGAGGCCAACAACAAAATCAGGTACATGGCATGCTCCGGGTATGGAAAATTGTATCATGCTACGATACTCCATCTAACTGAAATTCCTAGCTGGCTTAAGGAATCCTGGGTTGTGAATGTGGTAATTTGCCAGGAAGTCTTTATACTATGCACGTTTGTTTACCGCTGTCATGCAAAAATCAACATGGAGTGTAGTGCAATGGATCTTCATCGACTGCTGTTTGCTTGTGTCGTTATGCTTTGCGCAGCTGGGATGTCCCAAAAAGCTGTTGAGTCCCAGGCATTTGGGTATGCGAGCTGGAACATTGGCCATTTTGCACTGGGGCGGCAGTCTTCGAGTACGATAAAGCCTGAGGAAGCCGATGGGAAATTGAAGGAATACTTGGCTTTTCTCGAGAAGTCCGGCGCTGAGATTGTTGGCTTGTGCGAATGGAACGACCGTTTTTCCGGGGAGTCCAGTGCCTCGGCTTTGTTGTTTCCAGGATGGAGTTCCTTTGTTCGTGGTACTCAGCGCGGTGCCCAGTACAATGCGATTGCGTCGCGGAAGGTGCCGTTGGAACCTGGGAAGATTGTCGAGTATGCCCGTCGAAGCCAGCGGACGTACTATGTGGTAACTGAGGCGATGATTGATGGTCATCGCGTCGTCTTTGTTCAGACTCATTTGGATTGGGATCATTTCACGGCTGGCCATGAGGGCGATCGTGCCGACCAGATCCAGACTTTGATCCGTACCTTCAAGGACGAGCCTCACGTCGTCATTTCTGGTGATTTCAACACATGCCTGCTGATTGAGGGGAAGTGGATTGACAATGCAGCTGAGTTCAGGCCATTTGTCGAGGCTGGCTTTACCCAAGCGATTCCGGGCGACGTTTACACATGGCCTGCGCACAAGCCAATCATGTGCATTGACAATATTTTCGTCAAGGGTTTTGCGGTGCGTGACGCCCGTGTGATGTCCGATGCGTCATTGAGCGACCATTCGTTGGTTCGTTGCACGCTGGTGCCGCTTTGGGGCAAGTGAGGCGCGGGGGCGTTAACGTTACCCACCATTGTGCCTGGTTTCGTATTCCTTGACCTGCTCTTCGATCGTCTTGTTGACGCGTAGCTTGACGGCTTCGCCAACTGCCCTGATGCCGTTCATCACGGCTTTTCCATCGGAAATCCCGTGCCCGATGATCACGACTCCCTTGACACCCAGCAATGGGGCCCCGCCGACTTCGGAGTAGTCCGTGCGTTTTCTGAAGTCCTTGAATGCGCCCTTTGAGATCAGCGCGCCAAGTTTCCAGGTCAATTTGCTCATCAGGGACTGCTTGATCATCTTGCCCATGGACTTGGCTAGTTGTTCGGCGGATTTCAGGATGACGTTGCCGACGAATCCATCGCAAACAACGACGTCCACATTGCCCGAGAAGAGGTCGTGTCCTTCAACGTTGCCGATGAAGTTGATCATTTTGGCTTCCGCGAGGAGCTTGACGGCGGCTTGGGTGAGCTTGTTGCCTTTGCCTTCCTCGGTTCCGTTGCACATGACCCCGACCCTTGGATTTTCCTTTTGCAGGATCGTCTTGGAGTAGATTGAACCCATGATTCCATAGTGGAGGAGGTTGATCGGCGCGCAATCCACGCTGGCTCCAGCGTCCAATAGGAGGAAGTTTCCAGTTTCGGAGGGGAGGACGGCTGCGATGCCCGGACGTTCGATGCCGGGCAACATCGAAAGCCTGAAATAAGCGGAGATGACGGTTGCGCCGGTGTTGCCGGCGCTGAAGACGCCACAGGCGCGACCTTCACGAACCAAATTCATCGCCACGTTGATGGACGAGTCACGCTTGCTGCGAACCGCGGAGACGGGATGGTCGTCCATTTCGACGACCTGGGATGCATGGACAACCTCTACGCGCGGATCGCCAAACTTGCCGATCCGGCGCAATTCCATCTCGATCTTCTCCTTGTCGCCGACAATAAGGATCCGAAACGCGTCTCCGTGGGCATCCAGGCAGAGTCCGACCCCATCCACGATGGATGAAGGTGCGTAGTCGCCGCCCATAGCATCAACGGCGACTGTGATGGTTGACTCTTGGCTGGATCGGTTTGACATTGTCTACACAACTCCAAAACTTGATGTTGAACCCGCGTCCGCCATGGCGAGACAGCGTTTCGGCCTAGTTGTGCAAAAAGCCCGCTTGGGCGCTTGCAACGACTTAGTCGTCTTGCTTGATGGTGAGGACTTGCCTTCCGTCGTACATGCCGCATTTTTTGCAGACGCGATGCGGGAGACAGGGTTCTCCGCAGTTGGTGCAGAGTGTTACCTGGACGCCTTTATAGCGGTTTGCGGCGTGGCGGGTGCGGACCCTTCGCTTGCTTACTTTGCTCTGTTGAACAGCCATGACTCATTGCTCCTTGGTTCTTCTCGGTCTCCGCGGTTGCCACCGCCTCGGCCACTTGGTTCCTATTTGGATTTTTGAACGATGTCAAAACTTACAATTTCAACTTGTCGAGCGCCCCCCAGGGGTTGCGCTCGTCCTCTTCTTCGTCCTCCTGGATGCATCTGCAAGTTTCCTCATTGAGGTTCGCTCCGCATTTTGGGCAGAAGCCCTTGCAGTCATCCGAGCAACGACAGGATTGCGGAAAAGCAATTAATATATCCTCTCTAATGTCGTCAGTCAAGTCAATGACTGTACCGATTGCCTTTTCATAGCGATGGCAAACGTCATCGGTCTCGATGCCAAGGGTGAATATTTCGGCGCATCTGTCGCAGACGGCCTCGACTTCGACGTCGAGTCTTCCGGTGATGAGGAAATCTTCGGCGAGTTGCGTGATATGGAGGTTGAAGTTGATAGGGTTGGGGAATTGGAACCGGTCGTCCTCTTCGGCGCCGAGGTTTTGCATAGTCGTCTGCCCTTCCCAGTCGACTCCCTGCGAGGGCAGGTCAGTCGCCTGGTACGTCAGCCTGTTGCTCGAATCTGTTTTTCTTCGGTTCATGTTGTTACCTGTTGTGTCCTCGTGGTGATCTTCATCATACGATAATAATATACATTGTCAAGTTGCAGCTGTCTTGTTTTCCCTTGCGACGTGCGTCGGCGTGAAAAAATCGACTTGTCGAAAAGCCGATTCAAGTTGAAAGTTGGTATGTTTGGATATATATTTTAACTTTGTTGAATATCCGGCCGAATTCTTGTGCCGCGTGGTGCATTCAGTTGGAAGTACAAACCACATTAAAGGAACGAAGAATGGACATCAAAGACCTAAAGAATGCCGATTTGAAGAAATGGCTCCAGTACTGGATTGACCTTGCTACGCCAGATCAGGTTGTGATCTGCGATGGCTCTCAGGCACAGTACAACGAGATTTGCAACATGATGGTGGCCAATGGTGCCTTCATCAAGATGAAGTGGCCTTTGAACTCGTATTTCGCCCGCAGTGACAAGAGCGATGTGGCTCGTGTCGAAGAGCGTACGTTCATCTGCGCCAACAAGAAGGAAGACGCTGGCCCGACGAACTACTGGAAGGATCCCGCCGAGATGAAGTCCGAGTTCGCGGAACTGTTCAAGGGCGCGATGGTCGGCCGTACCCTTTACGTGATCCCCTTCTCGATGGGCCATCCTGATTCCCCGATCGCCAAGTACGGCATCGAGTTGACGGACAGCCCCTACGTCGTCGTGAACATGTGCATCATGACCCGTGTTTCGACCGAGATTCTGAAGCGTATTGACGACGGTCGCGAGTTTGTGAAGTGCGTGCACTCCGTCGGCTATCCTCTTGATGGCGACAAGGCTGACATTCCCTGGCCGAGCGCTCCAGTTGAGAAGAAGTACATCACCCACTTCCCCGAGACCCGCGAGATCATCTCCTACGGTTCCGGTTACGGCGGCAACGCCTTGTTGGGCAAGAAGTGCTTTGCCCTTCGCATTGCATCTGTCCAGGCGCGTGACGAAGGCTGGATGGCCGAGCACATGCTGATCTTGAAGCTGACGTCCCCCGAAGGCGAAGTCAAGTATGTTGCGGCTGCATTCCCGTCGGCGTGCGGCAAGACGAACCTTGCGATGATGGAGCCGACGATTCCCGGCTGGAAGGTCGAGACGATTGGTGACGACATTGCCTGGATGAAGTTCGGCGAAGACGGCCAGCTGTATGCGATTAATCCGGAAGCCGGCTTCTTTGGCGTTGCTCCCGGTACGTCGATGAAGTCGAATCCGAATGCGATGCGCACGATCAACCGCGGCAATACGATTTTCACGAACTGCGCGATGACTCCGGAAGGCGGCGTTTGGTGGGAAGACCACGACAGCAAGCCCGAATCCCTGGTTGACTGGACTCGTCGTCCCTGGACTCCTGCGAAGGGCACGAAGGCTGCTCATCCCAATGCCCGTTTCACGACTCCTGCCGCCCAATGCCCCGTGATCGCCCCAGAGTGGGAAGCTCCCGAGGGCGTTCCGATTTCGGCGTTCCTGTTTGGCGGTCGCCGCAAGACTGTCGTTCCCTTGGTCAACGAGGCGTTGAACTGGGAGCATGGCGTGTTCATGGGCGCGACGATGGCATCCGAGATGACCGCCGCTGCCTTGGGCGGCGCTGGCCAGCTTCGTTTCGATCCCTTTGCGATGCTGCCGTTCTGCGGTTACCACATGGGCGACTACTTCAAGCATTGGCTGAACATCGGCAAGCACAAGGGCGCCAAGTTGCCGAAGATTTTCTACGTGAACTGGTTCCGTCGCGGCGAAGACGGCCATTTCCTGTGGCCTGGTTTCGGCGACAACAGCCGTGTCCTGAAGTGGATCTTCGGTCGTTGCAACGGCACCGCCAAGGCGAAGGCGACCCCCATCGGCAATCTGCCTGCGGAAGGCTCGCTTGACCTGAGCGGCCTTGATATTCCAGAAGCTGACCAAAAGGCTCTCTTCGGCGTTGATTGCGAAGGCTGGAAGGCAGTTCTTCCCCAGATCGAGGCGCACTTCGAGAAGTTCGGCGCCAAGTTGCCCGCCGAAATGAACAAGCAGCTTGCCGACCTGAAGGCTCGCCTTGGCTAAAAAATCCTCAGGTCATTCGTTGAGTGGCTGAGGTTACGTAGAATCGGGACGGCACACGGCTGAGCAGAGGCGTGTAGCCGCCCCGATTTTTCTTTTGTCTGCTGGACAAAATTGATGCGGGAAAACAAGGGATTGATATATATGTCGAAGACTAAGGATTTGGAATCTGGATTTCGGAAGGTTGTCGCCTGGTATCGCGCCAAGCCCAAGGAGTCGATACTTGTGACCGGCGTCGTATTGGCAGTCGTGATCGTATTGCTTACGATTGTTTCGATGCTTACCAGCTGGCGTCGTTTCGAATTGCCTTCTGGTACCTTGAGCGTCTTGCTTCCCGAGGCCCCTTCAGCTGTAGGCCAAAGTTCAGTTCCGGGCTTGAGTCTATGGTCGATGCAGACCGAGGACATTGCCGTGACGTTGGGTAGCGTGACGTTGACCAGCATCGATGATCCAGCCCAATCTTGCCTTGCTACCATCAATTACGTGCAGCAGGCAATCGCGAACAATCCGATGTTTGACAAGTCTGATTTCAAGTTGAATCGTCGCCGGCATCGCGGCAAGGACTTGGAGTACTTGACTGGGTTCGCCAGCTTGAAGGATGAATCCGGTGGTGGTACGACGTACTTGGAAGGGCTGTTCCACACGACTCCGTCCTGCATTGGCTTCGTGTATGCGCACTACAGTTCTAATCGCGGACGGGATATCTGGAATCGGATTGCTCAAAACCTGGATCCCCGCTGACGATACTTTATTTGAGCCAGAGGGTGAAGATAAAAAAAGCCCGCCGGACGATGTGAATGTTCGGCGGGCGCTTTGTTTTTTGGGTCAATGCTCCATGGGGATCATCTAGCAATTTACCAAGTCAAAGGGATTGGTTATCTCTTTAATGTAAATTGGCTTTTTGTCATCCGGATCAAATTTACCACTGTCGGTATAGCCAATTGCTTTCCAAAAGGGTTCTCCTGTAACAGGATCCGGGCAGACATACATTTTTCTTGCCCCGTCGGAATAAAGTGTTGCTTCGATGTGGTTGCTGAATGAAGTCCCCAGCCCTTTTCGCCGGAAATTAGGATGAACATAGAATCCCATAATCGTTCCATAGCCTTTTTCCAGCAAGCCATATACGGTTCCAAGGTCAATGGCAAACATTGCAATGCCAAAAGGCTCCCCATTTAAGAAAGCGATCTCAAAGTGCATATCCTTGCGGTTGCCTTGAATTGAGATTCTTTTTTTCAAGCCATCGATAATCTGTTCTTCTGATTGGTATGTGCCATCATGTTCGTTGACTTCTTTGACGAATGGCATCCATAATTTCGATGCCATCTCAAGGTGCGTCTCATTATCCTTCTTGATTTGGAGAAAGTTGATCTGTTTTTCCATGTCGCCGCCCCTATTCGTAGCAACGCTACTTTTCCAGTTGATTGCACTTGTTCACATGCTTTGCCTGATACTCAGCAATATCATTGCAAGGATAGTGCGGACAATCATTGCAAGCATTCACGCCATGCTCTTTGCAGCACTTCATAAAAGGGCAGTCCCTGCATAATGCGAAAACATTCTCGGATCTGCCACCCTCGCAGTTAAATTGGCTAAGGGGAATATCAAGTCCGAATGTTTCATTGTAAAACTTTTTAGACTTTGTCCTTAAGCCATCATCGTTATTTTTCGTTGCCAAGTATGTAACACATTTCTCGCAGTCATGACCGCAATAGCAAGGCATATTCATAGGACTTACCACAAGTTCTCAATATCGGCCACCCTTATGAGCGCAGAAGATCACCTGTTGTTTCATTGGCATCGACTAGTCATAAAGTTTCGGCGGGCTGCGTTACCTATAATTCTTTCGGGTATTCGGGTTGTAGAGGAGTTTGATGAAGAGACCGCCTACGACTGCACGAGCCTGGAAGCCGACCTTTTTGGCGTTTGTGGTTTCATACCAGTCTGTCAGCGGGACGCGGTCGGGAGTTTCCTGTAGGAACTTGATGGTTGGCGCTAGGATCGCCTGGAAATCCTCGTCGTTTTTCGCCAATGAGGCCGACCAAATGATCCAATCGAGCTTGGTGTATGTCTTTCTGCTGTCAAGGGGCAGGCCGAACTCATTGAGTTTTTGCAGGTAGAGCTTGACCTCTCTTTCTTTAACTTCAGCCGGGAAAAGGTTGAGGTTGAGGAGCTTGTCCCAAACAAGGTTGTACTTTTGGCTCCATGTGCCCGGTCGGTCAAAGGCGAGTCGATATGCGCCGTGGTCGTCAAGGGCATCGACTTGCCATTTTTCCGCTGCGTTTTTAGCGGCATTCATGAATTGGTCGGCAATGTCTTGCTTGCCAAGCGCCTTTGCGATCTTTGAGAATGCCGCCATTGCCATAATCGCCTTGATTGAAAGGTTCGTATTGTGTGCGAGGTGTCCAGCGAAGTCGTCTGTGCAGAGTTGGTTTTCCGGGTCGTATCCTTTTTCGAGGAGGTAATCTGCCCATGTCTTGAGCAGGTTCCAATACTTTGCAACGAAATCGATGTCCTTTTCGAATTCGAGGAGTGCTCCTGCGAGGATCAGCATGTTGCCGGATTCTTCTACGGGCATTTGGTTGATCTCGCTTTTTTCGCCTCCTCCGTAGACCTGTCCGTTAGCCAGCGGGTATGTGCCCAGGTCGTGCGGGGCGAAGTTGAATTTCCACCTGTCGAGGGATGCGTATTCGAGGATTGGGATCATCATCCCCTTGAGGAGTTTCGGTTGTGTCAGCAGGAAGAGCGGTGCCGATGGGTAGGTGATATCGACGGTGCAGATGCATCCGTTGGAAAAGTTTTCCTTTGAGAAGAAGAGCGGGGTTCCGTCCGCTGCCGCGACGAGCTTGTGGGCGGCGATTGCTTGCCTGTAGGCGATAGCGCATAGGTCTGCGTAGTCGTCTCCGCCCGCAGCGGCGCAATCTGCAAGGAGCTTGTCGTCAAAGGCGACGCATTCGTCCCTGAGTTGCTGAAATAGGTCTTCTGCGTCATTGAGCATTTCCGCGAATGTTTTTCCGTCCTTTCTCCAGTATGCATCTAGTCTTTGCCTGAGGAATTCCAGCGAGTGGATATCGTCATATGCGACGATCAGGTGAGCTGATTCGCTTGAGCCAGGTTCGACGAGGAGGTCGAATGCTGTTGCGGCCGCGAGTTTCGGGTGCCTGATCGTGCAGGTCGGTTCCAGGAAGTCATTTTGCGGAAGCAACCCGCTGTCCTTGAATGTTGACCTGAGTTCCGCCCTTGGGGCGATCGTCGCGTCAGGCGAGAATTTGTGCGGGAATCCGAGATAGACTCGTCCCCATTCGATTCGAAGGTTGTCTCCGACTTTCTGGAGCATCTTGGGTTGAGCCGGCGTGAACGAAAGGAGTCCCATCGATTCGATTGCGAAGCCGGCGGGGCTGACTTCATCCTGGGCATCGTTGACGCACAATTCGCCTGCCAGGTCGAGGTAGATTTGGACGTCATGGGGTTGGTTGTCCATTGCCTCCAGGTCGTAGACCACGTAGGTAAGCGACCTGGAGAGGATGTCGAGTTTCTGTGGAAGTGCAGGGGTCAAGAATGTCAATGTCAGCTTGACTCCGTCTTGCTTGAAGGTATAGATTGTTCTTGTCGGCGTGACATTGACCGAGGTTTGTGCCATCTTGTCGATGCCGCCAGGCGCTCCCAAGTATGCGTACGGCTTCTCGTCGATTCTGATTATTCCACAAAGTTCATGGTTTGTTCCTGTCCAATGTTTAGGCCAGGAGTCGTTGAGGTTGTCCGTGGCGCTCCAGATTGAGAAGTATGGATCGTGGGTAATAAGCGGGTATGACGGGTATCGCATGGTGTGTTTTCTTTTCCGTTATTTGGTGTGATCAGCTGATTTTCTTGGCTGCGGCGAGGATTCTCTCGATCATTGCGTCTGTTTCGCTCTGCTTTCTGTTGGGATGCGTGCCGATCAGGACGGTCCTGTTGAGGATATCGAGGGACTTTTGGCAGGAATCCTTTTTGAGGTCCATTCTGCAATCTTGGTTTTCGGGGAGGTTGTATGGGTTGATTGCGGGATGTGGTGCGCCTTGCTTGTCGAAGATCGGATCCCATTCGGTGTAGACATGGCGACCGGTCTTGCCGGCGATGGTGCAGGGGTAGAGCTCTACGAATTTGAGGGTGGTTTCCGCATCTGGGAGCTGGAAAGCCGCGTGGGTACCGCATTCGTATTCGAGCGAGTTTGCCTTGGCTTGGGTGAGGATTGTGCCTTTGAGGGCATTGATGATCTGGATCTTCTGCTTTCTCATTTCCTCGACCATCGGCGTGATTCTGTCAAGCTGGACATTGAGGATTGCGCCTCCGATTTCGGAGGCACGGGCGCCTGGAGCGGCGAAGAGCGGGATGGACTTGTCGCGACCTTCCCAGTAGAACCTGCAGCAGTCGATCATGCATGCGATCTTGTCTGCGGCGACATCTTCCGAGGTTACTGCGCATCCGCCTTCGCCAGCTGTCATGTTCTTGTAGAAGTTGAAGCTGAATCCGCCAGCGTTTCCGATGGATCCGACCTTGCGTCCCTTGTAGGCGCCGCCGACGCATTGGCAGGCGTCTTCGATCACCTTGAGGTTGTGCTTCTTGGCGATGGCCATCAGGGAATCCATGTCGCAAACCATTCCCCACATGTGTACGGGGATGATCGCCCTCGTGTGCGGACCGATCGCCGCTTCGACGGCGGCCGGCGAGAGGGTCACGGATTCGTCGATGTCAACGACAACCGGGATGGCTCCTGTTGCCAGGACAGCGATTGCCGTTGCGATGTAGGTGCAAGCCGGGACGAGGACTTCGTCGCCAGGTCCGATGCCTTGTGAGACCAATGCGGCGTGGAGAGCCGTGGTGCCGCTGGAGGTCAACATCGCATGTTTGACCCCCAGGAATTTGGCGTACCTTTCCTCAAACGTGGCGCAGGCGGTGCCGATTCCATACCTGAACAATTTCCCGGTCAGGAGGACTTCTGAAATGGCGTCGATTTCTTCTTTTCCGACTTGATACATTGGAACCCTCGTTGCTTGAATGATGGATTGGTTATGCAGTTGACGACTGCCAGAAAAACGATGTTTGGGAAGACATTCCCGGAAATTTCTACAATAATGTATTAAGGGATTTTTTCAAAGGATTTGATGTTGTCCTAAAAAACATTTGTCAGATTAATGAATGGCATTGAAAAAAGTGGTTCTCATGCCGTCTTTTTGAGATACTAAATATAGTGGCGGAATTATTGAAATGCGTCAGTCGCGCCTTTACAAGGCGCCCGGCATGGGGGGCATCCTACCCCCGGGCTATAGCCCGGGGTTAAGCATGGTCAGGC
>DBPZ01000134.1 GCA_002305655.1 Lentisphaeria bacterium UBA1407 | reverse complement strand
GAACTTTATATGGATTTTATTGACAAAAAAGCAAGCGGCCAAACCTTTTCTCTTTCGCCCTGACGGATCGATCGGCGATCCACCCTCGGTGCTCCCTGGAGCACTTGAGACGTGGCAAGTGTTCGAAGGAGATTTGCGTGAAGGTTTCGCCATTGCCGCAATGAATGAAGAAAAGCGAAGGTCGCTCCTGTCCAGTGGCAACTTTCGCCTATCGGCTTATATTTATGGTTTACGAAAATCGCCAAAATCGGCGAACAGATCACACCTCAAAAACATCAGGAAGAACCACGATGCCAGAAACGATTACGATGACCAAGAACGGCCTGAAGGTCGGCAACAACCCAATCATTCCCTTTATCGAAGGCGACGGAACTGGGCCTGACATTTGGCGTGCCACAGTACGCGTTGTTGACGCTGCCGTTGAAAAGGCGTATTCAGGCAAGCGCAAGATCGCCTGGAAAGAGGTCTTGGCTGGCGAAAAGGCATTCAACACCACCGGCGAATGGCTTCCCCAGGAGACCTTGGACGCCTTCAAGCAGTACCTTGTCGGCATCAAGGGACCGTTGACGACTCCCATCGGCGGGGGAATCAGAAGCCTGAACGTCGCGATCCGCCAGGAATGCGACCTGTACGTCTGCCTCAGGCCCGTCCGTTGGTTCGAAGGCGTTCCCTCGCCCGTCCTTCATCCCGAGAAGGTTGACATGGTGATCTTCCGCGAGAACACCGAGGACATCTACGCAGGCGTGGAATTCAAGGCGGGTTCCGAGGAAGCCAAGAAAATCGAGGAGTTCCTGGCGGAGAATTTCCCGAAGATGTATTCGAAGATACGCTTCCCCGAGGACTGCGGGATTGGCGTCAAGCCTGTATCGAAGGAAGGGACGCAGCGCTTGGTTCGTTCTGCGATCGAGTACGCCATCGAGAACGACCGCTCCTCCGTCACCCTGGTCCACAAGGGCAATATCATGAAATTCACAGAAGGCGCCTTCCGCGAATGGGGATACCAGGTCGCCCAGGAGGAATTCGGCGCCGAATTGATTGACGGCGGCCCATGGTGCTCCTTCAAGAATCCAAGGACCGGCTCGACCATCACAGTCAAGGATTGCCTGGCGGATGCCTTCCTCCAACAGATCCTAACCCGTCCCGCAGAGTATTCCGTCATCGCAACGCTCAACCTCAACGGCGACTACATTTCAGACGCGCTGGCAGCCTGCGTCGGCGGCATCGGAATCGCCCCTGGCGGCAACATCAACTATGTGACGGGAACCGCAGTCTTCGAGGCAACGCACGGAACAGCCCCCAAGTACGCCAACCAAGACAAGGTCAACCCAGGATCGCTGATCCTCTCCGCAGAAATGATGCTCAGGTACATGGGATGGAAGGAAGCCGCAGACCTCATTATCAAAGGCCTGGAAAAAACGATCGCCAACAAAACCGTTACCTACGATTTCGAAAGGCTGATGCCGGACGCAACAAAGGTCCAATGCTCGCAATTCGGCTCGCTGATCATCGAAAACATGTGACCCAACGGACAACCAAATGAAAATCAAGATACTTGGTTCAGCCGCAGCAGAAGGATGGCCAGCGCTGTTCTGCGAATGCGAATGCTGCAAAATCGCGCGGCAACGAATGGGGAAAGACCTGAGAAGAAGGACGGCATACCTGCTCAATGACGATATCCTCGTCGACTTCGGACCGGACGCCTACTGGCAAGTCATACAATTTGAGATCGATCTCCTCAAGGTCGACGCAATCTTCTATACCCATTCGCATAGCGACCACTGCAACCCCGTCGAACTCCTCTGGCATAGAAAAGGCTACTCGCAAGTATCCCGTACCCGTGACATCTTCGGAAACCAAACAACCTTGAACAAAATCAAGAATATATTCGAATTCGGAAATTGGGAAACCTACGGCCTTGTCCCCCACCTGGCAATCCCAAACAAGCCGATCAAGTATAAAAACTACGTCATCACGCCGATACTCGCACAACATGCGGCGTATCCGGAAATCCCATTGAACTACATCATTCAGGACGGCAAGGGCAAGACAGCCCTGATCGGAAACGATTCCGGGTGGTGGTGCGACGTAACATGGAACACCATCGCCCAATTCAAGCTTGACATAGCCATCCTGGAAGGAACCATGGGACCAAAGTACGCAGACCATTCCCGGGGACACCTGGGAACAAACGCAGTCGTCAAGGTCAGGGACAGACTGAAGGAAATCGGGGCAGTCAACGACAACACGACAGTCGTCGTCAACCACTTCTCCCATAACGGCCTCGGCCTCCACGACGAACATGAGCAATTCTTCAATCCACTGGGAATCCAGGTCGGATACGACGGACTCGTCATCGAAAAATAACCACGCCCCATAGCTTGATCGACACCACATGGAAGACCTCAAATTCGCCAATACCCTAGAAATGCAGGAGGAAAAGGAACTCTCCAAGGTCGATGCGTTCACGCATCGATACCTGCAACTCGTCCAGGAATTCGGTGACGTCCCGGAATGCGATGTCATTATCATACCTAAACTCGAACAGGAATTCGGAAAAGAAACAGTCGATCGACTCCTGGAAGACGTGTGGAACGAGGACGCCCCGGACAATTACGACGATGACTTTTCCGACAATGAAGAGGAAGGCGAGGAGGAACGCAAGCGTCCGGCTCCGCCATTGAACGAGGAAGACAAAAGATTCGAGGCATTCGAGAAAAACAGCGACCTTGCCGCATCGATGCTGGCGACCTCCGTCCTGGGCTGGTGCAACATGTATGGGTTGATGCTATCGAACAAGGACAGGATCATCGCACTCCGCATCCTATATCTCCTAAGCAAAGCACTCTCCTCGCTGTTGGAATCCTTCGAGGAAAACCTGGACTCCACCAACCCAAGACCAGCAGTTCTCATACTCAGGGCGAAAAGACATGCCTTGCTGGCAAAGCACCTCCTAAATGAAATGGAGATTTTCGACGAAGCGATCGGAACCACGTTTAGCGGGTTTTGCCGACACATCGAAGATGCGGATAAATACCTCAGCAAAGTCCTCGCTTTCATGAGAAGCGGTTCGGAACCACCTAAACTCTACTGATGCCAAAATGGGAAAAACCAAACGCCATGCTCGTTTTTCGATGATCATCGATGCGACTCGCCCCGGCGAGACCATCCTGATGCCCGAAGGGGACTGGCTCAAGCAGATGCAGATCCCCAGGATCGGCGACCTGGCGCTTCCCCATGATACCAAGGCACTCGTCCTGGATGGAGCCCGTATCCGCAATTGGGATACGATGCTGCTGGCGTTCATAACAAGGCTGGAGCAATACGCCGAAAGCAATGCGATCTCCTTCGAACTCATCAACATCCCACCTGGCGCAAAACGACTCCTGGACCTTACCAAGTCAACAAGCAACAAGCTCGAGCCACCTGAACGGAAACCGGATTCCTTCCTCGCCACACTGGGCAACAAGACACTCCAGGCTGCCAAATCCTTTGCCAGCGTCAACCGCTTCGTCGGGGAACTTGTCATGACCCTCCTCAAGTTCCAGGTCGGCCTGGCAAGGACTCGCTGGTCGGATATTTGGCGCCAAATTGCCTTGGCTGGTCATATGGCGCTTCCTCTGATTTCGATGATCGGTTTTTTGATCGGATTGATTCTCGCCTTCATCGGCTCCATTCCCCTGAAGATGTTCGGGGCAGAGATATTCGTCGCCAGCCTCGTTGGCATTGGAATCCTTCGGTTGATGGGTCCCGTGATGGTAGGAGTGGTCATGGCGGGCCGTACGGGCGCAGCATACGCCGCCGAACTGGGATCGATGAACGCCAACGATGAAATTGAAGCCTATCGGGCAATGGGACTCTCGCCAATGGAAACCCTCGTCCTCCCGAGATTCCTCGCACTCTGCTTCGTGCTGCCCCCGCTTTGCATCTATGCCGACCTGCTGGGATTGGCGGGGGGAATGGCGGTCGGAATCTTCTATTCAGGATTGAACAGGACGGAATTCCTAAGGCAATTGTCGTCCACGACAACGCTCAACGACCTCTTCGTCGGCGTATTCTCGGGCTTTGTCTTTGGGGTTTTGATAGCCATATGCGGGTGCTACCAGGGGATTCGCTGCAAGAAGAATTCCACAGCTGTCGGCCAAGCCGCCACATCCGCCGTTGTGGCGAGTTTGATTTGCATGGTCATTGCCACTACCATCATCACCATCCTTTGCGTCATTCTGAAAATATGACCCCTCTTAAGTCGCCATCCAATCCTCCCAGCGAAACGCATCCCATCGAGGTCCGCGACGTAACCTTGTCATACGGCCAACGTATTGTTCAGGACAAGCTCACGTTCACGGTCCAGAAGGGGGCGACATTTGTCATCATGGGTGGCAGTGGTTGCGGCAAGAGCACCCTTCTCAGGCACCTCATCGGGCTTCACAAGCCGGCCGCAGGCACCATCCTCAGGGATGGACACGACCTTTGGCACTGCGACATGAAAACACAACACCAAATCAGGCAGGCATCGGGAACGATGTTCCAATCCGGCGGCCTGTGGTCATCGATGACCCTCGCCGAAAACGTCGCCTTCCCACTAGAGGAATATACCAACCTGCACCCAAGGGAAATCAGGGAACTCTGCCAGGTCAAACTCGCGCTCGTAGGCTTGGCAGGATTCGAAAACTTCTACCCGGCAGAACTCTCGGGCGGCATGCAGAAAAGAGCCGGCATCGCAAGGGCAATGGCACTTGACCCTAAAATCCTTTTCCTTGATGAACCATCAGCAGGACTCGATCCCATCTCCGCAAGAAGACTTGACGAACTCATCATCGAACTCAGAGAATCGCTGCATACAACTATCATCGTCGTAACCCACGAATTGCAAAGTATTTTCACGATTGCGACAGATGCGATCTTTCTTGACAGCGCAACACACACCATGACCGCGCAAGGGCATCCCAGGCAAATCCTACAAGATACAACAGACCAGAACCTCATCGATTTCCTTACCAGGGGAACAGGCAAAACAGACAGGCAGAAAGCAATATGCCCAGAATCAATCCAGCTGCAATCGGCGCTTTCGTCATCGGCGCCATCCTCCTGCTAATCGTCGGACTCATGACCTTCGGACATGGCGGGCTTTTCACCAAGAATGTGACGTACCAATTGTATTTTGACAAGTCCGTCAACGGCCTCAATGTCGGTTCCGCCGTCATGTTTCGCGGCATCAAGATTGGTCAGGTCACCGACATCCGCCTGGCATTGCAGGTGATGGACCAATTCTCCGCGGAAACGAACCGTTGGCCGATCCAGGTCACGGTCAAACTGCTTCCCAAGGCGTTCGCACTCTCGGAAACCCAGACTGACAGCCGGGTCGAGCAAATCCTCATCCAGCTCAACCCCTCCGAATCCGAAAAGGACATGAAGAACTGGATTCGAAACATGGTCCTTGAAAAAGGAATGAGAGCACAATTGCAAACCCAAAGCATCCTAACGGGCTTGCTCTACATTGAACTCGATCTCTTCGAAAACGAAGTCGCAACACAAACAATCAAGGATGAACTCGAGAAGGGAATCCTGCCATCAAGAATCAGCGCATTCGAAAGACTCTATCTCTCGCTGAATCAACAGGACTTCAGCAAGCAAATCGAAAACGTACACGCAGCGTTCAATGTCATCGGCAACTTCTTCCAAGAAGGTAAAGCAGAAATCTTCCTCGACAACATGGTCGAAACATCAAATAACCTTAAAGAAATGACAGGCGATGCCAAAAACATCACTCATTCCCTTAAAGGCAAGAAAATCGGACCTGTCGAAATCTCGCCCGTTACAATGCTAATCCAATTGCTATCCTCAATCTCGAACATCCTTAACAAGACCGACAAGCTGGTAACCGCGCTTGATCAAAACCTGCCAGAAATCCTGACAGACGCCAAAACCACATTGGAGACGGTCAGGCAAACCACCACCAACCTTGCGCCAAAGCTCGAATCCACAATCCAAGACGCCAATAAGCTCATCAAAACCGCAGAAAAAGCCGCCGCATTCGAGGAAGGTCCAACCGCCAAGCTCCTCCAGGATTTCGAACAACTCACCAAGGATACCAGCAATGTCCTCCAAGCAACCCATCAAACCCTTGATACCATCAGGCAATCAATCGGAAAACATGCCCCAATCCAGCAAGACCTGAGCAAGGCCATCGAAGATATACGCGAAGCGGCGCAGTCGTTCAGATCACTCACGGACATGCTCAACCAAACGCCAGAAGCGCTGATCAGAGGACGAAATTGATTCATAATCCCCTGGAGAAAACTAGGAGAGCCTCATGCGTTTCCCCCAGATCCTACGATTCACCCTAGTCGCCGCCCTTTGCCAGACTGGAGCGCTACTCGCCGCCCCGAACTATTGGACCGGCGAAAACGTGCTGGTCAACGGCAAGCTCGAAACTCCAAACCAAAAGAATATTCCGGCAGGCTGGGAAAAGCTGATCCTGCGCCTCGGCAAGGGACAGGCCGAGGCCAAGGCCGACGGCGGCGGCGTGCTGCTTCATTTCACCAGCCCGGAGCACATGGACCAAGCCCGGATCAAGCAGACCGTGCAACTGGAGCTGGGCAAAGTGTATGAATTCAGCTACGAATATCGCTCCGAACTCGATAGTTCACTTCATGCCGATGCCGCGCTCCTGGGAACCGGCGTCTTCCTGCGGGCATGGCTGGCACGTCCCTGCGATCAATGGACAAAGGTCCGAGGGCTTTTCTACATGCCGCCGACAGTGCCCGAGAAGGGACAGGTAATCGTGATGCTCCAAAACCGATCGATGCCGAAACTCTGGTATCGCGACGTGTCGCTCCGACCAACCGATCTGAAGCCGGAAGCGCTCGGGAAGCTAATTCCAGAGCTCAAAGTCCACTCGGTCACTACCGATGACATCTTTATCATGCCGGGGACAAAGGCGAAAAGCGCTGAATTTCTTATCAACGACATCCCTGAAACCGAACTCGCCCGCCTCCGCTTCGAAGCGGAACTGTGGACCGGAGCAAAAACCAAGATCCCCTGCCGCGTCGAAGGCTTCAGAATCTCGGTTCCGATGGAGAAGATCCCAGAAGGAAAATCAACGCTGATCACCAAAATGTTCGACCGCGCCGACAATGCGATGCTCCAGGGCAAGGTCGTCACCATCGAACGGGTCGGCACGTTGCCCGAGGACATCGACTTCGGACATGCGGTCGCGTTGAAGACGCCGGACGGCAAGCCCTTCTTCCCGGTCGGTATCTACGCAGGGGTCGGTTGGGACTTCGACATCCGCGAGCTGGTGGCGACGGGCTTCAATGTCATACACTGCTATGGCACAGGCAACCCCACCACATGCCGGGAATTCAACCCGGAAAAGTTCAACGCGAAGTATCTTGAAAACAACCGAAAACTGCTTGACGATGCTCAAAAACTCGGCGTTTACGTGATGATGTCCGTGCCCCACCAGATGGCAGAGGACTCGACGAAGGTCGGTCTGCTACCGATATGGCAGAACATTTACAAAGACCATCCTGCCGTTATCGCCTGGTACGTTGACGAAATGCGGGCAATCCGCAACACGCCCTTCCCGCTGATTAAAAAGTCCTACGATATCATTAAAAAGGGCGACCCCAATCGCCAATGGTGGGCCTACGAACATCCGGAACCCGAACTTGCCAACAGCATGGACACCATCATGATCGGAGTTTCCAGCGAAGCGCTGGCCAAGCTGATCAAGCTGAAACTCGGCTCGGACAAAGGGCTCATCCACGTTTACGGGCAGGTCGATTTCCGAAATTCGACGGCGAGTTCGCTCGACTACAACCAGTACAACTTCGTGATGCCGATCATCTGGGGGGCGCGCGGAGTATTCTACTTTACCTACCGCAACCTCATTGACCCCAAGACAAATCCGGAGTGCGCCGAGCTGCGCCCCCGCGTGCTTGACACGGTCAAACGGTTCAGCGAAATCGCCCCCGCTATCATCGCCGGGGAGCCACTGCAGGAATGGACGGAATCGGTCAAAACCACTGGTAGCATGGAGCACAAAATCTTTGCCTCGAAGGATGCCGCCTACCTCTTCTGCGGCGTGGCGGCGGGTGCATCCGAAGGCGGTGCAATCGAAGCGGTGATTCCTGCCGGAAAGAAACTGCGCGACGTGCTCAACGCCCAACCGCTCTCCGAAATCAAGCTGGAACTCGCCCCTGGACAAGGCCGCATCATTGAGGTGAAATAGCCCGCCGCGAATCAACACCACAGACACCTGCACCTAACCCCGTCTTGTTCTGCAGCGGGGCGGGTCCGTCCGACCTGTCCGACCCGTCCGACTAGGAATACCCCATATCCAAAATCATTGGTGTTTATTCGCGTCCATTCGTGGTTCCCCCAAAAACACCATGAAAATCATTGGCGTTATGGCATCAACTGCTTTTTTATGTTAAAGTATGCCCAAAGCCAAGTCCCCATGTCTGCCTTTCCAGCAGTTTAAGCCCGCCATCCAAAACAAGCGCGACTTGAATAGTTCCAGCCAAAAGAAGAAGGATTAACCATGTCAAAAACATGTTCAATATGCGAAAAACGCAAGAGCAAGCGAATTTGCCCCGCCTTGGGCGGGAAAGGCATTTGCCCCGAATGCTGCGTCAGCCGCCGGGATGCGTCCTGCGCCGATTGCGAGCATTACATCGCCGGCGTGCGCGCGATGATAGACCGTTTCCGCACAAGCGGCAAACACCCCTTCAACATCAATACCACCCACAAAGACACCATTCACGACATCCTTGAGGAACTCGCCTTCACAAACGACCTCGATGCAGCGGAGGAGGCGCTGGAATCCTACGCCGATGACAACTCCCCCTTCTATCTCTACGCTCGGGGTGTCATCGGCTCCATGTATTATCAAGATGACGAAGAAGTCATAGAGGACCTTCTTGACGCCATCTGGCATTACCCGTTTTTTTTCTACGCCTGGTACAACCTGTCCAGCGCTTTGCTTGAGTTGGGATACCTCGCCTTCGCCTATGACGCCTTGCAGATTGTGGTAAATCTGACGCCGCCAAACTATGACCTCCATATCAAGGCCAAAGACCGATTGCTTGAACTGGCTGAGATGTACGATGAAAGCGGCGCACTCTTCCCCCTTAAGGAAGTAATAATCCGCAATCAGGCGGCAACATACTACGAGAAAATAACCCCAAAAGAGCCGCAGCGTGCCACCGACGCCTTTATAAAAATGCTGGAGGAAGAACCCGACAAGGCGCGGTACCGCGCCGCCCTCGGCCTCTGCTATGCCTACCTGGGACGCAGGGACGACGCCATCCGGGAATTGCGTGCGGCGCTGGAAGTGTTCCCCGACAACGAAAACACCAAGGCCAACCTCGAAGCAGTCGAGAAAAGCCAAAATAATGAGGAAATAACCGGGCTGACGCCAATTACTGATTACGACTACCGAAGTGAACTGATCAATCGCTACTCTGACAAGCCCGAGCACGCCGAAGCAATCAGAATGCTCTTCAAACTCTACTGCCCTGCCCCACCCACCGATAAATAAGGAGATTTCCATGCGCAACCTGATCATCTCAACCCTAATCGCCACCTGCGCCTCCCAGGCAACCGGGCAAATCAACCACAATCCCGCCACGGATTGGATGGCAAAAGCCAAACTCGGAGCATTCATGCACTTCCTGCCCGGAACGCAAAACTTCGCTAACATCGATGCATTTGATGTCGATGCGCTCATCAACCAATTGGTTGACGCCAATGCCGATTATTTCGGATTCACACTGGGACAAAACAACGGCTACTACAATGCACCGAATCCAGTTTTTGATGAACTCACAGGATACAAGCCTACCGAACGTTGCTCCAAGCGAGACCTCCCAATGGAAATCGCCAAGGTGTGCAAAAAACACGGCATCAAATTCATCCTCTAC
Organism: Lentisphaeria bacterium UBA1407; assembly: GCA_002305655.1. Taxonomy (GTDB): domain Bacteria; phylum Verrucomicrobiota; class Lentisphaeria; order Oligosphaerales; family Oligosphaeraceae; genus UBA1407. The sequence goes on along the minus strand of DBPZ01000134.1, from coordinate 30,536 downwards.
CTCCCCTGCCAACCGGCAAATAGAGATACCCACGCCGAGGAAGCGATCGGATTCCCCGCAACGCCTCCTAACTCGGACAGGCACTTCACCATGCCTGGAGCGCAAAACTGGGCGAAGGTCATCGAGTACTGGGCCAAGCATTACGGCGACCTGGTCGATGGATGGTGGTTTGACGGAGGCTATGAATGGATCGGATTCCGTGACAAGCATGCGCAGCTTTATTCCCAAGCGGTCAAGTCAGGCAATCCCAATGCCGTAGCCACATTCAATCCTGGAGTCAAACTCGTCAGGGCAACGCAATTCGAAGACTACACGGCCGGCGAAATCAACGATCCGTTTACGGTCAGGGTCGAAGGACGCTGGACGGACGGCTCGCAAAACCACATCCTGACATTCATGGGAAGTATGTGGGGAAGACCCGATTGCCGTTTCAAGGACGAACAATGGATCCCCTGGCTGAAGGCAACCACCGCCGCTGGATGCCCAGTGACCATTGACATGGGCATTTACGCAAGCCCCCAATCCGCCGCCCCGATGGGCACCTTCATGCCCGAGCAAATCAAGCAATTCAAGCGCTTGCGAAAGGCATTGGATTAAAATACTTCAAATCACAGGTTCCTCCCATGAGCATCCACGTCCAAGACAACATATTCCTGATACAAACCCAACGAATGAGCTACGCATTCGGCATCGGCGCCGGCGGAAAGCTCATTCATCTCTATTGGGGTGACAAGCTACCAAACGCCAACGGTTTGCAGAGGCTCCTCCAACAAACGCAAAAAACCATGTTCTCAAACTACGAACTGCCCTTGGAATACAGAGGGCAGGAGCCTTTCGACTACTTCCAGCCTGCAATCCTGCCGGTCTTCAGCGACCAGGGACGAGGAGCAAGACTCGCCGTAGCAAACCATAAACTCGACGATGATTCGCTGACAGTCACACTCAAAGACATAAACTACCCGCTAGAAGTCGATCTCGTCTACCAAACCTTCGGACAACTCGACCTGATCGCAAGGCATGCAGTGATCAGAAACACGGGAACCGATGACATCACACTCGAAATCCTCAAGTCTGCCACGCTCAACCTCCCCACGCCGGCAAACCACTACCGAGTCACGCACTACGCAGGAAATTGGGGCGCCGAATTCGGACAACAGCAATGCAAGCTGACGCAAGCGCAAATCGTACTCGAAAACCATCGCGGCACCTGCGCCGCACACCAACACATCCCATTCGTCGCGCTCGACCCCGAATCCCAGGCAACCGAAACAACTGGGCAAGTCTTCTTCGCCGCGCTCAAGTGGAGCGGCGACTTCAAGATCACCGTCGAGCAAGAATTCAAAGGATCCGTCAGCATCGTTGCAGGAATCAATGACTTCGATTCCAATTGGATCCTGCATCCTGGCGAGGCTTTCGCCACGCCGCAACTCTGCTGCGGTTACTCAAACTCAGGATTCGAACGAATGACCGAAATCCTCTACGATTGGCAATTCGATTTCCTCGCGCCACGCCCAAAGGCATACCTCACCAGGCCGATCATCTTCAATTCATGGTACCCATACGAGTTCAAGATTGACGAAAACAATCTGATGCTTGCCATCGACAAGGCAGCGCAGGTCGGCGCCGAACTCTTTGTCATCGATGATGGCTGGATGCCCGGACGAGTCAACGACAAGGCAGGGCTCGGAGACTGGATCCCAGATCCGAAACGCTTCCCAAATGGACTCAAGCCGATCGCTGACATGTGCCATGGCAAAAACCTGCTCTTCGGACTTTGGGTCGAACCGGAAATGGCAAACCCGGATTCGAAACTCTACAGACAACATCCGGATTGGTTCATAAAACACCCAACTCGTACCCAAACCCTCTCACGGTCGCAACTGATCCTCGACCTCTCAAAAGACCATGTCCGGGATTGGGCAATCCAATGGCTCGATCAGATTATCGACGACTTCGAACTCGACTACCTCAAGTGGGACATGAATCGCTACATCACAGAACATGGAGCGGACAAGTCGCTGCCAATCAAGTACATACTAAACCTGTACAAAATTTGGGAACATCTCAATCAGGCGCACCCCAACGTCATCTTCGAAAATTGCGCATCGGGAGGAGGAAGAGCCGATTTCGGAATGGTGCAGTACGCAGATCGAATCAACCGCTCGGACAATGCCCACCCTGCCGACGTCATGATCCTGCATGAAGGCTTCTCGCGCCTCTTCATACCAAAAACCGCAGGTGGCGCGGGCAATGTCGCACGAGATGAAAACGTTCCTCTGCAATTCAGAATTCACCTTGGCATGACAGGCTCGATGTCACTCGGAATCGACTTGCTCAAAGCCTCGCAGGATACCCTCGACCAATTGAAAAAGGCGACGGACGAGTTCAAAATCGTCCGCCCAGCACTTCAGGACGCCTACGTCTACAGGATCGCATCCGCAACGCAAACACCCTACACCATCTGGCAATACGTCAAGCGAGACAGAACGGAATTCGGATTGTTCGCATTCGTCAACGACCTCAGGCACTGGGACAAACTCCAAATGCCTCGATTCAAAATGAGAGGACTCCTCCCCGGCAAAATATACCGCGACCAAGACAATGACGAATACACCGGGGCAGAACTGATGAACATCGGAATCAAAGTCGATTTTCCCAAAAACGACTACTCAAGCGTGTTCAAATTCTTCTCGGCAAACTAACAGGGCAAACGCACCGATTAAACTTGCTTGCGAAAGCTCAGTGTTCCTTTGGCACAGGCATTTCTTCCTGGATCATGTAGACCTGGTCGAAATAGATTTTATCGACCTGATCCCTTGGTCTAGCCGGCGGCGCAAACCAGACGTACTCGTCTCCCTTCAAGTCAATGGGCTTTGACTTGAAGAGCTTGTAGGTCTTCCCCTTGCACTCCGAGACCAGATGCGTGGTGGTGCCCTGGCTTGCCCCCGTCACCTGGCTATGTACGCCAAAGGCAAATGCCGCTCCATCATCGGCATTGCCCTCGCAACGGACGGCATAGTAGAACACCCAGGGCCGATTGGTCGGATACTGCATCAAGGGCACTTGAACCGCCCATTCCTTGTCATCGCCCTTCATGTAAACAGCTTTCCCATTGGAAGCCGCAGGATCATCGACCAAGAACGCCCATTCCCCAGGCCCGGCAAGACGAAAGCGATTCTCCTGAAACGCATCCCAGCGATGCTCGGGCAACCCCTCGCACTCCGCAGGAGCAATAGGCTGACCCTTCGACAAATTGTCGTACATGCGACTGATGTAGCCCCCAAGCCGACCGCCCTCGGAAATGTACTCGATCTTCCACTTCGCAACCAAATCCATCAAGTCGTCAATCATTTGCTTGGCATCCTGAAGCAAAAAGACCTCCGACTCCTTCGCCCCCTCAAACCGAAGTTGACGCAAGGACTTGATGTGAACATTGACCGCGACGACATCCAATGGAATGCGCTCGCGACGAACACGATCCCAGATAACAGGATCGTCCTTCACCAATGCCAACGCACGATCGAACAACGCATAGCCCTCGCGCAAAACCTCCGTTGACATCCAAACAGGAGGAATGCGACCGCTCGTACTTAAACGATGCCCGGACTTCAATGCCGCATCGCTCAACAACTCCAAGTACGACAGCAAGGTGTCGCCCGCAGCACCATAGTACCCTCGGAAAAATTCCCGGTACAAATCATCCGCCTTCAGCTCTGGATTCCACTGCAAGTGCGCCAATATCCACGCACGCGCACGCACGAAATCACCTGCCGAGCAAAATTTATCCCCTTGCGCAAACAAGCCAACAGCGTTGTTCTCAATGAACAGTCGGATATCATCATCGAAATGCCTATAGTTGGGATATGGGATCATATAGTTGTGGAAATTGGCGAGATAATGCCAGACGTATAACTTCGGCGCGATTCTGCCCCAGGATTCCAGCAACTGCTTCATGCGCCTGTTGTCCGGACCATTCCTGATGCTTTGCGTCGCATTGACTGCCGTGCACAATCGGATGACCACATTGTGTCGTGGCTGGATCTTGGTTGGCGGCGTCATCGTATGCTGGTAGGCCAGCGTCTCCACCAGGAATTCGGGGAATTCCTTTTCCACGGCTTCCGCCACCTTGTTGACAAAATAGATCAAGGGACCCGATTGGGCATTTCCATTTTCCTTCAAGATGGCGACGCATTTTTCGCATTGGCAAGCCTTCGGCGTGAAGGCGTCATTCTGAGACACGGAAATGATTCCGGCCTGGCGATTCGCACGAATCTTCTCCAGGCAAATCCTGATGAATTCCTGCGTCATCTCCTCGTTCGTCAAGCACAACTGAAAGTCCAAATGACCGCCAGCCTGGCGACGACCGTCAATCAACGGGTACCAATCAGGATGCTCCTTGAAGTACTTCTCCGCAGGCAAAAATTGCGCAAAGGTATGACACCAGCCAATCAACGACATGTGACCGCCATACGCCTCGGTCACGCTCGTCATGTGACCGTTGTTCTTCAAACGTGCCGAAAACACACCCTCCAACGCATCGCCATAGTACGTCTCACGAGACAGCAACTTCGGATAATAAACGACCTTCTGCGCAGGAATCCTCAAGGTCGGACGACGGGGAATCGTCGATTCCGTCGATGTCCACCAACGCACTCCGACAAGGTCCTCCAAAAACGTATATACCGCATACAACGGGCCGCGACGGGGATGACCGCTCAAGTACAACGAATCCCTCGAACTCAAGATCACAATCGTGTCGGGACGCGATACGTCAACCTTGGGCAATGAAGAGACGTCACCAATGAATATCGTGCGCTCGACCCTCCCATCCTCGGCGACGATTGGCAAACGAGCGCCGGTGACCTGAAAAAGATGATCCGACAACTCGCGGCTCGCAGTCTGCTCCACAAGCGATGCCGAACTCGGCAACGCAATCCGCCAGGACGACTTGCCATCCTCGACCAAGGTCAACTCGCCACAAAAAACAACCGACGGCACCAGCAACATCATACCAAGCAGTACTCGCATCGCCATAAACTCCTCTTACAACTGGCCAAACCTGACGCTGATCGCAAGCGCGGGATCCATCGGAACATCGACTCGAACCGTGCCCGCCGGTTCCACCACCTTCGGCGTCGAGCGCGGCAAGCGTCCCTTGAACTGAGGCAACCACTCCGCTTCGGCAATCAACATTTCCGTTGCCATTTCCCGGATCTCCGCCAGCGTGAGTTTTGCCGAGGTCAGCGGATCCAGCGCCAGCGCCCACACCACAGCTTCCGGATTCCCAGTGATTGCCGCCTCGACGGTCAAGCGTTGGACATTGACATTGGTCAGGTTCAATGCCGCGCATTGTTCGGGCAATCGTCCAAAAAAGGTAGGATGCAATCCCGTCCCATCCGCTATCACGGGCATTTCCGCGCAGCAATCGTCGGGCAGGTTTTGAATCATTCCATTGTTTTTCAGGTTTCCGTTGAACTTGAACATCCGATTGCATTCCACCGCCTCGATGATGTACGAACCGTACTCGATGCTTCGCGGCGGTAATTCAATCGGTTCGTTCGCAAGCATATCCACGTTTTTGTACTTGCCTTCCAGGATGCGCGACCACTTGACGCAAGCCGCCGTCTCCCCGCCGAAGTCGGGCTCGTCGCAATAGGTGTCCATGCCCAACTCGTTCTTCCTGAAATAAGGCAGGTATTCAGACAGATGCCCCGTGGATTCGGTCATGAAGTACCCGAACTGGCGGAATACCTCTCCGCGTACCTTTTCGTTGCAATAGTACTCGGGCGCCTCGAAGAGTTTGCGCAACCGTGGATAGAGATCCTGCTTCTTGTGCTCCAATCGGGTAAACCACCCCATGTGGTTGATGCCGGCGCATGTGAAATCAATCTCATCCTGGGGAATTCCCAAATAGCCAGAAATCAGCAACATCGTCGTCTGAACCCCATGGCAAAGACCGACCAACTGGATGCCGCTGTCAAACATGCTCCAGCATACCGTCGCCATCGGATTGACGTAGTTCAGTAAAATCGCATCCGGGCAAAGCCGACGCATATCCTCCGCCAACGAACGCATTACAGGAATCGTACGCAACGAACGGAAGATCCCGCCAGGCGCAAGCGTGTCGCCAATGCATTGGTCAACCCCGTACTTGAGTGGAATTTCAACATCGTATTCGTAGGCTCTCAGCCCCCCGATCTTCAATGTCGCGATAACATAGTCCGCACCATCAAGCGCCTCTTCACGCGACGTCGTCAGATTCACTTCCGCATCAATCTTGTACTTCGCAATGATTTGATCCGCAAATCGTTTCACGCAGGATGTGTTCCGGGTGCTCGGAGCCATCAATGTGAACTCGACATGACCAATCCCAGGTATCTGCATCGTATCAAGCATCAACGTCTTGCAAAATACCAAACTGCCAGCGCCAATTATCGCTACTTTCATGGTGTTTCCCCTATGGTTTCATTGCCAAATACGCACAAAACATAACCTTAAACCTAAATAAGCAGTTGACGCCTTATGATTGTAGTGCCTTTACAAGGCACGGTCTCCGGGTGGTTTTCCCTCCCCAGGCTAAAGCCTGGGGTTAAGCATCGTTAAGCGCTTGCAGCGCAATGTATTATGAAAATCTTTCTGGCAAGTCCGAACTATCGTCCGTGCCTAGTCCGTGTCCCGCCCGCGTGGATTGCGGACGGCCGGTTCGCGCCAAAGACTTTGCGCCGTAGGCGCCTGACCATGCTTAACCCCGGGCTTCAGCCCGGGGTAGAATGCCCCCCCCTGATGGGCGCCTTGTAAAGGCGCTACGGAAGACTGACGCATTTCAAATTCACCAGCACGGTGAACGGAATGAACTTTATAACCATTTGAAAATCGATCAATTAGGGACAAAACCCAGTTTCAACTGCTATTTTTAAGGATTAATGCCTTTATTATACGATTCTTTCCAAAGTTCTTCAAGACTGTTAAACAAAGAAACCATCAAATAACGACCAAAGGAGATGAAACCATGAGAACGACTATCGCAATCCTGGCAACATTCGCACTCGTAGCTACAGCAGATACATTGCTCTGGCCAAAAAACTGCGACGATATTAAACCTTGGAAATCGGATAGATTCGCGTCCTGGACGCAGGTCGATGATACAGATACACCCATACTCAAAGTCCACCTCGATCCCAATGAATCGATACCACCAGGAGTACTCGGCGCGTCAATGCCATTCGATCTCACGCCCTACAGAGGAAAAGAAATCGAATTGACCGTCCATACCAAACATGAAAACCTAGTCAAAGCATCAAGAGGCTGGCTCGGTTTCAAATTCATGCTCTCATACAAATCCGAAGGCATGACACACTATCCGGCTGGAGGAGGAGGCGACAACGTCCCCAGAAACTCCGATTGGAGAATCGTCAGCTTCTCAATACGAGTCCCCTCCGATGCAACCATGGGCAACCTGCAACTGGGCATCCAGGCAACAACAGGAACAATCTGGTTCAAAAATGCATCCTTCAAGGAAGTCAACCTCTTCCCGGATGTGGTAGAACTACCGGATGATTTCAAATGCGAGTATTCCGATGCCGTCAAAAACCTCCCGATCATGCGGGGAGCTATGAGTCCATCATTGCACAATGGAGCAAAAGCTGAAGACCTTCACGAACTCGCATCATGGGGAGCAAATGTCATCAGGTGGCAAATCAATATCCCCAAGGAAGAGGTCAACGATATCGAACTATGCAAGAAAAGGCTCCAGACCCATATCAAAAACCTCGATGTGCATATCAAACAACTCAGGGAAGACGGATTGCAGGTGATATTCGACTTCCATCAGGCGCCCGGCGGACGACTCAAGGCAACACAAATCGCAGGAACCGCAGGACTGCTCGCGGGAAATGTCGCCGTTGACGGAAACCATTTCAGGATGTTCTACGACAAGGCATACCTGGACGCATTCGTCGAAATGTGGCAAGTCGTTGCAAGGCACTACAAGAACGAGCCAATCGTCGTCGCATACGACTTGATCAACGAACCGGCGCAATCCGGAGTCGTGCCCTACGACTACCTCTACTGCCAATACCAAGCGGCAAAGGCCATTCGTGAAATCGATCCCGAAAAGCCAATCATCATCGCCGCAAACGCATGGAGTTCGGCTCCTGCATTCAAATACCTGAAGCCGCTCCCCCTCAAAAACCTCATCTACCAAGGACACATGTACGAACCAGGCGACTACACCCATCAGGGAGTCGGAGGAAACAATATGAATGACCTCAAGACAGGCAAAACGCCTTTCAAAACATATCCGGGCAGGCTCGCCGGGACTTATTGGGATCAAAATACAATGCGAAAAGCCCTCAACCCAATCCTTAAATTCCAACAACAGTACGGAGCAAGAATCTATATGGGCGAATTCTCCGCAATCCGATTCGCGCCTGGCGCCGAACAATACCTCTCCGACCTCATCGATATCTTCGAGGAATACAAGTGGGACTGGTCCTATCATGCCTTCAGAGAATGGCATAACTGGTCCGTCGAATATGATGAAAACATCCATAACGACAAGCCGGCAACACAAGACACAAATAGAAAAAAACTCCTGCTAAAGCACTTCAAGAAAAATATCAAACCTAAGGAGCCTTTCAAAAATTAAGTTTATAGTTCCGGTTTCTTTTGGCTGCCTTTCCCCCGTCCTGTCAGTCGCGTATGCGCTCCTTTCAGCACAGGGGAAAAACAGCTCAAAACAATTCCAGAACTGTTGTCTTAATTTTTGAACAACTCCTAAATTCTAAAGGCATTATCATTTCTAGAAGGGATCCAAAACGATGATTAGACTACACGCACTTGCATTTGTATCAATCCTTTCAACGATGCCGATCCTCGCACAGGGTATCGGCAACATCCAGGCACAAGCCAGAAACGGACAGGTCTTCATTACCTGGGACGAAAAGGACTTGCCGTCAAACGCAACCATCGCAATTTACCACGACAAGAAGCCTATCAACGATATCGCAAATGCAAGGTTGCTCGCTAAGGACATCCTGCCCGGAAGTGCGCGAAATTGGTGGAAAGACATTCGGTCATTCAATCCCAACAAACCAGACCCAAACTATAAACCGACAGGATTCATCATCAAAAACAATACTAAGCCGCTGGATCCCAACACCGGACTTCACGTCCATACGGTCGATGAACAAACTAGCGGAGCAGCGTTCTTTGCAGTCGCATGGGAAAAGCAACTCATCGCGACATCGAACCCGATCAACGCCAAGCAAGAACGGGTCAGCCCCGTCTGGACAGGCAGCGAACCAGCTCCGGAAAAAGATTGCGCAAAGGGGAAGGCGCTCCGACTCGTCCTGCATGGCCGTGGCGGAGGAGGAGTATCAAACACAAACTACACCTTCTTCGCAAACAAGGAACAAGGATGGCGAGAAGGATTGGCATTCGATTTCAAAGTCAATTTTGGAAAAGACGTGGTTGATATCGTGCCGATGGACCGGACATGGATCAACCGGTTCATCAAGGAATCCGCCGACTCAAGAGATCACTGCAACGCAATCAACTCATGGTGGTTCGGCTACAATATAAACATCAATGAAACAACAAATACACCCGAAATCATAGTTGACAACTATACCCAAAAGTGGATCCTCGCAGTCCTTGATTGGGCAAACGAATACCTGGGAACCGACCCCAACAGAAACTATCTCACAGGAGGATCAATGGGAGGATCCGCTTCAATAGCATTCGGACTCCAATTCCCGGAACGCTTCGCCGCACTCTATGCAATGGTGCCAGTCTATGAATATACATGGGAGGGATGCTCGACAAGCAAGTCGCTCACAGCCGCAAGACTCGCGTGCGCATGCGGCCCCATGAAAACAACCACGGCAAAAATGACCAATGGACAAAATGTCCTGGACTATATGAACGGAAGACTCAATATCGCAAACGCTAAAACAGATACACCGCCAATTTTCGCTACAAACGGACGAAAAGATGCCTCGATCCCATGGAACAACAACCCGGGTTTCTATGACGAGGCAAACAAGGCACGACAAGCCTTCGCAGTATTCTGGAACGACGGAAACCACGGAATGACTAGCCAAGCGCCAGACGATGTCAAAGCCTGGAACTCACATATCTTCAAATACGCACTCAACAAGAGCTTCCCGGCTTTCTCAAACTCGTCCGACAATAAAAACTACGGAAACGGAACGCCAGAAGACGGAGACCTCGTAGGATGGATCAATCGAGGAATGGATTGGACAAGCCTCATCGACACAAAAGACAAATATCAAATCACCATCATAGCCAACTACCCTGGAATAGTCTATCCGATCACTGTTGACGTCACCCTGCGAAGAAGACAGCAATTCCTACCAAAACCCGGCGACAAACTCAGCCTCGACATCAACGGAAAAACCCAAGCCTTCACCATGCCAAACGACGCCATCCTAACCATCCCCCGCGTCGCCATAACCTCCCCCGAAGGAACCACCATAATTATTACCAAATAAAAACAACGCACCATAACGCCTCCAATCCGACAAGTCCGACCTGTCCGACTAGGGATGCGTCACTTTTAGCCACTTGACTGGTGACATCGCCTGAGTACGTGCACCCTGGGTGCCCGTACTTAAAGCGTTTCCTGGGGGCGCACCGGATATTCTGTTCCTGGCAGGCAAGAAAATATCACGAACTGGCGAACAGGAAGTTTGGGTTTTCTACTATTCAATATTTAGATAATTTATTTCACTTTTAGCAACTTTATATATTTTTTGTAGCTTCCCTAGATTTGCGTTTTGAATTAAACGGGTTAGATTATTGTGTGGTCAGAACCACAAAGGGAACGAGATACAAGGAAGTGGCTTGTATGTTTTCGCCCCGTCGCTATTCGCTATCAATCAGGAGGTTACCCAATGGTCGTCCGTCGCAAGCTCGTGTTGCCAGAATTGTTTCCGCAACCGAAGAACTTGGTAACGCTAGAAGGAATGAGCGAACTGTCAAATGACATTCGTCTCGTAACAAGTAATGTCTTGCCACTCCAGCGAAAGGCAATTCGCTCGATATTGACTGACGCGGGCGTCAAGGTCGTCGCCAACAAGAAGCGTTACATCGTTGACGCCAAGGTCGAAGACGCTTCTGAATTTGACTTGAGCAAGGTTCCAGAGGCCTCGCAGAAGGAATACTACGAACTTAAGGTGGTCGGAAGCGAGGTATTCATTCGCGCCCCATATCAGGAAGGAACTGTTTGGGCTTCCCAAACTTTGGCCAGCATCTTCAAGCGCAACCAATCAGGCGCCGAGTTACCCAACATCCTCATCAAGGACTGGCCTGATATCCCGTCCAGGGGAATCTTCGTCGAAAACAAATGGGGACCAGACCGAATGACCATGGGCGATTGGTACCAGGCAATCGATACACTTTCGTCCGTGAAGATGAATATCATGGGCATTGGACTTTACGGTTGCTGGGGAAGCTGTAGATTCGAAGGACCCGACAAGCCAACCGAATTCCTCAACGTCCCAATCGTCGACCGCGAAGACCTCTATACCCCGCATCATCTGGAATGGTACAGCCCCGAAGATAACGAATGGAAAGTTGACAACTACGCCTCCTACATAAGCCAGAACAACATGCTGGCAGACATCGTCAACTACGGACAAGAAAGGGGCGTCACAGTCGTCCCCTACGTCAACTCATTTGGACACAACACATATTTCCCCAGGGTCATGCCTGAATTGTCGGCCAAGAACGCAGACGGAAGCCCTACCGGAGTCGGATACTGCATTACCTCTCCAGAAGTCAGGGCGTTCATCGAAAGCTTCTATTCCAGCATCATTGAAAGGTACTACCCGAAGGGAATCGAGTATTTCCACATGCAAATGGATGAAGTCTGGCCTGACCATCCCTGGCCAAACGAACCCAAGAAGTCCGGCGACCCCTGGTGCCAATGCTCGACCTGCGCAAAGCAAGCAAAGGAAAAGAACATCCAGGACTACGTCATCTGGCTCGTCGGCATGCTCGTCGAGAAAGGAGTCCAGAAAGTCGTCATGTGGAATGACCAAATGACACGCCACATGGATGCATTTGACGCCAAATTCGTCAAGCGCCTGGAAAAGGCAGGCTTGAAAGACAAGCTGATCATCGACTGGTGGTGGTATAACAACAAGGAATTGAACGACACGACCCGCGTAAGAGTCGGCAAAAAACATGGTGTTGAAGGCTGGGTTTCCCCCATGACCTGCTACTACAATTGGCATACCTACGACTACAGGATTCCCAACATCGAACTGATGCTCAACATGTGCCACGAGGAAGGCGGCATCGGAGCGGTTTCATACGCCGTTCACGACCCGTCCCACCTCGACCACGAGGCACTCCTCGCAGGTTTCGCCTGGGAAGGAGTCAAGGAAAAACGCGATGCCATCCTCAAGCGCTGGGCAATCGCGCGATTCAATGACGGCGCAGCTAAATTCAAGTCAGCGCAGGAATTGCTGCTGAAGGCCGCCACAACCCCATTCTACTCGACCTGCCTCAACTACACCTATACCTACGTCGGAGGCGGCGACTTCCCAAGGCAATACCCAGGAGAAGCACTCGACAAGCTCTTGGCACAACCGGAAGACGCAAACGTCGTCGAAAAACTCAAGCTCGCAGCAGCTACCGCGAAGGAAGCCGACGATCTCTACATCGAACTCCTGGAACAAGAAGGGCTTGACGATTTCGCCACACGCTCGCTCAAGAGCTTAAGGGGCGAAGCAACAAGAATCAAGGCTCTGGCAACTGCTTTTGCCTGGCTCGTCGAAACCAAAAAGGCGCTCGCCGAAAATTCAACGGTCAAGAAGAGCTTTGCCACCGAATGTCAAAAGGTCCAGGACGACTTCATCGAAGCGCTCAGAATCATCGAAGTCAACAAGCCGAGCTGGGTCGTGCCCGCATCCCTGCAGGCACTGAGTTCGCTCCTGGCTTTCCTCCAACAATTCCAAGGCCAACTCGTCGAATTCGGAGGAAAGAAAAAAGCAAACCAACTCCATTGGGGACTCCTGCCAAAACAGGATGAGCAAGAGCAATAAATTGCTTGTATAAACTGACTTCGGGGCGGGATGATGACATGTTCACATCCCGCCCCGATTTGTTACCATTCATTCAGCATTCATCATCCTTCGCGCTTCGTGCTACGGCGGACAGGGCATTCGTTTTGTCCCATTTTTTTCACACTTTCGTACTCAAATGCCATGTGACATGCCCATTTTTTCAGACATGTTGAAATTAGCCCCAACGGGGCATGACATACCAGCCCAGGGCAAGCGGTCCGCAGGATCGCGCCGCCCTGGGTTTGCGGATTGCCACACCCGAACAAAGCCCTGAAAGGGCGTGACATAAGTCTGAACGACAACGCCCCATACAACTGTTTTCCAGACAAAAAACTTCCCCATTTTTTCACACTTTCGTACTCAAATGCCATGTGACATGCCCCTTGGGTTCTGCATTGGAGTTTTTGGGACTGGGACTATGGGACGTTGATGTTGGAACTGAGGGCGAAAGATTTTTCGCCCCTACATGATTTTTCCTCATTCTGGGAAACACGGCCGTCCTAACAAGAATTGCTCCATGGATTATTCATAATCATCGCAAAACATAGGGTTGGATTATAAAGACTTTAGGTTGCGTCTTGGATATCAACTCAAAATTCTCATAGGTCTCAATTGTCACAAAATGTGCAGTCCCGTCGAGAACGACGTTTAAGAAATCTCCTGAAAATCTCTTGCCTTCCTTAAAGAAGCCTTCAGTGCTGATTTTCAGGTCGCCATCTCCATTTTTAATCCATTCGTCTTCATTGATTCCAAGTTTTCGGGCTTTGTCAGAAAACGGGTTGACATTAACCATTTTTGAATACGCAGAATACTTGAAAGGCTGAAATACCATATCACATTTGCCCTCCAATACCCCCATTTTTACAATTGCTCTTGCAGACAATTCATCGTCAGGATAAATACAGTATTCGCCATCAAACAAATTATTTTTCTTATTTCCTATGCATATGACTTGTCCTTCGGAAAAAGCAATGAACAATCCATTGCTTTGTTCATTAACTATATTTTCAAGAAAAGTAACATTCGGGTTTTCCAAGACTTTCCAGTCAAACCTACGTTCTGAACCTAGTATTTCTTTGGTATAGGGTACTATGGCTTCACTCCTTACTGTCGTCTTTTTTAAGCCGTTATAGACATGTATCGGCATTTTAGGTTCAGCATGCGCCAAATGCAAAATAAAAACTGCGATTAAAAAAATTAGATGCTTCATATTCTTACTCCAGATCATACCTTTTTTGCCTGACCATGTAATTTTTTCTGTAAATTCCGCATTCAGCATTCGCGAACAGTCAATATCCGTGTTTCTTAAGCTTTCCGAGCCAATTCTTAGTCCATAATGGAGGATAAGGAGCAATGTGGGACGACAATACTGACGCATGGTCGTGATCCTCGAAGAATCCGTCCAGCTCCTCGTTGCCCTGACTCGCCGCTTCCATATCGCCCGACTTGTACGCAACATATATGCGACACAACAACTTGCAATACTTCGTGAAAGTCGCCAGCAAACTGCGGATTTCGATATCCCGTGGACTCGTAGCCTTGATTTGAGCCAATGAATTATCGATTTCGCCGAAACTTCCAGGCATGCCAGAGCGAAGCAATTCGTCCAATTGACGGAGAATTTGCCGATACTCATCCCCAAACTCGCTGCCTTGCCAATACCCGTCATGAAACTCCTTGTTCCACGAAGCTGACGGGATTGACGGATTGTTCTGCATCTTAAGATATGTCCAGAAATAATCAGGCACCGGCCATGCCAGCAAGTCAAATCCGCTAAACGCACCAAGCCCCACAATGCCTTCTGCCTTGTAGAAAAGAAAATCCCTTCGGATGGTCTCGCAATCCCAACGATAGGCCTTGCAGGGCAAAGATTGCCCATTGGGTTCGCAGGTATTGTAGTAGTCCATCACCATCACGTCGCCCTGATATCCTGCTCCTTTGAGGAAATCCATCCAGGCATTGTACTTAGCAAGGTATTTCTGGTTTGCCTCGGCGACTCCATCCTTGCCATCAAGGGCAACCGTAATATTCCGAGTTCGTCCCAGGCACAGGTTTACCAAGAAGTTCTTCCCGTCATTGAAGAATCTCTCGCCTTTACTTGGTGGTGTTTCGGTTGCATCGTAGGCTATGATTTCGAAGACCTTGTCAGGAAATCGTTCGAAAAACAGTTCTGCACACTCGTTCGCCAATTTCAGGTACCAGTCCTGGGTCGGTGCCTTCGCGCATTCCGGGCATGAGCAGTAAACATGGTCTGGCGTATCCTCGGGCCAAAATGCAAAAATATCCCAGTATGGATGGGCATCGAGGTACTTTCTGAAATTCTCCCGAAAAATCGCCCTGACTTTAGGATTCGAGAAGCACGCCGTCCTCTTGTTCGGCTTCCGTTCGCCGCCAAACAACGGGAAGTACTCCGGATGCTCGGCAAACAAACCCTCGTCAGGGATCAATTCACGCCAGGAATGACCGGGCCCGCGAAGCTTCAAACCCAAAGACTTGACCTTCTCAGCATTCTCAAATGACGCATACTCGGAACTGAATTGTGGATTCCAGGGACCACAACCCAAGACCGCATTGACACGGGACTTCGCCAAAAATGACAAAACATCGCTGTCGTTTGTTCGATTCACCCAAGTCCTGTACTTGAACGCAGAATGAAAACGGCGTGAATAACCGTCCGAAAACAAAACCCCGCAGCCACAAGGAACATGCTCGTGACGAGCACCCCAAAACCGACATCCCAGCAGCTGAAGATAATCATATACCCCAAACAGCAACGACAACTCGCTGTCGCCCTCTATACGCAAAATTCCATCTTCATACCGAACAAGCGAATGATCGTACCCATCCGACAAGCCCAAAGATGAATCGATGCTCAAATAAGCACAGCCAACTACGGCATCCCCCAATTCAAATCGATGTCCACCACCGTAAATCTTGTCCAAGTAGGACGACAATTCACGAGCCGCATACGACAAGCCTTCGCTCGAATACCGTATTAGCCTGGTGTCCATCAACAACTCCCTGATTACATTTCGACACTCACCGATATCGTCTTCTGCGGCAATTGATTCCCGAACATCGACGCATCAAGCTTGATCGTCTGCATCTCGCCGGGAGTCAAGATCAACCGCCTGAAGCGCTTGACAGGTTGACCGTCAGATTCCAAGACCAAAAACGCATTCTGGTACACATTCGCAGGACGGAACATCAAATTCACACTCTCCCCGTTCCGCAATGACTCCAAACTAACCAATTGAGGAACCAAACCGCGAACTCCAGCACCGTCACGTACGGCAATCATTCGTTCAGCATCTGAATCACGATGCCCCAACGCAAACTCGGCGGCATAACGACCGGCACGCTCGGACTCCTCGGAGACGTTGTCAACCAAGTCGTGGACATGCAAAACATTGCCGCAAGCAAATATGCCAGCTACATTCGTGCCTAATCGATCATTTACAACCGGACCGCCAGTGACACCGTCCAATTCAACGCCAGCCGCCTTCGACAACTCATTCTCAGGTATCAAGCCGACAGATAGCAGCAACGTATCGCATTCAATGACACGCTCAGTTCCAGGAATCGGCTTCAAACGACCGTCAACTTCGCTGATCACAACCGCTTCGAGACGATCCTTGCCACGTATCTCAGTCACAGTGTGACTCAACATCAACGGAATATCATAGTCGTTCAAGCACTGGACGACATTACGGGTCAAACCACTCGAATACGGCATCAACTCAACAGCAGCCAATACCTTCGCGCCGGCAAATGTCAGGCGACGGGCCATGATCAACCCAATGTCGCCAGAACCCAAAATCACAATGCGCTTCCCGGGAAGCTCGCCTTCCAAGTTGACAAACCGCTGGGCAGTACCAGCGCTGAATATCCCCGCACAACGACTGCCAGGAATCCCCAAGGCACCACGAGGACGCTCGCGACAACCCATCGCCAACACAATCGATTTCGCACGAATCTGCCGCAAGCCATCCTTGCGGCTGACGGTCGTCACCACACGATCCGGCGTGATGTCAATGACCATCGTATCCGTCTCGTAGGGAATCCCCGACTCCAAAACCCGCTTCACATAGCGAGCCGCATACTCGGGTCCCGTCAATTCCTCCTTGAATATATGCAACCCAAAGCCAGGATGGATGCACTGGCGCAAAATCCCGCCTAATTCCTGCTCGCGCTCCAATATCAGTATGTTGCTGCATCCAGCCTCGCGAGCCGATAGCGCCGCCGCCAAGCCTGCAGGACCACCACCGATTATTAAAACATCAACCTCGTTCATCGTTCTCACCATCTCTATTTTGACAATATCCGAGACTCGCCGCCAAATTTCGTTATCTCAGTCAAGGGCTTCCCCAGTTCCTCAGACAAAATGTCCATGACGCGGGGAAGGCAAAAGCCACTCTGGCAACGCCCCATCCCAGCACGGGTCCGACGCTTGACGCCGTCAACAGAACGCGCCCCCAATGGACGGCGTATGCTGTCGCGTATCTCAGCCTCGGTAACTAACTCGCATCGACAAATGATCCGCCCAAAGTCGGCATCGCGCTTGATTGCTTCCTCACGTTCCTCCAAGGACATGTGACGAAAACGATATACAGGAGGACGACCGCTGCGATAGTCATCAGACTCAGCCAAACCCAGCCGATCACGAATCTCCAACGCCAAGTCAACGGCTATGGCAGGAGCTGCCGTCAAGCCAGGTGATTCAATCCCGGCTGCATTGAAGAAATACGGTGCATCGGATACCTCCCCCAATACAAAGTCGTGACGTGCCAAATGAGAACGAAGCCCAGAAAACGTCGTGATAAACGAGCGAGATGGCAAACCAGGCCAGCTGCGACGGGCAACCTCCAAAACCTGATCCAAGCCTTCGCGAGTCGTCGATACATCCTCGCGATCCGTTACATTGCGAGCAGTCGGACCGAGGATGAGCGTCCCGTCAACAGTAGGAGATACCAAAACCCCCTTCCCCATTTTCCCGGGAACCTGGAAAATCGTACTTTTGAACGCATTCGCATAGGTCTTGTCAATCATCCAGTACTCGCCAATTCGCGGGATGATCTCGAATTTTTGCTCCGAAACCATATTGTTGAAATAATCCGTGTACACTCCAGCTGCATTCACAACAGAGCGAGTCGATATGATCTCGCCTGTCGAAGTCTTCACATCCCATCCTTCCCCGTTCCGCTCCAGGCTCTCGACCTTCGTCTCAAACCTGAACTGAACCCCATTCACAAATGCGTTCTCGGCCATCCCAAGCGTTAATTCATACGGGCAAACAATCCCACCCGACGGCGCAAACAGCGCCCCCATGACCTCGGGATTCAAATTCGGCTCCAACTTCAATGCCTCTTCACCATTCAAAAGCTCCATCCCAGGCACGCCATTGGTAATCCCGTCATCATAAACCTTCCGAAGAGCCTCCACCTCCTCTTCTGTAAACGCAATGGTCATAGAGCCGTTTCGACGAAATGGGACATCCAGTTCCTTGCACCAGCTATCATAAAGCTGATTGCCAAGTAGATTATACTTGGCCATCAAGCTCCCTGGCTTCGCGCTATGACCAGGATGGACAATCGCTGAATTCGCCTTTGTCGTCCCGCTGGCCACATCATCGCAACGCTCCAAGACAACGACTCGCGCCTGAAGACGGCTCAACTGGCGAGCTATGGCGCAACCAACAACGCCAGCGCCAATCACCACTACGTCAAACATGTTCACTCCAATCTCGTTTTGATTCCTTTTCCCACACAAAAAAACGACCACGCCTACTACCTTTGGCTTCCTGGCTCAAGACACACGTCCTCCGCATGTCCTTGCCGGCTAGCGTCTCTGGTTCTCGGCTTGGCCGTCATGGTATATAACCAATAATAATGTAATGCCAACCAACTGCTTGACAATCGAATAAAACAAATAAAACAAATAAATCTTACTCCCAGCAATGACCCGTCCGACCCCGTCCGACCCGCCTGGCTGGGACTCTGTCATGCTTAGCTGCTTTAGCGGCGACATCACCTGAGTACAGGCATCCAGGGTGCTCGTACTCAAAAACAAAAAGGACGCCTCAAGACAAGGTCAAGAGGCGCCCGGGATTACGACTTTGTACGGAAGTTATTTGCCGTAGATTTCGATTTCGATGTAGTGGTTCATATCGTCACTGGTATTTCCGTTGCTGTAGAACCTGACATATTGTCCTTCAACACCGGGGACTGGGATTGGACGACCTTCGTAGGTCTCGATGTAATCGCGATCCTTGCCGACTCCCAGGCCGGAGGAATTGTCGTGGTCGTTATTGAAAACCGTCTTTACATTGGTAATGAAATCGGGGTCGTCAGCGGTTTGGATGACAATGTCGCGATAGACACGTGCCTGGGAATGGAAATGCCAGAGTGCGATGGCGTAGATCTTCGCCTTTTTTCCCAGGTCGATCTGAACCCATTGCTTTCCAGGGCTGAGTTCGACATAGTATCCTTCTTCGCCGTTTTTGTTTCCATCCGTGATCAGTTCGAGTTCGCCGACGACTGGCTCGCTGTCGCTACTGGTCACTTCAGCCTTGGCGGCAAGGTTTTTGACTCCTTCCGGAACCATGATTGGGGGGCGTTTTTCGCCGGGTTTGCGCATTGGTTCCAGGTTCGGGGTTTTCAATTCACGCGGGGTACCCGAGAACAACGGGCGCGGCAACGCGATCTTCAGTTCGGTTTCCTGGGCAAATACGCCTAGTGACACAAAGACCATCGACAAAGCAATCCATTTCATCTTCATTGTACTTCTCCTAGATTCGTTTTCTGTTTCTTGAGGCTATTCATCAACATACATCAATTATTTACCAATGCAAAACCTTGAAAAGATAGTTTCCAAGACATCGGGTTCCACGGCTTGTCCTGTGATTCTTCCGATTTGCCCCATTGCGTCCTTAAGGTGGATAGCCAACAATTCCCAATCGTTTGCCTTCAAGGGAATTCCCGCTTTTTTCACCTGATTGAGCGCCATTTCGAGCAGATTGGCATGACGTGCTGCCACGGCGACATCATCCGTCCGTTCGCCTCCTGTGGTTGACCACACCGTCTTTTCGACCTCGTCGCACAGCATCTCCAAACCTTCTCCTGTCTTGGCGCTAACCATCAGCCAGCCCGGCAACGGAGCGGAGAGCAGATCCGACTTGTTGGCAACCTTGAGAACCATCCCTCGGCAAGCCCAGTCCGCCGGGATTTCCTGGGACTGGATCTCTTCGCTTCCATCGATGACCCACAGCACCAGATCGGCATCTTCCGCGCTGCTTCTCGAGCGTTGGACTCCCAGCTGTTCGACCAGGTTCTCGCTCTCTCGAATTCCGGCGGTATCGACCAGTCTAAAAGGGATTCCCCTCATGGTCAACTGCGCTTCGACGGTATCTCGAGTCGTTCCAGGTTCCGAGCTAACGATTGCGCGATCGCGTCCAAGAAATCGATTCAGCAAGCTTGATTTCCCCACGTTTGGCGGTCCTGCGATCGCCAGGCTCAATCCACCGCGCATGATTTCGCCTTCCACGCGTGTCCTGAGCAAGCCCTCCATTTCAGTTGCCACCTTATCTAGCCGTTGTTGCAATTCGTCCAAATCCACCCAATCAAGATCCTCGTCTGGAAAATCCATTCTTGATTCGACCTCTGACAAAACCCATTCCAGCTCCTCGTACAATCCTCGCAGCCTTCGCCCCAAGTGCCCCGCCAATTGCCGTCCTGCCAATCTCAATGACAATTCGCTTCCCGCCTCAATCACATCCGCGACGGCTTCGGCTTGAGTCAAATCAATCCGTCCATTCAAGAACGCACGTTTTGTAAATTCACCAGGTTCTGCCAGGCGGCATCCCACCGCCAACAAAGACTCCAAAGCCAAGCGAGCGCACAACGAACCGCCATGACACTGGAATTCGACCACGTCCTCGCCGGTATAGCTGTGCGGTCCAGGCATCCGAACGCAAAGGCAACTGGGATCCAAAACATCGCCGCTGCTCGAAAGCAATGTACCTAGACACAACTCGCGGGCACGTTGTTCCAACAATCCGACGCGACCACGCCATAACCTCGAAGAAATTTGCTGTGCGGCAGGACCCGAAACACGCAAAATGCATACCGCACCACCCAACGCGGTGCTTATCGCGCATATCGTTTCCCCTGTGACCTGCTCAACCATCCGCCAACCTCATACTCGGAACATCGCGCCAAGACGCTTGCCGAGCAAGCAAGACGCCGTCAGCATCGACATCCCCAAAAACACCATCGTCCACAATCCAAGAGCTGAGGCGAGCGCACTACCTTGACCAAGCAACGAAGACAACTCGAATATCGCCTTCGTAATCGGAAAATATGCCGCCTTCTGGGCAAGAATCAGAGAATCGGACACTTCAAGCATCGAGAAGCTGAACGCCAGGATGCCGCCCGCGATCAGATTTGCGGAAATCAAGGGAACTGTAATTCGCCTGAAGCAGACCAACGGCTTGGCGCCCAGGCTTGCCGCGGCCTCTTCATAGCTGACACTGGTCTGCTGCAGTCCCGCGACTGCGGCGCGAACGACGTACGGGAGGCGGCGAACCGCATACGCCAAAACCAAAAGCACCGTCGGATCAGCAACAGGATCAAAGCAATGGAACAAACGTCCTTTCTGCGACATCGCAACATACCCGAACGCCAAGACCAAGCCAGGCACAGCCAATGGCAGCATCAACAGCATGTCCAACAACCAGCGGAAGCGACCGCGACCACGCACAATCACCACCGCCGAAAAGATGCCCAATGCCAAGGCAACCAAGACCGCGAACACGGCATAGCGAAGACTGTTCACAATGCTCGGAACCGTCAAGCTGTGACCCAAAGCCGACTCGAAATGAGCCATGGTCAACCCAACTGGAAACACGCTTCGATACCAGGTGTCGCAAATCGCCAAACCCAAAACCCCAAGGTGCGGAAGAATGCTGAACAAGCCGATCGAACCGAACAACAAAATGACCGGCAATGCCTTCAAACCGGACAAACGAGTAATATTCCCGCCGCGACCAGCCTTTGACATCATCGCGTAGCTCTTCCTGCCGAACACGACCTTCGCAAGAATGTACATCAAGCCGGACAGGAACATCATCACCAAAACCAATGCATACGGCATCGGATTCACGCCGATTTCGTTGATTCCACCGAAAATCTGCACCGCAGTGCAACGACCGTAGTTGAACATCAGAGGAGTGCCCAATTCCGTAAACGACCAGATGAAGACCAATGACCCACCCGCAAATACACCCGGCATAACCAATGGCAAAATAACTTTCCGGAAGCGACGGAATCCGATGCATCCCAAATCCGAAGACGCCTCCAACAGCATCGGATCCACGTTCGCAAAAGCCGCAACGATGTTCAAGTACAAAATCGGAAACAAATGCAATGCCTCCATCACAACGACACCCCAAAATCCCCCGGCAAACCAATCGATCCCGCAACCAGGTTCAATAAAATGCAATCGCTCAAGCAACGCATTGAACGCACCATAGCGGCCAAATATGCATTGCATGCCCAAGGCACCAACGAACGGAGCCAAAATCATAGGCAGCAACAACGCACCGGTCAACAGCTTCTTGCCCCAAAAATCGTACCTGTCTGACAGCCAAGCCAATGGCATCGCGATCAATACCGACAGCAATGTGGTACAACAAGCGATCTTCAACGAGTTCAGCAATCCTTCAA
The DNA here is from genome assembly GCA_002305655.1 of Lentisphaeria bacterium UBA1407. Classification (GTDB taxonomy): domain Bacteria; phylum Verrucomicrobiota; class Lentisphaeria; order Oligosphaerales; family Oligosphaeraceae; genus UBA1407. The sequence goes on along the minus strand of DBPZ01000134.1, from coordinate 7,720 downwards.
GGTATATTGGATTCCTGAAAACCTCCAACAGGTAGAACCAAGTGAAATTCCCCATGCTGTCCTGCACGCCACCCCGCAATACCTGGAACACGGGATAGAAGAAAAACAAGCCGAAAAACAAGACAGTCAGGCAAATGAACAGATTGTAGCAGATTTTCCTAGCCATGGCCCTAGATTTTCCAAGTACTATTCCTTTGAGTTTTGACAAAACTAGTAATATAACACTCCTAAGCAAGTTTTTCAGCCTAGCTTGATTGTACCTTTTATAAGGTGTAGATTAATTAGTTGCCAAAATTTAATATTTGACCATCAACCATCGACTCTGGCGACCACTAGGGTCCAACGCAAAAAACTCAAGTTCAATCCGTATGGTCGCCTATTCGTCGCCAACGCCGTCGTGATGCCCGAGATCATCGGGCGTCCGAAAGCCTTCGACCGCTAACCATGAAAGCCAACCTGATCAAGCTTGCATCGCCTTGGATGAAAATCGTCAGGCTCCCCAACCTCTTTACGGCGCCGGGAGACTCGCTGGCAGGCTTCTTCATCGCCTCAATCTTCCCGCAAACCTATCCTGCAACATGCAGAAAAGCAACCCTTCTCGCCATAGTCTCTATCCTCCTCTACACATTTGGAGTCTTGCTCAACGACCTGGCAGACAGGCAAGAAGACGCTGTCATGCGACCGGAGCGACCAATCCCAAGCGGTAAAATCTCTGTCGGCGCAGCATCCGTCGCCACCGGGTTCACCTTGGCAATTGCCCTCATCATCTCGCACTTGGCATTCCCGCCCTTCGCATGGTTCGTCTCCATCCTGCTCGCCCTGACCATCACCTACTACAACTTCCTGGCCAAGCACAAGCGCCTCCAGGGAGCCATCGCAATGGGATCATGCAGGGGACTCAATACCTTCCTCGGGATCGCAGTCCTGCTCAATCCCAATGCTCTAACCTTCCAGGCGTTCCTGACCGTGATGACCCCGGTCATCGCAGTTACAGTCTACATCGCCGCCGTCACTTGGATGGCGGATCAGGAGCATACGACGCAATATATCGGCGCCATCGCCATTGTCCCTGCCCTCGCCTGCCTCGTCGGTTGGTTGACGACTGCATTTTTCCTGATGACGTTCCGCTACCGCTACTCCACGTTGGCGATCATCCCGTTTCTAATCGTCATCTTCCTTCTCAACGAGGTTGCGAGGAAGCTATATGGGCGGAATGTTCCTCCTCAGAAGATGCAACCATCTATCGGTGCCTATCTTAGGCCATTGATATTCTGGCAGTTATCAATCGTTCTACTCCCCGAGAATGCCTTGTCAACGATATTCGCGATCCTTCTGGTCCTAGGTTGGGTCTGTTCAAGAAAGCTTGCAAAATCAATTCCCCAAAGTTAATCAATATGAAGCAACTCATCATTCAATGTGCAGGTTTAGGTTACGATATCACCTGTAACTACAGTGACTTGTGCGCGATTACGGAGCTTGATTTTCATCCCATCACCCCTGTTTTTCCTGCCGTCACTTGCACCGCTCAAGCGACGATCAGGACAGCGGCGCACCCTAAAGACCACGGTATTGTCTGCAACGGATACTACGATCGACTGATCGCCAAAACCAACTTCTGGTGCCAATCCGCCAGACTCGTCCAAGGAAAACGAATCTGGGAAAACTCGAAATGCCAGAAAACTGCAATGATTTTCTTCCAGCAAAACCTGGGCGAAAACGTGGATATCGTCATCTCGCCAGCTCCAATCCACAAACATCATGGCGGCATGATCATGGGATGCCACACCAAACCACATGACCTGGAAAACGAACTCAATGAAGCGATCGGACAAAAACTCAACCTCGCATCCTACTGGGGACCGATGGCTTCGAGCAAGTCGTCGGAATGGATCGCAAAAGCCATCATCCATATCGCGAAAAACCATAAGCCGGATCTCTTCTTCGCATACCTCCCGCACCTGGATTACTGCCAGCAAAAATTCGGGCCTGACGATACCAAGCGCATCGAGCCAGAAGTCAAGTTCCTGGCAGAAAAGATCCGCGACATCCTCGATGCCGTCAAGGACAAGTACCAAGTGACGATTTGGGGAGACTACGCGATCACTCCTGCAAATCAACCTATTTTCCCAAACAAGGCGTTGAAAAAGGCGGGACTTTTCAAAACACGATCTGTCGGAAAAGGCATGACTTATCCCAACTTTTACGAATCTGACGCCTTCGCAATGGTCGATCATCAGGTGGCGCACATTTTCGTCGAGAACGCGGATTTTATTCCACAGGTTCGCCAGCTCATCTCGGATTTGGACGGAGTCGACTCAGTCCTTACTCGCCAGGAGGCTGACATGGATTGTCCACAGGCCGGCGAACTGATCGCCACCGCCAAGCCCAGCGCCTGGTTCGCATACCATTGGTGGGACGACCCCAAGCAAGCGCCTGATTACGCAACCCATATTGACATTCACAACAAAATCGGTTTCGACCCCTGTGAGCTCTTCTGGGGATTCCCGCCATTCGTTTCCATCTCAACCGATTGCAGCAAGCCGAAGGGTACCCACGGACGGGACGACCAACCCGCAGCTTTTGCAACCACAATCCCCACAAGCACCGATTGCCTCCCGAAATCACATCTGGAACTAGCACAATTCATCCAAAAAGCAATCCAATAGAATAGCCATGAACATACTCGGAATTGAAACCAGTTGCGACGAAACAGCCGCCGCAATCGTTCAGGACGGACACCAAGTCAAGTCCTCGGTCATTTCGTCGCAAATCGCCCTTCATGCGGGTTATGGCGGCGTCATCCCCGAACTCGCAGCCAGGGAGCATTTGAAAAACATCGGCCCAATCGTCCAAGCCGCCCTCAACCAGGCAAGGGTTGAGCTGCAATACATTGACGCCATCGCGGTCACCAGCAACCCGGGACTCATCCCCGCCCTGCTTGTCGGCAACGCCTTTGCCAAGGGCCTTGCCGCAACCCTAGGGATCCCGGTCATCGGCATCAACCACTTCCTAGCGCACATCTATGGTACGTTCATCGACAACAACGAGAGCTTGAACAATCCTGAAAACTACCCGATCCTGGCACTCGTCGTCTCAGGTGGACATACCGCAATCGTACTGATTCAACAAGACGGGAATGCGAAAATCATCGGTTCGACGCTGGATGACGCCGCAGGAGAAGCACTTGACAAAGCCGCCAAAATCCTCAACCTCGGATACCCGGGCGGACCAATCATCGACAAACTCGCTAAAACCGGAAATCCTGAAGCTTTCAACTTCCCAAGAAGCCTGACTGGAGCAAGGGGAAAACCACTCGCCCCAGAACATAAATTCGACTTCTCCTTCTCCGGAGTCAAAACATCGCTTCTAAACACCGTGAAATCAATGACTCATATTGACGATATCCTTCCTGATCTCCTTGCCTCGTATCAGGCGGCGGTCATGGATGTCCTTATCATGAAAGCCATCGCAGCAGCCAGCGAATACAACGCAAGACTCATCTGCCTCTGCGGTGGAGTCGCATGCAATTCATACCTGAGACAAAACCTCCAAACTGCCGCCGAAAAGGCAAGGCGAAAACTGCTCCTGGCACCACCGAAATACTGCACGGACAACGCAGCAATGGTCGCAGGACTCGGATTCCACTACGCAAAAAACAACCTTCTAGGCACGCTGGATATGCCCGCAAACGCAAGACTCGACCACAATCTGGGAATCCTACCGTTCGCTATCGGTAATTAACTCAACCGCAAGGACTAAGTCTATGTCACTATTTCACAAAAAATCTGATGATGCCAACCGCCCCGCTGACCCGAAGCCTACCTTCGGGCCAGGCGATTCAATCGGACAATACACAGTCGTCCGATGCGTGGGAATTGGGGGAATGGGCGAGGTCTACCAGGCCAAACATGCCATTCTTGGGAATGTCTGCGCCGTCAAGTTCCTAAAGGAAGAAATCGCCAAAAACTTCCCGGACCTCGTCAAGCAGTTCATCCAGGAGGCGAAAATCTCCAGTGCCATCAATCACCCAAATCTTATCGGGGTCACAGACGCATATTACGATCCCACCCAAAACCTCGCTTTCATCGTGATGGAATATGTCGATGGTTGCTCGCTGGCAAAAATCATCGCCAAAAGACCGCTCTCCGTGATCGAAACGTTCAATGTCGCCCTCAATATCACCCGGGCACTCAAGGCAATAAGCGCACAAAAGGTCACCCATCGCGACATCAAGCCCGAAAATATCCTGATGGCCAACAATGGCGATGTGAAATTGGCTGACCTCGGCATCGCCAAAGTCGTCAAGGCAAATGAAAATCGGTGGAATACATACAACACCAAGCGCAATATCGCATCACCACCATACGCCGCCCCGGAACAACTCGAAGTCCCGGACAAATCCGATTTCCGTTCAGATATCTATGCCCTGGGTTCGACGCTCTACAGGGCTATTACAGGAGTTGAACCCTTCGCCTCCGACAATCTTGCCGAACTCATCAACCTAGTCAAGTACGCAGAGCCTACCCCGATCACGCAGCTCCTGCCGAAACTCAACCCAGAATATGCAGCAGTCATCCACTGGATGATGATGAAGGATCCACAGGAACGCCCACAATCCCATGATGACTTGATCGAACTTTTCGACGCAATCATCCGATGCGAGGCAGGACGCTCAAGCCAAAACCAGAAAGCGCTCAACGCCCTGCTCAAGAAACATAAGCTGATTAGTGCGCCTCCTGTCAATTGGTCCGGCATGAAAACCTTCTTTGGAAAGACGATCAAGTATCTCCTGATCCTTGCCATACTCGCGGGCATCGTCTTCGCAGGATACAAAACCTTACCCAAATATCTCGAAAAACAACCCGAGCAGCAGGCTGAGCAATTGCCTGAACAGCAACCTGAACAACAATCACAGGAAACAACTGAAGCTCAACCTGAACAAAAGGAAGAACCAGTACCAGAAAAATCAGCCGTCACAGACGTCGAGGCAATCCATAAAAAACGATTCTTCGATGCCATCAAGGAAGGAAATCCAGCCAAGACACTCGATGCCTACATCTTCCTGGAACCAGAACCAACACTGACCCTCGAAGATGGAACGCCACTCACAATCGTCGCGGCCAAGGCAAATAATCTAAACACATTGAAATTCCTCGCGGACAAGAAATTCGACCTGTATGCCAAGGATAAGTTGGGGAATTCAACCCTGACCTACGCCGTCATTGGCGCCACGGATGACGACATGGCAGACTTTATCCTCGACTACAGTGTCAATGTCGAACACAACCAATCACTTACGCAACCCAACAACCAGGGCAATACCCCGCTTCACTATGCTGCTGAAAATACCAACTTCAACTTGGTCGACACCATCCTTCAATACTTGGATTTCAATCTCGAAACCAAAAACGCAGACGGCTTGACAACCCTTGAAATCGCAGTGAAACACGACAACCTCAAGGCGGTCGAGACGCTCGTCCATCAGAAAATCAAACCTATAGTCACGCAAAAGGCACTCGAATTGGCAAAAACCAAGGAAATGACTGATCTCTTGAAGTCAACTCAAGCTAACTAAGGAAAACACAATGAAACTAGTCCCCTTCAAAAATGTCTCCATCACAGGTGGATTTTGGTACGAAAAACAGAAAATCAACCGGGAAAACACACTCCCGATCGAATATCAACAATGCAAGGATACAGGTCGATTGGATGCCTGGAAACTCGAATGGAAGCCCGGAATGCCAAATCAACCACACGTCTACTGGGACTCGGACGTGGCAAAATGGATCGAAGCAGTCGGTTACTCGCTCGCACAAAATCCTGATCCCGAACTGGAAAAACTCGCCGACGAAGTGATCCAATGGATGGCAGATGCACAACAGCCAGACGGATACCTCAATACCCACTTCACTGTCGTAGAACCCGACAAGCGCTGGACCAACCTCAGGGACCTGCATGAACTGTATTGCGCAGGACACCTGATGGAAGCAGCAGTAGCATACTACCAAGGCACAGGAAAACGAACGTTGCTCGATACGCTGGAAAAGTACGCCGACTACATCGCAACGGTCTTTGGTACAGGCGAAAGCCAAAAGCGAGGCATCCCCGGACACGAGGAAATCGAACTCGCACTCGTCAGGCTCGCTGAAACCACCGGAAAGAAAAAATATCTTGAACTCGCAAGTTACTTTATCGAAGAAAGAGGCAGACAACCGCACTACTTCGATATCGAACGCAAGGCTCGTGGTGACGAATCTCCCTATCGTCTTGGCGGACCCGACATCCTCCCATACGCCTACAACCAATCCCACCTTCCGGTCCGTGAGCAAACCACCGCCGAAGGACACTCAGTCAGAGCCTGCTATCTCTACGCCGGAATGGCTAGCGTCGCCAGGGAAACCAAGGACGAATCCCTCGCCAAAGCCTGCAAGACTCTTTGGAACAACATCACCACAAAGCGAATGTATGTCCACGGCGGAATCGGCTCCTCGCGTTTCGGAGAACGGTTCTCTTTTGACTACGACCTCCCCAATGAAGATGCCTACGCAGAAACATGCGCAGCTATCTCACTCGTCTTCTTCGCCAGAAATATGCTCAGACTCGAGAAAAATGCAGACTACGCCAATGTCCTCGAAAATACACTCTACAACGGAGTGATCTCAGGCATCTCGATGGACGGCAAGCAGTTCTTCTACGACAATATCCTCGCCTCACATCCAAAATACCATAAGTACTCCGGACAAAAATCCCCGCAAAGACAGGATTGGTTCGGATGCGCATGCTGCCCGCCAAATATCGCAAGGCTGATCGCATCAATCTCGGATTATCTCTATACCCAATCCGACGATACGCTCTGGATCCATCTCTTCGCAGAAGCCAACGCGAACATTAGACTCAAAAACACAAACGTCAACCTCACCTCGAAAACTGAATATCCCTGGCAGGAAACCATCGACTATACCGTCAACCCAGACGCCGAAAAATCATTCACCATCGCAATTAGACTCCCAGATTGGTGCGACAATCCTTCAATCCTGGTCAATCAGGAAGCAATCGACCTTGAAAAAGCCAACAAGAACGGATACGCATACATCACCAGAACCTGGAAGAAAGGCGACAAAATCCACATCACCTTCCCGATGCCCGTCAAACGCGTCTATGCCCATCCTTCCGTAAGGCAAAATTGCGGAAAAGTCGCCATCAAGCGCGGACCAATCCTCTATTGCCTCGAGGAATGCGACAACGGAAAGGATCTCGCCGCACTTCGTCTCCCGCCAATCGCCGAATTTGAAGTCAAGGCCTCCCCCGAATCAATTGGTTCGGTTCCAATGCTGATCGCCCCTGCTCTCCGAAGAGATCCTAGTCCCTGGAACGGCAAGCTATACTCAACAAACACCCCTAAATATAAATCCGCCCAGCTTGTTGCCATCCCCTACTTCCTCTGGGCCAATCGAGGCCCAGGTGAAATGACCATCTGGATCAACGAATAAATCAGCGCCAAATCAGGTACGGGCACACGGGGTGCCCGTACCTGATGATGAATGATGAATTGTGAAGAAGGAGGGCCCGCCAGACCAAGGATACGCCATTTTCACCCCTTGACCTGCGGCGTCCAGGCAGTCCGCCGCCTTCCCTGCCTGGTTCCAAGCAAAAAAAAAGCCCCCCGGCCGGAAAATCCGGCCGGGGAGCCTGTGAGGGAGACCGGCGGCGCGCTACTCTC
>DBPZ01000116.1:31268-77731 GCA_002305655.1 Lentisphaeria bacterium UBA1407 | reverse complement strand
AAACGAAGGCCGTGAACGGTTACTAATTTTCCAATAATGTTTTTCACGTCATAATACTTATGCTTAGCAGGATTTAAAAAGACTTTTGGAGGTCAAAATGAAGAAGAAATCATTCACCTTGATTGAGTTGCTCGTCGTTATCGCCATCATTGCCATTTTGGCGGCGATGCTATTGCCCGCGTTGTCCAAGGCTCGCGAAAAGGCGCGATCCATTTCCTGCGTATCCAACTTCAAGCAGATCATGCTTACCAATCTGCTGTATGCGGACGACAACAACGGCTATTTCGCTACCTTTGCTCAGGAAGTCACAGCAACTGGTTATGCCACCTACTCCAATTACAATTTGCTGGTTAACAAGTTGAACATGTGTGACAAGAAAGTGTTTTTCTGCCCATCGAAGCCGACAAATAACTATGCGAGCGGCAGTTGCGTTGGTTCCATCCGCTCTGACTTGGATACGTCGTTGGGCGTCTTTGTGAAGAAAGAAAGTATTTGGGGCAAGTGCTATATCAATGATATCGATGTCGGACATGCGACTCGAGACAACTGCTATTTCCTTCCTCATATGTGCAGGATGCCTTCCGAAGCACCATTGACCGGCGACTCCATCAACCTGAAGAACACTCTGTATTCGGTTTGGACGTTCAATACCGGCAAGGCCCACGTGGATCAATACTCAGCGTCCGCGCATCATGCGGGGCGTTGCAATCTCGGGTTCTTCGATGGTCACGTGGCATCCTGCGGCAAGGGCGAGCTTTCGAATATTGGGTTCAACAGCTGCTCCTTTGATAATTCGGCAACCGCCACCCAGTTCTAACTTTTGTAGCTTGAGATCAAGCCGGCTGGATCTCCGCTTGGATTCCGACCGGCTTTTTTCGTGCCAAGAAATCTGGTGCTGAATTCGTTTTTTTACATGGATGAAAAAACTTTTTCCCAAATCGTCCCAAGTTATGAAAATGGGCTATATTAGGAAAATTATGTTTTTTCGTCAAATTTCAAGGATTTTTTTTAGTTAAGCAAGGGAACAAGCGATGTCGTCGAGCGGTCATTTGCGTGAGCGGAGTCTTGCGTATCACAGTGGCAAAGAGAGTGGGAAGATCCACGTTGTTCCGAGCAAGGCTTGCGAGACTCAGGACGACCTGTCCTTGGCGTACACGCCAGGCGTTGCGGAGCCGTGCCTTGAGATCAAGTCGAATCCGGATGATGTGTATCGTTACACGAGCAAGGGGAACATGGTTGCCGTTGTGAGTGACGGGACGGCTGTATTGGGTTTGGGCAACATCGGTCCTGCCGCTGGTTTGCCCGTGATGGAGGGGAAGGCGGTTTTGTTCAAGCGTTTTGCAGACATTGACGCCGTTCCTTTGTGCCTCACGAATTGCCTTGACGCGTCTGGTCGCACGGATGCTGGCAAGTTGATTGAGTTGACGGCTGCTTTGGAACCGACGTTCGGCGGGATCAACCTTGAGGACATCGCGGCTCCCGCATGTTTCAAGGTCGAGCAGGCATTGAAGCGTCGCATGGGGATACCTGTGTTTCATGACGATCAGCATGGGACGGCAATCATCTCGCTGGCGGCGCTGATGAATGCTGTTGAGCTGACGGGGCGTCGCATGGAGGATATGCAAGTGGTGGTGAATGGGGCAGGAGCTGCTGGCATTGCGTGCGCTGAGTTTTATATTTCTTCGGGTATCCGCCGAGAGAACTTAGTGATTTGCGACAGCAAGGGGGTTGTGTATCGCGGTCGAACCGTAGGCATGGATGCGGCGAAGGAGGCTTTGGCGACTGATAGGAGTTGCCGTACGTTGGCGGAGGCGATGGTTGGCGCTGACATGTTCCTGGGGTGTTCTGTTGGGAATTGCGTTACTGCCGAGATGGTTGCGTCGATGGCTGACCGTCCGATCGTCTTGGCGATGGCGAATCCGGTTCCGGAGATTTATCCCGAGGAAGCCTTGGGTGCGGGAGCGTACGTAGTCGGTACCGGCCGCACGGATTTCCCGAACCAGGTCAACAACGTTTTGGGTTTCCCGGGGATATTCCGCGGTGCGTTGGATGTACGTGCGCGTGATATCACCGAAGGTATGAAGCTTGCTGCGTCGAAGGCATTGGCCGAGGTTGCTACGTCATCTGTGCCGGAAGACGTGAAGCGGCTTTTGGCGAAGGCTTATCCCAACGACTATGCATCTGGGATGTTCGATGGTGCGAATCCATTGAGTCCTCGCTATGTGATACCTAAGCCTTTTGATCCCCGCGTTGTTCCGCACGTTGCCCGTCGCGTTGCGGAGGCTGCGGTTGCCGAAGGCGTCGCGGCGGTGTCCATAGACGATTTTGACGGATACGAGCAGGGCTTGTTGAAGCGTTTGTCCCGAAATTGGCAGTAAGATAAAATGGTATTGACCTAAGAGCATAAGGAGTTTACGGATGAGATTGCTGCGGATTTTGAGTGTTGTTGGCTTGCTGCTTGGTTATGTGAGCTTTGGTCAGGGTGCGGCAGATGCCCAGCCAGCGATTCCCCAGCCTGCCGCGAAAGAGGTGGCGGCTACCGAAGCCCCCGCAACTTCCGCGGCAAATCTTGGCATAGTACCTGGGGAACCCAAGGCAACGGAAGCGGACGAGGAATTTGGCAAGATCACATTGCGTGACATTATGGTGAAAGGCGGTTGGCTGATGAATGTGATTGCCTTTCTGTCATTCCTGGCGATTGCGTTGGTAATTTTCTACTTGCTGACGATGCGTGCCGAGGTATTGTATCCCCGTGCGTTTGTGATTGAGGCTCAGGATGCCGCGGAGGCTGGTGACATTGAATCGTTGCGTGAGCTTTGCCAAAACAACAGCTCGAATGCTGCTCAGATCCTTTCGGTTGCATTGGAGCAATGCGAGGAAGGCAAGCTTGTTGAGTACTCATATTTGCGTGATGCGGTTGAGGACGAAGGTGTTCGTCAAGCTGGCTTGTTGTGGCAGCGTTTGCAGTACTTGATGGACATTGCTGTGATTGCTCCGATGGTTGGTTTGCTCGGAACTGTTTGGGGCATGATGATTTCGTTCTCCGGTTTGGAGAGCGGAGTCAGCTTCGTCAACAAGGCCGATGCCTTGGCGAACGGTGTTGCTCAGGCGATGTACACCACGTTTGGAGGTCTGATCGTTGGTATTTTCGCGATGTCGATGTACGACTTTATGCGAGGTCGCCTGAGCAAGCTGATCAGCGGAATGGAAGGCGCGTGCGGTTCGGTTCTGAGGCGCCTGTCCCCGAAGATCAGGAAATGACAAACCTAGAATTTGGAGTCAACTATGAACTTCAAGAAGCGAATCAACGACCCTGCGGTGGGATTCCAGATGGGTCCGATGGTGGACATCATGTTTATCCTGCTGATTCATTTTATGGCGGCGACGATCTTCGCCCAATGGGAAAACAAGCTGGGCATCAAGGTGCCCACTGCGGATTCCCGAACCGAAAGCTACCGTGAGCGCGGCGAGGTGATCATCAACATTGACGAGGCGGGGGTTGTGACCATCAATAGTCAAGAGATTAGCATGGAGCGTTTGGCCGGCATCCTGAAACAAGTCCAGGAAGTGTTTGTCGATCAGCCCGTCATCATCAGGGCTGACGAACGGACAAGGCATAAGGACGTGATCAAGGTGCTTGACTTGTGCGCACGGGTTGACGTGACAAATGTGGCGTTCGCCGTCATCAAGCCTGAAGACCGTGCGGACTAGGCTTGCCAGCAGTCCTCCACACAGCCATCTCATTCAACCAATCGAAAACCGATTCGAGGAGCATGCCGTGACCATATTGTTCGTACTGTTGCTTTTGCTTGCCGTGCAGACTGGCCTGAGCCAGGGCGTCGTCGAGGATCTGAAGGATCCGCAAGACCAATTCATGTACGCGCACGGGCTGCAAAGCAGAAAGCTCTATGATCGTGCCGAGGAGATCTACAGGGATTTCCTCGCGAAGCACGGTGAGCATAAGCTGGCTTCCGATGCGCGGCTCAACCTGATCCTTTGCCTGCGTGAGCAGAAGAAGGAAGACCTGATGCTCCAGGAAATCGCGGCATTGCGCCAGCGAGATCCCAAGTATTCGAAGCTGAGCGCCTTGACGGGATGGGAGGCGGAAGCGTACTATCAGCGCCGCGACTATGCCAAGGCGGCTGAAAGCTATCGCCTGTTGTGCGGCTATAAGGACGTGGACGAGTCGCTGAAAGAGCATGCATCGTATTTGCTTGCCTTGTGCTTGCGCAACATGGCCGGCAAGGACACGGATGAAGTATTGGCGTTGCTTGGTGCTTTGGCGAAGGGTGACTTGAGCGCTGAACGTCCTTGGCGTGCGTACGCCTTGTACCAGATGAGCTGGCGTGCGTTGGTGGCAGGGCGTTTGACTGAAGCCCGTGACGGCTTCAAGCGATTGGGGGACGACGAAAGTGTGAATGCTGCGATTCGCGAGGCGTCTTTGTATCGTCTTGGGGAATGCAACTATGCGTTGCGTGACTTGGATGCGGCATTGGCTGCATACGAACGGTGTTTGGGTTACAGTCCTGATGGTGCAAGCAGCCGCGAGGTACGCAAGCGCCGCACATTGCTTTTGGTTGAATTGGGGCGATATGCCGATGCCCTGGGCACTGCCGAGGATTGGCGGAAGCGTTATCCCGATGCGACGGATTACGAGATGGATTTTGTTCACGGTGTATGCTTGTACCAGGCTCGTCGCTATTCTGAGGCCCGCCCATTTTTCAGCAGGGTCGTTTCTGTTGCTGACGTTCCTGCCGAGACCCTTCGCTTGGCTCGTGCGAACGTGATATTCTGCCTTATGGAGGAGAAGCAATATGATCAGGCAGGTGGGTTGATTGACGAGTTCTTGGGTTTGTATCCGAAGAGTTCCGAAAAGGGTTTGATGCTTCAGCAGCGCGGTAGGATTTACGAATTGGACGGCAAGTTTGTCGAGGCGGAATCTGCGTATCGCCAGTCATTGGAGTTGTTCAAGGGCGACCGAGCTGGTTTTGTTCGTGGTTGCGAGCTGTTGATCACGATGTTGGTTGGTCGCGAGGAATGGAAGAAGGCTGCCGAGGAGTGGCGTCGTTTGGGTAGCTTGCCTGACAATCCCGACGCTGCTCAGCAATGGTTCAAGGCAGGCGATTGCGAGCGTCAGGCCGGAGATCGCGATCGAGCGAAGGAGGATTTCAAGAAGGTCGTCATGGATTGGCCGAAGTCAGGGGACTTGGTCTTGGACAGCCGCGAGCGCTTGTTGCACTTGCATTTGGAGGACGGCGAGTTTGCCCAGGCCGAGATACAGGCACGTGCGTTGTTGCAGGTCACTGGCGGGGTTCGTCGCGAGCGCGTGACGATGGGCTTGGCGTTGGTATTGCATCGTCGCGGCGAGCGTAACGCGTCCTTGAAGGTTTTGCGTGACGCATTGGCTGCCCCATTGGCAGGCGGCGCTGAGATGGAATGCGCGATGAAGGTATTTTTGTGCCAGATTTTGCTTGCCGAGGAGACCGTTGCCGGCGTTTCTGACGAAGCCCGTGTGCTTGAGCGTCTCGAGGCGGTTCGTTTGGTTGACGACATGTTTGCTCGTCATGGTGGCGGTGGCGTGTCTGCGAACTTGTTGTTCTTGGCAGGGAAGTCCTGCCATGACTTGCGTGTTGCGGGTGTCGAGGCGCCTGGGTTTGACGCCTTGGGTTGCGAAGGGCGCCTGTGGCGTGCCTTGTGGAATCGGAAGGACGACCCGGCGATGTCGTTCCGGGGTGGTTTGGAGTTGGTGAAGCTGTTGTCCCAGTCAGGTGAATCTGGCCAGGCTGAGGCTGGGACTGTATTGGAGGCCTTGCAGGCTCGGCTTGACGAGGTCGAGCCATCGTTGGCGGAGGCGGATCGTCGTCCCTATCGGAGTTACATTACTGCCTTGTTGAGCGACAGCTTGTACTGGCAGGGGCGCTACACCCAATCCCTGGATTTGGCGGAGAAGGTTTTGAAGGATGCCGCCGCGAATTCGCGTTCGGAAAGCACATCGCTGGCATGGCTGGTAAAGGCCAGGATTTTGCTTGATGTTGACAAGAATCCGGCTGAATCGTTGAAATATGCGACGATGTGCTACATTTTGGGTGGTCACGAGTTGTACAATTCGGAGGCGTACATGCTGGCGATCCGCTCTAATTTGGCGTCCAACGAGAAGGTCAAGGCGAAGGAGACGTGGGATGAGTTCGCGAAGCGGTATCCACTTCGTGCCGAGGAGCGCCGAAATACGGAGTCAATCCAAGAATTGTTCAAGTGACGATTGTAAAACAGAGTGTTTTTTAGTGGAAAGGGTTGGAAAATTCAGTTTCGTCACAAAAAAGTAACAAAAGTGGTTGGCAAAGGTGGCGGGACGGAATACATTACTAAGATATGGATAATAGTGTCCAGGAAGCAATGGCTTAACAAAGGGACAAGTCGATGGCAACAGCGAAGATACAGATTCTCTCAGATGGACCGATGCGTGGGATGTCGTTTAGTCTGCCGAATGAAAGCTATACGATAGGTCGAACTGAGAATTGCGACATTAGCATGCCTGACTCGACCATTAGCGGTCACCATTGCACGTTGTTCCAGTCAGATGCCGGCGTATTTTACCTTCGCGACGAGGGCAGCACGAACGGCACTCGAGTCAACGGCGTGAAGCTTGAGGCGGGTCAGGAAGTCCCCTTGCAGCATGGGGACATCTTTCAGGTAGGTGCAATCGAAGTGATGTATGACACAGGCGAGTTTGCTGCTCGTTCTGAGAGTCGTACGATGACGGTGATCAACCTGGAGGAGACGAACACAGGCGAAGTCGATTCCACGTCGATGAAAAACATGGCTGGTGCGACTGCGACGAAGCATGCTGTCATCCTTCGTGACAACAAGGCTCACAATGCGGTCATGTTGACGATTATCGTGTTGCTTGGGCTGACTGCGCTTGGTGTAATGGCGATGGTGGCAATGAAGATTTTTGGCAAGTCATAAATCTTTTGACGCGACCAGTTCGTAGACTAGGGAAATGAATTGGCTTTATTTGATCGATGAATCGAAGGGGTTTCGTCCGCGCAAGGTCGAAACCTCTGTTTTGTTATGCGACTAATGAATTGGGTATGATCGATGAGTAAGGAAGATAAAGATAGGGGCATTGGCGAGGATGAAAACGTGAATCGTGACGAACGCGGCAGTGGCGGTCCCGGCTCTCGTTCACCGATGCGAATGATGTTGTTGTGGTTGTTGCTCCTGTGCATCTTGCCCTTGGGCTTGATGTTCTTCAGCGGTCGCGACTTGTCACCGATCCGGGAATTGCGTCAGAGCGATTTCGAGGAATTGCTGAAGCGTCATTTGATTCAGCAGGTTGTGTTGGAGGAGCAATCTTCTGGCAGCATGGTGTTGATTGAGGGGATGTATTGGGCGACCGAGGCTGACCGCGACGCATGGTTGAAGCTTGAGCGTGGGACGACCAGCCCGGACGCGTCCAAAGACGAGGACAAAAAAAGCGATGAGCCTGCGTCTTTGAAGCCTCAATTGCTTCGCTTCAAGGTTCGTGTTGTCTACAGCGACCAGTTGGACATCATGATTCGCGACTACTGCCAGGTGCGTGAGACAAAGTTTTCGAGCAGGTTGTGGTCCAGTTTGCTGATCAGCGTCTTGCCGATTTTGCTGATGGTTTTGCTGTTCTACTTCATGTTTGCCCGTCAGGTACGCAGTGCTAGCGGGAACGCCTTGCAGTTTGGCAAGAGTCGCGCTCGGAAGTTGAATCCTGGCAAGGATCGTTTGACGTTGGATGACGTTGCTGGGATCGACGAAGCGAAGGAGGAGATGAAGGAGATCGTTGATTTCCTGAAAGACCCGGCCAGTTTTCGTCGCCTTGGCGGCAAGATACCCCGTGGTGTCTTGATGGTTGGACCTCCTGGAACCGGCAAGACGTTGCTGGCGAAGGCCATTGCTGGCGAGGCTGATGTTCCGTTCTACTCGATCAGCGGCTCGGATTTCGTCGAGATGTTCGTTGGTGTTGGCGCGAGCCGTGTCCGTGACATGTTTGAGGAAGGCAAGCGCAATGCTCCTTGCCTGATATTCATTGACGAGATTGACGCGGTTGGGCGTTCTCGTTTCAGCGGGATTGGCGGCGGCCATGACGAGCGCGAGCAGACATTGAACGCATTGCTTGTCGAGATGGACGGATTCGAACCCAATTCTGGCGTGATTGTGATTGCTGCCACGAACCGCCCTGACGTACTGGATCCGGCCTTGCTGCGTCCCGGTCGTTTTGACCGTCAAGTTGTGATTGACCTTCCTGACTTGCGCGGTCGTCTTGGAATCCTTAAGATTCACTCAAAAAAGATAAAGTTGGATCCTACGGTTGACTTGCGTATCATTGCCCGCGGGACGACCGGGTTCAGCGGGGCAGACTTGGCGAATTTGATCAACGAGGCGGCGTTGCTTGCGACCCGTACCGGGAAGGATATGGTTGGCTTGGAGGAGCTGGAGGAGTCTCGCGACAAGGTTTGCTGGGGCAAGGAACGTCGCAGTCGGAAGGTTACTGAGGCGGAGCGTCGATTGACGGCCTATCATGAAAGTGGTCATGCGTTGGTAAACATTTTGTGCGAATATACGATGCCTTTGCACAAGGTGACGATTATTCCACGCGGCCAGGCAGGTGGGATGACGATGTTCCTTCCCGAGGAAGACCAGTATCATTTGACTTACAACGAGTTGTGTGATGCTATCGCGGTTGCTTTGGGCGGACGGGCCGCCGAAGAATTGGTGCTGGATGACATTTCGACGGGTGCGTCGGCCGATATCCGTTCTGCGACCCAGACGGCGAAGAAGATGGTCTGCCAGTACGGAATGAGCCGCAAGATGGGACCGATCAACTATATCGGGCGCGAAGAGCATATCTTCCTGGGGCGCGACATTACTCGGAGCGAGGATTTCAGTCCCGAGACGGCACGTGAAATCGATCTTGAGATCAGGCAGTTGGTGGAGGAGGGGGCACAGCGCGCCCGCAAGATGCTGGAAGCAAATCTGGACAAGCTGCACAAGCTGGCCGATGCGCTCCTGGAGCAGGAAACCATGTCCGCCGAGGAAGTGTACGAGTTGCTTGAAATTCCGATGCCCGAGAAGAAGCCTATTGACGACGAACTGAAGGATGAAGCTTCGCAGGAAGAGGTTCCTCTTTGCGAGCCGCCTGTGACTGTGGATCCAGACCTTGACAATCCGCATCCTGGTCGTGAGTGACGATGGGGAAGTATGATGTCATTATCATCGGAGCGGGCTTGTCAGGTTTGGCTGCTGGCATTCGCCTGAGCCAGTTTGGCAGTCGCGTCCGGATATTTGACATGCAGCGCTATGCTGGCGGGATGAACTCGTACTATCGTCGCGGGGAACGCGCCTACGATGTCGGTTTGCATGCGGTGACCAACTACTCTCTGGAGAGGTCGTCTCCCTTGAGCTTGATGTTGCGCCAGTTGCGTATACGTCGTGACGAATTGGAGTTGGTTCCGCAGCGCAGTTCCAGGATTTCGTTTCTTGATGCAGATCTCGAGTTTGACAATGATTTCGGGACGTTTCGTGACTCTGTTGCGCGTTCGTTTCCTGGCGATCAAGTCGCGTTTGACCGTTTTGTAGCTCGGATACGCGAGGACGACTCGTTCAATCCTTCGCTTGGCTTTGAGTCAACACGTGCTGTGATGCGCGAGGTTGGCTTGTCTGTCGAGTTGTCGGAAATGCTTTTATGTCCAGTGATGTACTACGGGAGTTCATGGCCTCATGACATGGATTTTCACCAGTATTGCGTTTTGTTTTCGAGCATGTTTCTCGAGGGGTTGTGCCGTCCTGCTGGTGGCATGGAGTCATTGGTTGGCGTTTTGACGAAGCGTTTTTTGGAGAATGGGGGTGAATTGAGCCTTGGGAGCGCTATACGATCGATTGAGTTGTCAGGCGGTCGTGTTTCCGGGGTCGTTGATTCTGCTGGTCATTTTCATGGTTGCGATGCTGTTCTTTCTTGCGCCGGGTATCCCGAGACCTTGGATTTGGCGCATGGTCAGCATGCTCCGGAAATGATTGGCGAGCTTGGTTTTACCGAGTCGTTATTTGAGTTGTCCCGTCCTGTGCGCGACTTTGGGTTGGCTGACAGCGTTGTTTTTTTCAATAGTTCATCTACTTTCTCATATGGCGTTCCCACAGAGGGCTTTGAATTGTCGAGTTTTGTCTTGTGCGTTCCCGGGAATTTTCCCGGTGTGCGCGAGAGCGGCAGGGGACCTGCAATACGAATGACGGCATTGGCAAGTCCCAAATACTGGAAGGGGTTGTCTAAAGGGGACTATGAATTGGCGAAGGCGGCCTTGCTTCGTGACGAGTTGGACATTCTGGAAAGCATGTATCCTGGGATTTCGAAAGCGGTGATATATAGCGAGGCATTCACGCCGAAGACGATAGAGCGCTATACAGGACGGCTGAACGGCGCAGTCTATGGGAGTCCGATAAAGATAAAGAACGGCTTGACGGATGTCCCGGGATTGCTGATCTGCGGAACCGACCAAGGGTTCCTGGGCATTGTTGGTTCAATGCTCAGCGGAATCGTGGTGGTCAACAGGCATTTGATGACATAGTCGTGGCGGATATCCACGGCAAAAACAAACAAGAGGCAAGAACATGGAAGGACTATGTACGAAAAAGGCGTTCATTTGCGATATGGACGGTGTGATTTACCATGGGAACAACCTGCTTCCCGGTGCGCTGGATTTCGTCGAATGGCTTAAGGAAAAAGGCAAGAAATTCTTGTTTTTGACGAATAGCAGCGAGCGTTCCCCCAGGGAATTGAGTCAGAAGCTGGCGCGTCTAGGGATGGATGTTGACGAGAGCCACTTCTACACCAGCGCGTTGTCGACTGCGGCATTCCTGTCTCAGCAACGCCCCGGCGGAAGTGCATTCGTCATCGGTGAAGCCGGCTTGATCCAGGCTCTGTACCAGGCTGGCCTGACCATGAACAACGTGGATCCGGACTATGTGGTCGTCGGCGAAACGCGCACCTATAGCTACGAGAAGATCGAACATGCCGTGGTGTTGGTAAGGGCAGGGGCACTGCTTATCGGTACAAATCCTGATTTGACTGGACCGACGGAGCGCGGTATTGTACCTGCTACAGGCGCATTAGTGAAGCCCATTGAACTGGCGACTGGAAAGACGGCTTACTTCCTGGGCAAGCCCAATCCACTGATGATGAGGCATGCCCTGAAACTTCTGGGAACCACGCCCGAGGAAACCGTGATCGTGGGAGACCGGATGGATACGGATATAATCGCGGGAATTGAATCCGAACTTGAAACTGTTTTGGTGCTTAGCGGCGTGACCAACCAAACCAACCTTAAGACGTTCGGATATCGTCCAAACATAGTGCTGAACGGAGTGGGAGATATCCTCGCTGCTCCTTGATGCCGAAGCAGGGCAGGGTCAACCGATGAACGAACGCGAATCGCTGATGAGATTTTTGGCTGAACTCGAGGATTTGAATCCCGATGTCAGCCTCCAACGCTTGCGCGAAGCGGAGTCGCATGCCCGCTTGGTTGGGTCGGCCGGGTTTGACGAGGTTGCGGATCGTGTTGAGCATTTGATTGGCTTGTACTTGAGCAGTCCGCCAAAGAAGCTGGGCGCCGAGACCTTGGAGGAGTACTTTGGGTACTTGAATCGCGATGCGGAGCGTTTGTTGGCGTCGGGCGAGCTTCAGGCTGGTCCGGTAGTCAGCGAGGGTGGCGGGAGCACGGCGTTGGTTCCTCGGCAGCTATATGGTGCGATGGATCGGTGTATTGTGCTGAACCGCTGCACGGTGCCCCAGCTGCTGTCAAAGGCGGCGGATGCGTTTAGGCGTCGGAACCAGGTTGTTAGCACGGTTGTTGAGATAGGCTTTAGGCTTTTGTGGTGTCTTGACCGCAAGCTTGCCGATGCTTGGTTTGTGGGCTATTTCCGTCGCAGCGAAGGTCATTTGGATCCTGATGTGTTGCGCGATGCGATAAGCGTTGCCCTAGAGCAGCCTGGGGTCAGCAGGGAGTTTTTGGAGTGGGGGATGCGATGGTGCGGCGACTTCGGGCTGCTTGAGATGTGGCCCAACGTGGTCCACAAGGGCGACCGGCTGCTGTGCCGCCATGCCGTGAAGTCGTGGTTTGCCAAGCACAAGCCCAGGACGACAAGCTTGGCGCACTTGAAGGTGATGTTCGATTTGGGAAAGTACGGCGACGAAGCGCTCCTCGACTGGATCCGTGCGGCACTCGGCACCTTGGGCGAGTGCGTGTTGCGAATTATGAGTTTGGGCGATCAAGCGGAAAGTGGCGACGAGCTGGAAGTCGAGGGATATCGCGGTGCGTTGATGTCGGAGTTGCGTCGTTTGTCTCAGTTATTCCCTGTTGTTTTGTTCGTTTCGGATCAGTTGTTGAGTTTGCCTGACGGTTGTGTTCAATTGGCGATGGCTGTGATGGGTTTGGCCGGCGAGGGCTTGGTTCAATGGGACGATGGGGTTTTGGAGTTTTGCCGTCGTGTTATCCGTCGGACATTCGTATATGACATGCGCGCTGGCCGTTCTCCGTTGGAGACGATTGAGCGGCTGACGTTTGGTGACAGCCATGCGTATTTTCGTGCCTATGCCGAGCTTGATTTAGTTAGCGAGCGTTTTGATTCTCTCGACCAACGCGAAAAGGTGATCGAGTTGCTGGCTCCCTACTATGCCAGCTACCGCCAACCAGCATTGCTTGCGGCGGAGACGACGCGTCGGTACCGCAAGTTGCGCTGGTTGTTGCACGAGGATTATCTGACGCGTGTATTGGACAGCGAGCAGATGGCACAGGTTCGCGAGATGGAGTGGGTTTGGGAACTGGGTGCTGTCGCCGGCGAGGCGCGCAGGTTCTTGGGGCGTCAGCGGGACTTGTCGTTATCGGTTGAATCGATGATAGCCTCGAAGGTTGAGTTTGAGGAGTCGATGCGGAGTCGTCGTTTGCGTGCGATTCGTCGCATGCTGGGTTCTTGAAGTAATCAGGTTGGGGTATTAACTTAAGTTGTTTTCCTGGTTTTATGCTTTTGGACAGGGCTGTTTCTAGTACAAGATCACAACAAATGAGCTTTGCATTTGTGAACAAGGGTTGCAAATAAGGCGGAAGCGGAGGCTTTTGGATGGCGAAGACCTATTATGTGTATTCAGGCGAGATATTTACGACTGATGAGGTATTGGTACAGCTTGATGCGATCCATGTGTACTCAGGCGGGACTGTGCGCGATGTTGTGTTTTCGGGCGGAGATTGCACGGTCTATGCTGGTGGACTAATCGAAGGGGGGATGTTCAGCAATGATAGCGACCTGCGGTTGACAACGGGGGCACGTGCCTCGAATGTGACCTTTGGAGTCAATGGTCGCTTGCGCATTGAGAGCGGCTCGATTGCCGAAGGACTCGTGCTGTCGGAGTCGGCCCGTGTCAATTTTTTAGTTGACGGTCTAACGACGCTGGAAGGCGTGATGAGTACTGCTGGTGGCGATTTTTCCTTTGAGATCACCGGGAATCAGTGCATGGGGCTGGTGGTGAATGCAGGAAGCAGCTTGACGGTCGGGGATGGATGCGTCGCGGATGAAATCATCGTTGAAACAAACGGAACCTTGAACTTGTTGTCGGGTTCGACTGCGACAAATGTCGTTCTTGGCGCTGGCGCGAAGCTGTATCTGCCTCCAGATGGGAAAACTACGCTAAGTGGCAAGGACAGCGACGGGAACGATTTTTCCATCGATGGGAAGGATGTTAAGGGGTTGACGATTTTGCCTAAACGCGCATTCACGTTGGGTGATGAGACGGCGACTGAGTCGGATCACTGGAAAGGGATTGGGATGACGGTTCGTGAAGAAGGGTTCTTGACTGTTCATGCGTGGTCCCTTCTGGAGGATCTGAGGGTTGAATCCTTGGGCTATCGTCTTGGAAGTGTGATATTGCAAGGCGATGGGATTGAGATGAAGGATGCCGTTGTGGCGGGGCGGATCGTGATGAGCAAGGCAGACGGCGGCGGATACTATGCCGTCGATTGCGCGGGCACAGACTTTACGTTCTCGGTTATTGGTCGTGGAAATGACGAAGCCGTGTATGGCCAAGCGTTTGCTGATGAGCTGGCTGGTCCGATTGTGGAGTCTTTCTTTAGCTCATATGAATAATGCTGATTTCTTCGTATTGGCGGCTGCATCCCAGAAATTCGGGAGATATACGCTGGCTGGAAATGCCGGCGTGATTGCGGATTTGGATGACAAGGTTCAGTTGAAGGTCGGAGACCGCGAGTTTGAATACGTGGTGACAGGGGGTGCACTTGGGCAACGGAGTGACGTGGTAGGGATTTCAGTGTATGAACTGAAGCAGGACAATGGTGCATTTGTGCTCGATGTAACCAAGGATCTGACGTATGTGCTGACGCTGAATGACGGGCAGGTCTGCGAGGTGGCACGAGGATTCGCAGGCGCAGATGCGACAAGCTTTACGGTGCAAGTGTTTAGCCGGGACGACCTTGCTGATGCCATGACTATCGAGAGCAATGTCGCTGCGTGCGATATTTATTCCGGTCGGGCATGGTCTGGTGTTCGTGCCCGATTGCTTGCCGGCGAGGCGTCGTCTGATTCGATGTCCTTCGGCAATTGGCACGAGTATGGGCAGGCGACCAAGGTTGAATCCGATGGCGATGGGATTGGAGATGTGTTTCTCGCATCGTCGAACCTGACATGGGGAAACGGGCATGTTGCGTTTCATAGCGTACTTGGCGAGACCCTGTGCGCTGTGACATTGGATGGCAAGCTCCGTTACGAAGATACATTCGCAGGAAGCACCGATGCGTCCGTGCTCTGCTTGACGGACGATGCCCGTGGAGATGCCTTGTTCCTGGATGATATCTTCACCATACTTGGCGATGAAGCAAGAGTGACTGGAATTGATGAAATCCGTCTCGGTGCAGGAGACGATGTTCTGGATTTGACAAGCAACCGCTATTTCGATGCCTCAGGCAAGTCGATGTTGATACGAGGCGGCGATGGCAATGATGTGATTTATGCGGGAAATATCGAAACAACCTTAATAAATGGTGGTAGTGGAGACGATATTCTGGTGGGTGGTGGCATGGGGAATGACGTATTTTTGTTCGCGGACGATTTTGGCTCTGATCGCGTATATCAGTTTGGGGAAGGTGGTATCACGTTGGTCTTTGCGGAGAATCTGGTCGTCCCTCAGTCGATTGTTGATGGCGAAGATCTCGTGTATGAGTTTTCCAATAATCAGTCGGTGCGTTTGGTTGGTTGGGCAGGGAAGGACGTGACGATTGGAAAGCCAGAGGATTATGCGTACGGCTTGGCGGTTGACCCTGGAATACGATTGCAGTAAAATTGCCTCTACAAGATCCAAACAAAATCAAAGCAGAATATTTGTCGCAACAACATCACTGTCCATCAGCCATTAATTTTAGCATTTGGTCTGATCGGGCATTGAAGTCGTTTTTTGTGGCGTAGTTGCGTGTGGTTTGTGTAAATTGCGGGAGGTTGTCCAATGCAGTTCGTGTCAACTGGACGAATTGTTCTTGGCTGAATGGCTCGGACGTGACGAGGTTCGAGGTGCTGAGGACGTGATCCTTGAAGCCGCAAACATCAGAACAAATGACGGGGATGCCTGATGCGATGGCTTCGATCAGGACTGAGCCTGCGGCTTCCTGTCGAGCGGGGTGGAGCATAATGTCTGCAGCAAGTAGAAGATCGGGTATGTCCTGCCTCAATCCCAGGGCGTGTATTTCGTGGGATTGCGCTGCTAGTTGCTGTAGGTCTGCAGGGAGCTTGCCCACCAAGAGGAGGTGAAGTTTTGAAGTCGCTCGTTCTTGGTTGAGCGTGTTGATTGCCTGGATGACGCGGTCGGCGCCCTTTAGTTTGAGGTTGGCTCCGACCGTGATTGCGACGATTGCGTCCTGTGGGATGTCGAGTTGGCGTCTTGCGCTGTTGCGTCGTTCCTGAGCTAAGTTTTCGTCAGGTCGAATGCAATTTGGATTCATTCCTGGCGGAAGGAGATGGAATCGTTGAGGTTGTGTGTTGTAGGCACTGATGAAATCTTTTTGCTGGTGTTGTGCGACGATGAATATGCTTGTCTTCGAATCGGGGTTGAAGATTTGTTCTTCGAGATTGATAAAGGTTTTGTATCGCGGATGAAACTTGAGTATGAATTTCGAGTGTTTCAGTGGGAATTGGGTTGCATAGCAATCATCGCCGGCGAAATACCAGTCGAATCCCGGGATTCTGACGAAAGTTATTGTTTTGTCGAAGTTCGGGATAAGTTTTTGTACGTCGCCAGCGAAGTTTTTTAGTTTTTCGTGGTTTGCGAAACCTCTTTTTGGGATGATGGTGACGTTAATATTTTGGGGTGGTGTTGGTGCGTCCCATTGTGTGGTTGCGATGGTCACCTGGTGGTTGCAATCTGCGGCATGTTGGGCGAACCTGAGCATGTCGCATTGGAGACCTCCGAAAGGAAAGTACTTGTGTATGGCAATCAGTATGTTCATGGCAGGATTGATTTCGGGGCATATGGATATTTTCCATAATGTGGCTTTGGGAATGGGTAATTCAACTTGTTGATGATGAAAATGCTGTTCTTGCCACGCTGTGGTTCAGGGGTTACATTATTTGTTTTCAAGTCTGGTTGGCACGGGACGTATTTACGGGTTATCTCGCAGGCCTACCGGGGAAAGCATCCTATGATTGACTTAAGAGTATATTGGATTATGGAACTTTTGGCGCCTGCGGGCAATTTGGAGTCGGCAATAGCGGCATTTACCTACGGGGCTGATGCGGTGTACTTGGGTTTGCGTCAATTTTCCGCCCGTGGTGATGCGGATAATTTTTCCTATGACGACTTGAGTACTTTGTTGGGTCATGCGCATGAGGGGTGTGGTCGTCGCCGTTCTGTTTATGTTGCTGTCAACACCTTGGTTCGTCAAGGCGAGCTGGGTGGGCTGGTGGACACGTTGTCTGCCTTGCGCGACATGTGTCCTGACGGTTTGATTGTTCAGGATTGGGCTTTGCTGGAGCTGGTGAAGTCTCGGTATCCTGAGTTTGTGTTGCATGCGTCGACGCAGTTGGCGATTCACAATGTCGAGGGCGCTCGTCGCGCGAAGGAATTGGGTTTCAAGCGTATTGTTGTAGCTCGCGAGTTGACAATTCAGGAGATTGCCGAGATTGCCTCGATTCCTGGTTTGGAGGTTGAGGTTTTTGTGCACGGCGCGTTATGCTATTCGTACAGCGGCCTATGCCAGTTGTCCGGTGTTTTGCGTGATTCGTCAGGCAATCGCGGCGAGTGCGCCTATGTATGTCGCAAGAAGTGCAACTTGTCCGGGCCAGAGGGTGTTTATCCTGCTTGCAATCCCATGTCGATGAAGGATTTGGCGGCTCCGGATCTGTTGGGTTCCTTTGCACGATTGGGCGTTGCGTCCTTGAAGATTGAGGGGCGCAAGAAGTCCCCGTTGTACGTAGCTGCTGTGACTCGATATTACCGTGGCTTGTTGGACGGGAGCTTGCGTGGCGACGACCAGGTTCAATGCGAATCGGAGATCAAGTCGATTTTTTCCCGTCCATGGACGACGTTCCATTTGAAGAATCGCCGTCAGGCGGGCGTTACGGATACGAAGATCGTTGGTCATCGTGGCGTACCTGTCGGTGTGGTGACTGAGATTGTGAAGGGCACTCCCGACCGGTTGCGATTTACGTTGAAGGGTCA
Organism: Lentisphaeria bacterium UBA1407; assembly: GCA_002305655.1. Classification (GTDB taxonomy): domain Bacteria; phylum Verrucomicrobiota; class Lentisphaeria; order Oligosphaerales; family Oligosphaeraceae; genus UBA1407. Next base: position 59,994 of record DBPZ01000116.1, on the reverse strand, counting down.
CGCTTTGGAGAAGTACGACGGGTTGCAGATTGACTTGCCCAGTCGTGACAGGCCATATGGTTTTTCTGTTTCCGAGCTTCGATTGTATGCCCAAAAGAACGTGGAGTCCTGGACGTCGGTATTTGTTGCCGAGGCCGGCTCGACGATTGAGGTTCCGTTGCCCGAGGATCATCCTCCGATTCCGGTTGGCGCTGTGATTTCATGTTCTTCGTCCCAGCGCGTTAAGCAATCGTACTCATGGGAGTTGCCTCGTGCGGCTCAGTGCCGTCATCGAGATCCGTTGGATTTCACGCTGAAAATCGATTCTGGCAGCCTGGAATTGCGTGCGCTTTCGAGGATTGGCGATCGTCAATTTGGTCCGGAGACGACCAAGATGGAGATAGAGTCGCCCCTTGAAGTGGCCAAGCAGCCCGAGAAGTTGATGAAGACGATAGGAGATTGTCTTGGTCGGCTTGGAGACAGCCGGTTTTCTCTTGGCAATCTCGACGTCTTGAATCCAGGTGGGTACTTTGTTCCGAGTTCGCTGTTGAACGAGTTGCGTCGCCAGGCGGTCGAGGGGATAGAGGCGGTCATGGACCGTGATTTGCGGAGGCATTCCGACCAGGTCAAGGGAGCGTTGGACAAGTATGTTGTTCCCGAGGCTTCTGGCGGGGTTCGCTGTTCGATGAAGATCGATCGTCCATTTTATCTGAACATGTTTACTGCCGAGGAGTTGGGGGATTTTGAGGAGATCGTGTATTCCCTTGACAGGATCGACGTTGGCGAGGTGGAGGAGGCATTGGATGAGTTGATTGGCAAGGTGGGAACCAAGTCGCGGATCCGTTTGGCGCTGCCGACGATTGTGCGTGGCGATTCAGGACCGCTGCGTTCGTTGATTCGCACATTGTACGGTCAGGGTTGGCGTCGCTGGATGGTTACGAACATCGGCTCATTGGGTTTTCTTGGTCAATCCGGGATTCCCCTAAACAACTTACACATTACGTCTGATTGGCAGTTGTATGTGACGAATGTGGCGGCTGCGAAGCAGTTGCTGGATCAGGGTTTCCGCGAAGTGACGCTGTCGCCGGAGGACACGTCGGAGAATTGGCGTTCTTTGCTTGGGAAGATCGGACCTCGTGCCCAAGTCGTGCTTTACCAGGATACTCCGTTGGCCATTTCGGATGTTTGCATCAAGGCGTCGATCAAGGGGTTTTGCCAAGGCAAAACCACCTGTGGGTTCCAGTACGTAAAGCTAAATACTTTTGATAATGACAACCTGATTGCCATCAACAACAACTGCCAGTCCGTTATTATAAATGGGGAGCCGTTCAATAGGATCCAGGATGCCGGCGAGTTGATCGGCGAAGGCGCCAGGCATTTCAGGGTCGATTTCATTTGGAAGGACTACAATCCCACCGATGTGAGGCGAATCGCACGCCAGGCATTGGCTGAACTGAGTATGCATTAAGGTTATTATTCGAGTCTAGGCTGAATGTTGCTCCGTCCGCGTCATTTGATTGCGCTGGTCTTGACGGATGCGCTTGCGTTGTCAGGCGTGTTGTGGTTTTTTGTGTTCGGATACCGGCATGCGGTCGCTAACCTGGACATATCTACGTACCTGAAACTATGGCCGTTGGTGCCGATATTCATCTTTTACGAGGCGTACTTCGGGCTGTATCGTGGCACGTGGCCTCGGACCCGACGCGCCTTGGATTCAGTTCAGGCCCTGAAAGGGCAGACGTCCGCCATCACGATGACGTTCCTTACATTGGCGTTGGCGCTGGTATTCACTCGGAATTTCTATCGATACTCGCGGGCTGTCCTGACGCTGTCCTGGCTGTTTTTGATACCGTTGCTGCCCGCGTTGCGGCAGACTGTTGGCAAGTTGGTTGGAATTCCGTATACGCCAATCGACACGAGCCTGCCGCCGACAGCGAACTTGGAGGAGGTTCCCGACGGGCTTCTGTTGCCGATTCCCAGGCTGGTGAAGGCGTGCGTTGGAAAGCTCCTTGCGTTGGTGGCGATCATCATCTTGTTTCCGTTGCTTGTGGCATTGGCGATCTTGGTGAAGTGCACGAGTCCGGGACCGATATTCTACTTGGCTCGTCGCAAGGGTTTAGGTGATCGGGATTTCTACTTGTACAAGTTCAGGACGATGCGCGCCGATGCAGATGAGGTTTTGGAGCAAGTTTTATCCGAGCATCCCGAGCGTGCGGCGGAATGGCAAAGCCATTTCAAGTTGCAGGACGATCCTCGGATTACGCGTGTCGGGCGTTTCCTGCGCAAGACGAGTTTGGACGAATTGCCCCAGCTGGTGAATATCCTGAAGGGTGACATGGCATTGGTTGGACCTCGTCCAATCGTTGCTGAAGAGGTTGTCAAGTATGGGGAATACTACAAGATATTGGTTTCTGTCAAGCCAGGTTTGACGGGTTTGTGGCAGGTATCCGGTCGTTCCGATGTCAGTTATCCGAAGCGTGTTGAGCTTGACGTGTATTACATCACCCATTGGTCGTTGTGGCTTGACGCATACATATTATTGAAGACTCCTCGCGAGATATTGCTGGGGCGTGGTCGTTGAGATTAACATTGTGCGAAAAGGAGGTTGGCATGGCACGTCATTGTATGATTTCAAGTTTGGGTGGGCCGCGTGGGCGGAGTCACGATTCCAGCAAGAGCCATCAGGAAAACGTTGAGGGGATGAAGTCGTTTTGGCATGGTCAATTGAAGCAGGTCCTGGCTGATCGTCCTGACTTGGTCGTTGTGCCTGAGGCTAGCGACCGCTACTCATCGATGTCGTTGGAAGAGCGTCACGCGTACTATTTGGTTCGTGGCGAGCAGTTGCTTGAGTTTTGGCGTGGCATTGCGACTGAGCACCGGACATGCGTTGCGTATTCTGCGGCGCGTCAACTGGAGGATGGAACGTGGCGGAACTCAACTCAAATCATCGGGCGTGACGGAACCATCCTTGGAATCTACAACAAAAACCATTTGGTGATCGAGGAGACGACGAAGAGCGACATCCTTTGCGGAAAGGACGCCATGGTGGCAACGACTGATTTCGGGACGGTAGGGTGCGCAATCTGCTTCGACCTGAACTTCGAGGAAATTCGAAAGCGATACGAGTCGCTGCAACCCGATGTGCTGGCATTTTGCTCGATGTACCATGGCGGCCTGATGCAAGGTTACTGGGCATACGCTTGCAGGACGCATTTCGTGGGATGCATCTGCGGCGATGAAAACACGATCATCAACCCGGTTGGGGAAGTGATCGCGCGAAGCACCAACTACTTTAACTTTGTAAGTGCAAGGGTGAATCTTGATTGCAAGGTCTGCCATTTGGACTATAATTGGGGCAAGATGAAGGCACTGAAGGACAAGTACGGACGAGGCGTGACCATCTTCGATCCGGGACACTTGGGGGCCGTGCTCATTACGTGTGAAAAGGACGATATGACCATCGACCAAATGCTGGATGAATTCGAAATCGAACGATGGGACGACTATATCGCAAGGGCAATGAAGCATCGAGCCGATAATACGGAGGCATGACACGGTGCCCAACGATGACGAACATTTCAACCCAACCCTGAAATTGCCCCTGTTTGCCAATGCAGGCGAAGCAAATGACGAAGGGCAGGGAGCTGAGGAAGAGCAACCGTATACCACGGCAGCCTCCCATCGATTGAGGGGTGAAATCAAGCGACTCGTGTATGCCAACCCCGATGGAAATTATTACGTGTATCGATTGACCGACAGCAAGGGGAACCAGCAGACCGTGGTCGGTAATATGCCAGGGTTGTTCGAAGGGCAGGAAATCGAGGCGGAAGGGCGTTGGGAGCAGCATCAGGATCACGGGCGGCAGTTTTACGTGACGAATCACAAGGCGGTGTTGCCGACCAGCGAGATGGGGATTCGCAAGTATTTGGCGAGTGGCGTGTTGCCTGGCATCGGCGAGGTGTTTGCCGATCGCATCGTCGACATGTTCGGGGTCAAGACTCTTGAGATCCTTGATCACTACACGGAGCGTTTGCGCGAGGTTCCGGGGATAGGTGCTAAGCGGATTCAAGAGATTCGCGAGGCTTGGCGTGGTCAGGCCGAGGACCGTGAGACTCGTGTGTTCTTGCAGGGATTGGGGATATCGAGCGCATATTGCGGGCGTTTGATTGCGAAGTATGGGATTGGTTCGGCGCCCGAGGTGGTTCGTCGCAATCCATACCGTTTGGCTGATGAGGTTGATGGGTTTGGTTTTTTGACCTCGGACAGGATTGCTTCGAAGCTTGGGATATCGAAGGAGGAACCGCTGCGTTTGTGTTCGGGGATCTTGTACGTTCTTGACATGATGTCCCAGGATGGTCACGTATGCGTTTCGCGTGGGAGATTGCTTGAGTCGGCTTCTGAGGTTTTGGATGTTTCGTTGCCTTTAGCCGAGAACGGCTTGGCGATTGCGTTGTCAGAGGGGAAGGCGATTCAGGCTCCTTGGGTTGATGGTCGCGGCCAGGCTTGCGAGCCGCGGGTTTATTTGCGTTGGCTCTATGCTTCCGAGACCGGCCTGGCTGAGGCGATAAGGGTTTTGCTAAGGACTGGTTCGAGCCAGTTTGGGGTGCCGTTGCAATACGATCGTTTGGGAGCAGGGTATGCCCGGCTGAATGCTGTTCAGCGCGAGGCCGTCGAGCGTGCATTTCGTTTTGGATTCAGCATTGTGACGGGTGGTCCCGGTGTTGGAAAGACGACTGTTGTTGGTCAGATTGTCGCTTGTGCCCAGTTGCTGGGACGCATGTTGCTGCTTGCGGCGCCTACTGGACGGGCTGCAAAGCGCTTGAGCGAGGCGACTGGATTGAAGGCTTCGACGATCCACCGGTTGCTGAAGTGGGATTTCAAGACGCGCCAGTTCCAGCATGATGCGGGCAATCCGTTGGATTGCGACATGCTGATTGTCGACGAGGCATCGATGCTTGACACGTCGTTGGCCTGCAGTTTGTTCCAAGCGGTTCGGGTAGGAACCAGCGTTGTGTTGATTGGAGACAAGGATCAGTTGCCCAGCGTTGGGCCTGGTGCGGTGCTGCAGGATCTTATCCAGTCGAGGCGCATTCCGGTGACCGAGTTGACTGAGATCTACCGTCAGTCCAAAGGCAGTCGGATCGTTGCGAATTCCCATTTGGTGAATCGCGGGATTATGCCTGACCTTCGTCCGTTGCCACCGTCTGTTTTGGGGGATTTCTATTGGATCGATCAGGGGGACGGGGTCAAGGTTGCCGATATGATCTGCCGCTTGGTGACGGAGCGAATACCGAAGGCGTTCGGGTTTGATCCGATGGCTGATGTTCAGGTTTTGACGCCGATGCGCCGGGGCGATTGCGGGATGTACGAGATGAACCGTCGCCTTCAGGCCGCGCTGAATCCCGCAGGTGAAGGCAAGGAATCGTTCCAGGTCGGCAATAGGATGTTTCGTACTGGCGACAGGGTGATGCAAACGAGAAACAACTACGACAAGAAGGTGTTCAACGGCGAAATGGGGCGGATCCTCTTTGTTGACAATGGCTCCCATTGCTTTACGGTTCAGTTTGACATCGGGGTTGTCGAGTACAAGCACGACGAGTGCGACCAGTTGAGCCTCGCATATGCTGTGACTGTCCACAAGTCCCAGGGCAGCGAATATCCCGTGGTGCTTATGCCCGTCTTGACCCAGCACTATATGATGCTGCAACGAAACCTGATCTACACGGGAATGACCCGGTCCAAGAAACTCCTGATTTTGCTGGGGACGCGACGTGCCCTGGGCATCGCATTGCGGAACGACAAGCCGATGCTTCGCGAAACGGGGCTGATCCAAAGGCTCCAGTAGGCCGTGGGATTTGGACAAAAAACAACGCGGCGGAACTCGTATTGAGTCCCGCCGCGTCGAAGAGTTGTTATCCAGCTTGCGTCTTACTTGTTTCCGAGGGCGAGCTTGTTGGAGGTCAGGTACTCGTAGCTTTCGGCGAGGGCCTGGATCATTTCCTTTTCGCAGGAGTCGAGCTCGACGATTAGCCACTGGCAGACGACCGGGTCGATTTCCGCGAGTGCTTCTGGCACGTCGATGACGCCTTGTCCGATAGGCTTCATCGGCTGTCTTGGCTCGACCATTCCGTCTTTGACGTGAACGTGCGTGACGCGGGTGCTAAGCGCGTCCATGATTTCAGCGGGGCATTGTCCGCCGACCTTGACCCAGTAGATGTCCAGTTCGCAGAAGAGTGCCGGCACGGCTTCCACCATCATGAACTGCGGGAGACGGCCGTCCGGGACAGGCGCGAATTCCTGGTCGTGGTTGTGGAGTCCGAATTCGATTCCATGGGGGTTGAGGAGGTCGATGGCCTTCTGCTGCCTGACGGCGCATTCGAGGACTTGCGCCGCTGTTTTCATCGGTCCGCCCGGTCCGCTGATCGCGTACTTGCAATCCAATGTCAGCAAGTTGTCAATGATTTCCGCCGCATTGTCCGCATTGGGCATGCCGACGTGGCATGAGCAGACCTTGAGTCCGAGATCGTCGACGATTTTCTTCAGTTCTTTGACGTTGCAGTCATGGAATCCTGCGAATTCGACGCCCTTGAATCCGATGTCAGCGATTTTCTTGAGGGTTCCTGGGAAATCTTTTTTGCAGTAGTCACGTACGGAATAGAGTTGTACTCCAAGCGGTTTCATTGTTTTCTGCTCCTTGGTGGTTGTGTGATGACGTGTGCATCCAAGTCGTCATTCTTGTGGCGACATGATTTCAATATAGGCTGTTGGCTTGAAAATTCCACGTGGAAAATCAATTAAGTGTTGTCTTGTCGTGGTGTATTAGTCTTCGAGCAGGTTGAGTTCTTTCCAGTGTCCGAGCTTGAAGCGTGCGAGAATGATGAATCCCCCGATTACCGCTCCAACGACGCAGATCGCCCAGGTGGTGAGATGGGAGAATTTGAAGTAGTAAACGGACAGGCAGATGGCTGACGCATTGATCCAATGGAAAATCGTTGAGATCAGCATGACCTTGAAGGTGTCTCCTGCGCCTCTAAGTGCTCCCGCAGCAACCACATATATGGAGTCGGACATGATGTAGAACGCCGCCAATCTGAGCATCTTGAAGGCGATGTCCTTGACGACTGTGTAATCGATTCCGGGGACATCTGGAGTGAAGAGTCCAACGAGGAACTTTGTCGCCGTGCAGAACAAGATGACTACAGCTCCAGAGTAGAGGAGTGCCAGCTTGAATCCTGAGTATGCTGCCTGTTCGGCACCATCGGGATTTTTGGCTCCCATGTTTTGTCCGACTAGTGTTGAGACTCCGATTTGTATGCCCAGCAATGGGAAGAAGGCGACTCCATCCCAATTGAAAGTAATTGTAGTTGCCGCCGCGATGTCCTCTCCGAAACTGTGGAATGTTACGGTGATGACCACGAATGATACCATTCCCAGCAGGTTTTCGAGTCCGTTGGCAAAACCATACCGGATGATTCTTTTGATACCGCCCAGGTTGAATACATATGGCTTTGGTGATGCGAAAGGCGCCTTGCGAGACAACCGGAAGAACTCGATTCCAATGATCGCGGCCATAGAAATCGATGAAAGAACCGTGCCAATCGCGGCGCCGACCAGCCCCATTGCAGGGAAACCAAACTTTCCGAAGATCAACACGTAGTTGGCGATGATGTTGACCACGCACGCAATGGCTGACGCAACCATGATGATGCGCGTCTTGCCGATTCCGGAAAAGAACGATGCAAAGGCAGAACGGATCAACGGACATATTCCGGCAAATGCCATGTACCAAAAATACGTGAGTTCCAATGACTGCTGTTCAGGAGCGTGACGTGCCCACGAAAACGTATGGGAAGCGAGCCGGGATATTACCAAGACTACAGGATAGCTGAGAAGCGCGATTCGAAGGGCCTGGTAAACTACCTTGGGACACTCCGTCTTTTGATCAGCACCATAATGATGTGCGACAATGGTGGACGAATAACTCACAATCCCGGCAAACATCGTGATAGCCATCCATGATGTTGTGCCGCCACTCATTGCGGCAGCTTGCTCGAGCTTGCCGACGTGGGCAAGAAACAAACGGTCGATGAACATCATGGCAGTGTCGAAAATCGATGATAAAATCATCGGTATCGCAATCGGCAACAAGGCGGAAATGCCTCCTGGACCAGCAAAATGGCGCTTGTACAGCGAAGTAGAATGAAAATTCATAGGGATAGCGAAACAAAAGAGGACTGTTGCAGAAAATTGGCAAGCTCAAAAGTTACTGCAACAAGTGCGGAAAACAAGTTATTGCGCTAATAATTCATTGATGAATCTTTGGAACAACAAAAAAACACAAAAAGATTCCTCTCGAAATTTGTTTGACTGCGTGGCAAAAAAAACAATCAAGACTTGAAAAATTAATGGAATTATCATATACTATAAGTAGAAGTGTGTCAATTTCATAAAAATATCCTGTTTAGGCAAAAGGAAAGTTAACGAAAAAGGAGTGTAAAGCATTATGCGAAAAGTATTTACCTTGATTGAATTGTTGGTTGTCATCGCAATCATTGCGATTTTGGCGGCGATGCTGTTGCCGGCATTGTCGAAGGCGCGGGAGAAGGCCCGTACGATTAGCTGCACGTCCAATGTGAAGCAGATTGCGCTGGGGACGTCCATGTATTTGTCTGACTACGACGAATGGTTTATGATCAATATGCCGCACTTGGGTGTTCCCGATACATTCACAACCCATGCGACGGGGCTGGTATATCCGTACGTGGGAGACAAGAAAGTGTACATGTGCCCCTCTGATGCATACGTGAAGATCGACTATCCTAGCTACCTTTGCAATAGTGTCATCTCCAATTGGAGTTCCTCGGCCAAATTGGCGCAGATCAAGTTCCCCTCGACGACGATCACTTGGGCTGACGTTGCCAATTGCGTACCGTTCAATCATCCTTACGAACTGAGGAATGCGTTGATTACAGACTGGCCAATGCACGTGCCATGGACGACATCCGGCGACTACGGCTTCTATCCTCCCTTCGAACGCCATAACGATCTGTGCAACTTCGCCTATTCGGATGGCCACGTCGATTTGCGCAAGGTCAAGTCCACCTATAACGATGTTGAAAGCTGGTACCACCCCACGAACAAACGCTGATTCGTTTGCATAACTTGACTTTATCGGGGATCGTCGGTCAATGCCGGCGGTCCTTTTTTTTGTCATGGCGGTCAATGGAAGGCAAGATTTTTTTCTTGTTAAGCTCTGAATTGTTTGGCAAAACTGGGTTGTGGGATATATGTTATCGGCTTATTGTTTTTGGTAAAAATTGAATCAATTTGTCATTTGTTATTCAGGTGATCATGTCAACGAATGTTATGCTATGCGGCGTTGGGGGGCAAGGTATCTTGTTTGCCGCGAAGGTGATGGCTTGTGCCGCAGAGTTGTCGGGATATGAGGTAACGACAAACGAGCTGCATGGGATGGCGCAACGTGGTGGTTCTGTGACTGCTCAGGTACGATTTGGCTCCAAGGTTCATTCTCCGTTGTTTGGCGAGGGTGACGCCGATGTTTTGTGTGCATTGGAGCCTGTCGAGGGTTTGCGTTGCGCCCATTGGTTGCGTCCTGGCGGTCATGCTGCGATTTCACTTCAGCGCTTGATTCCCGTGACGGTTTCGACAGGTCGTGCGTCCTATCCTTCGGATTTGGAGGATCGTCTGTTGCGTTCGTTCAGTTCTCCCAAGTTGTTGGATTGCGCCGGGATGGCATCCAAGCTAGGCGATATGCGCTTGGCGAACACGGTGATGGTCGGCGCATTGTCGAGTTGGCTCGGGTTGCCGATGTCGAGTTGGCGCGGCGCCTTTGAGCGCATAGTCAAGTCTGGATTAGTGGAAAAGAACATAGCCGCCTTTTTGGCGGGCCAGGAGGCATGATTGCGTTATGGATGTACGCGAGAGCACGTTTTTCAATCATTCGGAAGAGACTTACAACCGCAGTCAGCTGGAGGAGATCCAGCAGCTGCATTTGCGCAAGATCATCCGTCATACTCAGGCGCATAGTCCGTATTTTGCGAAGCGCTATCGCGATGCAGGGATTGATGCTTCGACGTTCAAGGGGCTTGAGGATTTGGAGCGTCTTCCGCTCATGTCGAAGAACGATTTCCGCGATCAGTATCCCGAGGGGATGAGTTGCGTTGACCGTCGCCGCATTATCGAGATGCACATGTCAAGCGGCACGAGCGGCACTCCAATTGTGATGCTGTATACCCAGCATGACTTGGACCAGTGGGCGGAGTGCATGGCCCGCTGCTACGTGATGGCCGGCTTGAAGGCGACTGACGTTGTACAGATTACGCCTGGGTTCGGCTTGTTCAACGGCGGCTTCGGGTGCTATCACGGCGCCCGCAAGGCGGGGATGTTCATCGTTCCCGCAGGTCCCGGGAATACGGAGCGGCAGGTGCGGTTGGCCCGTGACATGCGTTCGACGGGGCTTGTGGCGGTTGTTTCCTACGGCGCCAGGATCATGGACGTGATGGAAAAGCTGGGCGAGACCTTGCCGGACCTGAAAGTCGGAATCTTCGGTGCGGAAACGTTTACTTCCGAGATGAAGGATCGTTTGCGCGAAGGTCTTGGGATCGAACCCTATGATGTCTACGGGATGACCGAGACGGGCGGGATCGGGACGCTGGGGCAGGATTGCCAATACCACAATGGCATCCACGTCTGGGAAGACCAGTACATTGTGGAAATCATCGATCCTGAGACGCTGAAGCGTGTTCCCAAGGGCGAGGTTGGTGAGTTGGTGGTGACGTCAATCAATCGCGAGGCGGTCCCGGTAATCCGTTTCAGGACCGGCGACCTGACGCGTATCATCTCCAGCGACTGCTGCGAATGCGGCCGGACCCATGTGAGGCTGGAGGCGATTCGCGGTCGCATTGACGACATGCTGATCATCAAGGGCGTCAACTTCTTCCCTTCGCAGGTCGAGCAGGCTTTGTTGAAGATCAAGGGCGTGTTGCCGAACTACCGGATGATCATCAACGAAGTGGACGGCGTGAAGAATTTGCGTGTCGAGGTCGAGGCTGTTGAAGGCGTTACGGGTTACATGGTTGAGAAACAATTGAAGGAGACATTGGGCTTTTCGCCGGACGGTGACGTCTATGCTCCTGGCACGTTGCCGACCCCGGAAGGGAAGGCGAAGCGTGTGTTCTACCAGCGTGACGGCGTTGCAATACGCTGAGAGGCGTGGTGCGAAATTGAAATCTAGAGATTAGAAGGCGAAATGGAAAGGCGATTGTTGTCAGGGAACGAGGCGTTGGCACGCGGCGCTTGGGAGGGCGGTGTCCGCGTAGCATTTGGATATCCGGGGACTCCTTCTACGGAGATCCTGGAGAATCTGTCCAAATATGGTGATGTATATTGCGAGTGGTCTCCGAACGAGAAGGTCGCGTTGGAGGCCGCTGCGGGTGCTTCGATTGGGGGTGCCCGCAGCTTGGTGACGATGAAGCTTGTGGGCTTGAATGTCGCAGCAGATCCTCTGATGACGTTGTCGTACATAGGGGTTGTTGGCGGCATGGTCATTGTCGTCGCTGACGATCCCGGGCAGAGTTCGTCTCAGACTGAGCAGGACACTCGTCATTATGCGCGTTTGGCGAAGGTGCCTGTATTGGAACCTGCCAGTGCCGTCGAGTGCCTTGAGTTTGTGAAGCGCGGCTTCGAGTTGTCCGAGGAGCATGGTTGTCCAGTGATTTTACGGACGACGACCTGCGTCAGCCATTCGCGTTTTTTGTGTTCCTTGGGCGGTCGCGGCATTGCGAAGGATGCGAATTTCGAGCGGAATCCGACTCGTTTTTGCCCATTGCCGATTTGGGGTCGGAAGCTGCGTCGTGATGTCGAGGACCGCATGGTTCGGCAGTCTCTTGCGTCGGATACGAGTCCCTTGAACAAGGAGTATGTGCGCGGGACTGGTTTGGGTATCGTTACTGCGAGCGTTTGCGGGTTGCACTGCTTGGATGTTTTCCCCGAGGCTTCGGTTTTGAAGCTGGGCTGGTCCTGGCCGTTTCCCGATCAATTGCTGAAGGATTTTGCGTCTCGCATGGATCGGGTTGTTGTCATTGAGGAAGGCGATCCGATTTTGGAGGAGCATGTGAAGTCGCTGGGGATCCCATGCGTCGGCAAGGAGGTTGTGCCTCGTTGCGGCGAGTTGACGCCGATGGTTTTGCGTGGGGTCAAGGCACGTTTGGAGGGTAGGGAGCCTGAGGTTGTGGCGCCTGTCGCCGATGCGGCGGACCTGCCCGGAAGACCGCCGATGCTTTGCGCCGGATGCCCCCATCGTGGAATCTTCTACGGGTTGACGAAATACGATGTGGTGGTGACGGGTGACATCGGCTGCTATAGCCTCGGCGTGTTCCCGCCGCTGTCACGGACGGATGTTCTATTGTGCATGGGTGGCGGCTTCACGTTGGCGCATGGGTTGTCCCAGGCGGGCGAGAAGCGTCCCGTGGTCGGAATCGTAGGCGACTCCACGTTTTTCCATTCGGGCATAACGGGCTTGCTCAACATGGTGTACAATCGCGGGAAGGCGGTGCTGATCGTCGTGGACAACAGGACGACGGCGATGACGGGGCACCAGGAGCATCCGGGAACTGGGCGGACGTTGATGGGCGAGGCGACGAGCGAGGCGTCGATCGAGGCGATTGCCGCAGCGTGCGGGGTCAAGCGGATCAAGGTCGTCAATCCCTACGATTTGGCGGCGGTTGACCAGGTGCTGAAGGAAGCTTTGGGCGCCGATGAGATGACGCTGGTGATTTCCCGTGCTCCATGCGTATTGAAGGAGCGTCGTCTGTTGGGCGAGAAGCCTGTGGTTGACGAGTCGAAGTGCAAGCGTTGCAAGGCTTGTTTGAAGCTCGGTTGTCCGGCGTTGGAGCTGAAGGATTCCGCAGGTTGTCCCAGCGTGAATCCTGCGTTGTGCGTAGGTTGCGGAATGTGTGTTCAGACGTGCAAGTTCGGTGCATTGTGAAATGACGGCAAGATCAGGGCAAAAAGGAAAGGAATCATCGGGTAAACGGTCTTGGCTGCGCATAGCGGCTTGGGTTGGGGGTATTCTTGTCGTTATTGCGCTGTGCTGTGTGCTAGGCGCCTGGCTTTGGTTTCGGAGTTTTCGCGCTCGTTGGACATCCGATACGCCTGCCGAGTTGCCAACGGTCGAGGTTACTGCTTCCGACCGGCGTCGCCTGGAGCCTGTGTACCAGCGCGTTCAGCGTTCCTTGTCGGGGCAGTCTCGCGGCGAGACATCGGTTACATTGGACAGCGACGATGTGAACAAGCTTCTTGCGAGTCTTCCTGAGGGTCGGAATTATCGCGACAAGGTTAGGTTCCATCTGTCCGATGACAAGGTCGTTGCGACGGTCAACGTCAGCTTAAGCAATGTTCCCCAGTTTTCCGGTCGCTATTTGCAAGGTGAGTTTACGTTTGAGGCCGGTGTGTTGGATGGCGAGTTGAATTTGCGTTTGTTGGACGGCCAGGTCAAGGGCATGTCAGTGCCTGGTTGGATGTTGGAGCGTCTTAACGAGTCTGTGGTTGAGGGTGAGGTGAAGCGTCGATTTTCGTCTTTGAAATGGCGTGGTCGCTTGAAGTTCGTTGAGGTCAAGGACAGTCGTTTGACATTGGTGACAACGGGGGATTGAGCAGGTTTTTTTGTATGGAAGAGACATATTCGTTATTGGATTGCGGCGGCGGTCGCAAGTTGGAGCGATTTGGACAGTATGTTCTTGATCGTCCTTGTTCCCAGGCGGTATGGCGTCCTTGTTTGGGTAGCGATGTTTGGTCTCGTGCGGATGGTTACTTTACTCGCGAAGATGGCAACAAGTGGACATTCAAGAAGCGTCTCCCCGGGAGCTGGACGTGCAGCGTCGGTCATGTGTCCTTCAGGATATCTCCGACTGACTTCGGTCATGTCGGCGTATTTCCGGAGCATTTGCTTGTTTGGAACTGGATGTCCAAGTTGATTCGCGGGTCGGGTCGTCAGCTATCTGTATTGAATTTGTTTGCATACACTGGCGGCGCGAGCCTGTCCTTGGCGAAGGACGGGTGTCAGGTATGCCATTTGGACGCTTCGAAGAAGATGGTTGACTGGGCTTGCCGGAACGCGGAGTTGAATGGTTTGACGGAGTCTCCGATTCGCTGGATCGTCGATGACGTCAACAAGTTTTTGAATCGCGAGGTTCGTCGTGGTCGTCGCTATGACGGGATATTGCTTGATCCTCCGAGTTTTGGTCGCGGCACGAATCAGGAGTTGTTCAAGATAGACAACAACTTGTTGGAGTTGTTGGAGTTGTGTGTTAAGGTATTATCTCCTGACGCAACATTTTTGTTTCTTTCGTGTCACACTCCGGGGTACACTCCCTTGGTTTTGTCCAACGTTTTGGGTCAGACGGTTGGTCGTGGCGAGATTACGAGTGGCGAGATGGCGATTTATGGCGAGGGGATAACACTTCCTTGCGGGAGCTATGCGGCGGTGACCTTTTGAGCATTGGGAGGGCATGTTGAATGCAAGACGGAAAGGTGATTGATGTGATGAGGCGATGTTCAGCACTTTTGCTTTTGCTGTTTGCGGTGTTTTTGAGCGGTTGCGCCAGCCGTGATGGCGGTAAAGCATCGTCGTCGCCGCCGGCTTCTGGCGAGGATGCGGCGATTGACCGAGGCGTATCGTACTTAGGTCGTCTTGAGGAGAGTTTGGGTGCGTTGCCGCAATCTGTTCCCGCACGTCCTATCAAGGGGATATTGGTTGGGCAGGATGACATGGAGACCAATCTTGAGGATTGGGGGTTGGCGATCGGGCATTTGCCGAACGATTGCCGAATTGCGTATGTCATCATCACCTCGTCGGAGGTTTCCGGCGATCGGATTTTGGTTGGTTCAGGGAGTGATTACAGCTGTCCATTGGGGCGCGTCAAGGTCCACGACCGTAGTCGAAAGCAGATTTTGTCCGAGTGCGAATTGTGCTATTCCGGCAATTTGAGCGCGGCCCAGTTGTCGCGCCTGGAGCTTGTGCTGTCCTTGTTGTTGGTGAAACTGGGCGAGGTTCAGGTTGTTCCGATGTTCGTCGGAGAGGGCAATGCGGGCGATGGGAAGCTGAATGACTTTTTCGGTTCATTGGCGTTATGCATGTCTGAACCTGGAACAGTGATGATCGGCGTGATGCCTGAGGGACATTGTTCCTTGGGCGGGACTTGGCGGGATGATGTGCGGAAGGTTGTGGGGGGATCTGATGGCTGGGGGGGGCTCCCAAAGGTCGCTGGAGCGTTGTGCGCGCAGGCGATCGGGTACAAGTTGAGCGTTTTCGATTTGCAGCGGTATCCTCGTCCTGCCCCTCCAAGGCCGGCGAAGTCACGCCCTGCGCCAGTACGTGGTCGCCTCGAGAGCCTATTGTTTCTGGAGACCGTCGGAACCCGTGAGTTGATGGGTGTTGTCCGCGAATCCCGTCCTGGTTTTCGGGATGTGCTGACGTTTTTGCGTTCTCGTCAAGGTCAAGTCAGCGGGAGCTACGAGGGCGCGTTGCTGAATCGCGAGGAGGAGTTGATCCTGTTGGACTTGGTGCGTCGCGTGATGTCCTGCAGCATCGCGAAGACGAAGGCGCCGGATTTGCCCCAATACTCCAGGACATTGCTGGAGCCGTATGGTTGCACGATAACGTTGGTAAAGGACGGGAAGGCGCTTGGCACGCTGGCACAGCAGCCAGGCAAGCATCCCTTGTCGGTGCTGTTGGTCGTGACCGCGACAAAGCTATGCACGAACGAGTCTCGTCCGATTACCCAGGATGAATTGCGCGATTCGACGATTGTCATTGGTGTGATCACCCCGTCCCGTCGCCTCAACTACAAGACCCGCGAGGAATTGTACTCGAAGTTGCGTCCTGGTCGCGACGGTGTGGTTTTGCGTGCCAGCGGGAAGAAGCCGGTTGGCTTCATCCCCCGAGTCTGGAAAGAGATCAAGGAACCTCGTGCGTTTATGCTTGCCTTGTGCCAGCGTTGCGGCATAGGCGAGGAAGTGTTGTCCGAGGGTACGACCGAGGTATCTGTCTTTGAGGTTCACGAGTTTAGAGAATGAGTTCGAAGTTGTTGGCAAAAAGCCGTCATGGGGCATTGAAAGCCTCTTGTGATAAGGAGCCGAATGAAAATCTTTTTTGTCAAGCAGTGATTTTCTTTCGATTTGAATGGTAAAACAGCCAATAATGGAAGTTTGCGGTGCGTTAATTTTTAGTCAAGTAACTTTTTTTGCATTGAACTAAAATCATCATATATCAAAGGTCACAGAATGAGATTTTTTTCATCATTTGCTGCAGTTGTCATGTTTATGCTGGTGTTGTCGTCTTGCAAGACTACTCCCGAGCAGGAATATGAGTTTTACGAGAGCGAGGAAGCGGCGCTGGAGGCCATCAAGCGAGACGAACAGCGCGAGTTTGAGACTGGTGTGCGGAAGCGCCTTGATTTGGTGCAGGGATTGATTGACAAGGGCGAATATGACGATGCCCTTGGCTTGCTGGATCCGCTGAAGCGTTTCGATTTCTGCCGCACGGAAGTGCTCGCCCTGGAGAAGACCATTGAGATCATGAGCCGCAAGGGCGCACGCGCGATCGGCGAGAAGCATACCGAGGTCACGATGGTGACCCAGTCGGATACGGAATTGACGCTGCCTTCGACCTATGGGACGACGGTGATGATCGATTCCCAGCTGAGTCCCATCGAATTGCCAAAGGGTTCCCAGGAAGATTTGATCAACAAGAAGATCAGCCTGAGCCTGGAGAGCGCCGACGTGGCTCAATTGGTCGAGGAATTGAACGCCAATGGATTGAATGTGATTGCTGACGACGCCTTGCAGTCGGACAAGACCTTGACGGTCAAGTTCAAGGATGTTCCGATCAAGGAATTGTTCGCGTACATTGCCCGCAACATGGGGGTTGCGTTCTATGTCGGCGAGAACATGGTCTGGGTTACTGAAGGCGAGACTGGCGGCGGTCCGAAGCTTGAGACCCGCATCATCCGGCTGCCCCACGGATTTGTTCCTGAGGTTCCCCAGGGCGGCGGCGCCCCTGGCGCGCAGATGGGCAGCGGTGGCAACATACCTACCGAGGAGGACAACGACCTGGAGGATGTTCTGACGTCATTCCTGAACGATAGCCCCGAAGGCGCCGGCTTCAAGATTTTCCGCAACAGGAACATCATCGTCGTCAGGGACACCCGGGAGAACCTCCGTTTTGTCGAGGAATTGATTCGTGAGTTTGACAAGCCGCCGATGCAGGTTGCGATCGAGGCTCGTTTCATCACGGTCAGCCAGAAGGACCTGAAGGACGTCGGTGTCGAGTTGAGCCAGATGCAAATTCCTGTTGACGCCGCCGGCAATGCGCTTGGTCCCTTGGCGAACGTGCCGAACTACACGAACCGCTTCGCCGCGGAAGGCATTCGCGCCTTGAGTTCGGGGGCGACGTTCGGCGAAGTGGAAACAGAAAGCGGCATGGGGCAGGTGACCTTGAACGGCGTGCTGGGCAACAGAATCTTCGACGTGGTCATCAGGATGATCGAGACCAAGAGGTCGGCCGTCAGCCTGAGCGTGCCCAGGGTTACCGTGATGAACAACAGGACGGCGCGTATCCGCAAGGGTGACAAGCTGTACTACTTCGAAGAATACGATACGGCAACGATTGACAAGGGCGACCAGGGCGAACAGCAGACCCTGGTGCCGACGGGGAGTCCCACGGAACTGCCGGTCGGTATCACCTTGGATGTCCGCGTCAACATCGGCAACAACGGGAAGTCAATCCTGATGGGCCTGAAGCCGGAAGTCGTCAACTTCATCCAATGGGAAAGCTACAGCTACGTGAACAGTGACGATGACGATGACGACGATGATGACAGCACGATGGCGCAGATCAAGTTGCCCAGGACTCACGAGCAGATGATCGCGACGACGGTTGGCGTCGAGAGCGGCGAGACGGTCGTTCTGGGTGGCTTGCTTGAGAATTCGAAGTCGAAGGAAGTCCGCAAGATTCCGTTCCTTGGCGACCTGCCACTGATCGGCTTCCTTTTCCGCCGGACGATCCGCAATGTCGAGCCCACGAATTTGCTGATATTCGTGACTGCTCGTGTCATCAACGAGCGTGGCGAGTACGTGAAGGTGATTGACAAGGAGGATGCCGAGGCTGGTGCCTCGGTTTCCCCGAAGGCTGGTGCTCCTGCGAAGCCAGTGCCCGCAAAGAAGCCGGATGCCCCTGTTAAGGCTGCGCTTCCTGCTAAAGAAGGGAAATAAGGTGGTTTTTTGGGTGATCGTTGTATTTGGCTTTCACCTTGCGACCTGTGAGGGTCGATATCGTCGAATGTAAGTGGTGAACTATGCAATCAACGAAGCGAAAAAAGGCAATAGGATTAGACATAGGCCAGACGAGTGCGAAGCTGGTTGTGCTGTCGCGTTCGGGCAAGAAGGCCATCTTGAGGCGCGCCGAGGTGTTTTCCAGTCGCGACGAGGGTATTCGTGGCGATGACGAGCTTGAGTTGTTCAACGCTGTAGGCGGTTGGCTTAAGGACATGAAGCTTGGCGTGCCTCATGTGTACTTGGGCATGCCTCAGTATATGGCGACGACCCAGGTCAGCGATTTCACGCCTGGTGCGAAGGGTGAAGACCTTGAGAAGATGGTCGGCTTCGAGACGATGCAGTTGTCGGGCTTGTCTGACGAGCGTTTTTTGTACGACTACCATCAGATGCCTCCAGGCAATGGACGGCAGAATCCCGTTATGATCGGGATTGCACGCGAGGCGAACCTTGAGGATTACAGCGATCGTGCCACCAGTGCGGGGATACCGATTGACGACATTGTGATGACGGGGATGGCGATTGCGAACGCGTTTTTCGAATTGCGTCCCGAGGCGTTGGAGGAGATGGCTCCGCAGATATTGCTTGATGTTGGCGTAGATAGCTCGACGATGGTTGTGGTTGCCGGCGGTCAAGTATTGTACGTCGGGGGATTGATGTGCGGCGGTCAGGCCTTTACTCAGTCGATCATGCGCGAGTTGGGGATGACCGAGGACGAGGCTGAGAAGGCAAAGGTATCTGGGACATTTGACTGGACGTCGTTGCTGAAGGATCCCGAGCCATCTTCGGAACCCTTGCCGAGCTTTGGCGATAACGATTCCACATTGCCCGCGGTTGACTTGGGCGACGGTGACGATATACCGGTGATTAACTTGGATCCTGAC
Organism: Lentisphaeria bacterium UBA1407; assembly: GCA_002305655.1. Taxonomy (GTDB): domain Bacteria; phylum Verrucomicrobiota; class Lentisphaeria; order Oligosphaerales; family Oligosphaeraceae; genus UBA1407. The sequence continues at coordinate 40,780 of DBPZ01000116.1, read as the reverse complement.
GACGATTTGCCTGTGATTAACTTGGATGCTGACGATGTTGCGCCTTTGCGAGTCGGCGACTTGACGGTACCCAAGGTGACCGGGATCAAGGTTCCTGTTGTCCGTGACGAGGCATCGGATCGGATGGAGCGCCTTGGCGACCTGTTGTGCTTCAGGAGTTTCAAGAACGAGTTCACTAACAACATTGAACATTGGCAATCTGGCGAGCAAGAGCCCTTGAATGCGACGCCGGTCTCGAAGATTTGGCTTAGTGGCGGCGGGAGCAACCTGGCGATTTTGGGCGAGTTTTTGGCTCATTTGCAATCTTGTCCTGTTGAGTCCTACGGTCCCGTTGTTGAGAAGGGCGGTTCAGTCCGGCCTGAATTCGTTGCCGCCTACGGTTTGGCGTTGCAAGGGATTGGTTGCGCGAGCCTTCCGATTTCTTTGGCTCCGCAATGGTTGCGCTGGTATCATCGAAAAGAGTCTCGTTTCCCATTCCTTCTGATTGCGTTCCTGATGTTTTTCACCTGCCTGATTGGCGGCATGGCCTATTCGTACCTTTGGCTGGGTAGCGAATTGGAGACGATTCGCGAGCGGAAGGAGAACATCGGGAGGTGCCTGTCGAAGATCACCGAATTGGACAGTGCCTTGGGTGTGATTGCGTACTACCAGTCCAGGATGTTGCCCTTTGTCGATCGTGGTAGCCGTTCAGGTCGCTTCATGGGCACGTTGGCGGAGCTCCAGAGCTGCATGGAGGAAGGTGACTGGTGCGTATATGTCGGTGACTTGGCGAGCTACGATTCTTACAGGGAGATTCGGGACAAGCAGAAGGACACGGGGCTGGGGAACGACCGTCTTCGCGAACGGGAACGTGAGAGTCGTCGTGGCCTAGGGAACCGTCTTGGCGGGTTGCGTACTTCCTTGAAGCCTGTAGTCACCGAACCCGAGCGCGAGGAATTGAAGTTTACGGATGTGATGAGCATCGAACCATTGACGACGATGGTCGCGATTGGCTTTACGAAGAAGCAGTACGACCCGAAGACCCGTCGCCCCGTCAACAACTACGAGACGATTCTGGCCTTGCAGAACCGCCTGAATCGCAAGGCTGACGTCGCTGCGACTCCTGATGCCGACGCGTACTTTGCCGGTGTTGACTCGATGACTTCGTTGGAGTACAGCGGTCTTGAGGAAGTCATATTGGAGCCTTGGTTGCGTTATTTGGACAACACGATGATTGAGCATCCTGGCGAGCAGCCCTACCTGCTTGGTTCCCGGTACAATAGTCATTTCATCTTGAAGTTGCCCTTTAGAACGAGTGATATAAACAAGCCTCCACCGCCTCCCGATAAGGATTCGAAGAAGAAGAGCAGCGACAAGAAGTGATTGGACCGTGCGGGGAATCGCGGGTCTGCGTGAAGTTGGTTCTGCCTGAAATGGAGACATGAAGATGTCTGGATTTATGAAAAAATGGCCTTCGTCACACCGAAACTTGGTGGTTGCGACGATATTTTTGACGATAGCGTGCCTGATAATCGGATATTTTTTCCTTTGGCCGTTATGGAACGAGTATGTCGAGGAGAAGGAGAGCTACGAGAGTGACGAGAGCAAGGTTGCGGCGTCCCAGTGGCCTAGCGATCCCGATCGCCTTGCGCAGATGCTTGCCGACTACAAGAAGGAGATTGACGGGAGCAAGAAGGATGGCGGCGGCTTGAAGGCGATGGAGAAGGACGTCAGCTTGCGTGCCACGTCGATGTTCAAGAAGAAGATCGAGGACGAGTACGGAACCTCCTCCAAGTTCATCAGCATGGCGAACAATACGGAGTACAAGAGCTGCTACGAAGAGGTGTCTCAGGAGGTCAATAATTATCTGCGGATCACCTATCCGAACCAGCAATGGCGTGTGAGCCTGGAGCCGGCTGTATATGGATTGGATGTTTCGACGGTTGGAAGCGTCTATGTGATGATGCTGAAGCTGTGGACGACTCAGCGGTTGGTCCAGTTGGTTTACGGAAACAACCTGGATGTGGAGATTGACCAGGAATTTGCCCGAAGCGGCGGGATTCGCGCGGCGAACATCGTCGCCTTGCCGGTGAGAAGCTACACTTTGAGCAAGGATGACAAGACTGCATATCTGATGGAGATACCGATTAAGATCGAGGTTCGTGGTCGCATGGACGATTTCGCGGCCTTTGTCGCCGATTTGCAGAGTGGCAATGACTTTTTGCCGATGATTCAGATGGAGTTGACGACCGAGGATCCGTTGCAGCGTTTTCGTGGCCAGGGGATCTTTTCGAAGCCTGATGCGAATGGTCACATATTGATACAGAACATACGTGCTACGATCGTGTGTTCTTCGTTTTTCAATTTGGAGGGCGAAGCTGCTCCCAAGGCGCCCAAGGCGACGAAGGATGACGGTCGTGCCGAGAAGCCGGTTGGGATATGATTTGAGTCTAGGGTTTCTTTTATGAACCTTTCTGGAGACGACGGATGAACATACTTGAGAAAATGAAGGCGGAATGGGAGCGGACGTTGCTTCTAGGCGTCTTCCTGGTGATAGGCATTGGAGCTGGTTTGATTGCCTATCGCCTATTTACGATGGAGGATGGCGGAGTCAGCTCGAAGGAGAAGCGTCCGACGAGTCCGCGCTATTTTGATGTGACGTCGTATTCGTACCTGGAGCCTGCGAAGTTGCCTGACGTGATGAATCCATTGGCGTTCACGCACAGCCTGCGCCGTCGTCCCGCACCGCCCAAGCCGCCGCCTCCAAAGACTGAGCCGAAACCCGATCAGAAGCAGCCGCAGCAAAAGCCACCGGTTGCGAATACCAAGCCGACACCCCAGCCTCCGAAGCCCGGGGCAGAAAAGCCCGCGACGCCAAAGGTTGCGGACAAGCCGCCGCCACCCAAGCCGCCGCCGCCGAAGCCAAAGCCACCGCCACGCAAGCTCAAGGTGATGTACTCCGGATACTCGGCCGTCGAGGGCGGTACCAGGAAGGCATGGTTGAGGGTCGTGGAAGAGAAGGGGAACAAGCGCGCATCGGGACGCTTCGAAGTAGGCGCTCAATTGCTGGATGCGGTGAAGATCGAATCGTTTGACGCTGACAAGATTGTCCTGATCCATTCAGGAGGGAAGAAGGCGACGATTCACAAGGGCAAGAAAAACGAACAGGAAATTACGATACAATGAGTGAGTCTGCCTCGAACAGTCAATATTTGGGCATGGATCTACTTTCAGTACTTCTTGAACAAGAGGTGTTGAACCAAGAGCAAGTGGATCAGGTCCGCCGCCGTCAACAACGTGCGCGATGCACGTTGCAGCAAGCCATATTCGAACTGGGCTTTGCAGGTCAGGAAGTCGTCTATCGCGCCTTGAGCATGACGACCGGCCTACCCTTTGTGATTTTGGGCGAGACTGAATTGAGCGAGGAGGCGATCAACAAGGTACCCGCAAAGGTCGCCTTGCATTTTCAGTTTGTCCCGATATCTCTTGAGCGCGGCACGATGAAGGCCGCATTTGCGAATCCGCCGACGATGCGCGAGCGCGAGAATCTTCGCTTGGTCCTGGGTGTCCGCCTTGATCCTGTGTTGGCGACACCGGGCGAAGTTGACGTGATGCTGAAGAAGGTGTACGGCATCGGCGCCGGGCAGGTGATGCAGTTGGCAAAAGAACGCCGGCTAGCTGCTGAAGGCGCTCCTGATGGGACGTTTGACAACATGGAAGTGGAAAATCTCGATGCCACGGCGGCAACGGATGACGCGTCCATCATCAAGCTGGTCAATGAGTTCATCGCAGAAGCCATCAAGTTACATGCTACCGATATCCATATCGAGCCGTTCCGTGAAAAGGTCAAGCTCAGGTATCGAATCGACGGCATGCTCCGTGAAATCCCAACGCCGCCAGGAATGGTCGACCTCCACGAAGCCATCGTATCTCGACTTAAAATCATGGCGCGCTTGAACATTGCCGAAAAGCGCCTGCCGCATGACGGCCGTATCCGATTGATGATTGGCGGAGAGGCGTCGGACTTGCGTGTGTCCATCATGCCGACGCGTTTCGGCGAAACGATCTGTTTGCGTGTGTTGCACAGCAGCTCGATCTTTATCGAAATGGGCCAGCTGGGCTTGAACAAGTACCAGACCGAGATTTTAAGCCGACTGGTGTCCTTGCCGCACGGAATCGTGCTGGTGACCGGACCGACTGGTAGCGGTAAGACCACGACCCTGTATGCGGCGCTTGCCTACGTTCGGGACAAGAATCCCGAACGCAAGATCATCACCGTCGAAAACCCTGTCGAATACGAATTGGTAGGTACGAGCCAGATTCAGATGCATGCCGAAATCGGGTTGACGTTTGCCTCGGCGCTCCGGTCGATCTTGCGTCACGACCCTGACATCATCCTCGTCGGCGAAATCCGTGACAACGAGACTGCCGAGATTGCGATTCAATCTGCCTTGACCGGTCACTTGGTCTTGTCAACCTTGCATACGAACGATTCGGTTGGCGCTGTCAACCGTCTTGTGAACATGGGGATTGAGCCGTACTTGGTCGCGGCGTCCTTGGTTGCCGCGCTGGCACAGCGCCTGACCCGTCGCATCTGCAAGCACTGCAAGATTGAGGACACGTCGATCAGCCGTCGAGTTCGTGCTGAAATCGCCGATACCTTGGGGATTGCGCCTGAAGAAGTTAAGGCATGGAAGGGCAAGGGTTGCTTGGAATGCGATCACTCCGGGTATCGTGGACGCGTGGCAATCTACGAATTTTTCCTTCTTGACGATGAGTTGCAGGACATGGTTTCCGCGCATGTCGGCACGAGTGATTTGCGCAAGGCGGCGATGGAGCGGGGGATGCGTTCGTTGCGTCAGGATGGCTGGGAAAAAGTCCAGAATGGCGCGACGGGCATCGACGAGATTCAGCGAATCACCAGCACCTTCAACATCAGCTACGATTTGGGCGATATGGACGAATGATGTTTCATCGCCTTGGTTGATGTTGAGGGTTGAAGTGGAGCGTGGTTGCAATGGTACAGGAACGAAACGAATCACAGGAGCATTATCTGTCAGGATGCCGCTTGCTTTATGGTTATGGCGGTGGCGAGCTTGACTTTCCTGCCGCCGTGTCCGAGTTTCGTCTTGCCGCTGAAGGCGGCCATACCTTGGCGATGATCGAGCTGGGGCGTTGCCTGGAGTGCGGAATTGGTGTTGAATGCGATTTTGAATCTGCGTTGGAATGGTATGGTCGCGCCGCGTCATCGGGGGACATGAACGGAATGTACGAGCGGGGCCGTTGCCTTGAGCATGGGATTGGCTGTGTTCCGGATCTGGCTGGTGCGTTGGATTGTTACCGGCAGGCATCTGAGAGCGGTGTTTCGTCCGCTCAACTTAGGTATGGGGAATGCTTGCTGGAGGGGATTGGTTGCGAACGTGACTTGGTGGGGGCGTTGACTTGGCTTTATCGTGCAGGCGAAGCGGGTTCCGTCGTCGGCCTGTACAAATCCGGTCTTTGTTTTGAGGACGGCATTGGTTGCGATCGCGATTTGGATCGTGCCTTGTCGATGTATCGCAGTGCTGCTTCCCATGGTCATTCCGGTGCGATGCATCGTCTTGGCCGTTGCTACGAGCATGGTATTGGCCTTGATTCGAACATCGATTTGGCCTTGCGTTGGTATCGGTTGTCGGGCGAGCAGGGCAATGTTGAATCCCAGCGTCGCCTAGGCGAGATGTACTTGCGCGGCATTGGTGTTCCCCGGGATGCTTCGACAGGATTCAAGTGGTTGTTGCGCGCTGCCGAGCAAGGCGATGCCGAAAGCGGTTTTCTAGTCGGTCGCTGCTATGGATTGGGTTTCGGGGTCGAACAAGACTACGACCGTCGATTCATATGGTGGCGTCGTTCTTCGATGCAGGGTCATCCCGATGCCCAGCTAGGGCTTGGTCGTTGCTACTTGTCCGGCTTGGGATGCGAGCGGAATTTGTACGAGGCGAGCGCATGTTTTAGGAAGGCAGGCAATTTGGGGAGTCCGGCTGCCCTGGAGGGGTTGACGTTGCTTGACATCTTGGCTGTGGCTGGGAACAAGGACGATGTGCAGATCGAGGAGCAACTGACGCCGATCGAAGAACCCAAGCCCGAGGAAGTCGACGAGCCGGTTGTTGACGAGCCGGTCGAGGTTGACGAGACGGTTGTTGACGAGCCGATCGAGGTTGCGGAGGAAGAACCCGAGGAAATCCCGGAAGTCGCTCCGGAAGACGAGCCGGTTGACTGGTCTGATTCGACGGATCTTGAGGGTCTCGAGTCGGCGGCAGAGGCAGGCAATGCCGTTGCGGCCTATCGGTTGGGATCGCTTTACGAGGCAGGGGAACTGGTCACCTGCGATGACGACCAGGCGGTTCGCTGGTACGAGATAGCGGCAAAGGCAGGCGATACTCGTGCCGATGCTCGCCTTGGTGTATTGTTTGGTCGCGTTGAATGGGACGGTGCAGACCCGGTTTTGTCCTTCAAGCACCATTTGATTGCGGCCGAGTCTGGAGATTCTGACAGCCAGTATGCCGTTTCCCTATGCTACGAGAAGGGGATAGGGGTTGGAGTTGATGATGAACAGGCACGTCATTGGCTTGAGCGCGCTCGTGAGTCGGGGAGTGCGGAGGCATGTTTCCGCATTGGTCGAGATTTGATTCAATCCGGCGACGAAGAGAAGGCGCGTCAAGGTTTGGAATATTTGCGCCATGCGTCTTCGAAGACGGAATCGCTATTGTTGCTTGGAGACTGCCATCGTGACGGGATCGGGGTGGAATGCGATGTTGAAGCCGCTCGCAAGTACTACGAGTTGGCGATCAATTCAGGATGTATTCAAGGCTATGCCCGCTTGGGGCGTTTGAAGAGCGCTGGCTTGTCCGCCGATTCCCCGGAATGGTCCGAGGTAGTGTCCTATTACGAAAGCGGAGCTTGCCGTGGAGATGGTGATTGCAAGTACGAGTTGTCACGTTGCCTGGAAGCAGGGTTGGGTTGCGAGGTTGACAAGGAACGTAGCCGCGAATTGCTGGAGGCGTCAGCGCGGAAGGATTGCGTGCTGGCATTGCATCAGATAGCGGGGGAATTTGACGACTTGTTTGCCAATTCTTGTTCGTTGGAATTGCCATTGTGGGCTTATCAACGCCTGTCCGAGCTTGGCGATTTGCCGTCTCGACGTCGTTATGGTGAGATTTTATTGCATGGTTTAGGTGTTCCTTCGGAACGGGAATCCGGTTATATTTGGCTTGATCATGCGGCAAGGACTGGCGATGCGCAATCATGCTACTCATTGGGTCGGGAGTTGATAACTGACAGCGAGCATTTGGAATATGGTGTTGAGCTGTTGCGTCGTGCGTCTTCTGGCGGTCACGCCGAAGCGATGTTCTTGCTTGGCGATTGCCTGCTGAACGGAGTTGGGTGCGAGGCGAGTGCTACGGACGCGTTCAACGCGTACAAACGTTCGGCCTCGGCCGGCAGCATGTCAGGTCTGTGCGCACTAGGACGTTGCTACGAGTCCGGGATTGGTTGCACTGAGGATTCGGAGCGTGCTGCGGAATGCTATCGCAAGGCGGCAGATGGCGGGAATCCTCGCGCCAAGATATGCCTTCAGCGGTATGAGTTCGTTTTGCCTGGCGCTGGCGTCTCTGAATTGGACAATTTTGCGCTTGACGAATTGGGTTTGGAGATGATTTGGTGCCGTCCAGGCGAATTTCAGATGGGTAGTCCAAAGGGCTGGCCGGTAGTCGGCGGTGCCGAGAAGGGGCGTTCGGAGACGGAAGTCCAACATTTGGTCTCATTGAGCAATGGATTCTGGTTATGCAAGTACGCGCTGCATCAATCGGCATTTGCCCAATTGGCTTCCAAATGCGGTTTGCCCTGCCATCCCAGTCGATTCCGTGGCGGTCGCCATCCCGTCGAGAACGTCAATTGGGATGAAGCCGTGGCGTGGTGCAAGGCGTTGACCCGCCGTGAACGCCATGCAGGACGGCTTCCCGATGGATATGTTTACAGGTTGCCTACCGAGGCCGAGTGGGAATATGCCTGCCGTGCAGGAACAGAAACCGCATTCAATGATGGTACGAACCTGGAGGCGGAAGAAAGGGCTTGCCCGAACTTGGCGGCATTGGGATGGTATGGCGACAACAGCAATGGCGCTACTCATCCCGTTGGGTTGATGAAGCCGAATGCCTGGGGATTCTACGATATGCATGGCAATGTATGGGAATGGTGCCATGACAAGTTCGGAGAGTATCCGAAGGGCAGCAAGAAAGTCGTTGATCCTATTGGTCCGGAGACGGGGTCGCGCCGCGTTCGTCGCGGTGGCGCCTGGAACGAGCCTGCGAAGAATTGCCGTTCGGCGTGCAGGAATTTCGTGACCCCCACGTTGCATCGTGACTACATAGGTTTTCGTTTGGCATTAGGACCAGTTTTGCAGGTCGAGGATTAAGTCATAAGCAAGAGGAGTTGAATTGATGAAGAAGTTGATTGTAATGATGCTGATGTGCAGTGTTTTGTCCCTGTTTTCCCAGATCATTGCCTTGCAAGGCGGCGAAAGTTTTGCTTTGGCGGCGTTGCCTGTTCAACTTCAAATATCGATGAAGCAAGGCGAGAACAAAACCCTGACCCTGGAGGAAAGTCTCTTGAGCGGATATTTGTGGACGGCACGGTTGTCAAATCCTGCTCTCCAAGTGATCATGACCCACCAACTGCAGGAAACGACAGGTGGTGCTCCGACAATGGTCGGTGCGATGACCGCACAAATCATCGGCAATGTCCCTGGCGAAACAATCGTTGATTTCGTGTTGTGCCGCGCGGGCGACAAGGAATCCGCCCCCCAAGCTACGATTCGTTGCCAAGTCTTGGTCGCCGGTACTGCTATTGTCGCTCCCCAGCCGATACTTGTCACGCCTATTGTTCCCCAGCCCGTCGCTCCCGCTCCCCAGCCCGTTGTTGTCGCACCCGAAGCCCAGCCTGTGGTTGTCACTCCCCCCGCCCAGCCTGCTGTGGTTGCTGCTCCGCTGCCACCACCACCTCCCCGCCCGATGGAACTGGAGCACGAGTATTTCTATTCGTTGGAGCAATTGCCGAACGATTGCTTTGTCAAGCTTCGTCGCGATGGCGGTGAAATCGAGTTCTACCTGGAAAGCAAGGCGCGAGATGGCTATGAATGGCATGCGCTCTATGATGACGACAAGCTCTATGTCCAGATTGACAATGATTACAACGACAAGGTATATCTCCACGGACACAAGAACAAGCGTTCGATGAGATGCACCGAAATCGAGATCACGGGACGCGACCGCTACCAAGGACGAGTCATTCTGGAATACCGTCGAGTCAGACGAGGAAAAGCAGAACGGCCGATCAAGGTCGTCAATGTGATGGTTAACGTCAGGTAAGAGAAGATCCAAGAAAATTCTGACCATGCAGTAGGGACAAAAAATCTTTCGCCCCTATTTTTTTGCGGGAGGGAACCTACAATCCAACTCAAGAGGCTAAAAGCGGCACAACCCTAGTCGGACGGGGTCGGA